>JAFODS010000045.1 GCA_017380575.1 Clostridia bacterium | reverse complement strand
GCGAAGCAAAAGACGGAGGGATACTTTTAGAAAAAATATTTGAATTTCGTTGTTTTCTTTAAAAATATCCCCCAGTCACGACTTCGTCGTGCCAGCCCCCTTTAGGCAAGGGGGCCTGAAAACTGCACCACTGAAAAGCCCGACAACCCCGAATTTGTAATGTAGTCAGAAAATGTAGGTACGATAAAAAAGATTTTTTCAGGAAAAACTAAACCGTCCTTAAAACACAAGGACGGTTTAATTTCACTAGTGAAGTGCAACACTCTTTTTAAACGGTGCTCACCCTCTCAGGCTTCGAATCCCTTCGAACGAAAAAAGAGCACCACCTGATGGTGATGCTCTCTTTTTTGTGTTTACAGCTCAAAATAGCAACAACTAGATAAATTGGAATTTGTTTAACTCTTATTATATGCTATTGATATTTCCTTGTCCTTCATCTCTGAAGCTCTAAGAACAACAATTACCGCATCATCGTTCCAAGAAATAGACGCAATGTTGTGTTCGCTCGCATTTGCACCATCATCGCTAAGCTGAGTAGATACACGCTCAATAATTTCTCCATTACAATTTTTAAGGGTTAATCTAACATCCGTTGGACCAAAAGGCCATGCAGGGTCACCCATTTGCTCAAAAACAAGCGAACATTCTGCATCGGGACTATGATAAGTTGCGATTTCCTTTGGAAGCATAAAGTTGAATGTGCCGTTCCAAAAAGCAACGACTAAAAGGTAACCGCCAACTATTAAGGCTACTACAATTGATAATATTATCAATATGATTTTTCCTGCTTTATTCATAATATACTCCCTCCGTAAAATTCTTATTTGTTGAGATGATTATATCAAATCAACCTAAAGGAATCAAGGCGAAGCCTTGTATATCATCAATTCCGCAGGAATTGCATATCATCAAAACGAAGTTTTGTATATCATCAAGCCGACAGAAATACACACCTAAAGGTGTGATGAGATACAACAACGGCGATGCCGTTGTTAATGATATACACGCTGACGCGTGATGATATACCAAGCCTGTCGGCTTGGATAAAAAAATCCGACAAGTCGAAACTTGTCGGATTTTTTGGCCCGCCCGAAGGGATTCGAACCCCCGATCTTCAGAATCGGAATCTGCTGCATTATCCAGCTATGCTACGGACGGACATTATATCAAAACAGCGGGAATTATAAATTCTCTTTCGCTGTTTTTGTTTTTGCGATAAGCTTCTTTGTGATAGCTCCTGCGATGAGGGTGAATACGATAATTACCACAACGGGAATTGCAACAACCCACGGCTGTTCGCCGACATTTCTGAGTGCATAACCGAAAAATGTGTAAACAACTGCAAGTGGAAGTGTTCCGAGGAATGAACCAATCATATATTTTTTATATGAAATGTCCATTGCACCGAAAAGAAGGCTTGAAAGGTCACCCGGGAGAAGACCCGAAAGTTTGATTGCGAAAGTCATTTCGGTTTCGTTTGCTCCTGCGAAATCATCAATCTTTTTGATTGCCTTAAATTTGTTCTTTAATGTATCGACCATACCGGCTCCCGTGAATCTGCCGAGCACATACGGAATGGAAAGGCTGAGAAAACGGAAATAACGTTTATTATAAGTGCAAGCCATACGTTCGGAATCATATAAGCACAAATTGAGAAAACAACGGCAGGCGGGAAGATGAGTGCAAATGATTTCACAACTGAAAAAACTATAAATCCGATTGCAAGAACAAGTGTACCGCTCGGAAGCTTCTGACTCAGCTCGGGAATGTTTGTTACTTTAATATTATACTTTTGTGTAAGATATATGCAAAGGATAACCATTGCTATCATAAATATTCCGGAAGCTATCTGGAGAATCTTTATGAGCTTGTTGTAATTTCTTTCAGCCATTAAAACGCCTCCTTTGCGATATCCCAAACTCTGCTAAACAGATTATAAATAAAAACTTCATTGAAATCAATAAAATTAATAAATTTTCTGATGTAAAAGATGTATTTCGTTTAAAAGAAAAACACTTTCAATAATTAAGATTGACATTTTGGTATAAATATTATAGAATGTTAAGTGTATACAAAGCAAAACCCCCGAATTTTTTGAGGAAAGGTGATAATAATGAAAAAGTTTACCAAAAGACTCATTGCTATCGTTCTTGCTGTGATCCTTGTGTTGAGCACATTTGCTTTTTCAGTAACAGCTGCATCGGCAAATATTATAGCTTCAACAAAAGAGGAAAGCTTTATGCAGGGCGAAGAGATCGTTGTAACGGTTTATTTCTCTGCAGCATACAGCAAAGCTGCTGCGCTTAACCTTGAGCTTAACTATGACAAGGCAAAGCTTGATTTCGTAGATGCTAAAGTTGGAGCAGGTCTTAAAAAGGCACTTGATGCTCAGCCGAACGGAACCGCTTTCTCGCAGAACCTTAAGACTCCCGGTAAATATGTGTGGGTTCTTGCAGGTAGTAACAATTTTGAATTCAACGGTGTTTTCGCAACTGTAACTTTCAAAGCTAAGAGCAGTGCCGCTAACGGACCGACAACATTTGATCTTAATGTTATACATGCTGCAAACTCAGGTTATGTTGATATCACATCACAGGTAACTGTTGAGGATAAGACTGTTGAAATTGTTCGTGATTCTGTTAATGACTTCGAGTTCCAGCTTAACTCGGAAAAGACAGGCTACATTGCAACGGCTTACCGTTGTGCAACAGTTGCAGAACTTACTGTTCCGACAACCTACAACGGACTTCCTGTTGTTGAAATTGCAGACAAGGTTTTCTATAACCACGGTGAGCTTGTGAGTGTAGTGCTTCCTGATCATCTTGCTAAGATCGGCACACAGGCGTTTGCTTCTTGTTCAAAGCTTCAGAAGGTTGAAATTCCTGATTCAGTTGAGTCAATCGGTGAATCAGCATTCGCTAACTGCGGTTCTCTTGAAGTTGTAAACCTTCCTCTTGGTCTTACAGAGCTTAAAGCAAGTACATTCTACGCATGCTACTTCCTTGAAAGCATCGAAATTCCCTTCCAGGTTAAGAAGATTGGTGTTAATGCATTCTATAACTGCCTTTCACTTAGTAAAGTGAAAATTTCAAAGAACACAACTGAAATCGGCAAGGGTGCATTTGATCAGTGCTTTGCTGAAGGTATTGAATTTACAACTGTTGAAGGTAACACTTTCCTTCCCGAGTTCCTTGCTGCAAATTATCCCAAGGCAACAATCAAAAAGGTTGAAGATATTTCACTCGGTAAGGTTTCAGAAATCAAGACAGAAGTTGAATATACAGGTGCACCTTACAAACCGGAAATTAAGGTAACTCTTGATAACGGTAAAAAGGTTGAAGCAGGTAAGGATTATAAAGTTGTTTATGTAAACAATGTTGCTTCAGGTAACGGTAAAGTTTACGTTGCAGGTATTGAAGGTTACGGCGAAGGCTATGTTCTTGGTTTCAAGGTTGTATGTAAGCATACGACAATCGAGAAGAAAGTTGCTAAGAAGCCTACCTGTACGGTAGACGGTAAGAATGTCTGCCAGTGTGCACACTGTGGTTATTCTTATGAAGAAACAATCAAAGCACCGGGTCATCAGGGCGGTGAATGGGTTTACGATAAGCTTCCTACATACGAGAAGACAGGTCTTAAGCACAGAGTCTGCGCTATCTGCTCAACACCGTATGCACATAATACAAAGGCAGATAAGATCGTTCCGGACGTAAACCTTGACACAAGAATCAACTCTTCTGATGCACTTCTTGTTCTTCAGAGATCAGTTGGTAAGAGCGTTTACATTGATCCGAAGCAGGGTATTTTCAATGCAGACCCGAACGGTGACCAGAAGATTAACTCTTCTGATGCTTTGATTATCCTTAAGATTTCTGTTGGTAAAATCAAACTTTAATATTTAACTGTTTACAGCACTCTGAAAAATTTTCAGAGTGCTGTTTTTTCTATTGTACAATCATGAAATATATGATAAAATACTATTTAACTATGCGAATGAAAGCAGGGAAATTAAAATGAACTGGAAATTACTTAAAAACGGTGTCGGATATGGCGTGGGTGCAATCGGTCTTGACCTTAGCTACGGCATGTTCTATTCATATCTTTCAATCTATCTTGCAAAGGTTCTTGGTATCAGCCCGTGGTTTCTTCTTATAATTACACCGCTTGCAAGACTCTGGGACGGAATTAACGACCCGATGATGGGTTCAATCGTTGACCGTTGCAACAGTAAAATGGGCAAATACCGTCCTTGGATTCTCAGGGGTGCATTGCTCAATGCTGTTGTTTTGGCTTTGCTTTTTAATAATCCGGGTATACCTTTAGGCTCAGGTTGGATGATGGTTTATGTTGCTGTTTTCTATGTTCTCTGGGGTATGACAAACACCCTTGCCGACATTCCGTATTGGTCAATGATTCCGTCAATGGCAACAGGCGAGAAGGACAGAAACCTTATTTCTACGGTAGCAAGAGCTTTCTCCGGTCTCGGTCAGGGTATTATTTCGATTCTTACACCGATTATGATTCCTCTTCTTGCAGGTGCTGCGAAGGATGATCTTGATAAACTTCCGCAGAACGTTCTTAAAGACGGTTTCGGCAGATGGTCAATAATTGCGGCAGTTCTTTTGGTTGTCTTTGCTTTGATTTGTGTATTGGTTACAAAAGAGAAAAATGTAATTCACAGCGACGAAAAATTTTCTTTTAAAAATGCAATCAGTGTAATCAAACAGAATGACCAGCTTCTTATCTTTATGCTTTTTGCAATGATTTCAAATGCAGGCTTCTATATGACTTCGGGTATCAGTGCATTCTACTTTGAAGAAGTCGGCGGCGGTCTTGCAAAGCAGTCAACATTTAATCTTATGGGTACTGTCGGTTCTGTACTCGGTATTCTCGTAGTACCGATTTGCTCAAAATTTATGAACAACCGTTCAATTTATAAGCTTTCTCTTCTTATGGCTGCAACGGGTTATATCGGTATGGCAATCATCGGTTACGGCTTCGGTGGAAACGTTGTTGCCCTCGGTCTTTGCTATATTATAACTTCACTCGGTACTGCAAGTATGTTTGTTAATCAGACTGTTATGCTTGCTGATATTGTTGACTACGGTGAGTTCAAGCTCGGCAAACGTAATCAGAGCCTTACATTCTCAATGAAGGGATTCCTTCAGAAGATGGCATACACAATGCAGAGCATTATTATGTACGCTTCGTTTGCTCTTACAAACTATGACTTCAGCGGACAGAATGCAGACACAGCGGTTGTAACTGAATCTGCAAAGAGTGCAATTTCATTTATGATGTTTATTGTGCCACCCGCAATGATGCTTATTTCTCTTGTTATATTCTCAACAAAGTTTAAAATTCACGGCGAATACAAGCAGAAAATTCTTGACGAGGTTGCGAAACGTCATAAAAGTTTTTAAGGAGTGTTCCTTTTGAAAAAGATAGTCTATTTCTCTCACGGTCTCAGCGCTAACGGAATAGAAACTTTTCTTGTAAATGTTCTTGATAAGCTTGATAAAACAAAATATGATGCTACTGTTGCAATTGCAATCGATAAGGATGTAGCTTGCCTTCATGAACAAAGAGTGCTTGATATGGGTGTTAAGGTTGTTCGTATGGGTGATCTTGACTCAGTGTTCAAAAAACTTGCTTACTTTATCAAAGTGAAGAACTTTTTGAATAAAGGTAACTTTGATATTGTTCATGCAAATATGGATTTGCTCAACGGTATAATACTTCATTTTGCAGAAAAAGCAGGGATTAAGAAACGCATTTGCCATGCACATACCTCTAAAAGTCAGTTTAAGGCTGAAGGTATTGTTTCTAAAGTGATCACTGGTGTTCAAAAAGTATATCATTCAAAAATGAAGGAAATGATCGCGTCCTGTACAACAGATATGGTTGCGTGTTCATCTGTTGCAGGTGAATATTTCTATGATGATAAAACATATGAGCTTGTTTATAACGGAATTGATATGAAATTATATGAGCAACCGACTGTCAGCTATGAATTTAAATCAGAATTAGGACTTTCTACAGATGATGAACATCGGATAGTTTCGGTTGGAAGAATAACACAAGTTAAAAATCCGATTTTTGCTCTTGAAATTATAGCGGAACTCAAGAAAATCAGAAATGATTTTCGTTATATCTGGGTCGGTGATGGCGGGCTTGCTCAAGATTTTAAACTAAAAATAAGCGAACTCGGACTTGAGGAAACAGTTCTTATGCCGGGCATAATGACTGAAATTCCGCAGATACTTGCCTGCTGCGATTGTTTTCTTATGCCGTCGCTTTTTGAAGGACTTCCGTTTTCACTTGTGGAGGCACAGGCTGCAGGACTGAAATGTGTTGTTTCAGATGTTGTAACAAAAACTGCAGATATAGGCCTTGTCAATTATGTTTCACTTGAAAAGAGTGCAAAGGAATGGGCTGAAGAAATAAACCGTGTTCTTGATGCTCCTGCAGGCAAAAAAGACGAGGAAAAGGCAAAGCTGTTTGATGTTTCAAACACGGTAAATCAGCTCGAAAAAATTTACGATAAATAATATATACGAACTTAAAGAAAGGAGGCGGCATTATGAGTAGAAAAAAGTGGATAGTCAACAATTGTGACAAGGAAGCGGCAACCCTTATTGCCGAAGAGCTTAATATCAGCCCGTATGCCGCCCTTATTGCTTCAGCACGCGGAGTGAAAAATATTGAAGATGCTGAAGAGTTTTTTGGAGTTGCCGAAGTTATGGGTGCGGACCCGTTTGATTTCCCTGATATGTACAAGGCAGTCAGGAGAATCAGAACTGCACTTGATAACTTTGAACGAATAGCCGTTTACGGTGACTACGATGCTGATGGCGTTACGGCAACAGCACTTCTGTATTCTTACCTTGCTTTGCAGGGTGCGGATGTTGTTTTTGCCGTGCCTAACAGACACACTGAAGGTTACGGCCTGAGCTACGGCGCGATTGACAATATCAGCCGTATGGGTGCGAAGCTCATAATTACGGTTGATAACGGCATAAGTGCTGTTGAAGAAGCTGAATATATCCGTCAGCTTGAAATGGATTTGATTATAACTGACCATCATCTGCCATCAGATGTTATTCCTGACGCGGTTGCGGTTGTTGACCCGCATCTTGAAGATTGTATTCTTGAATTTAAGGACTACGCAGGTGTTGGTGTTGCATATAAATTGATATGTGCACTTGAGGGCGAAGAAAATGAGGTTACGGAATCTTTCCTTGATCTTGTAACAATCGGTACGGTTGCTGATGTTATGCCTTTGAGAGGCGAAAACAGAAGCATTGTCAGAAGAGGTACCGAGCTTATCAACGATTCTGACAGACCGGGAATTCAGGCTTTGCTTGAAGTTGCAGGTCTTGAGGGTAAAAATGTAAAATCGGGCACGGTTGCCTTCGGTATTGCACCGAGAATCAATGCTGCGGGAAGAATCGGCACTGCTGACAGAGCGATAAGACTTCTTCTCAGCGAAGATTGTGACGAAGCAAACCTTCTTGCACAGGAGATTAACGACGACAATGTTGCCCGTCAGCAGACAGAACAGGAGATTCTTAATCAGGCTGTTGAGATAATTGAGTCGAATCCTTCGTGGAAATATGACCGTGTTCTTGTTGTCAGCGGTGAAGGCTGGCACGACGGTGTTATAGGTATTGTAGCTTCGCGTCTTGTTGAAAAATACGGTAAACCTACGATTGTTATAACTGAAAATGAAGATAATACGGCAAAGGGTTCAGGCAGAAGTGTTGACGGCTTCAGTCTTTATGAAGCTTTATCTGCTTGCTCGGAAGTGCTTGACCATTACGGCGGACATACTCTTGCTGCAGGTCTGGGAATTGATACTGACAAAATAGATTTGTTCAGGCGTGAAATCAACAGATATGCCGATACCAAAGAAGCGTTTTATCCCGTACAGAACATTGATTTTAAAATAAATCCGTCTTGTGTTAATACAGAGTTGCTCGATGTTATCGAATCTCTTGAACCTTTCGGTGCAGGCAATCCGCAACCTGTTTTCGGGCTTTATAATATGACTCTGACGGATATAACTCCGATCGGTTCAGGAAAGCATCTTCGTCTTTCGTTAAGAAGGGGAGATACAAATCTCAACGCGGTGCTTTTCAGGATGACACAGCTCGATTTTCCTTATGTTGTCGGTGATGTGCTTGATGTTGCGACAACCTTTGAAGCAAATGAATATTTAGGTCAGATAAGGCTTAGTATATTAGTTAAGAACATCAAGCTTCACGATATGGACGATGAAACGCTGTTCGTGTCTATGGGTATGTTTGATGACATTATGAGTGGAAGAAACACGGCACACATTTCAGCTTTGCCTGACCGTGATTTCATAGCTCTTGTGTATAAGTTTATAAGAAGCAAAGGCAAATGGCGTTATGATAACGAGATACTTTGCAAACGATTAGGCCTCGGTGCAGAAAGCTACGCAAAGGTTTGCGTTGCGGTTGAAGCTCTTACTGAGCTTGGCACGGTGGTTTATGACGGTGACGGTAATCTTACGTTACCGCAGGAAAACGTAAAGGTGAATCTTAACGATGCACCTGTGTTGAAAAAATTCAAAGATTTTGAAGGTTAAAGGGTAAGAACGATGTCTGAAGAAAACGAGAAAAGATTAGACGAAAATCTGAATATTGATACATCTTCTGAAGATTACATTGATGAATCCGTGTTGGCTTCGCAGAGAAGTGAAAAGTCCGCAGACGGTTTGTTTGAGGACCTGATTGCTGATGTCAGCGAAACAATGGACAAAGAGGATATCGAATATATAAAGAAGGCTTATGAAATCGCGAGGGAAGCACATGAGGGACAGTTCCGCCGTTCGGGCGAGCCGTATATCATTCATCCCGTTCAGGTTGCAAAGATTCTTTACGGTCTCGGTATGGACAGCGAATCGATGATTGCTGCCCTCTTGCACGATGTTGTTGAGGACACGGAGCTTACCAAGGAGGACGTGAAAAAGGATTTCGGCGAAGACGTTGCCGAGCTTGTTGAAGGTGTTACAAAGCTTGGTAAAGTGCCGCTTTTCACGAAGGAGGAACAGCAGGCGGAAAACGTGCGTAAGATGCTTATGGCTATGTCGCAGGACATCAGAGTTATAATCATCAAGCTCGCTGACCGTATTCATAATATGAGAACACTTGCTTTTATGCGACCACATAAAAGACGTGAAAAAGCTCAGGAAACTCTTGAAATTTATGCTCCCATTGCACACAGACTCGGTATCCGCGGTGTTAAGGAAGAGCTTGAAGACCTTGCTATCAGTTACCTTGACCCCGTTGCGTACAAAGAAATTCAGACTCTGCTTGAACAGCAGCAGTCAAAGCGTAAGGAGTATCTTGATAATATACAAAAGAAAATCAACGACCGTATAAAACAGGTCGTGCCTAACTGCAGCATCACGGGACGTGTAAAGAGCGTTCACGGAATTTACCGTAAGATGTATATGCAGGGCAAGGATTTTGACGAAATTTATGATATTTATGCGGTCAGAATCATCGTTGATGATGTAATCGACTGTTACAACTGTCTCGGAATTATTCACGATATGTTCAAGTCAATTCCCGGCAGATTCAAGGATTATATTTCCACTCCGAAAGCCAATATGTATCAGTCGCTTCACACAACCGTTGTCGGTGAAGGCGGAATTCCCTTTGAAGTGCAGATAAGAACCTGGGAAATGCACCGCACAGCTGAATACGGTGTTGCGGCTCATTGGAAATATAAGCTTGGAATGAACGGCAAACAGAAGTTTGAAGAGAAATTCTCGTGGATAAGACAGCTTCTTGAATCGCAGACTGTTTCCGAAAACCCCGAGGATATTGTTCACACAATCAAAACCGACCTTGTGCAGGAAGAAGTGTTTGTTTTCACCCCGAAGGGCTCTGTAATAAGCCTTCCTGCAGGAGCAACGGTTGTTGACTTTGCTTATGCTATCCATTCCGCTGTAGGTAACAGAATGGTCGGAGCGAAGGTTGACGGAAGAATTGTACCGATTGACTATGAGGTCAAAACGGGCGAAATTGTTGAAATTATCACTTCGTCACAGCAGGGTAAAGGACCGAGCCGTGACTGGCTCAAGTTTGTCAAAACAAGCGGTGCGAGAAACAAAATCCGCTCGTGGTTCAAGAAAGAACGTCGCGACGAAAATATTCTTGAAGGAAAGCTTGAAATTGAGCGTGAATTCAGACGTAATTTCATAAGACTTACCGACGATGAATATGAAAAGTTCATACTTATGATTGCTCAGCGTCAGCGTTTTACAACTCCTGATGAGTTTTATGCAGCTATCGGTTATGGCGGAGTTTCACTTAATAAGATGATGCCCCATATCAAGGATGAGTATGTCAAGATATACAGACAGCCTGAAGAAAAGCAGGAAGATGTTATCAAAATTACAAAGCCTCAGCAGAAACGTTCAAAGAGCAATGACGGCGTTATTATTGAAGGTATCGAAAACTGCCTTGTCAAATTCTCAAAATGCTGCAGTCCGCTTCCGGGCGATAATATAATCGGCTTCATAACAAGAGGTCACGGTGTGTCAATCCATAAAAGAGACTGCACAAACGTGCCTAAGGTTATTGAGCTTTGTGATGAACCTGAGCGTTGGATTAATGCAACATGGGACAGCGACGTCAAGGAAGAGTTTACTGCAACTCTCAGCATAACCTGTCTTGACCGTGTCGGTCTTATGGCAGACGTATCAAAGGTTATTGCCGATATGCGCGTTATGATTTACGGTATCAACACCAAGAGTAAAAAGGACGGCAGAGCTTCAATTGAGCTGACGCTTGCTGTTAACGGAATTGAGCATCTTCAGGGTGTTATGGCAAAGATACTTAAAATCAACGGAATTCTTGATGTTGAAAGAGCGTAATTCAATTAATATAAAATAAGGAATGATACGATGAAAGCTGTTGTACAGCGTGTTTCTTCGTCCAAGGTTACGGTTGACGGAGAGCTTATCGGAAAAATAGGTTGGGGATACAATGTCCTTCTGGGTGTTGGTCCCGAGGATACAAAACAGCACGCAGATGTTCTTGCCGCAAAGATTGCGAAGCTTCGTGTTTTTGAAGATGACGAGGGCAAGATGAATAAATCAGTTCTTGATATCGACGGAGAAGTATTGGTGATTTCACAGTTTACCTTGTGTGCTGATATTAAAAAGGGTAACCGCCCGTCTTTCACAACGGCGGCACCTCCGCAGATGGCGGAAGAGCTTTACGAATATTTCATTGAACAGCTTAAGATGAACGGTGTTAAAAACGTTGAACACGGTTCTTTCGGTGCTGATATGAAGGTTGATATTCAGAATGACGGACCCGTGACAATACTTATGGACACGGATATCTGGGTAAAATAATAAAAAGGAAAATCAGAAATGAATATTGAAACATTAGCTCTCGGTCCAGTGCAGGCAAACTGCTACATTGTGACCGATGAAAAAACGAACGAAACGGCAGTTATTGACTGCGGTGAGTATACAAAAGAGCTTGCAGACAGACTTGAAGGCAAAAACCTGAAGTACATTATGCTGACCCACGGACATTATGACCATATTTTCGGTGTTTACGACCTTAAAGAGGCTTATCCTGAAGCTCAGATTGTAATTCATAAGGAAGAAGCATACAAGCTCCTTGACGAGCTTCCGAGCTTCGGTCACGAAATGATGCCGGGAATGCAGAAATACGTTCCTGCTGATATAACTGTTGAGGACGGCGACAAAATTCAGCTTGGCGAAATCGAGTTTAACGTTCTTCATACACCCGGTCATTCGAAGGGCAGTGTGTGCTATTTTGCCGAAGATGAGCGTACAATCTTTACAGGTGATACTCTTTTCTGCCTCACCGTCGGACGTATGGATTTCTTTGACGGCAGCGAGGATGAAATGCTTGAGTCTATAACAAGACTTTACAATATGCCGGGCGACTATGAGATTTATCCCGGTCACAACCGTGCAACAACAATGGAGTACGAAAAACGCAGAAACAGATATATGAGGCGATTCAAATGATTTTAAAGGTTATCAACCATAAGTTTCATTATGAAATGGAAAACCTTTGCAGAGTTTTCTACCCTTATGAAACCATTCGTGTTCTTCACGAAGGCGACGAGGGAGAAGACTCTTTCGCTGTTATAACTTCTCTTGAAGAATGTGAAAACGGATATAAAATCAAAGTCAGCTTTTCTCTTGATGAAACAAAAGAAGAAGCTGAATGCTTTGAAAACGATTATGATGACTGCGAAAGAGAAATGGCGGTTCTGCTTTATAATATCCTTTGCAAGGTGACAGGGTATACTCCGCAGTGGGGTATCCTTACGGGTGTTCGTCCGTCAAAGCTTATGAACACTCTGATGGTGGCAAACGGTGACGAAGAAGCCGTCGGCTATTTCAATGAAAAACTCCTCGTTTCGCCCGATAAAACAAACCTTGCATTCAGCGTTGCGAAAGCTGAAGAAAAAATAATGGGACTTTCGGATGAAAAATCCTTCAGCCTTTATGTTTCAATTCCTTTTTGTCCGACACGCTGTAATTATTGCTCGTTTGTTTCTCACTCAATCGCACAGGCGAAAAAGCTTCTGCCTGATTATGTTGAAAAGCTTTGCGAGGAAATCCGTTACACTGCTGAAATTGCAAACTCTCTCGGACTTCGCCTTGAATCTGTTTATTGGGGCGGCGGTACTCCGACAACACTCAGTGCAGAACAGCTTGACAGAGTTTGTAAAGAGATTGACGAAAATTTTGATTTTTCATCCTGCAGAGAATATACAATCGAAGCGGGCAGGGCAGACACGGTTACACCCAAAAAGCTCGATGTTATCAAAAAATACGGCATAACAAGAATAAGCATAAATCCGCAGACCTTCAACGACGATGTGCTTGTTTCAATTGGCAGACGTCATACGGTTGAGGATGTGCTTGATGTTTACAAAACAGCAAGAAGCAAAGGCTTTGACAATATAAATATGGATCTGATTGCAGGACTGACAGACGACAGCTATGAAAGCTTCTGCAATACTGTCGACAAAGCAATCAGCCTTAATCCCGAAAACATAACCTTACATACACTTGCACTTAAACGCTCTTCAAATATTGTAACGGGCGGTATTGACGTTGAAAGCGGAGAAGTAGCCAATAAAATGCTCGTTTATGCTCAGGAAAAGTTTTACGAAAACGGTTACATTCCTTATTATATGTACAGACAGTCGAGATCGTTGGGTAACCTTGAAAATGTCGGTTGGTGCAAACCGGGATACGAATGTCTTTACAATGTGTTTATGATGGAAGAGTGCCACACAGTTCTCGCTGTCGGTGCAGGTGCCGTAATTAAACTTAAAGAGCCATTCGGCAGGAATATTGAAAGAATTTTTAACTATAAATATCCTTATGAGTATATTTCTCGCTTTGATGAATTGCTCCAAAGAAAAGCAAAAATCAAAGAGTTTTACAATACTTTAATTGCCAACAAGCCATAAGGTTTTGAAAGGTATATTTTCGCCTCGACTTCGTTAAAAATCCTTGAAATACGTCAGTATATCTGCAGATTTTTGCCTTGCCGAGGCAAAAATCTCCTCTTTCAAAACTGCTTTGCATCTGAAGCACAACATATTACGTACAGTCGGGTAGCTTTTCGATGCAGTCATACGCACGTATGTCAAAGAGAAAACTGCACGAATGTGCGTAATATGTTGCGTTTCAGACTTATGTGTTGTTGGTAATTAAAGTATAATCTTAACGGAGCTTCAGAGTAATGGTTAACACACTTTCTTTAATCAATAAAAAATCATCAGAAAATCCGCAGGGTTTTATCTTTGCCTGCGAAGAAAGATTTGATTCGGCGGTAAATGCGGTTGTGGACAGCTTCCTTTCAAACCCGGCTTATGATATCGTGCTTCTTGCAGGTCCGAGCTCATCCGGAAAAACAACAACTGCAGGAATCCTTGCACAGAAAATCCGTTCAAGTGGGAAAAATGCTTTCATAGTTTCCCTTGATGATTTTTATTTTAACAGAGCCGACATTCCTTTTAACGAAGACGGAATGAAGGATTATGAAAACGTGACAGCACTTGATGTTGAGCTTATTCACAGGTGTTTCGGAGAGCTTATTGAAAAAAGAGAATCCAAGCTTCCGATTTTTGATTTTACTACAGGCTGCCGAAGCGAAGAAACAAAGCATATTTCTCTCGGTAAAGACGATGTTATAATTGTCGAGGGTCTGCACGCACTCAATCCAGTGATTACTCAGGGAATTGATGAAACTCATCTTTACAGAATTTACATCAGCGTTTCTTCAAGAATACTTGCTGACGACGGAGAAATTCTTCTGAATAAAAGGAATCTCCGTCTTATAAGAAGAATGATCCGTGACTATGAACACAGGAATTCTTCTGTTGAAAACACATTGTTTATGTGGCAGGGTGTTCTCAGCGGAGAGGATAAATTTCTCTTTCCGTTTGAATCCTATGCCGATGTAAGAATCAATTCATTCCACGCTTATGAAACCTGCCTTTTCAAAAACGAAGCGCTTCGTCTGCTTTCGGAAGTTCCGTCAGACAGCATTTATATTGAAAAGGTTAAGGAACTCAGAAATGTAATTAACCGTTTTAATGCGATTGAAGTGTCCCTGCTTCCCGAAAAGTCGCTTCTTAACGAGTTTATTTCAAGATAATTTTTGAAAATAATTGCTAAAAATACAAATATATGGTAAAATATAACTTATGAAAATTAGGAGGTGCATCAATGGCGAAGGAAAAAGCTAAATCTCAATCGTTGCTTAACGGAGCCCTTGTTCTTGTTGTTGCAACCGTGTTGGTTAAGGTAATTGGTGCGTTGTTTAAAATTCCGCTGTCAATGCTCATTGGTGAGGTCGGCAGAGGTTACTTCAATACAGCATACGAAATTTATACACCGCTTTATTCAATCTCAATGGCAGGCTTGCCGATTGCAGTTTCACGAATGGTTGCGAAGGAACGTTCACTCGGCCATTTCCGTGATGTAAGGCTGATAAGAAAGGTCGCAACACGGCTCTTCCTTATGACAGGTGCGATAGGAACCATGCTGATGTTCATAATTGCATATCCGTACACAAAGTTTGTTGTCGGATATACAGAGAATATCTGGTGCGTTCTTGCAATTGCTCCGTCAATCTTCTTCTGTTGCTGTATGTCAACCTTCCGCGGCTACTACGAAGGTATGCAGAATATGATGCCGACGGCAATTTCACAGGTTATTGAGGCTCTCAGTAAGCTTTTGCTCGGCCTTGGAATAACATATGCGTTTCTCAGTGTACAGCTTAAAAAGTTTGCAAACGGCGAAGCTGTTATGGGTACTGTTTATACAGACAAGGCAGATGCTCTTGCAGCTCTTTATCCTTATGCTGCCGCAACAGCTGTTCTCGGTGTTACTATCGGTACTGTTCTCGGCTTTATTTTCCTTTCAATAAGACACAGAATCAAAGGTGACGGAATTACAAAGGAAGACCTTATCAATTCCCCGAAGCCTGATGACAGCAGAAACGTTGCAAAAATTCTTGTCAGAACAGCGTTGCCGATGGCTGTCGGTTCACTTATCCTCAACGTAACAAATCTTATTGACTCGGCTACGATTCAGAACAGACTTGCTTACGCTGTTGAAAAAGCTCCTGAGGTTATCAAGGGCATTTATTCAAGCTATCTCATTAAAGAGGGTATTGCTGACGGACAGATTGTTAAATATCTTTACGGTGTTTACGGTGAAACCCTCGACTTCAAAAACCTTGTGCCCACTATAACAATGACACTCGGTATAAGTGCAATTCCGATTATTTCTGCCGCTTGGGCAAAGCACGATTCAAAGACAATCAAAACAACAGTTGAATCTGTTATCCGTGTTACAATGCTTATCGCGTTGCCGGTAGGCTTCGGTCTTGCAGCCGTTTCTTACAATCTTCTTAATATGTTCTACGGCAATTCAGCAGCAACAATCGGTTCTCCGATTCTTACAATTTACGGAATTTCGGTTTTCCTTTTTGCTGTTTCTTCACCGATAACAAATATGCTTCAGGCTTTGGGCAGAACGGATATTCCGCTTAAGTCGCTTGCTATCGGTGCTGTTGTGAAAATTATTCTTAACTATATGCTTATCGGAAATCCCTCAATCAATATCAACGGTGCTCCGATCGGTTCAATTGCCTGCTATGTTATTGTGGTTGGTATAAACCTCTTCAGCATAATCAAAATTTCAGGTGTGAAAATTAATCTTGCCTCTGTTTTCATCAAGCCGTTTATCTGTTCGGCAATTTCTGCAGTAACAGCTTTTGCTACGGTTAAGGTATTCTCAAAGGTGCTTGCAAGCTTCGGTGATCCCGAAAGTATGCTTAACGGAAACACAATCGCACTTGTAATTGCGGTGGCTGCAGCGGTAATTGTTTACGTACTTGCACTTCTTTTCATAAAAGCACTTTCAAAAGATGACCTTGAAATGCTTCCGAAGGGCGAAAAAATTTCAAAAAAGCTTGAAAAACTTGGCTTTTTAGGTTAAAATAGGTATAATTATGACAAACGAGTTTAAATTCAAAGATAAATATAATGTTTATGACCTTGTTGATGTCATAAGAGCGTTGCGTTCGGAGGGCGGTTGCCCCTGGGATATTGAGCAGACGCACGAAAGCATTAAGAAAAACCTTATTGAAGAAACCTACGAAACAATCGAGGCTATCAACAAAGGCGATGCGGAAATGCTTCGTGAAGAGCTTGGCGACGTGCTTATGCAGGTTGTGTTCCACGCACAGATTGAGGACGAAAAAGGCGTTTTCAATATCGACGACGTAGCCGACGAAAACTGCAAAAAGATGATTGAACGTCATCCTCATGTTTTTGGCGAAATCAATGTGAATTCCGTTGACGATGTTCTCACAAACTGGGATGCAATAAAGCGCAAAACAAAAGGACAGAAAACAACTTCTCAGGCAATTGATTCCGTGCCTCGTGAACTGCCGGCTCTTATGAGGGCAGACAAAATCCAATCGAAAGCTGCAAAGGCAGGATTTGACTGGACACAGGTTGACGGAGCTTTGGAAAGACTCTATGAAGAAATAGGGGAGCTTAAGGAAGCGATTGCCAACGGTAATAAGGAAGAAATAAGCGACGAGCTTGGCGATGTTCTTTTTTCTGCAGTCAATGTTTCACGTTTTGTGAAGGTGGATGCCGAAGAAGCTCTGACTTCATCGACAGACAAATTCATAGGCAGGTTCAAAAAGGTTGAGAAGCTTGCCGAAGAACGCGGAATTGATATGAAAACTTCTTCTCTTGAGATTCTTGATGAGCTCTGGGATGAAGCTAAAAAATGTATGTGATATACTTGGATAAAGGTATTTCATAATATAAAAATAAAATTTGGAGGAATTACAATGAATAAGACAGAATTTATCAATGCAGTTGCTGCAAAGGGCGAAATGGACAAGAAGGCTGCTGAGAAGGCAGTAAACGCTGTTTTCGGTGCAGTTACAGATGCTCTTAAGGCAGGCGACAAGATCCAGCTCGTAGGCTTCGGTACATTCGAAGTAAGAGAGCGTGCAGAGAAGCAGGCTCGTAACCCGAGAACAGGCGAAACAATGACAGTTCCCGCTTCTAAGGTTCCCGCATTCAAGGCTGGTAAGGCTCTTAAGGATGCTATTAAATAAGTCTTTTTTGTAAATTCTATTCGGCAGGGCGTAATGTCCTGCCGTGAATTTTATCATTGGAGAAAACTATGCGACTTGATAAATATCTTAAGGTTTCACGAGTAATAAAAAGAAGAACGGTTGCAAATGAAGTCTGCGATGCAAAGCACGTTACCGTCAACGGTAAGATTGCAAGAGCATCTTATGACGTAAAGGAAGGCGACGTTATCGAAATCACAATGGGTGCTAACACCACAAAAATTCAGGTAACAAAGGTTGTCGAACACGCAACAAAAGACGATGCAGGACTTATGTACAAAGTTCTGTAAGAATGTAATAAAAGATTTTTTCACCTCATACAATGTTATGAGGTGGTTTTTTATGCCTGAAAATACAATGCACGACCTTGTTATTGAGTCAAGGAAAAAAGTAACCATGACGGGTATTGTTGATGTTGAAAGCTTTGATGAAGAAACAATTGTTGCCGAGAGCGAATGCGGAGAAATATTCATAAAAGGCTCGTTGCTTAAAATCAGCCGTCTGTCAGTTGAAAGCGGAGATATGATTGTTGAAGGCAATATTGATGCTGTTTCTTACTCCGAGGGAAAGGCAAAGGGCGGCTTTTTTTCAAAGGTGTTCAGATAATGCAGTATATGCCAACACCCGCGTTTCAGCTTGTTTGCTTTATGTATTCGGCAGGACTCGGCTTCACTCTCGGAATAGTCTATGATTTAATCAGAATCTTCTTTTATCTGCTTACAGGAAGTGCTAAAAAGCTTCGTAGTGTAAGGGATATAATCTATGTGTTCGTCTGCCTTGCAGCAACTTTTCTGTTTTTGCTTGCTGTGTGCGACGGACAGCTTTTTATGTATGTCTTTCTTGCTGAAGGAGTGGGAATGTATGTCTATTTCTATTCGTTGAGCAGTTTCGTTTTTTCTCCTGCAAAAACGGCAATTAATGCGGTGAGAAGACTTTTTATGAAGTTTAAAAAGAAAATATACATTTTAAAAACAAAAAACTCTGTTTTTGCTAAAAAAATATTAAAAATCTTGCATAAAATTACAAAAAAAGACTTGCATATTCGACATAACATAGTGTATAATTTTTTCGTCGAATTATGCTCAGATAGTTTTATTTTAAAGAATCGAGGTGACGAAGGTGGCAAAGGTAAAGAAACAAAGACGTAGTTTTATTGTTGTCTTTTTCGCTATTGTTCTCAGTGCTTGTTTTGCCATTTCGTTGTTTTCTATAGTTAAAGATATTAACGATGTTAAAAAGGAAATTGCTGCAGTTGATGAAGTCAAGGCAGAGCAGGAAGCGGAAAACGAAGCTTTGCGCGACAAAATCAACGATGGTGATAAAGATGAATACGTAGAGGAAATTGCAAGAGATAAGCTTGGCTATGTTATGCCGGGTGAAAGGGTCTATCAGGACATCTCTGTCAATGACTGACGTGTTCAATTTTTCTTGGAGGGGTACGCATTAATATGCAGTTAGAAGTCGGCGCAATTGTTGAGGGAAAAGTTACAGGTTTTACGGCATTCGGTGCTTTTGTCGAGTTTGAGGACGGCAAAAAGGGTATGGTACATATTTCAGAGGTAGCACTCGAATTCGTAAAGGACATCAAGGATCACCTTACTGTAGGACAAACTGTCAAGGTTAAGGTTATTTCTATTGCAGAGGATGGCAAGATAAGCCTTTCTATCAAAAAAGCAATGGAGCAGCCGAAGCCGGCATTCAAGCCGAAAGCAAATAATGCTCCCAAGCGTAGCAACGCGAATGTATGGCAGGGTAGTAAGCCCGTTGAACAGCCTCAGTCTTTTGAAAGCATGATGGCAAAGTTCAAGCAGGAAAGTGACGAAAAAATGTCAGACCTTAAGCGTGATTCAAAACACGGTGGCGGATACAACAGAAGAGGTACAAACAAGCTTTAATTCGCAGCTTTATAATTAAATCTAAAGACACGGGAGCAGTTTTCTGCTCCCTTTTTTTCAGGTGATAGTATGAGAGAAATCAGCGTGAAATGTATCAGCGAAGCTGTTGAAAAGCTTTGCATAAAAGCGAATAAGATTTTACCGTCTGACCTTGCGGAAAATATCGGCAGATGTAAATCTTGTGAAAGAAATAACCTTGCAAAGGATATCCTTTCCGACCTTGAGGCGAATCTGGATGCTGCAATCGAGCTTGATATTCCGATTTGTCAGGATACGGGAATGGCTGTTGTTTTTCTTGAAATAGGTCAGGATGTGCATTTTACGGACGGCAATCTTTACGATGCGGTCAATGAAGGTGTGCATAACGGTTATATAAACGGATTCTTGCGTTGCTCTGTTGTCGGTGATCCGCTGCGAAGGGTCAACACAAAGGACAATACTCCTGCGGTTATTCACACAACTATTGTTGACGGTGAAAACGTTAAAATAACTGTTGCACCGAAAGGCTTCGGCAGCGAAAATATGAGTAAACTCAAAATGCTTACGCCTGCAAGCGGAAGAGAGGACATAATAAATTATGTGCTTGATTGCGTTAAAGTTGCAGGAGGCAATCCCTGTCCGCCGATTGTGCTCGGTATCGGAATCGGCGGAGATTTTGAACAGTGTGCGTACCTTGCGAAGAAAGCACTCTGCAGAAGTGTCAGCGTAAAAAACAGCGATGAGTTTTACCGTGAAATGGAAGCTGAGATACTTGAAAGAGTAAATAAGCTTGATATCGGTCCTCAGGGCTTTGGCGGAGATACAACGGCACTTTCTGTCGCTATCGAAACGGCTCCGACTCATATTGCAGGCTTGCCTGTTGCCGTGAATTTCGGCTGTCACGTAACACGACACGCAACACAGATAATATAAATTGTTAAGAGGTATTTTATGAAGATAAATTTTGTTATTCCGTGCCTTCTCGGTCTTGAATCACTCATAGCGAACGAAATGAAAGACCTTGGAGCAGAGAATGTTGTTTCAGAAAACGGAAGAGTCCTTTTCAGCGGTGATGAAAATTTGCTTGCAAGAGCAAATATCTGCTCACGCTATTCCGAAAGAATTCAGATTCTTGTCGGTGATTTCTATGCACGAAGCTTTGAAGAGCTTTTCCAGGGCACAAAAGCATTGCCGTGGGAAGAATGGATAGGCGAGGATGATGCATTCCCTGTCAAGGGTTATTCAATCAACTCAACGTTGTTCAGTGTCAGCGACTGTCAGTCAATCATCAAAAAGGCAGTTGTTGAAAGACTTAAGTCAAAGTATAAAATAAGCTGGTTTGACGAAACAGGTCCTGTGCATCAGATTCAGTTTTCGATTATGAAGGATAAGGTAAGCCTTCTTCTTGATACTTCGGGAATGGGACTGCATAAGCGCGGTTACCGCCTTGAAGCAAATGCTGCACCACTAAAGGAAACTCTGGCGGCTTCGCTTTGCAACCTTGCAAGACTTCGCCCGTACCATACTCTTTATGACCCGATGTGCGGCAGCGGTACAATTCTTATTGAAGGTGCAATGATGGTGCATAATATTGCACCGGGTGTTAACCGTAATTTCTCGGCAGAGCGTTGGGACGTTATCCCTGAATATGTATGGGCAGAGGAACGTCAGCGTGCACGTGACCTTGTAAATTACGATACCGATTTTGTTGCATACGGCTCAGATATTGATGAATCAGCACTTGAAATTGCAAGAGTAAATGCAAAACGTGCAGGTGTTGAGAGAAAAATAAAATTTGAAAAGTGCGACCTTCGCGACTTCAAACCGCAGAGCGAAAAGGGTACACTTATCTGCAATCCGCCGTACGGTGAGAGATTGCTTGATATAAGCGAGGCACAGAAGCTTTATAAGCTCATGGGTGAAAAATTTGTGCAGAAGCACGGCTGGGCTTACTATGTTATAAGCCCGTCAGAGGAATTTGAAAAAGAATTCGGACGTAAGGCAGATAAACGTCGTAAACTTTATAACGGAATGATTAAATGTCAGTTGTTTATGTATTTTAAATAATACTTTAATTGCCAACAAGCCATAAGGTTTTGAAAGGTATATTTCCGCCTCGACTTCGTTAAAAATCCTTGAAATACGTCAGTATATCTGCAGATTTTTGCCTTGCCGAGTCAAAAATCTCCTCTTTCAAAACTGCTTTGCATCTGAAACACAACAGATTGCGTACAGTCGGGTAGCTTTTCGATG
>JAFODS010000044.1 GCA_017380575.1 Clostridia bacterium | reverse complement strand
GTGGTCACGCGCTGACTGCCCCGGATGCCTTGCAGTGCCTGCAATACCCCTTCCTTGGTAACACGGTACGTTTCAAACAGGTTCTTTACACTGCCCTGTGCCGCTTCGATCAAGGCCAGCACCCGCAAACTTTTTTGCCTGCGGGTATGCTTTTAATTTTAGAAATCACTGATTACACGGTGGAAACCTTCGAAAACGATAACTTCATGATTTTTCTCAACACATCTTCCGGAGCAACGGACAGTAACCGTATCTCTTTGCGGATGATGCCATGGATATTCGACCTGAATAACAGTATTGCTTTCAGCCATATCATGAATCATATTGTCTACTGCTACGCGATACTCTTTATCGATGTTATTTTGCCAATGCTTGAAGCACTCGTTCGGGGCAATATCATCGGCAACGCCTAACAGTCTTCTCATAGTTTCATCGGTATACAATTCGCCTTCGCCGGTTTTTGCGTTAATGTGAATAATCCACAAGCCTACATTTATACCGCGCAAAATTGTTTTCATTTCCATGTTAACAAGCGGTGCATGTCTTTTTTCTTTTCCAAGCTTATCAAATCGTTCTAATCGTTTTGCATATTCTTCAGTATTGCTGATAAAATATTTTGTTTCAAGCATATCTGCAGAGCAAGGTTTATCAAATAAATATCCTTGGAAAATGTCGGGCTGTAAACCGGATAAAACAATCAACTCAGATTTGTTCTCGACACCTTCTAAACACACCTTTAATGAGTTTGATTTTGCAAATTCGATAACATTATGTATGAGATTGTAATTGTATCCGTTTTCCTTAATGTCACGAATAAATACACGATCAACCTTAAGTATGTTTGCATGAAGGTGTTTCAGATTGCCAAGATTAGAATAGCCTGTGCCGAAATCATCAATTGCAATTTGAATTCCAACCTGTCGGAGTTTTGTTAAAATGGCATAAACGTCCTCGTTTTCATCCAATTGAGCAGATTCGGTAATCTCAAGAATCAGAGCTTCTCCGGGGAGACCATGCTTTGTAAGAAGCCTTGTAATTTGTGCGGCTATCCTTTTCTTTTCCAATTGTTTCGGTGAAATGTTAACACTGATTTTAAAATCCGGTATAAATTCACGCCACTGCTTACATTTGCGTAGCGCTTCATTCACAACCCAGATACCCACCTCGTTGATAAGCCCTGTTTGTTCAAGCACAGGAATAAACTGGTCGGGAAAAATCTGTCCCTTTGTTTTGGATTCGAATCTAAGCAATGCTTCTGCCGAAATAATAGAATAATCCTCTGCGCTTATCTGCGGTTGATACACAAGGGAAAAACCGCTGCATTTTTTCTTGATACTTTCTTCAAGTTCTTCTAAAAGTTCAACAGCGGAAATTCTTTCGAGCAAGCTGTCTTCAGAGAAAAAGACGATCTGCCCGATGTTGTTCTTTTTGGCGTTATTCAGCGTTTGAACTGCATAATCATATATATTTTCTGCGCTTGCATATACAGATTTATCGTTAGGAACAACTGAAGCAGAAATTGAGCATTTACCGGCCAAAGAGCTTTTGAGTTCGTCAAATATTTTTTTTGCTTCTTTGCTTGAATTTACATCAAGCAAAACAACAAAACGGTCTTTTTCTGCATGATAAATCTGTCCCATAGAAAAACGTTTTTCAAGTTCCTCTGACAGAGCTTTGAGCAGTGCATCTCCATAAACCGAACCGTGCTTCAGGTTGATTTCTGAAAGATTATCAATATCAAGAAGCATCAAACAGCTAAAATCATCTGCTGATTCATTTTGCAAGTCCATCTTCAGCTTTGCTTTGTTAAACAGGGTTGTAATAGGATTATAAAGATGCTTTACTGCGTTTTGAGAGATTCTTCCAATGAAAACAAAATGGTTATCCATTTCATCCTTTATGACACTTCCACGGCAGTTGACCCATCGCATATTATTATTATGCATACGGAAGTTTATATCAATCTCTTCGACATCGTGGCTTATAACGGAAGATACCGCTTTTTTAACAAGCAATTGATCATTGGCGTGAACATAATTCAGCATATCCAAAATACCGTTCGCCAGTTCACGCCCGTCGGAAATATCAAAGGAGTTGGGGTCTTCTCCGAAAAAGCGGATAACACCCGTTTCGATATTCATAAGGAACAGATAGTCGTCGGTACTGCCGGTTAACGTTTGCAACAACTGACAATATTTTTCAACCTGAAGCTGCTTAATGCCTTTAGCGCCTTCTTGCCAAGGAAATGTCTCTTTTTTGGTAATTGCCTTATTTTTATACATTTCCTTATCAGCTCTACGCAGAACATCAGAGAGCTGACGGTCGATTTTTGCATCAAACTTAGATGCACCATATGCACAAGAAACGCGACACTCAGGATATCCCTCAAGCGAAAGATTTTTCATTCCTTGAATACAACGGGTCACCAATGCATCGCAATTGATGCTGTCTTCATTTTTGAGTATGACAACGAACTCATCACCACCAATACGGAAAACATCTGCTTC
>JAFODS010000043.1 GCA_017380575.1 Clostridia bacterium | reverse complement strand
TGCCGATGATATAAATACACTTAATACAGAATATGTAAATTCGACTGCCGGAGAAGGGAGGATAAATGCAGTCAGATAATTTTGGCATAACAGCCATCTATTGCCGTTTGTCCCGTGATGACGGTACAGACAGCGAAAGCAACTCAATAGGTAATCAGAAAAAGTTGCTGTCACAAAAAGCAAAAGAGTTAAAACTTACCAACACAAAGTATTATGTTGATGACGGCTATACGGGAACGAATTTCAACAGACCGGGATTTCAGGCAATGCTTGAAGATATCGAAATGGGATATGTAACAACTGTTATGGTGAAAGATTTATCCCGTCTCGGCAGAGATTATGTTTCGGTCGGTCACTATACGGACAACTTCTTTCCTGAGCACAACATTCGATTTATAGCAGTCAATGATTTGGTTGACAGTAATGAAGGTGATAATGAAATTGCACCTTTCAAGAATATTATGAATGAGATGTATGCAAGAGATATTTCAAGGAAAGTCAGAAGTTCACACCGCATAAGAGGAAATCTCGGTGAACCGTTATCTCAACCTCCTTACGGGTATATGAAGGACCCGCAGAACAAAAAGAAATGGATTGTTGATACTGAAGCTGCAGAAGTAGTCAAAAGTATCTTTGCAATGTGTATTGAGGGTAAAGGCAACGAAACTATTGCCCGTATCCTACAGGAAAACAAAGTAATGATACCAATGGCATATTGGCAGAGCAAAGGGCTTAACAAGGGCGGTAAGAAAACACAGCCTGATCCGTATAAATGGTGCAAGACAACAGTGCAAAAGATTCTTGCTCAGCAGGAATACTGTGGCGATGTTATCAACTTCAAAACTTACTCAAAGAATTTCAAGAATAAGAAAAGACTTCAGAATCCTGAAGAAAACTGGAAGATTTTCAAGAATGTTCACGAGCCAATAATTGACAGAAACACCTTTGAAACTGTTCAGAAGATGAAAGCCAAAGGTAAACGCAGAGCACCAAATCCCGAACACGCTGAAAAGAATATGTTTTGCGGATTGTTATACTGTGCTGATTGCGGAAGTCCCTTATGGTTCAATGTCAATCATCCTAATACTGACATCAAGTATTTCATGTGTTCAAACTACAAAGGTCGCAGAGGTACTTGTGAGGGCACACATTATGTCAGGGCAGATTCCTTGGAGCAGATTGTGATGCTTGAGCTGAGAAGTCTTGCAAGTTTTCTCATTGAAGATGAAGAAGCGTTCGCAGATATTCTTGAAGCAAAGACCAACAAAAGTATCCTCAATCAGCAGAAGTTTCTTGAAAGCAGTATTGATAAATCTGTTGCAAGAACTAAAGAGGTTGCGTTGATGTACGAAAAACTCTTTGAAAAGCACATCAACGGCATTGTTAATGAAGAAAGTTTTATGCAGTTATCTCAGAAATATGAAACAGAGCGTGATGAACTGAAAGTGAAAATCAGGCAGTACCAAGAAGAACTGTCTGAAATCGAAAATCTTCGTACAAGCAAAGAGCAATTCACATTGGCGGTTCGTAAGTTTATGCAGATGGAAACGCTTACACCTGCACTTTTGAATGAGTTGATTGAGAAAATTGAAGTTCATTCCATTGAGGGTAAGGGTAAAAACAAAACACAAAAAATCATTATTCATTACCGCTTTGTCGGGGATATTGAAAATCCTGTTAAAAAGGAAAATATAGTCCTCGAAGCAAGACAAGGCGTAGCCGTGGAATATATCACGGCATAACAAAAAAGAGCAGGCTAAAACCTGCTCGATACATAACAATATTAACTATGAGGAAATGTAAAAAAGAAAAGTGAGTATTCACTTGTGTTATGAATACTCACTATGGTGCGAGAGACGGGACTTGAACCCGTACGGGATTACCACACGCCCCTCAAACGTGCGCGTCTGCCGATTCCGCCACTCTCGCATATTCGGTTTTTGTCCTCAGCGAACGAGTGAAATTATAACAAAAACCTTTCGGGTTGTCAACCCCTTTTTTAAAACTTTTTAATTATTTTTTAATTTTCTTACAGCATCGAGTAAAATCTCTTTTTTGTTGGTGATTTGCTCTTCAATAACAAGCTCTAAAATGGTATTCAGAACATTACCTATCTCTTTGCCTCTGAATCCCGCAGCCTTGATATCCTCACCATTTATATCAAGATCAGATATTTTCAGACAGAGCTTTGATTCAATTATTTTATCGATTTGTGTTTCAGCAAGACTATATGAATTTAACTGTTCAACAGCAAATTCAGGGTTTTTACCTGCCGTATCTCCTCGCATCAGCTCAAGTGTCAGTCTGACAGTATCAGGTGAATATTTTGAACAGAAACGTGCAACAGTTGTCTTGTTACCGTCAGGGTACATATCGTGAAGAAAAATTATGTTATAAACCGTTTCGATAAATGAATTTGAAAATCTTAAAGCTTTCAGGATTTCTTTTGATTTTTCTGCACTCAGCTCAGGGTGACCCTTGAAGTGAGCAATTCCGTTTTTATCAGTTGTGAAACAACCAGGCTTTGCAATGTCGTGCAAAAGAGCTGCAACACGAAGCTCAGGAGAATTTCTGATGTTTGCAACAACCTTAACTGTATGGGTCCATACATCGTAAATATGATACGGTGTATCCTGCCTGAAACCGTCAAGTATGCGAAGCTCAGGGATGATATTGAAAATAACTTCCTTATAATCTGTCAGAATTCTTTCAACAGCAGCACCGCACAGAAGTTTTGTGAGTTCAACTCGGATTCGTTCTTTAGCAACATTATTAAGAAGCAAAACATTTTTGCTGATGCTTTCTGCTGTATCTTTATCAATTTCAAAATCAAGAACTGATGCAAAACGTATCGCACGGATAATTCTCAAAGCATCTTCGTTGAATCTTTTGTCGGGATTGCCTACGCAACGGATAATCTTTTTCTTCAGGTCATCCTGTCCGCTGAAAATATCAACAAGTCCGTCAGTGTGGTTATATGCCATTGCATTGACGGTGAAGTCGCGTCTGCTGAGATCCTGCTCGATTTCGGTCGTGAAGCATACGCTTTCGGGACGGCGGTTATCGTGATATTCACCGTCAACACGCATTGTAGTTATTTCAATGTTATTGCCGTCAATTATAACAGTTACCGTTCCGTGCTTGAGTCCGGTAGGGATAACCCGGAAATCTTTAAAAACTTCCATTGTCTGTTCAGGTGTTGACGAAGTTGTCATATCCCAATCATCGGGGACTTTACCCATAAGACTGTCGCGTACACAGCCGCCGACAGCATAGGCTTTGAAACCGCTTTGTTCAAGCAGTCTGAAAGCAGTATTGATGTAATCGGGACATTTTATATTCATTTTATCACTCCGTCTTTACAATATTATCATTTTAAAGTATAATAATCAAGATAAAAATAGTAGGGTGGTTATATGAATATTCAGATTTACGGCAAAGCTAAATGCTTTGACACCAAGAAAGCAGAAAGATATTTTAAGGAAAGAAGAATAAAGTATCAGTTTGTTGATTTAGTGAAATATGGAATGAGTGAAGGGGAGTACCGCAACATTAAAAATGCTGTAGGCGGTATGGATGAACTTATTGACGAAAAATCAAAAGCTTATGAGGATTGCTTTATCAAATACCTTGCAAGTAAGGAAGCAATTGAAGAAAAGCTTCTTGAAAATCAGTCACTTTTCAGAACTCCGATTGTACGTAACGGTAAAAAAGCAACTGTTGGTTATAAACCTGAAGTCTGGAAGGATTGGGAATAAACAGCAAAATATATTTTTAAAACGGATTGAAATATATCGGTTAGTATGATATGATATTAACGTTAATTTAAACATAAGGAGTTTTAATAATGAAAAACACAATTATTTCTTCAGTAGTTGCAATTCTTTGCGTTATTGCACTTTGCGTTACATATGCTGTTACAGCTAAAAACAACGCTGTTAACACTCAGGGTGAAGCAGTTGAGGCTGCTGCAAACAGTGATTATATGACAGAAGCTGAAGCTGCTGCATATATCGGTGTTCCTGAGAACATTATGCAGATGATGCGCGAAAAGCTTGGCTATTTCAAGGGTGCATATATGAACTATATGTATCTTGATGCAGACGGTAAGGAAGTTACTGCAATTGTTTATAACAAGGCTGCACTCAATGCAGAAGTTGCAAAGCTCAGCAAAGAAACAGGTGCTCTCAGCTTCAAGTTCCTTCAGGAACAGAAATAATTTAATATATTACAAGCACAGATTCGTTTCTGTGCTTGTTTTTTAGGTTGGTGAAATTTATGATAATCAGAGATGAAGAGGGCAGAGCAATCGGGTTTGAAAAATTATCCGATCTTACACAGGAAATTTCGGATCTTGAAAAAATTCTCAATAAAGCTCTTAAAAATAAAAAGAAAGATATTCCTATGCCTCAGGATGAAAAAGATGAAATTAAGAGCAGATTGGAAGATCTGAAGGTTCTTATGTCATCTGCAAGTGAGGAACTGAAATCAGGAGCAAATGCTATGCAGATTATTTCCTTCATAAAGGAAATGGCAAAGCTTAAGAAGATAACCGAAAGTCTTGCAGAGTGTGTTAACGATGATTGATATTTTGTTTGAGAACAACGATTTCGTTGTTTGTATAAAACCTGTCGGAATAGCTTCACAAAATGACAAGGCACAGGATATGGTTAAACTTTTGGCTCAACAGTCAGGTTCAACGATTTTTCCTGTTCATCGGCTTGATACAGCTGTCGGCGGTACCATGGTTTTTGCGAAAAATCAGAAAACTGCGGCAAAGCTTTCAAAACAGGTGCAAGACGGAACTTTCAAAAAGAAATATCTTGCTGTTGTTTCAGGAAGGCCTGAGGCTGATTCTGCAATTCTTGAAGACTTACTTTTCAAAGATTCATCTAAGAATAAGAGTTACGTCGTCAAGAGAGAACGTAAAGGTGTTAAAAAAGCAAAGCTCGGATATGAACTTGTTTCATATTCCGAAAATATGTCTTTACTGAAGATTCTTTTGTATACGGGTCGCTCACATCAGATAAGAGTTCAGTTTGCTTCACGCAAGCTTCCGTTGATAGGTGACGGAAAGTACGGAAGCAAGGATAACCGTTGCACGGTAGCACTTTGGTCAAGTGAAATAGTGTTTGAATGGAATGGCGATTCAGTTGAATTTGTATCTTATCCCGATAACAAACAATTTCCATGGAATTTGTTTTAATTTGTATAAAGAATATAGTGAACGTATGTAATTTTTGTAAATTATATAGGTTTTTGCAAATTCGGTTGATAAAAAATTTCAAGTGTGATATAATCACCGTGATGTTTAAATGGAGGTGTATGGGTTAGTGTCAAAGAAATATGGTAAATATGTTCGTGGTGGAGCTCCTGCAACGAAAAAGTTTGACATGAACAAGCCTGTTGTCAAGGCAAAAGCATATTTGTTGCCTTTCGTTTGGGCTTATTGTAATATCAGAAGAGCACATCATCTTGAAAAAGTTGAAAAAATAAGAATGGAAGGCTTGAAGCCGCCATATATTATGTTGTGCAACCATAACTCTTTCTATGATTTTTACACAATGATGGCAGCGATAGCTCCTTTCAGAGCTATTCATCCGGCTGCAGTCGATGACTATATCGGAAGAGAACATCTTCTTCGTATCGCAGGCACAGTGCCTAAAAGAAAGTATACTGCAGACATCAGCTTGTTGAGAGTTGCAAGACAGGCTCTTAAAGAAAATCAGATTTTCGGTATCTATGCTGAAGCAAGATATTCTCTTTGTGGTGTAACTGAAGTTATTCCCGATGCTATCGGTCAGCTTATCAAGCATCATAAGGTACCGGTTGTAGTTCTTAACTGTAAGGGACATCATATTTATGACCCGTTCTGGGGCGACCATAAGAAGAGATTTGTTACAGGTCTTCATACTACAATGGAGCAGATTCTTACTCCTGATGAAATCAAGACTATGACTCCTGACGAAATCACAGCTAAGTGCCGTGAAGCTATGTACAACGACGATTTCCGTTGGCAGAGTGAAAACAGAATCAAGATGTCTTACAGAAAGCGTGCTGAGGGTCTTCATAAGGTTCTCTATCAGTGCCCGAACTGTATGACAGAATATAAAATGAATTCAAAGGGTACTAAAATTTTCTGTGAACACTGCGGAAAATCCTGGACACTTAATGAATATGGTGAACTTGTTGCTGATAAGGGTGAAACTGAGTTTAAGTTTGCAAGTGATTGGTACAAGTGGGAACGTGAGCAGGTTAAGAAGGAAGTTCTTGCAGGTACTTATTACTTTGAAAGCGAATGTCATGTCAATGACCTTCCGAATTCTAAAGGCTATGTTCGTCTTGGAAACGGTAAAATCATTCACGATATGAACGGCTTCAGAGTTGAAGGAATTAAAGATTATGACGGTGAACCCTTTGAAATGACGATTGAATCAGCAGGACAGTATGCTGTTCACGTTGAATATAATTACCGTTTCGGTCAGAAAATGGATTGTATTGACCTTAACACTATTGAAGATACATGGTATGTATATCCTCATGCAAAGGAATTTTCTGTAACGAAGATTTCTCTTGCAACAGAAGAAATTTATAATGAAATTTGGCGCAAGCGTAATGAAGAAAAAGCTGCTGCCTCTAAATAAGAAAGGAAAATAATTATGGATATCAGAAATGACTTGCTCGAAATGCTCCAGGACTACACAGACGGCCGTATCACTGAAGTTAATCCGGAAGATGTGCTTACTTCAGACCTTGGTCTTAACTCTTTTGAACTTTTCGATATGATTTGCCTTATCGAAGAAAAGTATGAAATCTCAATTCCTGACAGAGTTCTTCCTACTCTTGTAACTGTTAAAGACGTAGTTGAATATCTTGAAGCAAACGTATAATTGTTAAAAAGACGGCCTTGTGCCGTCTTTTTTTATGAGGTGAATTATGGAGTATAAAAGAATAGATAATGTGTATGTTGTAAGACTTGATGTGGGTGATGAGATTATGACTTCACTCACTGACCTCTGCAACAAAGAAAATATCAGGTCAGCAACCGTGCAGGGTCTTGGTGCGGTTAACGACGTTACTGTCGGATATTATTCGCTTGAAGAACAAAGGTATTTCCCAAAAACTTTTAATCAGCAGTTCGAAATGATTGCACTTAACGGTAATATTACGAGAAAAGACGGGGAACCGTATCTGCATCTTCATATAGCACTGTCAGACGAAAATTATAGGTTCTTTGGCGGACATCTTAATAGTGCGGTAATAAGCATTACTGCAGAAATTTACGTAACTGTCTTGAACGGTGAGGTAAACAGAAGGGTGAACCCGGAAACAAATCTGAATATTTTTGATATTTAAACAACAAAATAGAATAAATTTGTTTTTTTGATTGTTACAATATATTGTTGACAGATTTATACTTTTGTATTAATATAATACTGTATATAGAAGAATAGAGGTGTTGATATGCAAGCTTTATTATCTGTTTGGGTATCGTTTGTGATGTTGTTTGTGTCTTTTGTACCGGGGTTTGTTTTGCCTGAACAAAATGCTGAAAATGAAAAACAATATCCGTATGTTCTTGTTCACGGCTTTCTTGGTTGGGGCGAAGACGAAGGAATTGATCAGGACCTTGCTTATTGGGGTGCCAATGCATGTAACCTTGTTGAAGAGATTGAAGCAGCCGGTTACGAGTGTTATTCTGCATCTGTGGGTCCGCTTTCAAGTAACTGGGACAGAGCTTGTGAACTTTATGCACAGTTAATGGGAACAACGGTCGACTATGGTGCTGCTCACGCTGCTAAGCATAATCACAGCCGTTACGGAAGAACATACACCGAGCCTCTTTTTGAAGGTTGGGGTGAAAAGGACGAAAATGGTTATACAAACAAAATTAACCTTATCGGCCACAGCTTCGGCGGTAATACTATCCGCCTTCTTCAGGCTTTGCTTGCTCAGGGAAATGAAGAAGAAATGGCAGCATCTCCTGACGATTGTTCTCCTCTTTTCAAAGGCGGAAAGGATGATTTTGTTCACTCAGTTGTGACAATCTGCTCACCTAATAATGGTACAACACTGTATTATATTGCTGATCAGATGAATCTTTCTTTGTTGATGACAACTGCTGCATACACATATGCAGGTGTTCTTGGTCGTTCACTTTTAAACGGTTACGTTGATTTCCATCTTGAACAGTTCGGTCTTACATATGTTCCGGGCGAAAAGCCGACAGAGCAGAGAATGTTGGAAGCTATAGTTGTTATGCTTAATCACTGGGAAGATACCGCTATGTACGATATGGCTCCTGACACGTTGCTTGAATTAAACGATTATATTGAAATGGACGATGAAACATACTATTTCTCGTATGCGTTTGATACTTCTGAAAAAATTAATCTGACAGGAACATATCTGCCTAAACCGGGTACATTTGCTGTACTTCAGCCGTTCTCACTGATGATTGGCTGTTATAAAGAAAACAGAATTACAGATTATGAGTTGAGCGAAGAATGGTTTGCAAATGACGGTCTTGTAAGTGTTCATTCAGCACTTTATCCGTTCAATGCTCCGCATAAAGATTACGATCCCGGTAATATTCCGGCAGGAATATGGAATGTTATGCCTGTAAGCTCAGGCGACCACGGAAATGCAATCGGAATCGGCGTTTCAAGAGATACACTTGTTAATTTCTATCTTGATATGATTACGATGATAGAATCTCTTCCTGTTACAAAATAATTTTAATTTTTAAGTGCTGTCTTTCGGGACAGCACTTTTAATATTTTAATTTTTTCAGGTCATACTAAATCCGAGGTGATTTTGTGCGCAAATGTATTCGGGTTTTTAGTGTGATCTGTTTTTTTGCCGTAAGTGCAGTTATGATGCTTTTGTTAATCGGTTATGTCAGAATACCTGATGTTATGACCGTTTCGGAATATGATCACTTAAATAATGCAGGAAAAGCTTATGTTTGTCAGGCGTTAGTAAATTCAAAGTTAAAACCGGATAAAAATGAAGCAGAATATATCACCTCAATAAAACTGTTTAATGTTTTCCCTGTTAAAAAAGCAAAGATTACCGTAACACACAGAAGATACGTTGTACCCGGCGGTAATGTGTTTGGAATACGCCTGTATACAAAAGGCGTAATGGTTATCCGCATTGACGAGGTAACGACCCCGTCGGGTAACCTTAGTCCCGGAAAAATTGCGGGTCTTAAAGAAGGGGATATGATAATTTCTGTTGACGGAGTAACGGTGAACCGCAACAAGGAATTGTCTGCTGTTTTTTCAGGCAGTAACGGAAAACCCTTGAAAATGCAGATTGAACGTGGCGGACAGATTAAGGAAATTGTTTTTACTCCCGTGAAGTCGGATGACTCTACCTACAAAGGCGGATTATGGATTCGTGACAGCACGGCGGGTATAGGAACAATTTCCTGGTATGACCAAACATCAGGTATTTTTGCAGGATTAGGTCATGCTGTCTGCGATGTTGATACAGGGGAGATAATGCCGCTTTCTGGCGGTGAAGCAGTTGAAGCAACTGTAAGCGGTTGCTATAAGGGTACAACAGGCAATGCAGGAGAGCTATGCGGTGTATTTTCTTCCGGTGTTATCGGTAAACTGTATGTTAACGGAAATACAGGGGTTTACGGAAGAATGAACCATTCAGATGTTTCTTCAGAAACCGTTCCTGTTGCTTTAAAGCAAGAGGTAAAAGAAGGCACTGCACAGATAATCTGCACTGTTGATGAAAACGGACCAAAGTATTATGATGTTGAAATCACAAAGGTTCTGGTATCTGATGCGCGTAATCAACGCAATCTCACAATCAAGATAACTGATAAAAACCTGATTGATAAAACAGGTGGGATTGTTCAGGGAATGTCGGGAAGTCCGATTATCCAGAACGGAATGCTTGTTGGTGCTGTAACTCATGTTTTTCTTGATGATTGCACCGAAGGCTATGGGATTTTAGCAGAAGATATGATTGAAACGGCAGAAAATATTGTAAAATCTGAAATTAAAAAAGCATCATAACTGTTCAGGCAGGCGGATTTAGTTCGTCTGCCGTTGTTTTTAAAATAAAAAATACCATAAAATGCCAAAAAGATATTGACAGAATTACCGATAAATGGTAATATAAACGTGAAAATAATTCACGGAGGTAGTTTTTATGGAAACAAATCTTAAAGTTTTAATTGCAGAAAACAATGAATTCGGCCAGAATTGTATGAGAATGCTCAATTCATACGGATATAATACAGTTCTTGTTGAAAAGGATGGATCTCAGGTACTTACAAGACTAAGGTTTGAAAAGCCCGATGTTGTAGTAATGGATGCTTTTATGCTTCATGTTGATGCTCTTGGTGTTATGAAGCAGATTAAGGAAATGACAGATATCAAGAAACCGATGATAGTCATCCTTTCGAGTGTTGATAATCCTCATTTTGAAAATGAAATTCTCAGTAGCGGTGCGGATTATTATTTTCTTAAGCCTGTTGATGTTGACGTGCTTTCGCAACGTATTGCACAGATAACAGGTTGGAAGATGCGGGGATACACACAGGCTAAACCTACAAATGATATCGAAGTTATTGTTTCTGAAATAATGCATCAGATTGGCGTACCTGCTCATATTAAAGGTTACACTTATCTCAGGGAAGCTATCATTCTTTCTGTTAATAATTCTGAGATGATGGGTTCGGTAACAAAATTGCTTTATCCGACGGTTGCTAAAACATATAAAACAACATCTTCTCGTGTTGAACGTGCGATACGTCACGCAATCGAAGTTGCGTGGGACAGGGGAGACGTTGATGTTCTCGGTTCGTATTTTGGTTATACAATTCAATCATCTAAAGGAAAACCTACAAATTCCGAATTTATTGCTATGATTGCGGACAGGCTCAGACTGCAGATGAAAGCGTCCTGAGTTTGATAAAGCATAGGGTTGAAAGGCAAAATTTAATTGTTTTTCAACCCTTAAAAAATTCGTGAAAATTTATGAAATAAATGCTAAAAAAGTGTTGACAAATGTATTTTACTTTGATATAATATCAATCGTTCCGTGAGGGACATAACTGAATATGCGAGAGTGGCGGAATCGGCAGACGCGCACGTTTGAGGGGCGTGTGGTAATCCCGTACGGGTTCAAGTCCCGTCTCTCGCACCAACGAAAGGACACCATACGGTGTCCTTTTTTGTTGGTGTAGGGACTTGAACCCTAAGAGGGTGAGGAACGTTAAGAAAACAGTCCGGTGGACTGTTTTTAGTTCCGAAGTCTGAGGCGGGTACTGTTGCGAAGCAACGGTCGCCGAGGATGCAGGATTTGCGAAGCAAAGCCGTGTCCCGTCTCTCGCACCAAAAATAGGCAAGCTTAAGGGCTTGCCTATTTTTTATCCATTGCGAAAGCAATGGTATATCATTGCCGAAGGCGTATATCATCACCCGACAGGGTGCATATCATCAGCCGCAGGCTGTAGATGCTTTCGCAATGATTATATGCAGAACTTCGTTCTGATGAGATACAACACTTAGTGTTGATGATATGCAAGGCTACGCCTTGATTGAATTAAATTCTTATGAATACCTGCCCCATGGTGAGTATTAATGAGGGATTTAAACTGTAAATACTCAAATTTTTTACTTAAAATAGAGTTTTGTATATAATTTAATAGTTTTTATGTATCGTCGCATTCCTTTCGGAGTGCGACTTTTATTTTGTCTGTTTTCATGCGGGTTTTAGGGCTGTCCCTAACAAGTAGAATTTGTATGCACAAATTCAATGCTTGCAAAGACTTATTCCTACTATTCAACCGTTAAAGTATTCGTTTAACTTTTTCAAAGATGTTGTAATAGTCAGTCTATTGTGATACAATGATACTACATTATTATAAAAGAGGTGAAATGTCTTGTTTAAATTCAGAAAAGGTTGTACAGTTCCGTATCCTGAAAGAATTAACGAAGAATATAAAATAAATGACAACTGTATAGTTGCAAACATAGGTGCTGATAAAATTGAAAACCTATTGTTAGATTTCATAAAGATACACAATGAACCATTATTTTTTATTTTGGAAACCCCTGCAATGAAAAATGACGAAACCGAAATAAAATCAGGTGTAGTGGAAAATTTCCATAAAGATGTCTATTATATTGACGGTTGCACTCAGGAAGAAACCTTTGCGATTTTAAACAGAGTCGGCGAACTTCTCATTAATGATGGATTATCTTCTTTCGGCTTTGGTTGTCATGTTTCACACGATGAAATTATGATTGGCAAATACAATGTTGTTACTATTTATTCACAAGATATCGAAAAATATAATACACTTTTAGAAAAGCACAAAATAAAGCGTGTTGATAAGATTGTAACTGC
>JAFODS010000042.1 GCA_017380575.1 Clostridia bacterium | reverse complement strand
AGATCCTGTTTCAATCACTCGTGAAGACGGTCGTCCCTACGATGTTGACTGAACCAGGGTTCGTAGCAGCTGATATCTTCTGACTGTCTTTCTGCTCTTTTTGTCGGGACGTCGTGGACGTAGTCCCCTACACGGTTAATTTGAGTCAGGATTCGTAGGAGAAGATATTATCTTCCCGTTAATCTTACACTTTTTCTAACGGGAGCATAATATGCTCCCCTACGAAATCTATTGAAATCAAGCGTTAAATTGCAACATCGTATACCTCTTACTTCTTCACTATTACATCTTACCTCAAAAATATCCTCCCGTCACGGCTTCGCCGTGCCACCCTCCTTTAGGCAAGGAGGGCTGACAAGCCGTACAATCTTTATCAGGTGATTTGTGAATCGACCCTACGCACACAGTTTGAATGGGATGGTTTTTGATGGGACGGGAAACCCGTCCCTTACAGACCCTGTTTCAATCACTCGGGTGTAGACAGGTGTCCCTAACGGTTACATTATATACGTAAACTGAAAAATCATCGTTAGGGGTTGCATTTTGTCACGGATTGTCTTATAATCTTATAGGTTAAAAAATGACAATGCTAACGGAGGTTTTCAAAATGAAAAAAGAAGTTTTAGTTGAAACATCTGCACGTCACGTTCACGTTTCAAAGGCAGACCTTGAAACACTTTTCGGTGCAGGTTACGAATTGACAAAGAAGAAGGATCTTTCACAGCCCGGCCAGTACGCTTGCGAAGAAAGAGTTCAGGTTATCGGAGCTAAGGGCAGCTTCCCCGCTGTTTCAATCCTTGGTCCCACACGTCCCGACACACAGCTTGAGCTTTCAGCTTCTGATGCTCGTTCAATCGGAGTTGTTGCTCCCTGCCGTGAATCAGGCGACGTAGCAGGCAGCGGTGCTTGCAAGCTTGTTGGTCCTAAGGGTGAGGTTGAGCTTAAGGAAGGCGTTATCGTTGCAAAGCGTCACATCCACGCTACTCCTGCAGATGCAGAGAAGTACGGTCTCAGCGACAAGCAGATTGTTGACGTTAAGGTTGAGTCAGACGGACGTACACTTACATTCGGTGACGTTATCGTTCGTGTTAACCCGGCTTACGCTCTTGCAATGCACATTGACACAGACGAGTCAAACGCAGCATTCGCAACACCCGGCATGATGGGCGAAATCCTCGCATAATCAGCTTAATAAAAAATTAAAGGAACTTGGATTAGGCGTTGTACCCGTAAGGATACAACGCCAGTTTTATTCGCCTCACGGCGAGTTGTATTGCTTCGCAGTTTTATTGTGCTTCGCACAGTGTTATTCGCTTCGCGAGTTTGTTGCGAATAAAATAACACTGAATCCGAAGGATTCAATAACACTATTGTCTAAAGATAATAATATCACTCTGCCGTAAGGCAGAATAACACTTGATAATAATTAAATTTAAATAGCGCACTTACTCACCACCAAAGGTGTAAGTGCAAAAATGAGAGGTAACACGGTTTTATCCGTATTACCTCTTTTTTATTTGCTATTCCAAATAATTAAAAACTAATTATTTCATTTCAGCAATTGCAGCCTGTGGGGCGACAAGTCTAGCGATAAAAACCATCTTAAAACTATCCTTAAGAGTACGACTCATACTCCGAGTTTCTTTTTCTTTATGCTATTTTACCAGAACAGTCAGGACACCGTTAACCTCGCCCTGATATTCACCGTCCGAATATGCCTGTGCGGTGTAGGAGCATTTGAATTCGCCTTTGCCGACGACTGCGGAAAGCTTATCCTTTTCAAGATACTGTCCCGGCTTTATCATCGGTGAAGTGTAAATCATTTCGCCCTTTGCATTATAAATCATAAACTGCAGATCGTACCCGCAGCTTTCGGGATTTTCGAGCATTACATCGCCCTGAGCATACGGATTTTCAAAAACAATCTTTTTGTTTATAAGATAGCGGATTTCGCCTTCGGGAACTTCCGTTATATGCAGACTTTCGTCAACATCGGGCAGGACACCGTCACAGACCTCTCCGCCCTGTGCCAAGCTGAGCCGTATTTTCGGCACCGCCTGAACAAGGGTCAGCGTTGACAGAACGATTGCGAGCAGAGAAACCGCAATGACTACAGCAATTTTCAGTTTTGGTTTTTTATCTGACATCTTCATCAACACCGACGCTCAGCTTAACGTGAGCATATTTTGTTCCGATCTTTTTATTTGTTTCTTTATCGTATGCATTGACGGCAACCTTCACTCTGTGGGTGCCGTATGCAACTTCTTTGAAAAGCTTCACTTCGTTGATTTCTTTTTCGCTTTCAATTCCGAGTGAACGGTAAAGCACCTCGCCCTCCTTGTCAAAAACGGTTGCAACAAGGACATAATCCTCTTCGTTAGGATTGCCGAAGCAAAGCTCCTCTATCTCCCCGTTATCGCCGACAGGAATTGAAGAATTGATATAAAAATCAAACTTTCCGCTTCCCTTTGCATCAAGAGTTTCGATGAAAACATTTTGCTGCTGCGAGTTGAATGCAGATTCCTTCGCAATAACACTGCTTTCAATTCTGCCGTTAAATTCATAATTTCTGATTTCGGAAGGAACATTGAAAACCGTCGCGTGAGTAAGCACAGATATTCCGAAAACAAGAACAACTATCGGCAGAACTACAAAAAGAATTATTCGGGTGTAATTGAACGAGCCGAGAAATTCCTTGCTTGTGTAATAGCTTACCTTTGCCCAGACTTTTTTAAACAGCTCCGCAAGTTTTTTCAGTTCACTTGAACGCTTTTCTTTGCCGAGGACTTTCTTCTCGTTTTTTTCGTCCTTTGCCTTTTGCTTTTCACGGCGTTTGCGGATATCCTCGCTCTTTTTCGCACGCTCACGCTCAGCCTTAAGCCTTTCTTCCTGCACACGCTGTGCCTGTTTTGCGGCTTCGGCCTTCTTTTTTTCAATCTCTTTTTTTGATTTGTTCGGGATATTCTTCCCTGAATTAGTTGTGCCTGCGACAGACTTACCTGCCGCAGGCTTCTTTTTCTTATCAGACATAAAAATCAGCTTCCCTTATTCCCAAGGAAATTTTTCGATACCCCACACCTGCGGATAACGGTTAACCTGAACTGCATCGACCTGAACGAGAACCTTAAGAGTTACGCCTTCAACGATTGCAGAAGCGTCAAAGCTCTTTTCATCAAAACCTGTTATGAACTCTGCAGTTCTGAATGATGCTTCGCCCGAAATATCTTCGCCTGCATAGTAAACTGAATAGTCCGCATCGCGGTTATCAAACCAGCCGTTCGCAAACACGTAAGGAACTGCAACTGCATTTTGTGCAACCGTTCCGTCTGCGAGAGTCCACTGATGATTCATTGTAACACGGACACAGGCCTTTGCACCGCTGTGGGCAACGTTTGCACGAAGGTTTCCGAGATAATTCACGTCGTCCTTATTCAGGCTGAGGGTATAAAGTCCGTTTTCATCCTTGTATTCGTCAGCACTTACTTTTTCTTCACCGTCAAGGAAGTAAACATCTGCACTGACTTCGAAAGAGCTGAGGCTGAAATTCTGAAGCAAGGATGTGCGGGATACAAACCAAGCAAATGAAGAACCGACAACTGCAACAAGCGCAACGATTGCAACGATTATTACAACTGCCTTTTTATTAAGTTTATGCAACATCCCTGTTCACCTCGCTTTTTATCTTTCTGCCGCACCGTCAACGTCCTGAGTTGAAATCAAAGTGAATTCAATATCGTAGGAGTCGAGGGTAGCCGAGCCTTTAAGCTCATCCTTCACTTCATCGTACTCAATCCATGATGCGATTTTCACCGTTGTGATTTCGCCCGGATTAAGGAGTATGTAGTGTCCGCTGTTTCCGTCTTCACCGACGTTATATGCGTTAAGTGCCTCATCCGTCAGTTCGGGAAGAGAAGCTTCGATTGTCTTTTTTACACTTCCGTCAACAGCTGTTGCATCCGAGAAGAAAAACCAGCGGAAGCCTTCACCGCTTCCTGTGTTGACAGCGTCTGCATAAATTCTTGCAGGAATTGTACCTGAATTGTAAACCGAAATTTCTTCGACATTTACAACCTTGTCAAAAAGAACTTCGTCCTTGTCCGCAAACTTTGTTGCACCGTTGAACACAACTTTTGACTTTGTATTGAAAGAGGTATCCACCGACAAGTCACCGAAAATAAATGTATCTCCGCTGTCAATTACACCGCTGTTATAAAACCACGCTGATGTTGTTGACATCAAGGAAAAATATCCGACACACATAACAAGAACAAGAGCCATAATTACGGCAGATATTTTTCTTATTTTACTCATCGCTGTCACCTCGCTTCTTTTTGGATTTTGTTTTTATTACCGCAGAGTTGATTGCAACAAGTGCAACAGCAACCACTGCAAGGATTATTAATCCTGTTGAACGTGAGAAATTAAGGAAAAGGATTGAAAAATAACCGAGAAGCGGAACCTTATACCACATCTTTCCGACAATTCTTTCAGCTTCGCTCGGCATCGGGTCGTCCGAATTGTTTGCATCGCCCTTTGTTGTCACCGTTCGGTTTTTACCGTCAATTCCGACAACACGGTGAGTGAAAAAATACTTCCCGTCCGTTGAGCGTACGGTCACAACATCGCCGACCTTAAGCTCTTCGAAGCTTACAGCCTTTACAAAAACGATGTCGCCGCGGACAAGCGTGTCCTCCATACTGGGGCTTGTTACGGCATAACCCTTCGCACCTGAAAAAAGATTGAAACCGATAAACACAACCGCAACCAAAGTCAGGATTGCAAAGAAATTAAACAAAACATTTCTGATACGGATTTTCACTTTTCAGCGCTCCTTATTTGCCGATACCTGAAACGTCGTAGCTGTCGATTGAAGACCAGGTTACATTTTCAGCCTGCTTGGATTCAAAAGAAACCTTCACGTTTATCTTTTTGCCTGAGTACGCACTGGAGATATCGTCCTTATAGGCAATTTTTGAAATTACGGGAATCTTGCCGACAAGAGCGGAAATTGCAGGCAAGGAATCGATATCCGAAACCGTTGCTGAACCGTAGAAATTTCCGACATAATAGAAGTAGCTCACACCGCCGATATTGACATCCTTTGCCCAGGCATCCGTTGCGAATTCAACGATGATATCGTCTTCCTCACTTGCAGAGTAAACAACCTGCCTCGGGCTACCCGTGCGGTAGCTTGTGTATTCGATTGAAACACGCACCTGCGTGTCTGTTGTTGAATGGTTTTCAATCTGAAGCGCTGCTGAATTTCCGTCAACATTTATGAGGTTGTCGCCCTGCATAATGATTGTATTTTCAGCGGGAATCAGATCTGAAATATCTGAAGAAAAAACGTTACTTACAACCGAAACAGAAATACTCTGATTACGCTGTGAAGAAGAAGCAAACCAGGCGTAAGAGCTTCCCGATGTTATAAGTCCGAGCACAACGGCCAAGGAAGCAACAAGCATTATTATTCTTTTAATCATATCTTTTCTTCCTTTCCGTTAAAAATAGTTCAATTTCTATCGCTGCCCAGGCAACGTAGAAAACTGCGATTATAATTTTTGCAGCCGTGTGCTTCAGTGCAGAAGCAACATAGCCGAGCAAGGGAATTGCCATTTTTACCTTTCCGACAGCCAAGGAAGCTGATGTCGGTTCAAGGTCTTCGATTTCGTTTGCATCACCCTTTGTTGTGAAAAGATAATCGTCCTTATCAATCGCAACAATTCTGTGGGTAAAGCTTTGGTTTTTTATATCATCTGTAAAGGTGACAACATCGTTCACCTGATAATCTTCAAAATTACTGCAGGGTTTAACGTAAACCATACTGCCTTCAGGAATTATCGGTGCCATACTTCCCGTTTCGATTGCATATGCCTTGTAGCCAAGGATTGACGGAAACCAGACTATACCGACTGCAACAAGCGAAAACAGCAGAACAACCGCTGTCAGCATTGCACTAATTTTTTTCTTCGGGGTCGCCATTTTTATCTTCCTTTTTCTGAAATTTGCTTTCAGCAATCAAGCTGACAAGATTAACGGCTTCGCCGAATGTAATGAAAATCAACGGAAGAACAATAACAAAGAAAATCACGTTCGGATTACGGAAAACTCCGATAAACGAACCGCTTACCGTGCCAAGGTCATAAACGACCTTTCCGACAAGCTGTGACGGCCAGACCTTAGTCCTATCGACCTCGTCGTTATGGTCACCTTTCGTTGTGAAATACGGTGCATTATCGTCACCGCCATGCTCAATTTCGACAATTCGGTGGGTATTAACCTTTCCCGAAATATCCTTATCCAAGGAATAAAAACTGATTACATCGCCAACCGCAAGCTCCCTTGCGTCGACTTTTTTTGTTACAACCACCGTTCCGATTTCGTATTCGGGAACCATACTTCCCGTCTGCACCTGAAGAAGGCTGAAGCCGAAAACGCTCGGCACCTTACCTGCGGAAGCGTTCAGGACACATACAAAAACAACAAGTCCGAAAACGAAAAGCAAAGCCGAAAAGGCGGTAAAAACACGTGTTAAAATACTCTTGAGTTTCTTCATCTTTTAACTGATACGCTGTGCACTTATTTTGATACTTCCGAGAGAGGATTCAAGACCGCTGATTTCAGGCGGTGCATTCTCCGAAAGACCGATTTCATAATAAATTGCAAATCTGTCCGATGCTGTTGTCTGATAATTTCCGAGTGAAAGCGAATTGATAATCACACCGTTATTAATATCTGAAAGAGATGCGTAATTATCCGGCTGAGAAATACATTCAGAATCAACATACGAAACCGTTCCGCCTGTTGTCTGCTTTTTTTGTGACCAGACCGAATACTTTATCTGCACTGAATTTTTGAGTGCTTCCGACATTTCCTCGGGAATGCCCGAAATTTCAAACTTGAGATTAAGCTTATCCGCTGTTTTTGTTGTTATATCGAACTTATATTTGTTGAATTTACCCGGAACAAAATCCTTAAGTTCAATATCACCGGGCAACGGCTGATAAGCACCGGCATCATCCAGCTGATAATAATCTACCTTGATTGTGTCTCCGCCGACAGCAACCTCATACTGATCAAGGTTTGTTGAAAAGCTGCTGGTAAACCAAGCGAAAGAAACAGCAACAAGAGTAAGGGCTGATGCCACTACCATTATTAAGTTTTTAATCAGAGATGAATACTTTTTCATAGCTGCATCAACCCCCTTTCATTTATTTTCCGATTGCACTCCAGATGCTTCTGAGACCCCAGACCTCTTCCTCTTCAACGAGTGAGAGTGTGAGAGAAACTGACTTTGCACCCTGTGCATTTACGAGGATGCCCTCGTTTGCAACATCCTGAGTTGCGAGTGTATTGCCGTTTTCGTCAACAGCAACAACATTGAATCCGTAGCCTGCAGGAAGGTGCATATTTACGTAAAGAGCACCGTCTGCAAGTGTAACAGCTGCAATATCAACAGGCTGAGCTTCTGCCGTTGTGAAGAAGTCAAATGCCGTTGAATCTTCGCCGACCTTTGTTTTAAGCATTACACCGATAAGCTCGTCTGCGATTTCTGATTTTTCGTCTGCAACGATTGTGCAGCTTACGTCAACCGCACTTGACTCAAGCGGATTCATATAACGAGCAACTTCGTTCTTTGTGCCTGCATAATCAGCTGTCGGAAGAAGAGTTACCTTAACGTCCGGAGTCTTTTCAAGCTTGACTTCGTTTGAATTAACCGTCGGGTCAACAACGATGTCTGTGTAATTATAAACTGTACCTGCACTTAAGCCTGCAAGGTATCTTACTGTCATTGCAGCAAACTGAACGCCTGTTGCGAACTTCGCAGAGCCGTTCTTTGCGATTGTTTCGGGAACGGGATAACCGCCGAGTGAAACGAATCCGTTAACCTTTGCTCTGATAAGCTTTTCGGTTGTAAGAGCAGTAACTGCGTCCTCGTTATTTTCTGTTCGTGAAATTCTTGAATCACAGTAAGCATTTGCAACCTTCACGTTCTCATTTGCCGTGCCGATGATGTTGCCTGACTTGCCGTCAGCTTCAACCATATTTGCAAAGATTACTCCGTCAAGAGTTGCGAATGAAGCTTCACCCACGATACCGCCGACAGACTTGCCGCCGAGAACATATGCAGTTGAAGTTACGTTGAGGATTTCTGCATTTGTTACAGAACCGACAACACCACCTGCTGCAAAACCGTTTTCGCTGATAACCTTACCGCTTGTTACGGTATTCTTAATAACTGCACCGTTGATTGCACGGCCTGCAAGGATACCTGCATCCTGCTTTGTGCCGTTTGCATTAACCTGAGCAATTACGAAACAGCTTTCAACAGTACCGCCGTCAATTACAGCAATAACTGCACCGACTGAATCTGATTCACCATCCGTAACATTGAAGCCTGCGAAACCGACGTTTGTAAGCACACCGCTTACTCTGCCGAAGAGGCTTGCTCCCGAATAGTCATGAAGAACAAAGCCGTTACCGTCAAGATTTCCTGCGAAATCTGCTCCGCCTTCAAATCCTGCAAGGCTGATATCGTTTGTGAGGACGTAATACTTGCCCTCGTTTGAATTGTTAAGCATAAATCCGAAGTCATCCGCTGTTGCGATTCGATACGGATTTTCCTTTGTTCCGTTGCCCTGAAGTGCTTCGTCGGATGTTATTCCGATTGCAATTTCAAGACCGCCCGAGTATACAAAGACAAGCTTTGCAGACTCATTGACTGTTGAAGTAAGTCTTACTGCAGAATTTTCTGCCTTGTATTCAACAAGTCCCTCAACGTCAGAAGTGATGTTTTCAAGGTTGAATACTCTTCCGCCTGCTGTGAACGACTTGTAAGTACCTGTTGCATTATTAAGAACAATGCTGTTTTCGGGAAGTGTTGCAAACTCTGTTGTAAGCTCAACAGTTTCGTATACACTTTCGCCGACCTTATATGCAAGTGAGCTGAGGTCAGTTACCGCATATTCGCTGTTACGGTAAGCGTTGAACTGTTCAGCACCGAATGCACCGAGGTCATTCTGATATGAAGAATAGTAAACATTAAGGAATACATCGTTCTTCACATTTTCGCTGTCAACAGCAACTGCTTCAGAAACCTCACCGATTACAAGAGCCTTGCCGTCGCCACCCTTGATTTTCGCTGTGACAACAGTTTCAGTTACAAGGTTACGGTTAAGCTTATCGAATGCATCGCCAGCGTTTTCTGAAGAAATCTGTGCGATTACGCCCGAGGCAACCTTTGCACCTTCAACCTTACCGCGGACAACAGAACCGTTTACGGAAAGAGCCTTCGGAGCCGAGATCCTGCCCGCGAAACCGCCTGCGAAATCAGCCTTGACATTGACGTCAGCGTCAACGTTCACGATGTTTGCCGGTTCAGCCTTGACTGCACCGATAACACCGCCGGCAACTGTTCCGGAAACAACAGTTACGTTGTTAAGCTCTGAATTCTTGATAAGGCCGTCATATACACCTGCTGCACCGCCCGCAATTTCAAGAGTTGCGCTTGTTGAGTCAAGTGTTGTTGAAACCTCAACATTGTTGAGAGTTACATCTTCGATAATTGTTGACTGTGCAATACCGACAAGACCGCCTGCAACAGAACCTGACTGAGTTGTTACAACCTTTGCGTTGTTTACTGTCACATTCTTGATTGTTGTGTCGTTTGCACGTCCGATGAGAACACCTGCATCAGCCGAAGCTGTGATGTCTGCACCGTTTATTACAAGGTCTGTGATAACCGCACCGTCAGTTGCTCCGAAGAGACCGCCGAAGGTTTTGCCGTTCATACGAAGACCTGTGATTGAATGAATCTTTCCGCCGTAAAGACCTGAGAAGTTACCGTTGAATGCAACCTCTGTGTTGCCGATTGTTACAATACCGTTGCCGACATTGTAGAACGAACCGCCGAATTCGTAATCAGCATCTGTGAGTACGATATCTTCTGCGAGAACGAAGTATGCCTTCTGATCAGCGTATTCTGCCATTGCTTCAAGGTCATATGCATCCTTGATAAGATACGGCATTGATGCTGTGCCCTTACCCTCAAGAGGCTCGGTAACATTTGCAACGATTGTGAATTCTACCGGGATACGTATCTGCTCATCAGCCGAGAGAACATAGTAAGCACGGATTGAAATGTATGCCGGGCGGTTTGCCTTGAGAACGAGCGAATCCTCAGTTGAAGAAACAACGCTGATTCTTTCCTCTGACTCTGAAATCCAGCCTGTTGCGGAATCGAATACGAAACCGTTAACCTTCGGAAGACCCGAGAGAGTAATTGTTGTTTCGCTCTTTGTTGTAAGAGCTTCCGCGGACGGTGTGATACCGCTGTTCATATCTGTATATCCGCCGTCAAGAGAGTCTGAAGAGTAAGCCTTCATACCGCCGTATGTTGAAAGAACAACACCGTTGACTGCAGAAGAAATATCTGTTGAAGCGAAAATATCTTCGTTTACAGCTCCGATAATAAGAGCTGCAGATTCAGCATTTTCTTCTGAAAGCTGTGCAAAAACAATGCTGTCGGAAACAATCGGAGCTGAAGCCTTGAATTTTGTTCCATCGGTGATGATACCGATGAGACCGCCAAGCACGCCTGCACCGCTTACGCTACCGCCGACCTTTACACCGCTGACTGTAACGTTATTCACAGCAGAGATACCGATTCTGCCGAGTGCACCTGCTGCAGAAACTGCATTTGCTGTCAAAGCACCGTTTACTGTTGCAAGAGTCTTTGAATCTGCAAGGCTGAGAATGCTTTCTGCACCTGAGCAGTCACCGACAAGACCTGCAGAAACGGCTGCACCGCTGATTACGGTAGCTTCATCCGCTGTTGCACCGCTGATTGCCACAGTTCCGTTTGTGTTATGAACACCGAGGATGCCTGCAGCAACTGTGTTTGCTTCTGCTGAAGACACTTCACAAGCTTTGACGCTTGCATTCTTAATTGTAAGATTGTTGTCTGCAACTGTCTTGCCGACGATACCTGCGGCAACACCTGCAGAAACCTTAACGTTTTCAACTGTTACGTTTTCAACCGTACCTGCAAATACTGCGGAAATACCGCCTGCAGTAAATGCGGAAGAAATTGCGATTGTTGAAACCTCTGAATCCTTAACGAAAGCGGACCTGATTGTTCCGTTACCGCTTGCGATACCTGAAATTTCGGAAACACCGCTGATTTCAGCCTTGCTTACATTCACATTGCTGATTGAAGCTTCACCCTGGAGAAGACCTGCAACACCTGAAATGTAGTTTGCACCCTCTGCCTTGAATGAGTCAACAACAACTGAACTAAGCTGTGCTTTTGTATTGATACGTCCTGCAACTGCACCGACGTAGCTTGATTCTGACTTGACGGAAGAATTCTTCACAGTAATGTCTGAAACAGAAACTGTGTTTTCTGTTCCGTCGATTGAACCGATAACTGCTGAAGCATAAAGGTCAGCTGAGGTTACCGTTGCGTTTTCAACGGTGATACCGCTGATTTTCGCATTGCCTGTAACCTGACCTGCAAGCACACCGACATAACCGCCGTCTGATGAAACCTTTGCATCGGCAAACTTAAGATTCTTCACGGTTGCACCGTCAAGAACAGCAAAGAGACCGACCTTTGCGTTGCCGTCGATTGCAAGATTACTTACAGTCTTGCCGTTACCGTCGAATGTTCCGCTGAAGCTTACTTCTGCAGAGCCGATCGGTGAGAATGAGCTGAGCTCTGCCATATCAACATCGCTCTTCATAATGAAGCTTGCGTTGCTGAGTTCGGCAATATTTTCACTCACATAAGCAAGATCAAATGCTGAATTGATAACATATCTTCCGCTTGCTTCCTTTTCAAGTCCGTTTGAAACGTTGATTGTTGCAGAAAGACCTGTCTTTGTGTTAACAACAGTTACGGGGATTGACTTAACAGTGATAACTCCTGCCGCACGCTGTACGTTAAGAACGAGCTTACCGCCTTCAACGTTTACTGTTGCGATGAGCTTTGAAGCGTCACAGATTACGGAATAATCTCCGCTGTCTGTTGAGCCGAATGCCTTGATTTCGGGAAGAGTTGCTGTGAACTTGCCGCCGTTTCCTGTAAAGAATCCGACGTTTCCGCCGTCAAACGACCAAGCCTTGAACTGGTTCTTATCGAAGCCGTCAAATGATGCGAATTCTTCAGAAGCAAGGTCCGTGTAAATATTCTTGACAGTGAGCTTCTTGCCCGATACTGTGCCGATGAACGCATACTTACCTGCAAGGTTTTCGCCGCCGACATAACCGTCAGTGATTGAAACTTCGTTTCCTGCAACCTTACCTGCGAAAATTGCTGTATCTGCAGAAGTGATATCCTTTTCTGCAACGATATCTGCAACAGCACCGCTGTTTCTTATAACAACCTTGTCACCGTCGATAAGACCTGCGAATGCACCGATTGAAGAAAGCTTATCTTCAACGATTGTAACGTTACCCTTGACAAGAGCAGAATCAATAACCGTACCTGCGGCGATTCTGTTGAAGAGGATACCTGAATTGTTTGTGTTTGCCTTAAGCGAAACGCCCTCTGCCATTGCTACTCTTACGTTGTTTACGGATGCATTGATTGCATTGCCGAGAACAGCTGTTGAAAGGTCAGCTGTTACAATAACGTTAAGATTCTTCACATTGCCGTAAACCGCACTTGCAAGAGGCTTCGCTGTGTTGATTGTATAACCGTTACCGTCAACTGTGCCCTTGATTGCTGTTGCACGTGAGTTGACTGTAATATCCTTACCGAGAACGATGTTCATTCCCGGAGCATATCTGAGAAGATTGAAGTCGCCTGCTGACATAACAACAAACGGATTTGTTGCTGAGCCGTCGCCCTTTGCATCCTTCGCAACCGTGAGAAGCTGAACTCGGAAGTGCTGCTTAAGAGTGTTGCCTGCAGAGGATGAACCGACGTTTGCAGGAAGAGTTATCTTTGTATTATATGTTGCAGTCGCAACCTTGCCCGAAGCAGTTGCAGTAATTTCAACTGCATTGCCGTTTGCAGATGCACTTACTCCGTCACCCTTAACGGTAATTTCACCGTCGAGTTCAAATGTTGCCTTACCCCATGATGTTGACTTGACACCGTTTGAAGAAAGAACAGCCTTCTTGCCCTGAGGAATAAGGCTAAACTGACGGAAGTTAAGCTCGTCAACGCCACAGCCGTAGTCGCTGAGCATTGTATTCTTGCCACTCACTTCGCCTGACCAGAAGCAATCCTTGACCATTTCAGCCTTGCCGTCAGCACCGATGATACCGTTGCCTGTTACTGAGGATGAAATTGCGACGAGTGAATAGTTATTTGTAAGAGTTGAAGTGATTTCTGAACCTGAAGCACCCTTCACAGCCTTGCCGACTACACCGCCGACAGTGTCAGCAGACTTACCGCCCATAACGTTACCTGTTGCAACGCTGTTAAGAACGGAGCCTGAATTGCAACCTGCGATACCGCCGTAAACGACTGCACTTTCAACTGCAGGAATGAACATTCCGATGTTGATTGCAGAAGCGTTGCTGATTGTGCCGTGGTTAAGACCTGCAACCGCACCGACGTTGCCTGTTGCCGAAATTGTGTGATTTTCAGCAGATGCTGCGCTGATATTGGTATGCTTACCCTTTACGGTTACGTCAGAAACTGTACCGTAGTTTTCAGCAACGATGAACGCTGTATTCATTGCATTTTCAGCTGTGAGCACGGGATATGTAACCGTTACACCGGAAACAGTACCCTTGTTTACTGTTGCGATGAGAGCAATATCTGCCATTTCAGCAGATGTTGACTTCATTACGGGCTTTTCAATCTTAAGATTTCTGATTGATGATTTTTCGTTAAGTGTGCCGAAGATTGATGCGGCATTACCCGAAGCGATTTCAACGTTAAGACCCTTGAGTGTATATCCGTTACCGTCGAGGTTGATGAATACATTTGCACTTGTTGATGCAAGCTGTTTGTCAATTCCGACAAGTGAACCGCCATTCTTTGCAAAGTCACTTCCGCTTACACCTGAAAGGTCGATATCTGCAGTAAGAACAAAGTACTTGTCAGCGTTTGCTGTGTTGTTTACCTTACCGCCGAGTGAAAGGAACTGTTCTGTTGTTGAAATCCTGAACGGATTTTCCTTTGTGCCGTTACCTTCGTCAATTACGACGATTGCTCCGCCTTCCTGCTCAACTGAGGGAGGTGTTATTGCTCCGCCTTCCTGAGTAACAGTTGAGGTTGATGTTGACTCTGTTGTTGAAGAAGCCGTTGAGGAGGTTGAAGACTGAGTGGAGGAAGTTGAAGGCGCAACAGAAGACTCATTGACGTCAGTTGTCGCCAATGATGACACTATTCCGGTTGATGTCACAAGCATTACAATGCTCAGGAGCATAACCGCAACCTGTTCAAATCTCCTTCTTAACATACTTTCTTTTCCTCCGAAACCGTCGCAACGGTGAGTTTAATAATTATTCGGCATTCTTTGAAGCTTTCTTCTCTTTGAGTGCCTTCTCTTTGGCTTTAGCTTTTTCACGGGCAAGTCTTGCCTGCTCTTTTGCCTTAGCCTTAGCCTTTTCACGGGCTAATCTTTCTTTTTCTTTCGCCTTTTCCTTGGCGATGCGTTCCTGCTCTTTGATTTTTTCTTTTGCAAGGCGTTCCTTTTCCTTCGCTTTTTCTTTAGCGATGCGGTTCTTTTCTGCCTGTGCAGCCTTCTCTTTCGCAAGACGCTCTTTTTCTTTGAGCTTAGCCTTTTCTTTGTCTGCCTTCATTTTCTCGGCAGCTTTTTCTTTAGCTATTCTCTCTTTTTCTTTTGCTTTTTCTTTGGCGATACGCTCTTTTTCAGCTAAATCAGCTTTTTCCTTAAGAGCCTTCTCTTTTTCCTTCGCCTTTTCTGCAGCAGCCTTTGCCTTTGCTTTTTCAGCGGCGAGTGCCTTTGCTGCTCTTTCTTTTTCCTTTGCCTTTTCACGGGCAAGCTTTTCTTTTTCAGCCTGTGCTGCCTTCATCTTTGCTATGCGCTCTTTTTCCTTGAGCTTTGCAGCACGCTCTTTTTCAAGTGCAAGAGCTTTTGCGGCTCTTTCTTTTTCTTTAGCCTTAGCTTTTGCAGCCTTTTCTTTTTCGATAAGAGCAAGTCGCTTTGCCTCTTCTCTTGCCTTACGCTCTTCTTCACGCTGCTTCTGACGTGCAAGCTTTGCTTCCTCTGCAGCCTGAAGCTTTGCAGCTCTTTCTTTTTCCTTGAGAAGTCTTGCTTTCTCCTTCTCTTTTTCGAGGCGGATGCGTTCTTTCTCTTTTGCTCTTGCAAGACGAGCCTTTTCTCTCTCTTTTCTTGCACGCTCCTTGGCAAGGGCAAGTTCTTTTTCTTTTCTTGCTTTTTCCTTTGCCTTTTCTTTTGCAATGCGCTCTTTTTCCTTCTGCATTGCAAGACGTTCTCTTTCTTTTTCGCGGGCTATGCGGCGACGCTCCATCTCTTTTTCGTGAGCAATTTTTGCCTTGATTTTGTCCTCGATTGCCTTTTTACGTGCATTTTCGGAATCAAGAGCACGCTGGATAGCCTCCTGAATTTTCTTTTCGCCTTCCATCTTCTTCTTGCTGACACGCTTGATTTCTTCAACGAAAACACGCTGGATTTCAACGTCTTCCATATCGTAATCAAGAACAAGCTCTTCAGCAAGTCGCTTAAGAAGCTTCGGCTTGAGTTTACGGCGCTTCTGCTGACCGACGGCATCTTCCGACATAGTGTTTGCCTTAAGCATCATATAGTTAAGTGCCATCATCTGGTTAAGCTGATTTCTGTATTCGTCGCTGACCATATCGTTAGATTCCTTAACGGTAATCTCATAACCGAGGTCATTGTACGACTGGATGAACTGCCAGAGCTTAAGACAAGCTCTGAAGTTCGGGTTTTTCTGAATAGCGTTCGTTCTCATAATCGGAGGACGGACGGGCACACAGTTTCTCAATTCTTTCATGAAAGAAGAGTGTGCATATTCATTGATAATCTTCTTGATTCTCTCAATTCGCTGGAAAGCTGATGCATTTTCGCCGTCAATGTTTGCCGTGTCTTCAAGCTCACTGCCACCTGACTGTGCAGAAACTTCAAGCTTGTATGTAACCTTTTCACGGCCGCGGTTGAAGTCGCTTTCCATTTTAAGAGAAGCCATATTGTCGTCATCGGAAATATTGAAGATAACATCGTAACGGATATCAATAAATCTGATGAGGTTCTGCATAAGAGTGTAAACGAATCTATTTTCATAAACTTCGAAGCTTTCTTCACGGAAAACGTTAAGAATCTGGTTTGGAGTAACGTCGTCACCCTCAACCTTTGCAATCATATTTGTATGCTGAGCAAGGTGGCGGATTGATTCGTTTGTAATCTTTCGTGCACGTTCAATGGGAACAATTTCCTCTTCCTGAACGATGAACTTACGGGGAACTCGCATAATGTTATCAAGGGGAATGATACATGCTTCGATTTCCTCAACCCATCTGAGGTCGATTTTCTTTTCAAAATATCTGTTGAACAAGGAATACTTATTCTCACCGGTATCAATGCAGTTTTCCATAGCATCGTAAAACACACTGTCCGTTGTGAGAGAAGCAAGGGAATCCTTATATTCAAGATATAATTCAAGATAAGATTTTTCCATGGATTATTTCCCCTTTGAGAATTGATTAGCTTAAAATTACATAAGTCTCTTAAGAAGCTGGAGGTATTCTTTACATTCGTTCATGTTAGCCTTACCGAAGTGCTTGTTAAGGTAAGTAACAAGTCCGTCGATTTCATCACGGATGAATGAAAGGTTCAAGCTTTCGAACTTACGGAAAACTTTCTTTGCAAGAACGAAGTCGATACCGTCGATTTCTGTACCGCCGCAGCCAACGTAAGCAGGAACGAATTCCTTGAGCTGCTTAACAATACGGTTACCGAATGCAAGACGGAAATGTTCGATAACATAGTCGTCAAGCTCTTCGATTTTCTTAAGATTTTCGTCAGAAACCTTGTACTTTGTCTGGCAGTCTCTGAACATATCTTCAAGGTGCTTATAGCTGAGTGTAAGGTTTTCTGTGTACGGTGCTTCGAAGAATTTACCCTTACTGTTAAGGTCAATCGGAATAGCACGGTCATAAACCTTATCGGAAACGGCGAATGTTGAGTCGTCGTTATTGATTGTACCGATGTACCACATATTTTCAGGAAGCTTGAGCTTACCGTCGATAACGTGCTTCGGGTCAGTCGGCCATACGCTGGGAACGAGCGAAACAACCCATTCATCACGTGACGGCATTTCGAGGATTGAAAGAAGCTCAGCGAAGTAATACTCAACACGAGCGATGTTCATTTCGTCAAGAACAGTGATGAAGATATCTTCTTTGAATGTAGCTTCGTACATCTTCTTAAGAACTTCTGTTTCGTTGAATCGCTTTGTGAATTCGTTGAAGTAACCGAAGATTTCAGTACGGTCACGCCATGACGGCTGAACTGATGCGATTGTTACAGGGTTCTGAAGGAACTTACCCCAAGCGTAAGCAAGTGAAGTTTTACCTGTACCTGAAATACCCTGAAGGATAATAAGTCGAGTTGAAGCAAATGCTGAAAGGAAAAGGCGGATAACCTTGATTTCGTAGAAAAGACCAAGTCTTGAACAAGCGTAGTTGCGGAACATATCACAGATTTCGGGAAGTGTGATTTCGTTGTCGTATTCGGGAGCAACGTAATCCTCAAGCTCGATATCAACCTGAGTACACTTGTAGAAACGGCTGTAGTCGTCTGCTGACTTGTCGATTTCACCGTCTTCTTTCTTCTCTGTGCTCTCTTCGCCCTGAGTGTTTTCTTCTGCTGTTTCAATAAATGAGCTTTCGCCGGGCTTAAGACCGAGCTGAGAAACCTTCATTGCAAGGATTCTTTCCTTTTCGTTATGAAGCTTGATGATTTCTCTGTTGAGGTTGCCGACTTCGTTAAGAAGCTCTTCCTGGTCAACAAGTGTTCTGCGGACTCTGATGTACTTCTTAACAAGCACAACAACAAGAAGAACAATCGCTGCAAGAACAACAACAGTTGCAATAACTGTGAGGATTGCAAGAACCCAGTCAACAGCTGTGAAGTCGCCTGACCATGATTTGAAAATGCTTATGTATTCGGGAACGTTGAAGATATTGGCAATACCGAGGCCGATACCTTTAAAGATTCCCCAAACACCTTTTATGAAAAATTGATTTAAGAACTCTGCAATGAATTTTGTTACTATCATCTTTCAGTCACCCTTTAAAAAGTTAGTTAAAATCTGAGTTATATATTGTACAGGTTGTGAATGTTATTTATCTGTTTCATCAGATGCTTTTGCTTCGCCCTCTGCCTTTTTAAGAGCTTCCTGCTCAGCGAGGTATTCAGCAATTGCGCGGCGCTTTGTTTCTTCATCGATGTCTTCTGCCTTAGCTTCCATAAACATCATAATGAGCTTATAAATCTGCCAGATGAAGAAAAGTGCAAGCGGAATGATGATACAGATCATAAATCCTGTACGGCTCTGAAGGAACTGAAGTGCATGGCCGAGGCCGACAATCTTAAGTCCTTCTCTCAGATTTCCGCTTTCGTCGTAACCTGAATTGATCTGCTTACCGAGGATTGAGTCCGGTGTAACGGGCACGGTATCTTCCATATCTATCGCGTCACCCTTTGTGACGAAGTTATTGATTGTGCCGTCCTTGTTATAAACAATATCGAGGATTCTATGGGTGTTGTTACCTCTAATGCTTCTGCCTTCGCTGTCTGTAAGAACGGTTGTATAAGTGATAACGTCACCGATTTTAAGCTCGTTTACGTTTTTAACTTCCTTAGCGATAATCATATCGCCTGTTGCGAAAGCGGGCTTCATTGAGTCAGACTGGATTGTGAAGGGGGTATAACCGAAAACGTTACCAACACCGACGTCCGAATTCTTTGATGTGAAGGTCATAACAGTAATGACAATCGCAATAATGAGGATGAATACAAGAAGCACGTCCGAAACGACTTCAAGCACCTTTTTAAGTTTGTTTTTCATTTTTTACATTCACTCCTGATTTTATTTGACTAAAAGGTCATTTATAAGCACTCTGCGAATGCTCATAAATCGCCTTTCGGCATTTTGGATTTACTCGGGTGACGATGACAAAATCGCCACCCGTGAATTTGTGACGGTAATCCGCAGAGCAGAGCTCCTGCTCTGCGGGAAGATTTTTTCGTTCACAATTGACTAAATAAATTAAACAATTGTAAATACAAGATTGAAGTCGATTGTTGCACCTGCTACTGAGTTTTCACAGTCAACATCGTTACCTTCCATCCAAAGGTATACTCGGATTCGGTTGATACCTGTTAAAGCGTTGAAGTAAGCTTCTGTACCCATGTTGCCGTCCAAAACCTTTGTACCAACAGAATCACTTGAGTACTGGCCCTCCTGCATGATATTGTTGCCGTTACCTGTCGGTGTACGATTTGAGAAAGGAGCATCGATGTAAAGGTTAGGAACTGTTGCACCATCTTCATAGCCTGAAGCGTCTGTATGAATATCTGCCTGAGGAGCATACATAGCAACACGGTTCTGAAGAGCATTCTGAGGAACTGTTGCAAGAATTGCAGCAGCTTCAGCTTTAGCAGCAACTGTACCGCAGTTTACAACTGCCATTCTCATTGCTGAAACAACCTCCGGGTTGTCCTCGCAAGTGATTGACGATTCGCTCCAGAAAACCTTCTGGTCTGCACCAACCTTAACAAAAAGGTCAAATGCAACATAACCGCTGCCAGCATCAGATGTTACCTGAGTAGCACTGATACGGCCAGCATCATTGATTGAACCTGAATAGAATACAGGCATTGATTTATCAACGAAAAGTGTTGATGATGAGGGAACAAGAAGTTCAGGGAAGTTGTTCTGATTTTCTGCATAAGCAGCCCAACGAGCTGTTGTTTCACCCTTGACGTCTGCAAGAGTAAGAGTTGTTGTGAAAGCGTCAGCGTTAGCTGAAAGCTGCACACCGTCAGGAGAAGTGATGTTGAGTTCCATTGACTCAACTTCAACTCTCTTAGCCATTGAGAACCAAGCGAATGTTGATGATGTCAACACGATTGCTGATACAACAAGCATAGCGATGGCAGAGATAAAGGTACGCTTTTTCAATGTGTTTTTCATTTTTTCTTTACCTCCATAAAGATTTTTTTGCTTTAGCGACCGTTAACGCGTCGCTAAACGCATGAGTTTTGCTAATCAATGTTCCATTCACCGGGGAGCTTTTCGGCCTTCCCAGTAACCCGGTTTGCAGGAAACTTCCTGCAAAATTTTCAGCTGAATAATTACTTTACAACCGATTACTTCCCGGAGTAACTGAAACATAAATTAGAAGTAAGTAAATGCCTGGGAATTAAACCAATGTGAATACAAGGTTTGCAGAAACGAGCTGGCTCTGGAGAGAGTCTGTGCAGTTAGCATCCTGACCTTCCATCCAGATATAAACTCTGATGCGGTTAACACCACTTGTGATGTTAATAACCTGATCCTCAGCACCTGTATCAACAGCGCAGTTATAATTATCCGCGATAGTGATGTCACCTGCTGATGACTTGGGAACAGTAAAAGCATCTTCTGCAATTTCAGCACTCATACCTGTACTTGCGATAGGCTGAGTGTTGCGTGCGTCTTCATTGGTAGCGAAAATGACTGCTTCAGAACCGCTTGTAGCCTGTGCAGGATTTGCACCCTTAGTAACAGTACCACAATTTACGAAGCCGATACGCATAGCATTTGCTGCTTCAGCAATAGCCTGAGTTCCGTCAGACTCATCATTCTTTACAGTGATGTCTGACTGACCGATCTTAAGCTGAGCTGTCTCGCCGCCTGAATAGTCAACGAATACGTCGAATACATAGTAACCTGCCTGCTTGCTGCCTGCAGGAGTTTCAGTACCTGACTTACCGTAAACATCAACACCGTTATCAGATGTTGTTGCAAGGCTTTCAAGTGTGTTTGTAGCCTTATCAACACCGCCTGTGAAGAATGCCGGCAATGCATTAAGAGCAAAACTTGAAGATGCGGGTTCAATCATAGCAGGGAAGAAGTTGTAATCTTCCGAAACAGCCTGGAAGCCTGTTGTTGATGTACCGTTAAGATCTTCAAATGTCAAAGTATCCGTAAATGATGTTGCGTTAGCAGAAATCTGGATACCTTCGCCCTGCTTTGTAACCTTAAGATCAAGGTTGCTTGCCATTGCGCTTCTGCCCAATGAGAACCAAGCGAATGATGCAGTCGTTATAACGATAGCAGAAAGAAGAAGCATTGCGATAGCTGCAAAAAATGCGCGGTTTTTCTGACTCTTCTTAAACATGTCCTTTTCTTTACCTCCTTCTTAGATTTTATGTACGGTAATCCGTCATAATATATATCTCAAATGTGTCTGAGACCTGAATTTGAAACCCGATGTCTGTTCTTATGCTTCTGCAGATGATCCGTCACTATCATCTGCTTCTTCGCACAGGAATTTCATAGACATTTTGATTTCGCCTTCAAGGATCTTGTTAACACATTCAGGATCCCATCCTTCGAGCCAGACAACAACTGTATATTTATCGATGTCGCCTGCTCTGAAAAGGTCAACCTTGTTTTCCATAACCTTTGTGCTGGAAACAAAGTTTTTGTCAATCGGATATCTGCTTACACCATTGTCATCAAGGTTTTCTTCGCGTTTATCCGTTGTACCCTTCTGCGGCTTTGCATAAATTGTCGGTTCGCCGTTACGGAAAACCATAACACGCATTGCCTCGTCAACGCCGAGTGAAACAGCATCAATAAGAATTTCTGCTTCATATTTCACATCAACAGTTCCTCCGTTCTTTACATAGAACGTATAAGCAAGGAAGCTCTGTCCGTTTGAATTGTTGTGTGAGCCGTCGATGTCGTCAAGGTCGTCGGGAAGCCACTCCAACGTCGTGTCGAGCATATCAACACACTTTTCACCCGTGAGGAAACGCGATGACTGCATAAAGTCTGCCTTTTCCGAAAGGGTGATACCCATATTGTACGCATCCTTATCCATTGTAACCGTGAAGTCACCCGCTTTGTTAACATACGATGAGCAAGCGAACATCAGGGAAAGGAAAAGCAACATTAAAACAAGGATAATTGTAAGGATACGGATTAAAGCTTCTCTTTTTTTGACTTTTTTGGATTCGGATTTTACACCGTATTTACCCATTGCATCGGTTCCCTGCGGAACTTCTGCACCGGGCGGCGGAGCATTTTTCTTTTTCTTAGCCAAGCCCATCATCCTTTCCTTAGTTTATCTGTTTATCTTTAACAAACTCTCCGAAGTACGGACCGCTGAAACGGTCAGCACCCATCTTGTTGATTAAATCAAAAACTTCCTTTGTTTCGATTCCGTTAACGATAACCTGTGTATCAATCTTTTTACAGAAATCTATGATACCCTGAACCGTATTCTGAACCTTTTCGCTGTAAAGTATATCTTCAATCATACTCTCGTGAATTCCGATGTAATCAAGATCATAGTGAGCAAGATTTGAAAGTGAAGTATATTCAAGTCCGAGGTCATCGATTGCAACTCTGAATTCAAGCTCACGCAAAGCGTCGATTGTTGCCTTGACTTTGTCCTTCACAGCTTCAAGAATGCTTTCGGTAATATTGAAGCAGATGCTGTCGGGAGAAATGCCGTATTTATCGACAATCTTTTTTACCTGAGTTACGAAGTTTTTCTTTGTAAGTGTTTTAACCGAAACCCAGATGATAACGCTGTTCATATCAACCTCTCGCTCAGCACAGCGTTTGATTGCTTCGCAGGTCTCTTCAACAGCCCAGAGATTAAGCTGAACAACCTGGTTGGATTTTTCCGCAACGGGCATAAAAACCTTTTCGGGAATTACTCCCTGAATTCTGTCGTTGATTTTCATTACCGTTTCGAAATCAATCGCCATATTAAGATGAATGTCAAACACCGGTCTGTAGAAAAGCTCTATCGTTCTCATTCGTGAACCGGATGCGGGATTCTTTTTGTTCTCTGCCATAGCGACACACTCCAAAGTTATCGGTTGATTATTATATATATATTATAAATGTATACGAATTTTCTGCTTTTGTACCGTTCCTGATTTTTGAGGCACTTTTACAGATAAAGACACTAATATACATATACTACTTTAACACAATAAACAATATTAGTCAACAAAAAATTTCTTTTAAAACAAAAAAATCCCCACAAAAAACTGTGAGAATTTTTATGTAAATTTTTTAATTTTCTTTATTGGATTTTACATAGATTTTTTACTTCAAAAAGAAGCTGATTTACTTCAGAAATTCTTTCATTAATTTTAAAATATTTCTGAAGATTTTTATCATAATCCGTGATGAAATCGTAGAAATTTTTTGCCTCATAAGCCATTAAAATATCTTTATCAATCTCGCCCTGAATTTCCTCTTTTGTTCCGTCCGCGTAATGAATTTTCACTCCCGTGAGCTTGGAGATTGATTCAATCGAAATTGTTCCCTTGTCGCCGAAAATCTGCGAGCCGAGATAATCCTGACCTATCTTCGAATATGTAAGCGTTACCTGCTTATCGGGATAATCAAGGATTGCTGTGCCGTAGCCGTCAGCACCCGTTTCGATGAAGCCTGCGGATGCGGTTACCTTCTGCGGAAGACCGAAAAATTCAAGAGCAGGATAATAGCAGTATATTCCTAAATCGCGAAGACAACCTGTTTTCATTTCGGGATTGAAAATGTTCGGGTTTTCTCCGTTTTTTAGTGCCTTGTATTTTGAAGAAAGCTGAGAAAAATCAAAATGTGCCGTTGTTATTTTTCCGATTTTTTCAAGAGCTTTTTTAACAGCCTGAGTGTGCGGAGAATGCATCATCATTATAGCTTCCGTGTAGACTAATTTTTTCTCCTTCGCAAGTGAAAAAAGTTCCGAAAATTCATCGGGAGTTATTGTTATCGGCTTTTCGCAAAGAATGTGTTTTCCGTTTTCAAGCATAAGCTTGCTCTGCTCGTAATGAAAAAGATTCGGACTCGCGATATAAACCGCATCGATGTCACTTTCTGCAAATTCATTTATATCCGTGTAAATTCTGTCACAGCCGAATTTTTCCGCGAATTCTTTTCCCTTTTCATATGTACGCGAATACATCGTCGCAAAGCACATTCCTTCAACAGTCTGTGCACCTTTTACAAATTCCTCAGCGATCCAACCCGAGCCGATTACGCCGTATTTTATCATAAATTTCATCTCCTTTTTATATTTAAACAATCAGATAAATTTTTGGGGGAAAACAAATTTTTAATTATTGTTGTAGGGGACGACGTCCTCGACGTCCCTTTAAATTTTGTTCTGCTTTAACGGTCGATTCGTGAATCGCCCCTACGAACCCTGTTTTAGTCAACTGCGTAGGGATGGGCGTCCTCGACCGTCCGTTAATTCAGCGTAATCTGCGGACCGTCCGGGAGGCCGATCCCTACACGTTCAGAGATAGATTGTTCGAAATCAAAGATCTCCACAAACCCGAATTTATTTTATTCAAAACACTTAATTACGTCTGAACCTGATTTTACAAATGCAACAAACTCATTGATTTCTGCTGTGATTTTGTATGTACCCTTGGTGTAAACTTTTTTGTCTTTTGTAAGAATCCATTCGCCGTCGGGAATGTAAACCTTCTTCACCGTCTGTCCCTGCTCAACAATCGGTGCAAAAATAATATCGTCACCGAACATATACTGGCTGTCGAGAGTGTAGCAAACCTCATCGTCGGGATATTCAAAAAACATCGGACGCATTACGGGATAGCCCTTTTCGCTTGCAATATCCGTCTGCTTCTGAATATACGGCCTTAATTTTTCACGAATGAAAATAAGATCCTTAAGAATTTCAAAATTCTCTTCGCCGAAGCTCCAGATTTCATTCGGGTCACCGCTCGGTTCCTTAAGTCCCGGTGTCGGTTCAAAATGACGGATTCGTGAGCCGTGAAGGCGCATAACGGGACTGAAAAGACCGAACTGGAACCAGCGGACAATCAGTTCTTTGAAATAATCACTCGTTATATCTGCACCGTAGAAGCCGCCGATATCCGTATTCCACCACGGAATACCGCACATTGCAATATTAAGACCTGCCTTTACCTGACAAGCAAGGCTTTCAAATGTTGATTCAATATCACCCGACCACACAAGCGAACCGAATTTCTGACTTCCGAGGTACGCACAGCGTGTAAGAGTGATAATATCATCCCTACCGATTGACCTGAAGCCGTCGTAAGCCATTTTAGAATAATAATACGGATACAAAAGTGCAACCATATCCGCACGGCCTTTGTACCAGATAAGATTATCAAAATGCTCGGGATGAATTTCAGGCTCGGCCTCATCAAACCAGAGAGCATCCACACCGTTGTCGATATAATTTTCCTTAATTTTACTCCACACATAATCGCGTGTTGCAGGATTTGTCGCATCAATTTCGCCCTGCCAACCGTAGAAATCAAAAACCCTGTCGCATCCGCGGGCAGTGCGCATAAGCATATTGTTATTCCGCATAAAGCTGTAATTTTCACTTCCGTGATTAACCGTCGGCCAAACGGAAACAATCAGCTTTGTGTTCATTCCGTGAAGCTCGTCCGACATCGCCTTTACATCCGGCCAGTATTTCGGGTCGAATTTGTAATCGCCCTGCTCCGTCCAATGAAAATAGTCAGCAATAATTACAGAAAGAGGAATTCCGAGTTCCTTGTATTTTCGGGCAACAGAAAGTAATTCCTCCTGTGTTTCGTAACGGAGTCTGCACTGCCAGAAACCAGTTGCCCATTCGGGCATTTTTGGAGAATATCCTGTCAAATCAGCGAGTGTTGTGCAAGCCTCCTTCGGAGTTCCTGCAATAACAACGAAATCCATAAATCTGCAACAGTCACAGCTCCAACGTGTACGGTTTTTTGAAAGCTCGCAAAGTCCCGTTGACGGATTGTTCCAGAGGAAACCGTAGCCGAGCGAGGAATAAACATACGGAATCGTACATTTTGCATTTACATTACGGATATCAATTGACGAACCTTTAAGGTCAAACTCGTTATCCCAGCTATGACCGAGACCGAAAAAATGCTCGTTCTCGTTCGGTTCGAACATAACCCTTGCAGACCAAAGACCGCTGCCTTTGTTGTCAAAATGGCGATAGTTGCTGTGGAATGTTAACTCAGGCTTTTCTTCAAGAATTTTTTTGCCGTCTTTAAAGAAAGTGAGCTTTCCGTTCGGCTCAACCTTTACCTTAAGTGTGCCACAGGTAAGCGTTGCATAATTTTCAAATTCTTCAGCCGTTGCCTCAGCTTCCTGCGGCATAAGAGTATAGTTTTCGTCAATCACCTGAGCGTCGGGAAACGACTGAAAGCGGATTGCATTTTTCCCGCAGGCACTGATACGGATAAGCTCTGTGTATCTCATTAAAAAAAGTTCGTTGTTTTTGATTGTAAGGTTTTGCATAACGTCATCCTCCGTCAGGTCAGATTTTAAAATTTATTTATTAATTTTGTTCGATAAATTCGAGTTTGTTGAACAAATTTTTAATTATTGTTGTAGGGGACGACGTCCTCGACGTCCCGTCAGAAATGTGCAAAATGTCGGGCAGATGATATCTGCCCCTACGAACCCTGTTTCAGTCAACTGCGTAGGGACGGGCGTCCTCGACCGTCCGTTAATTCAGCGTAATCTGCGGACCATCCGGGAGGTCGGTCCCTACGCGCACAGAGATAGATTGTGCGAAATCAAAGAGCTCCACAAACCCGAATTTATCGGAATGTTTTTTACTTAATAAATCAAACAAATTAATCTTTATTTTTTCTGTTCCTCAGTGTTTTTATAATCTGAAAAACTCCTGCCGAAAACAGAATTATCGGAACAAAAATCCATAAACCGAAGCTTTTAATTGTTCCCTTTACAGAAAGGACTTCCGTAAACTTAACTATCGGAATTCCCATTCCGACCAGTGCAGATACGATACCTATATACAAACCCAACAAATCTGTTTTTATTTTTTCGAAAAAGCCTGAAACCGACAAATGAAACAAAATAAACACAGACGAAACCAAAGCAAAAAATGCTCCTGCAAAAATGATACCTGCTTCTTTTCTTCCGATTCCGAGAACCAGCAAGACAGCACCTGCAAGAAATGAAACAATCACTAATCCTGCAGCGGCAATTTTTGCAATATTAACTTTCGGCGGTTTTTCAGCTTCTTGATTATTATTAAAGAATACTCTTTTGAAAACAAACAATAAAACCGCCCAGAACAGCAAAGAATAAATCACCAGACCATACTGTTTATCCTTTAAAGCCAAATAATCGAAAAAAGTCAAAAAGCCAAAACCGTAAAGAAAAAATCCACCCTTAAAAAGCTTATCAAAGAAGAAAATCATTCCTTCTTTTTCAAAAATCTGTCCGACGGTTTTCAATGCCATTGATACGGCACAAACCAGGAACGGAACAAACACAATTTTCGGACTTGTTGTGTTGAACATAACATATGTAAGTAAACCGGTAATAAAAACTGAAGATATAAGTTTACCTGTATAACCGCTGTTAAACATAGCTCACCTGCTTTCGATTTTATTCAAGAAATTCGGGCTTGTCGAGTTGTTTTGTATTACACAATTATTTAGGTTTAGTAGTGTCTCATAGCGCCCCTGAAAGGGGAGCTGGCACGGCTATGCCGTGACTGAGGGGTGTTGCGTAGCACAAAAGTTTAAAAGTTTATTATTTAAAGCCCTTCGGGCACCCCTTTGTCGTTTCACCACATTTCCCCTTTCAGGGGAAATAGCTCGATTTTTATATTTGCAAAAGAATTCAAACATACCGACAAATTTGGGTTTGTCGGGGTCTTTGATTTCGCACAATCTGACTCTGTGTTCGTAGGGACCGGCCTCCCGGACGGTCCGCAGATTCTGATGAGGTAACGGACGGTCGAGGACGCCCGTCCCTACGCAGTTAACTAAAACAGGGTTCGTAGGGCTGATATTATCTGCCCGATATTTTGCACATTTCTGACGGGACGTCGAGGACGTCGTCCCCTACAATAATAATTTGAAATTTGTTCAACAAACCCGAATTGGTTTATCACAATCTTTTCTTAATTATACCTATTTCAAATACTTTTTTCAACGATTAAATATATTCACTTGAAATTTTGGCTGCTTACGTTTATAATGTATCAGTAATATTTTGAAAAAAGGAAGAAAAATATGAAGCTTGGTATAGTAGGTTTGCCGAACGTCGGCAAAAGCACACTTTTTAATGCAATCACAAACGCAGGTGCACAGTCTGCAAACTATCCTTTCTGCACAATCGAGCCGAACGTTGGTGTTGTTGCAGTTCCCGACAGCAGAATTGATGCTCTTGCAGAAATGTATAACCCTGCAAAAATCACCCCCGCAGTAATCGAATTCGTTGACATCGCAGGTCTTGTTAAGGGCGCATCAAAGGGTGAAGGCCTCGGCAACAAGTTCCTTTCTCACATCCGTGAGGTTGATGCAATTATCCACGTTGTCCGTTGCTTTGAAAATGACGATATCATCCACGTTGACGGAAGCGTTGATCCCGCAAGAGACATTGAAACAATCAACCTTGAGCTTATCTTCTCAGATATCGAAATGGTTGAACGCCGTATCGACAGAACTTCAAAGGCAATGAAGGGTGACAAGAGCCTTGCAAAGGAATACGAATTTCTTAAGAGACTCAAGGAGCATCTTGAGGAAGGTAAATCCGCAAGAAGCATTGAATGTGACGACGATGAAAAAGCAATCGTTGCAGACATCGCACTTCTTACATCAAAGCCTGTTATCTACGCTTGTAATATGAGCGAAGATGATTTTGCAAACAATATTGATTCAAACGTACGCTTCAATGCAGTCTGCGAAATCGCAAAGGCTGACGAATCACAGGTTCTTCCGATCTGTGCTGAGCTTGAAGCAGAAATTGCAAGCCTTGACAAGGAAGAAAAAGAAATGTTCCTCGCTGAGCTCGGCGTTGAAAAGGGCGGTCTTGACCTCCTTATTCAGAGAAGCTATGACCTTCTCGGTCTTATTTCATACCTTACAGCAGGTACACCCGAGGTAAGAGCATGGACAATCAGAAAAGGTACAAAGGCTCCGCAGGCAGCAGGTAAAATCCACTCTGACTTTGAAAAAGGCTTTATCCGTGCCGAGGTTATCAGCTTTGAAAATCTTATGGAAAACGGCTCTCTCGCAGCTGCAAGAGAAAAAGGTCTTATCCGTTCAGAGGGTAAGGAATACGTTATGAAGGACGGCGACGTTGTCCACTTTCTTTTCAATGTTTAAGTTTAATATAAAAATAGGGAAACATCTTCACGATGTTTCCTTTTTGTTTGTCAATACCTTACTTCTTACTAATATTTATATTTGACTAAATTCTTAATAAATGGTATTATAGATTGATATATTGTGCAAATATGATTTAAAGGATGAGAAAAGTTGAGAAAAACTGTTATCGAACCTAACGGAAGGAATTTCCAGTATTGGAAAGATATCTGGCACTACAGAGAACTTGCTTTTAATTTTGCAAAGCGAGATGTTACCGTGCGCTATAAGCAGACACGAATCGGTCTCGGCTGGGCTGTTATTTCCCCTATTATCAATGTTTTTGTTATGACTTTCATCTTCGGAAACCTTGCAGGACTTGAATCCGACGGTTCCGCTCCTTATTACATAATGGTTTATGCAGGTACCATTCCGTGGGGACTTTTTTCAAAAGGACTTACCTCTGCTGCAAACACATTTATTACCAATGCAGCAATTATGAAAAAGGTTTATTTTCCCCGAATAATTTCACCGATAGGTTCTGCTGTTGCCCACATTATTGATAGCCTTGTTTCAATGAGTGTTCTTATTGTGATGATGTTTATTCAGGGTTATTATCCGTCAGTAAAATTTCTTCTTTTTCCCGTTTTTTTTCTTATCTGCCTTGTTTTAGGAACAGCGCTCGGTCTTTTTCTCTCTTCATTCAATGTTAAATGGCGTGACCTTGCACAGATTATTCCATTCGCTATTTCAATCGGTCAGTATCTCACTCCCGTGGCATATTCTATCGATTCAATCCCCGAAAAATTAAGACTTCTTTATTCTCTCAACCCCGCAACAGGTGTTATCAATGCGTTCAAATGGTGTATCATCAAGGATATGTCCTTTGACTGGACATCTTTCCTCATCGCTTTCGCATGGATAGTTTTGCTTATTCCTCTCGGCTTACATCTTTTCAGAAAAACTGAACGTACATTCGTTGATATCGTCTGATCGGAGGAGTTTTTATGAATGAAAAAACTGTTGTTTTAAAAATAGAAAACGTCAAAAAGCGTTATAAAATCAAGCACCTCGGTAAAAAACCTGAAGGAAAAGCTGCTAAAATCAAAGCAGCCGTAAAATCTTTCGTAAAACCGAATGCAAACAAAGAAGATTTCTGGGCGCTCAAAGGCGTTACTTTTAACGTTGAACAGGGTGAGAAAGTCGGTATTATAGGAAAAAACGGAGCCGGTAAATCAACTCTTCTAAAAATTATTTCAAGAATTACCGAGCCTACGGACGGCAGAATTGAAATGCTTGGTAAAATTTCATCAATGCTTGAAGTCGGTACAGGTTTCAATACTGAACTTACCGGTCGCGAAAATGTCTACCTTAACGGTGCAATTCTCGGCATGACAAAAGCGGAAATTGACGAAAAATTTGATGAAATCCTCGAATTTTCTGAGGTTGGTAAATTCATCGACACTCCTGTAAAACGTTATTCAAGCGGTATGTTTGTCCGACTTGCATTTGCCGTTGCTTCTCACCTGGAACCTGATATTCTTCTTGTTGATGAGGTTCTTGCTGTCGGCGATACCCGTTTTCAGAAAAAATGTATCGATAAAATGCTCAGCATTGCAGCAAGCGGTAAAACAATTCTTTTCGTCAGCCATCAGATGAACACAATCCGTCAGCTTTGCGACAGAGTTGTTGTTCTTCGCGAAGGTGAGGTTATTTTTGACGGTGACGTTGAAGAAGGAATCCGTATTTATAACAGTGAAGCCTATATGGAAAAGCAGAATCATTATGATTTTACTTCTCTTGCCCGTCATCCGGGATATAATCTTGAAAAAGCAGAAATTCTTTCGCTTGACGTTTTGCATAATGAATCCTGCATTTATTTGTCGGATGAACCCATTGAGCTTAAGCTTCGCATCAGAACAAAGGTTGAAAATATCGGTGATATGTCTTTCAGAATGCTTATCTGGCAGGCAGACGAAACTCCTATTGAGGTATGCTTTACCGATACCTTTGCAAATATAAATTCTATCGGTGAATTTGACGTCGGAATTACGATAAACAAACACAATTTGGGTCCGGGACTTTACAAGGCAACTCTTATTCTTTCCGGCGGAACATCAAAAGCAAACAGTGAAAATCTTGATTATGTTTACCCCGCCTTCGTTTTTGAAGTCCTTCATGCAAACGGAACTTCTCAGAGCTGGCCAAGACAGTGGGGCTGGTGCCATTTTGACGATGTTGATGTTAAATTATTAGGAGAATAATGATGAAATATGCTTTTTATTCACACGGCGGTTCGCAGAATCACGGTTGCGAGGCAATTGTCAGAACTCTTTCCTCAATGATAAAAAAAGAAAATCCAGATTCGTATATCAAGCTTTATTCTTTCAAAAAATCTGAAGATGAGAAAGCTAATTTCCGTTCCATTGATGAAATAGAAGAATTTGATTATTCAGTTGCCCCAAAAAAGGTATCTTTTTCAGACAAATTAAAAATTGCTGTTTATTCAAGACAATCACAGAAAAAATCGGACGATTTTTATTATTCAATTGCCTGCAGAAATCCGTCTCTTAAGAAAAATGATGTTTATATTTCTGTCGGCGGTGATAACTATTGCTATGGTGACGGTCATACTGCAAAAGCAATGAATACTACTCTTCGCTCAATAGGTAAAAAAACTGTTTTATGGGGTTGTTCAATCGGAAGTGAAGATATGTCTCCCGATAAAATTGAAGATTTAAAAGGTTTTGACCTCATTGTTGCTAGAGAATCTTTCTCTTATAACGCTCTTATTGAAAACGGAATTGATAAAAATACTGTTTTATATCCCGATTCGGCATTTTTACTTCCTGTTGACGAAGAAATGAATAAAACTTTTGAAGTTAAAGAACATACAGTCGGAATTAACATCAGTAATTTTGTTTATCCTAAAGGCAGCAACGAAAATCATCCTGCCAAAAAAGCTGTATTTTCTCTTATCAGATATATTATTGATAAAACAGATTTAAACGTTCTCTTGATTCCGCATGTTACAAGAGACAACAAATCTGACTGCGAAACACTTGCAGAAATTTATGAAAATTTCAAGTGTGAAAGAATCGGACTTGTTAGTGGAGAATACTCTGCAACGGAATATAAGAGCATTATTTCACGTTGTGAGGCATTCATAGGAGCACGTACTCATGCAACAATTGCCGCATACAGTACCTGTGTCCCGACGCTTGTTATCGGCTACAGCATAAAATCAAAGGGAATTGCAAAAGATATTTTCGGCACATATGAAGGTTATGTTATTCCCGTTGAAGATTTGAATGACAGCGACCGTTTTATTGAAAATTTCAAAGATTTTTATTCAAAAAATGATGAAATAAAAAATTATCTTCAGAAATTTATGCCTGATTATATCGGCAAAGCAGAAAATTCAATAAAAGAACTTTTTAAAATATAAAATTAACTGCAATATCTTAAAAAATTTTTTAAATTTACTTGATATATCAAGCAAATTATAGTATAATAAATAAGATATTGCAGGCGATTTTTCGAAGCATTATTTCAGTCATGTGGTGTGTTGGTCCTGTGCGACGGGGTACCACGAACCATGTCAGGCGGGGAACCGAGCAGCATTAAGAGGTTAACACCGTGCGACACAGTACGGCCTGCGCACCATATGACTGAGATAATGCTTTTATTTTTTTTATTTTTCATTTTAAAGGGGTGATTTTTTGTACAGAGTTCTTTACCGTAAATGGCGTCCGCAGACCTTCGCAGATGTAGTTGGTCAGGAGCATATAACCTCTACCCTCGCCCATGAAGTAGAAATCGGCAAGGTTTCTCACGCTTACCTTTTCACGGGTTCAAGAGGTACGGGTAAAACAACCTGTGCAAAAATTCTCGCAAAGGCTGCAAACTGCCTTAATCCCGTTGACGGAAATCCGTGTAACGAATGTGCAGTCTGCAAAGGCCTTGATGACGGCACAATTCTTGACGTTATCGAAATTGACGCAGCAAGTAACAACGGCGTTGACAATATCCGTGACCTTCGTGAAGAAGCTAATTACACACCGGTTCATACAAAATACCGTGTTTACATCATCGACGAAGTTCATATGCTTTCAATCGGTGCGTTCAATGCTCTTCTTAAAACTCTTGAAGAGCCGCCGCCACACGTTAAATTTATTTTGGCTACAACGGAAGTGCACAAACTTCCTGCAACAATTCTTTCCCGCTGTCAGAGATTTGATTTTCACAGAATTACTCCCGAAAAAATCAAGTCACGTATTATGCACGTAGCAGAAAATGAAAACATTACAATTGACGACGATGCAGCTCTTCTTATTGCAAGAATTGCCGACGGTGCGCTCCGTGATGCTCTTTCAATTCTTGACAGATGCTCAGGAATTTCGACTCACGTTACATCTGACGTTGTAAGTAACGCGGCAGAACTTGCAGGCAAGGATTACCTTTTTGAGCTTGTTGATAACATCAATACGAACAATCCTTCTGAAGTTCTTGCTCTTATTTCTAAGCTTCATAACGATTCATGCGATATGGAAAGACTCTGTTCAGAGCTTATAAACCATTACCGCAACATTATGATTATAAAAACGGTCAAAAATCCGCAGCAGCTGATTGTATGTACGGATATTGACCTTGAGCTTTACAAAAAACAGGCAGAAAACACCACACTTTTCAAGGTGCTTTCGTGTATTACAACCCTTGAAGAATGTGCAACGCTTCTTAAAAATTCAACAAGCAAGCGTACACAGATGGAAATGTGTGCCGTAAAGCTTTGCATACCTGATATTTCAAGCGACAATACGGCATTGATTGCACGAATTGAAAAGCTTGAAAGTGCAGTTAAGGACGGAAAAATTATTTCAGCTCCGAAAATTGAGGTAACAAAGCCTGAAATTAAGGAAGAACCAAAGCCAACACCGGAGAAAAAGAAAGAAAACGAGCTTCCGCCTCCTCCCCCGCCACCCGAAGCTCCTGCGGACGAAGCTTCAGCAGACGTTGACACACTCTTTATTGGTTGGGGCGAGGTTCTTCAGAAGCTTGACGTCACAGACAAGCCTTTGCTCGGAATTTTAGGCAACTCTTCAGCATATATCAGAGGAGAATTTATGCTCATAAAGTGCGATAATCCGATATTCTCGCAGTTTATCCGTCAGGGTAACCACGCAAATGCAATCAAAACTGCAATTTTTGAGGTTACGGGTAAAAAATACCGACTTGGTATTTATAAAGGCGAAGAAACATCTGCAAAAGCAAACGACCCTCTTGCAGACCTTGTTAATAAAATAAATAATCTTTAAGTTGGTGACATTATGATAGGTGAAAAATCACCATTGATAAGCATAATTGTTCCGTCGTTCAACGAAGAAAAAAATATCCGTCGTTGTCTTGACAGTATTCTTAACCAGACATTGAATGATTTTGAAATTGTCTGTGTTGACGATAACAGCACGGATTCTACTTTTGAAATTATTAAAGATTATTCCATCAAAGATAACCGTATTAAAGCTTACAAAAATCCTCACAAAGGTGTTTCTTCTGCAAGAAATTTCGGTATCAGTAAGGCTGAGGGATCATATATCGGTTTTGTTGACTCAGACGACTTTATCCAGCCGCAGATGTATGAATTTCTTTACCGTGCAATTAAAGAAAAAGGATGTAAGCTTGCAGTCTGCCGTTATGAAAAAACTTCGGAATTTATTGATAAATCTTTTGAATATAATTGCAGAGAGTGTAAGAGCGAAGAATTTATCAGCTTTTATGATAAAGATTTTGTTTCGAAAAATGAGCTTACTCTTACTTCTGCATGTATGAAGCTTATTGAAAAAGATTTTTTATCAGACTGCGAAAATTTCAAGAAATATAAAATCGGTGAAGATACAATTTTTTGTGCTGATTTATGGATTAAAGCCGGAAAAATTTTTCTTGTTGATTCCCCTCTTTATTGTTACTATACAAATCTTGAAAGCGTTAGTTACACTGAGATCTGGCACGAAAAATGGTTTGATCTTATTGAAACCCGTTTTCTTTCCTATGAAAAATTCAAGGATCTTGAAAATTCTTTAACTTCTTCTTTTTATCTTGAAGCGGGAATGAAGCTTCTTATTTCCTACAGATTCAACACAAAAGGGACACCGAACGAAAAAAAATTCAAAAAGCCTATTAAAAATTACTTTAAAAAATACATTAAAATTTATTTGAAATGTGCAGACATTTCTTTTAAAAATAAATTATTTGTTTTTGTCTTTTATCTTTTTCCGTTTTTATATGAAATGTTCAGGAAAATGAAAGATGATACTCTCTAACATGAAAGGATAATGAAATATGAAAGCAAGAATTCCTAACGCTCCTTCACAGGGCAATATGATGAAGCAGATTCAGAAGATGCAGGAAGATATGCAGAAGATGCAGGAAGAGGTTGAAGCAAGCGAATTCACTTCTTCAGTTGGTGGCGGTGCAGTTGAAGTTACCGTTAACGGCTCACACGAGGTTCTCGCAATCAAAATGCAGCCTGAAGTAGTTGACCCCGAAGATATTGAAATGCTTGAGGATCTTCTTATTTCCGCTCTTAACGAAAGCATTAAGAAGGCAAACGATGCAATGGAACAGGGAATGGAAAAGGCTAAGGGCGGCCTTTCAATTCCGGGTCTTTTCTGATGGCACGCAACGTAGTACCTCTTGCCAACCTTATTGAGCAGTTTGAACGTCTTCCCGGTATCGGACATAAAAGTGCGCAGAAGCTTGCTTTTCATATTCTTAGTATGACCGACGCGGAAGCAAAAAGATTTGCCGATACAATTATGTTGGCTCACGAAAAAATTCACCGTTGTTCAGTCTGCTGTGATCTTACAGACTCTGATGTCTGCAACATCTGCGTTGACGAAAAAAGAGATATTTCAACAATTTGTGTTGTTGAAAGCTCAAAAGACGTTATTGCAATTGAAAGAACACGCGAATACAACGGTCTTTATCACGTTCTTCACGGTTCAATTTCCCCGATGAACGGAATCGGTCCTGATGAAATAACAATCAAGGAGCTTTTAAAAAGGCTTAATAACGACGATGTTCAGGAAATTATTATGGCAACAAACCCGACAGTTGAAGGCGAAGCAACTGCAATGTATATTTCAAGGCTTATAAAGCCGATAGGAATCAAGGTTTCACGCCTTGCATACGGTGTTCCCGTTGGTGCCGACCTTGAATATGCGGACGAAGTCACTCTTACAAGGGCGCTTGAAGGAAGACAAATTTTATAAAACTTTATTACACTGCAAAAGTAAAGTTTCAACACTTTCTTTAACATTCTTTCCACAACCTTCCACACTTTCAACAGTGACTTTATTTTAACAAACTTTTCCACAAATTTTAAACATCCGCGATGTTAGAAATTTTAAAAGAAAAATGTTGATACATAAGGCTTTTAAAAGTTTTCCACACTTTAAACAGCCCCTACTACTACTACTGTAATATAGATATAATATATTATTTATTAAAGAAAATTTTCCTTAGCGGGAGGAATTAAAATGAAATTCGTTTGTGAAACATCAACACTCTCAACAGCATGCCAGAACGTTCAAAGAGCAGTTTCTGCAAAGTCAACAATACCCGGAACTGAAGGTATTCTTATCAAAGCTTCAAACAGCGAGCTTAACCTTACGGGTTATGACCTTGAAATCGGCATCAATACCTCAATCTACGCTAAAGTTGAAGAGGCAGGTTCAATTGTTCTTAATGCAAAGGTGCTTTGCGAAATTTTAAGAAGAATTCCGAATCAGACTGTTACAATCGATTGCGACGAAAGAAACTTTGCAACTATCCGCAGCGGTGACATCAAATATGAAATTATGGGAATTTCTGCTGATGATTATCCTGAATTGCCGACAGTGCAGGGCAGCTTTACTATTGATATAAACAGAAAAATGCTTTCAGAAATGGTTAAGCAGACTATTTTTGCTGTTGCTGTTACAGATGCAAAGGTTGTTTATACAGGTATCAAGTTTGAAATTGCAGACGGCGAAATCAAGCTTATTGCTGTTGACGGATTCAGAATGGCAATCCGCACCGAAAAAATTGATTATCACGGCGAAGATATTACTTTCATTGTTCCCGCAAAAACAATGTCAGAAATTTTTAAGCTTTCTGTTGAAGATAACGATGATGAAGAAGGAATTGTTTCAATCGGTCTCGGCGGACGTCACATTATTTTTGAAGTAAACGGATACAGCATTATTTCACGACTTCTTGAGGGTGAATTCCTTAATTATAAGTCAACAATTCCTCAGTCAGTTTCAACAACAGTTGAAGTTGATACAAGAAGCCTTATCGACAGTATCGAAAGAACTTCACTTATTATTACTGACAGAACAAAGAGCCTTATCAACTGCGTTTTTGATACTGATTTCATCCGAATTTCAAGTATTGCAGCTCTTGGTACAGCAAATGATAAAGTTTCTGCAGATGTTGACGGCAGCAGAGTTGAAATCGGCTTTAATAACCGTTATCTTCTTGATGCACTCAAGGCTTGCAACACAGACAGAGTTAAGATTCTTCTTAACGGTGCCCTCTCCCCTATTCTTATTCTTCCGACTGAGGGTGAAAGCTTTATTTTCCTTGTTCTTCCTGTGAGGTTGAAGAAAAATGATTGATAAAAGAAGAATTAAATTAAAAATAAAAGAAAAACCCGTTGTTCAGAAAAGTATTCAGACAGAATTCATCCGTCTTGATTCATTTTTAAAACTCTGTGATGCTGTTCAGTCAGGCGGACACGCTAAAATCGTCATTCAGGACGGCGAAATAAAGGTGAACAACGAAATCTGCACCCAGCGAGGAAAGAAACTCCATCCGGGTGACAAGGTTGAATTTGAAAATACGGTATACGAGATAGTTTGATATGAATATTGAAAAGCATACAATCAGAAATTTTCGTAACATTGAGCATATCGAAATTGAACCCGTGAACGGAATCAACGTAATTTACGGTGAAAACGGTCACGGCAAGACTAATATTATCGAAAGCATATGGCTCTTTACGGGATGCAACAGCTTCCGTACAAGAAAAAATGCGGAGCTTATAAAAAAGGATGCGGAATTTTCTGAAATTGATATGGATTTCTTTTCATATGACAGACCGCAGACGGCAAAGCTTATAATTGACAGTCAGAAAGAAGCTTACCTGAACGGAATCAAACAAATCTCGCCGAGAAAATTTTTAGGAGAATTTCAGGCGGTGGTTTTTTCACCGTCTGTTCTTTCTGTTATAAAGGATGGACCTTCTGAAAAGCGAAAATTTCTTGATATCGCAATTTCGCTTGTGAGGCCGAATTACGCGGTTTTGCTTTCAAAGTATAACAAGGCTGTCTTTCAGCGTAACGCGCTTTTAAAGCAGATTAATCAATCCTCAAAGGGTGAAGATCTCCTCTTCGTCTTCGATGAGGAAATTGCACGTTACGGCGGTAAAATTATTGAATACAGACTGAATTATATTGAAAATCTGAAAGAGTTTTCTTCCGATGTTTATCGTGAAATTTCTTCTGACAGAGAGCAGATGGAAATTTCATATCTTAATTCATTAAAGGAATCAGGAAGCAACGCAAAAGAATGGTCAGAGATTCTTTATGATGAATGTGTGAAGAATCATAAAAAAGATATTTTCCGTCTTGCAACAAGCACAGGTCCGCACAAGGATGACCTAAATATTTTTTTAAGCGGAATGGATGCAAGAAGCTACGGCTCACAGGGTCAGCAGCGTTCATGTGCCCTCTCATTAAAGTTAAGCGAAGCTTCAATTTTAAGAAAATATTCAGGCGAACAGCCGATTGCATTGCTTGACGATGTTATGAGTGAGCTTGACGGAAAAAGGCAGAAATATCTTATTAAATATTTCGACGGTTGGCAGGTTTTTGTCACCTGCTGCGACAGATCGCATTTAAGAAAAATAAAATCGGACAAAACATTTAAAATTGCAGACGGCAAAGTTAAAAAATAAAGCGGTGATATTATGTTTTTGCACCTCGGTCAGGACACAATTATTACAACTGAAGATATTATCGGAATTTTTGACCTTGATACATCAACGGTTATGAAATCGACAAGGGATTTTCTTTCAACGATGACGAAGGCAAAAAAAGTTATAACAGTAGGTTATGAATTGCCGAAATCTTTTGTTCTTACCTACGATAAAAAAACGAAAGAAAAAACGATGTATATCTCCCCTATTTCCAGCGTGACTTTGTTAAAACGAATTGAAAATGTGAATTATATTAAGGAATAAAAAAGATTGCAGATTTTTCTGCAATCTTTTTTTATAAATTTCGTTGTGTAAATTCGGGTTTGTTGGGTTCTTTGATTTCGCACAATCTGACTCTGTGCGCGTATGGACCGGCCTCCTGGACGGTCCGCAGATTCTGCTGTGTTAATGGACGGTCGAGGACGCCCGTCCCTACGCAGTTGATTGAAACAGGGTTCGTAGGGGCGCGCATTGCGCGTCCGCTGAATCGATCACTTTTTACGGACGACCAATGGTCGCCCCTACAATTGCTGATTTGAAATCTGTTCGACAAACCCGAATTTATCGTGGTGATATAATAAAAAAAGCAGTAACCTTCATCTGAAAGTTACTGCTTTTATCGTTTGTCTTATTTAATAATATCTGTGCCCATATAAGGAACAAGAACTTCGGGGATTGTAACTGTACCGTCTTCGTTCTGGAAGTTTTCAAGAATTGCTGCAACTGTTCTGCCGACTGCAACGCCTGAACCGTTGAGTGTATGAACAAGCTGAGCCTTCGCCTTCTGATCCTTCTTGAATCTGATAGCTGCACGGCGAGCCTGGAAATCTTCAAAGTTTGAGCAGGAAGAAATCTCAACATATCTGCCGTATGAAGGCATCCATACTTCGATGTCATATGTCTTTGCTGAAGAGAAACCGATATCGCCTGTTGAAAGGCATACAACTCTGTGAGGAAGACCGAGAAGCTGAAGAACTCTTTCTGCATCGTTTGTAAGCTTTTCAAGCTCATCGTATGATGTTTCGGGGTCAACAAACTTAACAAGCTCAACCTTGTTGAACTGATGCTGACGGATAAGTCCTCTTGTGTCGCGTCCTGCTGAACCTGCCTCAGCACGGAAACATGCTGAATATGCACAATAGCTTATCGGAAGCTTGCTGCCGTCGATGATTTCATCGCGGAACATATTTGTAACAGGAACCTCAGCTGTCGGAATAAGGAACAAATCAGTTGTTGTTTTGAATGCATCCTCTTCAAACTTCGGAAGCTGACCTGTACCTGTCATTGATGCACGATTTACAAGGTACGGAGGAAGAACCTCTGTGTATCCGTTTTCTGTGTGAGTGTTAAGGAAGAAGCTGATGATAGCTCTTTCAAGACGAGCACCAAGACCTTTGTAGAAGTGGAAACGTGTGCCGGTAACCTTTGCAGCTGTTTCCGGGTCAAGAATTCCGAGGTCTGCACCGATATCCCAATGAGCTTTCGGCTCAAAGTCAAAGTTTCTCGGCTCACCGTAGCGGCGGATTTCAACGTTTTCGCTGTCGTCCTTACCGAGAGGAACAGATGAATTCGGAACGTTCGGAAATTCATACATAATTGTCTTCTGCTTTTTGTCAAGCTCAGCGATTGCAGCATCGTTAGCCTTAACCTTTTCCTTGATTTCGTTCATACGAGCCATAATCTCGGAAATGTCGCCGCCTGCTTTTTTAATCTGCGGAATCTGCTTGCTTGCTGCGTTCTGCTCCTGCTTCATTGCATCTGTAACCTGCATAAGCTCACGTCGCTCAACGTCAATTGCAAGAACTTCGTCAACAAGTGCATCCATGTCTTTATTTCTCGACTTCATCGCTGCCTTGACAAGGTCGGGATTTTCTCTGATAAGTTTGATATCTAACATTTTTATCACTCCTGATAAATATTATTTTCCGTAATTTTCAAGCTGTAAAGCAAGGCTTTCAAGGTCATCCTTGTCGAAGAATTCAATTTCAAGAATACCTGAGCCTTTTTTACCGTTTTCTTTAATTTTAACCTTTCTGCCAAGGTTATCAACGAGAGCAAGCTCAACCTCGCTGAAAAATTTATCTCTTTTCTTATCTGCCTTCGGCTTTGCGGGAGCTTTTTTTGCTTCCTTAACAAGAGCTTCAATCTGACGGACAGAAATATCTTCCTTAATAATAAGATTTGCTGTTGCGATCATTTCTTCTTTTGTTGAGAAACCGAGCAAAGCTCTTGCATGGCCTGCAGAGATGAGATTATTTTTTACCATTTCCTGAATTTCTTCGGGAAGCTTAAGAAGACGAAGAGCGTTAGCAATTGCGGGACGGGATTTTCCGACCTTTTCTGCCGCTTCTTCCTGAGTAATTTTCAGCTCGTCCATCATATAGCTGTAACCGAGTGCTTCTTCAAGCGGATTCAGGTCTTCACGCTGAAGGTTTTCAATCATCGCAATTTCGATTGTTTCTTCATCCGTAAGCTCTTTGATTATAACTGGAACTTCCGTAAGTCCTGCAATTCTTGCGGCTCTCCAACGTCTTTCACCCGCAACAAGCTGATAACCGCCGTTTGTCATCGGACGGACAACAAGAGGCTGAAGCACACCGTGCTGAGAAATGCTGTCTGCAAGCTCAGACAAAGCCTTTTCGTCAAAAATCTTTCTCGGCTGGTCGTGGTTAGGCTCAATTTCCATTATCTTGAGTTTATTCGTGGAAGCATTGATTTCTTCAACGGAATTGTCAACAAAAAGAGATTCAAGTCCCCTGCCCAGTCCGTTTCTTTTAACTGCCATTACTTTGCCTCCTTACCGTTATGTTTTAAAAATTCATCAGCTAAGGCATTATATGAGGCCGCACCCTTTGAATTTTTATCGTAATAAATAATCGGCAAACCGTGGCTCGGAGCTTCGGAAAGCTTTACGTTACGCGGAATTACCGTGTTATAGACCTTTCTCGGGAAAAATCTTTTAAGCTCATTCACAACCTGATGTGTAAGGTTAAGTCTGCCGTCAAACATTGTAAGAAGAACACCTTCAATGTCAATAAGCGGATTATAAAGCCTTTTAACCTGACGGATAGTGGACATAAGCTGTGAAAGACCTTCAAGAGCGTAATATTCGCACTGAATCGGTACAAGCACCGTATCTGCCGCACAGAGTGCGTTAAGGGTTATAAGACCGAGCGACGGCGGACAGTCAAGAAAAATGTAATCAAAGCTGTCCTTTACAAGAGCAAGAGAATTTTTAAGCTTTGATTCCCTTCTTGTCATATCAACAAGCTCAAGCTCTGCACCTGCAAGGTTCATACTTGAAGGAAGCACCCAGAGATTGTCAAATTCCGTTTCAATCATAGCTTTTTCAACCTGCATTGAGTTTATAAGAACATCATATGAAGATTTTTCAAGCTCACGTTTATTAATTCCGAGGCCGCTTGTTGCATTACCCTGAGGGTCAATATCAACAATAAGCACGTTATAACCCTTTGCCGCAACTGTTGCAGCAAGGTTTACTGTTGATGTCGTTTTGCCAACGCCACCTTTTTGATTAACAACTGCAATTGTTTTAGCCATATTTTTATACTTCTCCATAAAAAATTGTCAAAAACAATTATAGCACAAAGATTTATGAAATTAAAGTATAAATACATATATTTTTTAAAAAACATCAATGTTTCACGTGAAACATTGATGCCTCTCCCCTGTTTTACGGTTGATTTACCGGTTTATCTATCTTAACTGTGTATTCTATATATGTATCTGTCTCGTTTTTTGTAGCTTTCGCGCTGATTCCGCTTTTCCGCATTGTTGTTACAGCGTGGTTAAGAGTGTTTATAAATATACGTATATCCTTAAAAACCATAACCTTTTTGCCTTTTTTGTTCTTTTCCTGCGATTTTGTAAGTATTTCACAGATAAGCTGCTCCGTCGCACTTACGGTAAGCCCCTGCTCTGCAACTGTGTCAACAACCTGCTCCATAAGCTCAGCTGTCGGCAATCTTAGCAATGCACGTGCATGACGCTCCGTCAAGCCGTAGATTGTGATATTATACCGTATTTCATCAGGTAAACGGAGAATCCTGAGTTTATTTGAAAGTGCAGACTGCGATTTACCGAGCTTTCGTGAAACCTCTTCCTGAGAAAGACCGAAGCCTTTGATAAGTCTTTCAATTGCCATAGCTTCTTCAAAAAAATGGAGGTTTTCCCTTTGCAGGTTTTCAATTACAGCAAGCAAAGCAGATTTTTCGTCGTTGATATCAATAACAATTGAAGGAATTGAAGAAAGACCTGCCATCTTACATGCACGGAGTCTTCTTTCGCCTGAAATAAGTTCATATCTGCCGTTTTCCTTTTTTCTTACGGTAATCGGCTGTAAAAGTCCGTTATAATGGATACTTTCTGCAAGTCCTTCAAGATCGTCCCAGTTGAAGTTCTTTCTTGGCTGATGCGGATTGGGTTGAATCATCCTTGCAGGGATAAGAACGACTTCATTGCTTCTTTTCAGTTTATTCTGGTTTTTAAGCATAAAAAACCTCCCTTTTGCTACCAGATATAATTTATCATCCAAAAGAGAGGTTGTCTATCATTTTTCATTTACAAAAAATGAGCTGTTTTTATTCAGTTTTACATTAAGCAAGCGGCTTTTTTGAAATCTGTGCCGAAGCACGTGGGTATTTTGGCGGAGTCTGCGATATTTTCTTTGTAATAATTATGCATCTTTCTCCGCAGTTTTCAATATCAAGGTGGCAAACCTTCTGAACTTCACCGCCAAGGAGCTTAATTGCACCCTTTGCACTGTCAAGCTCTTCGTCTGCCTTTGCAGCCTTCATCGGAGCAAAAACACCGCCAACCTTAACAAAAGGCATACAATACTCGCTCAGAGTGTTCATATTTGCAACTGCTCTTGCCGTAACAAGGTCGTATTTCTCGCGGTATTTATTATCTTTGCCTGCGAGTTCGGCTCTTGAATGAAGAATTTCAGCTTCAAGCCCGATTTTATTAAGAACATACGAAATAAAGTTAAGTCTTTTGTTTGTGCCGTCCATAAGAGTGATTTTAATGTCAGGACGTGCAATAAGAAGCACAACACCCGGAAAACCTGCACCTGTGCCGACGTCGATAACCTTTGCACCTTCTTTAAGCTCAACAACAGTCAGAAGGCTTAATGAATCTACGAAATGCTTATAAAGCACCTCGTCAGGTTCGGTTATAGCCGTAAGGTTAAGTGTCTTGTTTGTTTCAATAAGCATTTCTGCATACGTATCAAGACGTTCAAGTGCTGTTTCATCAAGCTGAATGCCGATTTTAGCAGATTCTTCTTTTAAAAGCTCTTTATTAATCATTTCGGCACTCCTTTTCAAGATAAATAAGCAAAACTGAAATATCTGAAGGACTTACACCTGAAATACGTGAAGCCTGACCGATATTGTGCGGTCTTATCTTTGCAAGCTTTTCTCTTGCTTCAAGGCGAAGACCGTGAATTGTGCTGTAATCCGTATCCTCAGGAAGTTTTTTAACTTCAAGACGGTGCATTTCGTCAACCTGAGCCTGCTGACGCTTGATATAGCCTTCATACTTGGTGTCAATTTCAACCTGCTCAAAAATTTCACGGGGCAGGGGAGGACGGGCTGTATCAAAAGGCTCAAGCAAGTCATAATTAAGCTGAGGACGCTTGAGAAGCTCCGAAAGGCGGACACCTGTGTTTAACGCAGATGTTTCACGTGAAACAAGAAGCTCATTTATAGCCTCAGACGGAGAAATAACGGTTGACTGCACACGTTTTTTCTCAATATCAATAAGTTCAAGCTTTTTAAGGTATTTCTGATATCTTTCTTCGCTTATAAGTCCGATTTCGTAACCGATTGGTGTAAGACGGCGGTCTGCATTGTCCTGACGGAGAAGAAGTCTGTATTCCGAACGGGAAGTCATCATTCTGTACGGGTCAGAACAACCTTTTGTTACAAGGTCATCAATAAGAGTACCGATGTATGAACCTGAACGCTCCAGAATAAGCGGTTCTTTGCCCTGAATCTTATGTGCAGCATTGATACCGGCAACAAGTCCCTGTGCAGCTGCTTCTTCGTAGCCTGAAGAGCCGTTGAACTGTCCTGCACCGAAAAGTCCGCTGAAATCGTTGAATTCAAGGCTTGCCTTGAGCGAAAGGGGATCAACACAGTCATATTCAATAGCATATGCTGTTCTCATTGTTTCAACGTTTTCAAGACCGGGGATTGAACGAAGAAATTTGAGTTGAACATCTTCGGGAAGGGAAGAGGAGAGACCCTGAAGGTATAATTCCTCAGTGTTTTCACCGCAAGGCTCAATAAATATCTGATGTCGCTCTTTTTCTGCGAATCGGACAATCTTATCCTCAATACTCGGGCAGTATCGGGGGCCTACACCGTCAATTTTGCCTCCGTAAAGAGGGGAGCGGTGCAGATTCTGCATAATTATATCTTTTGTTTCAAGATTTGTGTATGTAATATAGCAGGGGAGTTTGTTTTTAACTTCACAGTTACAGTCAAAAGAGAAGGGAACAACGTGTTCGTCGCCCTCCTGAATTTCTAATTTAGAAAAATCGACTGTTTTTCTGTTAACACGCGACGGTGTGCCTGTTTTAAAACGTCTTGTCGGCAAACCAAGCTCTTTAAGCGATTCGCCAAGCTTTTTGGCAGGGAACATACCGTCGGGACCGCTTTCGTACGAAACATCGCCGACATAAACCTTGCCTGCAAGGAATGTACCGGTTGCAAGGATAACACAATCTGCCGTATATATTGCTTCAAGGTGAGTTTTAACCTGCCATGTGCCGTCTTCAAGCTGTTTAATGTCAACAATTTCAGCCTGACGGAGGTCAATATTGTCCTGAAGCTCCATAATGTGCTTCATATAGTCTGAATAAAGTCTTCTGTCAATCTGTGCACGGAGGCTGTGGACTGCGGGACCTTTTCCAAGGTTGAGAATACGGCTCTGAAGGGTGTTAGCATCTGCCGCTTTACCCATTTCACCGCCGAGAGCATCAATTTCACGGACAAGGTGTCCCTTTGATGTGCCACCGATTGAGGGATTACAAGCCATGTTGCCGACCCAGTCAAGATTGATTGTGAAAACACAGGTATCGCAACCAAGGCGTGCGGAAGCAAGTCCCGCTTCAATTCCCGCGTGACCTGCACCGATAACTATAACCTGATATTTTTTTGCAAAATATTCCATATATACCTTACTTTCCGACGCAGAATTGCTTAAATACTTCGTCAACAACGGCTTCGCTTGCTTTCTGACCTGTCAGCTCAAGCAATGCAGCAATTGCACCGTCAATGCAGACACCGATCGCATCAAGTGTCAGACCGAAATCAATCGCTTCAAATGCCTCGTTAAGGCTTGCTAATGCCGTTTCACAGCAGATTCGCTGTCTTTCGTTTGCGAGCATAGCCGCGGATGTATCAAAATCCTTTGTGCCGATAAGAGTTGCAACGGTTTCGCAAAGCTCGTCGTAGCCTTCACCGTCTTTTGCGGAAATTGCAACGCATTTTCCAAGCTTATTTTCTATAACAGAAATATCAGCACGTTTTTCAAGGTCTGTTTTATTTATAATAGGTATAACCGTTCTGCCTTCGCAAAGCTCGATGAGCTCCATATCTTCTTCGCTGAGCTCCCTTGAAAGGTCAAAAACGGCAAAAATAACAGCTGAGCGTTCAAGCTTTTTACGGCTTCTGTCAACACCGATTTTTTCAACCTCATCTCCCGTTTCTCGCATACCTGCCGTGTCCGAAAGACGAAGGATACAACCGTTAAGGTTAACGGTTTCTTCAATAACGTCACGTGTTGTGCCTTCAACTGAAGTAACAATTGAACGGTCATAACCCGTAAGAAGGTTCATAAGCGTTGATTTGCCGACGTTGGGTTTGCCGACGATAGCCGCATCAACACCCGTTGTGACAGCCATACCGCTGTCAAAGCGAGAAAGAAGGGTATTAATCTCTTTTTTGGCATTCTCGACTGTGCTTCTTAAATTATTTTCGTCAATTTCCTCAATCTCGTCGTCGGGATAATCCACCCATGCAGCCATATGAGCCGCAACGGAAAGGAGAGAGGAGTTGATTTCGTTGATTTTTCTGCTGAGTGAGCCTTCAAGCAGGTTATAAGCTGCATTTGCACCCTGTTCACCCTGAGCAGAGATGAGTGTCATAACACCTTCTGCCTTGGAAAGATCCATTTTGCCGTTAAGGAAAGCTCTTTTTGTGAATTCACCGGGTGCGGCAGGGGAGGCACCGTTTTCAAAAACAAGGCGGAGAATCTTTTTTGTAAGGAAAATACCGCCGTGACAGTTGATTTCAACAACGTTTTCACCCGTATAACTGTGAGGAGCACGGAAAACAATACAGATTGCTTCATCAACAGCGTTTTCACCGTCAAAGATTCTGCCGTAATGTGCTCTGTAACCCTCAGAGTCAGCGAGTGTTTTGCCCGAAAAAGATTTGAAAACCTTATCGCAGATTTCAAAAGCATTTTCACCCGATATTCTTATAATTCCGACGCCGCCGGTACCCATCGGAGTGGATATGGCGGCGATAGTTTTTTTCTCTGTCATAAGAAAAATCCTTTATATAACAAGATTTGTCTGTATTCCCTCAAGTCGCTTTGCAATTCTTAAAAATGCTGACTTTGCCTTTGAATTTTCAAGGTTCTGCATACCCGTAACGGAGCAGAAGGAAAGCTTTTTGTCCTCAGGCACAACACCTAAAAGCTGAAGTACGGTTGCATCGATAACTTCGTCAATGTTAAGGTAATGTCCCTGCGATGTAAGGCGTTTATTGAATCGGTTTATGATAAGACGTACATTCTCTATACCCTTTGAAAAGAGCATATCGCCCGCATAAAGACCGACGCGGACACAAACCTCGTCAGGAGTTGAAACGATGATACCCTCGTCAGCACAGGCTGCGGCAAGAAGGAAGCCTCCGCGTACACCTGCAGGAGCGTCAAAAAGAATATAGTCAAATTCGCTATCGTATTTTTTAATCATTTCCTTCACGGAATCTTCCGTAAAGCTTTCATCAAATTCAGGCGGAGCAACAAGAAGCTTCGGGCCGATTGTTGAACGCAGAGCAACCGACGGCTCACAGTGTCCGTTAATAACGTCGCCCCAGTTGAAAATACCCGTATCGTCAGCCGCAAGAATAAGGTCAAGGCAACCCATACCGATATCAAAATCAATAACAAGTGTGTTCATACCCATTTCGCAAAGGGCAACAGCAACACCGGCAGTGAGCGAAGATTTACCCACACCGCCTTTACCTGAAGCAAAAATTATCTTCTTAGCCATAGTTTATACCTCTTAGGGAAACAGTACAAACCCGAACCCGTTTTTTACGGGTGGATTTCCGTTATCCCTTCGTTAAAATACTCGCAAATCCGTGAGGATTTGCTGTGTTTTGTGCCTTGGTATACCGAAAATCTCCCTCGTAAAAAATCTGGGACCCAAAAGGTGAAGATTTTTATTGGATTTTCGGTGGTTGAGAGTGCAGGAAGGCTGACGCCTTTCAAACCCGAAACGTCAGAAAGCCTCCAAAAGAACGGCTTTTGGGCGAGTTCGGATTTATACTGCTTCCCTAAGTTGGCGACAGTCGACACTGTACGCCTAATTTTTAAAACAACAAATTTGAATCTACCGGACCCTCTGAATAAATATCTTCTTCGGTTTCATCTTCCGGAATGTCGGTTGAATCGTCTGAAGCATTGTTTCCGAAATAATAATTATAAACATCACAGCCTACGGGAGCACAGCTGCTACCCGAACGCGCACCTTCAATTGCAACAGCAACCGAAAGCTCAGGATTATCGTACGGTGCAAAAGAAATATTAAAGCCGTTTGTGTAAACCTTTTTGCTTCCGTTGATGTTCTTTTCAACCTGTGAAGTACCTGTCTTACAAGCTACGGCAACATCGAGCTTACCGAAGTTGTTCTGACATGATCCGTTTGTTACAACAAGTCGCATACCCTGATGAACAGTTTTAACGTTATTTTCCGAAAAACCTGTGTTGCAGACAACCTTCGGCTGTTTTTCAAGCACGGAAACGGAATTATCCGAAGAAAGAACGGATTTCACAAGGTGAGCTTCGTAGCGAGTGCCGCCGTTTGCAATTGTAGCTGTGTAGTTACAAAGCTGAAGCGGAGTGAAAAGGTTACCTGCCTGTCCGATTGCGGACTGAAGAGAGAAACCGGGCATCCATGTCTGATTGATTGATGTTCGGTAACTCGGAGAGTCAAGAACACCTGTGTTTTCGCTGATCTCGATACCTGTCGGCTGACCGAGACCGAGCATTTCGCGGTACATATTCATCTTATCAATTCCGAGCATTTCACCGCCGTAATAGTAAAAATATGAGTTACAGGAGTCCTGAAGTGCGGTCTTTACGTTAATTGTACGGTTTGCGTGGTTAATCTGACAAACGAAAGTGTGCCCGAGGAAAGGATAGTTATATGCACAGTATTTTGTTGAAGAAGCGTCTGAAATTCCTTCTTCAAGGCAGGCAATAGCCGTTGAAACCTTGGCTGTTGAACCGGGGGCATATGTGCTTAACGTTGCACGGTTGTAAAGCGGAACGTTTTTATTTTTAGCAAGTGAAGAATAATCTTCAAAATAAGTTGAAAGGTCGTAAGTAGGGTAGGAGGCAAGGGCAAGAATTTCACCCGTGTTGCAGTCCATAACAACAACTGCACCGCCGCCTGCATTGGCCGTACTGACGGAATCGCAGACTCTTTTAAGTGCATCCTGTGCAACCTTCTGCAGTTTTGCATCGATTGTGAGAACGATGTTGTCACCGTTCTTGAGTCCGTCAATGATTGTTTCCTGAGTGCCGTCAGAATTTGTTTTAACTGTTTTTACACCGTTTTTACCCTTGAGATTTTCCTCAAATACCTTCTCAATGCCGCTTTTGCCGACGATATCGTCCATCGCATAGCCTTTTTCCTTAAGAACGGCATATTCTTCGGCATCAATAGCACCCGTAACACCGAGGATGTGCGGAGCAATTGTACCGTCAACGTATTCGCGGTAAGTGGAAATCTGAACATCAACACCGCGGTAAGTAGTGCTGTTTTCCTTAATAACAGAAACAAGCTCGTCGCTGACATCCTGTGCAAAGATATAAGGATTAGCAGTATTGAAAACGTTGGATTTCATATTGATGCAGACTGAAGCAATTTTAAGAATATCCTGCTTCTGATAGTCTGCAAGAGAATATCTTTCAATAATTTCGCTCATGCAGTCGTCTGCAGTTGCGTATTTGTTAAGGTGAAGCATATCGCGTGACTTGAGCTTTGCAATATCCTTTTCTCTGTCCTCAATAAACTGATAATTTCCGCTTGAGTCAAGAGTGATCGGAAGCTCGTTTATCCACGGTTCACCCTTTTTTTCAAAAAGATTTATAAGAGAAAGAATAATTTCATTACGCTTTTCCTGTTCGCTGAAGGAAGGGAAGGAAGAAGCATCAAAAATTATGTCGTTACCCTGACGGTTACCGACAAGGACAACACCGTTACGGTCAAGAATCTGTCCTCTTGCCGCCTTTACAACAGAAGTGGAGTATGACGAAGCGACCTTTGTTGCATACTTATCACCGTTTACAACCTGAATGTTGATAAGTCGGATGCCGAAAACAAGAAAAAGGCATACGAAGATTGTTATAAGGGCAATGTATCTGCCTTTTTTCTCTTCATGAGCCAATCTCATATTTTCAACTCCTTTTTACTTGAATTTTTTTGAAATTTCTCTTACAAGGACGTAATAAAGCGGTGTAAGAAGAATTGTGTAAATCATCGACGGGAAAAAATATCTGAAATATGTATAAACGGGGGAGTCTGTGCCGTTGAAAGCGTAGTAAATGAAGTAAACCAATGCCGTATATACAAAAGACGAAGCGGAAACAAAAATTGTTGCGCAAAGAAGGTTGTTTCTCATAAGATATGTTATCAACGCACCGGAAAGAAAACCGATGCAGGTGAAAAACAGGGAATTGAGAATCATCGACTGTGCGCTGAAAGCGTCAAGCATTGCTCCTGCGGCAAGTCCGTAAAAAATTCCTGCAAATTCGCGTTCAAACATCGAAATGCAGATTGTTGCAGGGATAAGGATTATCGCCTTTATCCCAAAAGGCTCGGGGAAAAGTCCGCCCGTGTTCTGAAAGGTGAAGGTGGCAACAAGCAACACCGCAAGAATCAAACGGCGTACTACTGTTTTTGTTCCACCGATTTTGTCGATATATTCCATAGCAGCCGAAATTCTTCCTTTCTTTTTTTATTCAGCCTCGGGGTCGACCGTAACAACACCCTGACCGTCAAATTCCTTGATAACAAAAACTTCCGTAAGTGCGGAAATGTCAAGAGCCGAACGGACAGCCGCGTGAGTTGAAATTCCGTCCGATGAATTTTCGATGGAAACGATTGTTCCGACAATAAGATCCTTCGGGTAAATACCGCCGCTGCCTGTTGTGCAGACAATACCGTTCGGAGAAATTGCGGTATCCTTTTTAAGACCGGGAATTTTAGCGTAAACCTTGTCCTTGCTGTCACCGGTACCTGTTGAATATCCGACCTCACCCGTGTACGATTCGTAAATACTGATATTTACATCGGGGTTAGCGATTGTTTTAACGGTGCACGTTGCAGGAGAAACGGAAACAACAACTCCGACAAGGTTTTTACCGTAAATTACGGGGTCGTTGACGCTGATATCGTCAAGAGAACCCTTGTTGAGCGAGAATGATTCGTTCAGGTCGGTTGAGTCACGGGAAATAATTGTTGCACTTTCAAAAATGAAGTCGGGATTTTCCTCTTTAACTCCGAGGAAGTCCTCGTAAGTGTCAAGCTTGTTTTTTGTTTCATTGTAATCAATGACTTCTTCCTGATATTTTTCAATCTGTTCCTTGAGATTTCTGTTTTCTTCGGCAAGAGTTGCTGAGGATTTGAAATTATCGTAGAAATTTGAAAATTTATAACTCAGGTAGGAAGAAAATGACTGAAGCGGAGAAAGCACGGTGCTTGCCGCCGAAGAAAGGGGAGTGTTATTGCTGTGGGAAAGAGCCGCAATAACGGCACCGAGAACAATTGCAACAATAACGCTTATAAAAACTTTTAAAGCACTGCTCTGATAAAACTTACGCAAACCGCTTCACCTCCTGTTAAAATTTAAAATTCAATTAATGGTGCTTTTCAAGGCAGATGCCTGTACCCTCAACAACGCAGTCAAGGGGATTGTCTGAAATTGAAACGGGAATTTTGATTTCCTTTTCAATAAGCTCGTTAAGACCGCGGAGAAGAGCACCACCGCCTGTCAATGTGATACCGCCGTCGATGATGTCTGCTGAAAGCTCAGGCGGTGTGTTTTCAAGTGTTGTACGGATAGCATCAAGAAGATGGTTGATGTTACCTCTGAGAGCGTTACGGATTTCTTCTGCAGTAACTTCAACGTCCTTCGGAAGACCGTCAACGAGGTTACGTCCCTTAACGCTCATTGCACCTTCGCCTTCGTACGGGAAAGCCGAACCGATCTGGATTTTGATATCCTCCGCAGTTCTTTCTCCGATAAGAAGACCGTGCTTCTTTCTTATGTAATTGATGATAGCTTCGTCGTAGCTGTCGCCTGCAACCTTAACAGAACGAGATGTAACAATGTCACCCAATGCAACAACAGCAACCTCTGCCGTACCGCCGCCGATGTCAACAATCATTGAACCGCGCGGAGCGTCAACGGGAAGGCCTGCACCCAATGCAGCAGCCATAGGCTGTTCAATAAGGCTTACGTATCTTGCACCTGCACTCTTTGCAGCATCGTTAACGGCTCTTCGTTCAACCTCAGTAACGCCTGAAGGAACGCAGATCATAACTCTTGTTTTGCTGAAGGGTGAAGCCGTAACAGCTCTGCGGATGAATTTACGAAGCATTTCAGCCGTTGCATCGAAGTCGGCAATAACACCGTTGCGAAGCGGACGGACAGCACCGATTGAGCCCGGTGTACGTCCGATCATATCCTTTGCCTGTGAACCGACAGCAACAACACGAACGGGAGTGTATCTCTGGTCAACCGCAACAACAGAAGGCTCGCGGATGATGATACCCTTACCCTTGACAAAAACGAGAGTGTTGGCTGTGCCTAAATCTATACCGATGTCCTGTGAAAACAACATATCAATTTCTCCTAAAATTTATTTTGCTGAGGCAGCTGAAGTTGATTCTTCAGAGGTTTCTTCTGTGGGTGCTTCGGTTGAAGGGATTTCCGGTCTTGTACCGCCGAGGTCCTTGAGCTCAAAAGCATCTTCAATTTCTGCAATAAGCTCTGCCTCCGTGAAGCATTCGTTGTAACCGAAGGCTCTGATTTCAAAAAGAGCAAGTCCTTTTTCAACAAGGTAGTAGTAGAAAGTACCCTCGCCGTGGTTTGATGTGTAGGAAATTGCCTTTGCCTTAAGACCGAGGATTTCGGTTTCGTATTCTTTGAGGTTATCGAAACCGTCAATCTTCTCAACGTAACCGCGTGCAAGTCCCTTTTCTGTTACATAAAGTGCGTTCGGGTCAGCCATAATATCGTAACGGACCTTTACTTCGCAAAGCGGTTTGCCGTTATCCTTGCAGACACCGTTGTGCTGCATACCGAGGTAATCGTTAGCGCAGTAATCCGACCACTTTCCGCTGAGCTTGAGCTTGATGAAAGCGTTTTCAATTTTCTTTCCGCTTTTGTTAACAACTCTGTCAGGGAAAATGTAGCTCTTTGTTGATTTAACACCGTTTGCGTTGGTCACTTTTTCAAAGAGGTTACCGTATTCGTCCTGAACGAACTCACCGTGTGCATCGGTAACAACAATATGGGTCAGACCCTGTTCGTCAACGAACACATCTTTTTTCCCGCGAACGGCGAAAAAGATGATTACTGCAACAAGAATTAACGCAGCAACGGCAAAAACGATTTTTGATGCTGTGTCCCAACCCTGTTTAGAAGTTTTTTTATTTGATTTTTTTAAAGAAATATCTGAAATTTTTTTCACAAAAATTCGCCCACTTTACAATTTTATTCAGTATATTAGTATATCATCACACTGTCAAAAAGTCAATGCACAAACACACAAATATGGTTGACAGAACAGGCGGTTTTTGGTAGAATACTTTCAATCGAAATTGTCTTCGTAGCTCAGATGGATAGAGCGTTCGCCTCCTAATTGTTGGTTGTGTCATTCACCTTTTTGGAAAAAGTGATCGTTACGAAGTTATTATAATATCAAAAAGTTCATAAAATTGGCACATGCCTCCTTAGTTCAATGGATAGAACGAGGTCCTCCTAAGACCTAAATATCGGTTCGATCCCGGTAGGGGGTGCCATTAAAAAGACCGAAAAACCCTTATTTATCAAGGCTTTTCGGTCTTTATTTGTTTTTAATCTGCGAAAGGTTAATTTACAGATTTTTGACCAGAAAACAAGTTAACTAACAACTTCAAGGTGAAAGTCGCTGCTAACAAATGTTAGCAGGATTTTTGCTTTTTGCTAACATTTTTCAGTGTTTTGCTAACATGAATTCATATCGGGTTCATTTTCTGCTAACATAAAAGTTGAATGTTGTAGTGTTATTGCATTCTTCTCTGATTGATTTTTGTTAGTATACTTATGCTCTCCTAATTAATTTCATAATATCTAAAAAACGTCTAATTAAAGAATGACGATATTTGACAAAGTATTTTCATATATCCTTTTGACAGTCTATGAGTTAAGTGTGTTCTTGCGTGTGATAATTTGTTGATTTTATGTTTAAAACAAGATATAATTTGATATATAGATTCTATTGAATACTTGTTGTTTTTGTATTAAAGAAAGGTTGCTAAAACATGAGAAATATAAATGAAAATATAATAAATAACTGCAAAAACACGTTGATTTTAATTGAACAATTAAAATCACTAGAATCATTTTTAGGTGATTTTAATTTTTTGGTGTTTGGTCGCGATAATATTGTTTGTAAAAATTATGTTTTCTCGTTACAAACTATTTTAATTTCATCACAATTAACATTAGGAAATATTATTGAATGTTGTAAGTGTTTTTGTCTTGCTGATGCTTACACATTGTTACGTAAATACAGGGATGATTTGTTCTTTTGCTTATATCTTGTAGTTTATGATTCAAATGTAAAACTTCAAAAAAACGCAAAAACAAACAAGATGGAAACTAATATTGAACAGTGGTGTAAGAATAACCTTAGTAATTTAAACATAAGTGAAGTTTTATCAACAATTGGTATGTCAGATAATCTGAAGGAGTCTGTTTATAAATTTGGTTTGCAAAAGAGCTTCGACGAAATCGGTAAACACTTAAACAATTATACTCATGGCAATGGATATTCATTTTATAATATTAACGCTAGTTCATTAGATGAGAACAATATAGAAAATCAATTCAAAAATATTATATATATAGCAAAATATATTACAACAACATTTTTATTTCTATTGGTTTTGTGTTCACCGCTATACATAATGTCTACGGATTATATTGATTATCTTGAGTTTGGTCAAATCCCTCCGAAAGATTCACAATATTGGGTGGCACCATTTATTGTGGAGTTTTTTAAAAATAATATAGAGATGATAGACAAAAATTGCTATGAATATTTGAAAGAAAATACTTGTATGGCCTTATAATAAAGTATCGAAAGGATGTATATATGGAAAGACCAAGCTATATGGATTGGATTGTTGAAGAAAAAGGAATCACAATTAAAGATGGAATTCCAATAAAATGTTACAAGATTGATTATAAAGAAGATGAAACGATTTTTGATGAGTGGGCCTTACATATAAGACGAAATTATATAGAAGACGAGGATTTGTTAATAGATGCTGAAATAAACGGGATGAGCGTAGAGCAATACTTACGTGAATATGTAATTCCACAAAAGGATGAAGTTCTAGGCCCGACGGCTCGTTCCGGAGACATAACAGAAATAATAGTTTGCGATTTATTAGAGTTTATATTTAATTATTCTGTGCCTAGATATAAGCAAAAGAACCGCTCAGGAAAAAACAATTCCGAGCACGGCACAGATGTTATTGGGTATAAATTTTTCGATAAAAGTAAAAAACCAAACGAAAAGGACGAGCTTATTGCTACAGAGGTAAAAGCTGTATTGACAAAAAGTGATTATTCCCCGCTCGAAAAAGCTATTACTGAATCAAAAAAAGATGAACAGCGACTTGCTAGAACTATAGATTATTGTCGCAAACGATTAAAGGAACTTGGGAACATTGAGCAGTCTAGTGAGGTGGCCAGATTTCTATTAAAGCCTGAAAACAATTATAAACTCACATATGCTGCTGCAGGTTTCAGTAGTCGTCAAGCAGTAGATCAAGAAATTGAATTAAGTGCTTCGGGTGAAGAGTTGCAAATCAGTAGTAAGCAGAAGATATTTTATATTCATGGTAAAACACTAATGGATATTGCACATAAGATTTACGAGAGGTGCAAAAAATGATTTTCGGAACACGTTCTAATTACATGATGAAATACCAAAAAGCAAAAGCAAAATTGGTAGAATACAATACACCATTAAAGGAATACCCTCACTTTAAGTTGAATTCGAATGAACTATCTTTGCCAACAACTTATGTGATTTCTAAATATGCAGAAGCAATAATTGAAAATAATACAGTAGACATAAGTGAATTTGAGCCGTTGTTAAGTCAGTCTGCACAATATTATGATGCAGCATTCTGCTCGAAAGACAGACAAAACTACGATGTTGATTTTTTATTATCTGGAGCATCGGCATATTTTCTATCAAATAATTTTGGAAGTTCAAAAGTTTTAATTGCAAAGTTGTTTTCTTCGTTTAATGATAAAAATAAAACACCTCAATTATTACTGTTGAGCATATATTCATATTTACTGTTACAAAAACAATTATCTTATATCAAAATTACTGATACTTTTTCAAAAATTAATAATGCATTTCTTGATTGCTTTGAAAAAGGAGCAGATGCTTCAGTACTAAAAGTTCACTTAACTGAATATCGGAAAGAAATTTATAATAAAGATGATCCTGATGAGATCTTTTTTGTTGATATACTTATAGCATCAATTTACAAAGCGATAGAGAACTCATCATGGGTATTGTTACCGAAGCATTCAGATATTCCTATAGAAGAATGGGAAAATTATCTTAAAACAAAGTCTTCTCTGAAAATGCTTTGGCCGGCGCAGCGACTTGTTGCTGAAAAAGGTATTTTGTGCGGAGAAAATGCAATTGTCCAGTTGCCTACAGGGGTAGGAAAGACCAAAAGTATAGAATTAATAATACGTTCAGCTTTTCTTGCAGATAGAGCTGATACCGCAATGGTTATAGCACCGTTAAGAGCACTATGTAATGAGATAACAAACGATATGCATAAAGCTTTCAGAGATGTTGCATCCGTAAATCAGTTCTCCGATGTTTTGCAAAATGATTTTTTGTCACTATTTGGAGCTAATACTACCAAGCAGATTCTTATCTGTACTCCCGAAAAACTTAGCTATATTATGCATCATCAGCCAGAAATATTAGAAGCGATTGATTTGTTTCTCTTTGATGAGGGTCATATGTTTGATGATGGTGGTAGAGGTGTTACATATGAGTTGCTCGTTACTCATATCCGTAATGAGCTGAGAGATAATCAGCAGGTTGTCTTGCTTTCTGCTGTCTTGCCTAATTCTAATGAAATAAAAGAATGGCTATTCCAACAAGATGGTGTGTTAGCTTCTGATCCTAATATTTTATCAACACCGAAGTCAATTGGATTTGTTTCTAAACAAAGTGATATTCATTTTTATACTGACGATCCATACAATGAAGATTATTATATTCCTAGGGTCTTACAGGTTTCCGAATTAAAGAAACGTCCAAGGGAACAGAAACCCCGATACTTCCCGGATTTAAGTTCATCCAACGATATTGCAATATATAACGCTATGAAATTATGTCATAACGGCGGTGTTGCAATATACATGGGACAGCAACGCTCTATGAAAACTATATTCAACAGATTGATAGAATTGAAAGAAAGAGGCTTAGATTTATCTGTTTTTAGAAACACAGCAAACAAAGAAGAACTTAACAAGATAAAAAAGCACTTAGAGGAGTATTATGGATCAGAACACTACTATACAAAAGCTTGTGCACTTGGGATATTACCCCATTCAGCTAACATTCCTAATGGTATAAAGCTAGCCGTGGAAAATGCGGTTAAAAATGGCCATGTTTCCTGTGTGGTTTGTACAACAACACTTGCACAAGGAGTTAATATTCCAATTAAGTATTTATTAGTTACAAGCGTACACGTTGGTCAGGAACTAATAAAAGTTCGGAACTTCCAAAATCTTATAGGAAGAACGGCAAGATCAGGAATCTACACTGAGGGTAGCATTATAATAACTGACCCTAAAATTTATGACCAACAAGGAACATATCGAGGGAAATATGTTTGGCAAGACTGCGTTTCGTTATTTGATCCAAAGTTTTCTGAAAAATGTAGCAGTTCTATTTTGTCCTTAGTGAAAAATCTCGAGGTTGATTATGAGATTACTTATAAAGGAACAGGTATTGCAAAATATATTTTAGATAACTTTGAGAATCAAGATTGTTTTATTGATTTCGCAAAAAAACTTAATGCAGCGTATTTAGCAGAAAAACCCTATAAAACTCAAAATAATATTTTTAATGAAATGCTTTTTAAACGAGAAGTGCTGTCTCAAATTGAAAATTATTTATGTCTAGCTTTTGCATGCAATTATACTGAGCAAACGAATCAAGAAATAGCCATAAAGGTTTGTCGAAGCACATTAGCGTATGCTTTGGCTTCAGACAAAGAAAAAGAGCTAATAGAACAGTTTTTTCTAAAAATTGAAAAAAAGCTACAAAATTATACAACGGAGCAACTTCGTAATTATTCCTATGGGATGACAGGCATTGATTTATCCTTAAAAATTGAAGAGTGGATTATCGAAAAAAAACTTACTGAAAAAGTCTTTTCGGAAGAAGATTTACTTTTTTTAATAGTAGAATTTTTTTTGCAAAATGAAAAATGTAAATTAAAGGATAAGTTATATGAAATATGTTGTTTATGGATAAAAAATAAGACTCCAATAGAAATTAGTATTGAAACTGGTTGCGACATTTCTGATGTTGATGACGTTTGCAACAAAATAATATCATATCGGTTAAATATTCTAATCGGTAATATTTGTGATTTGATAAACATCTTAGAAAAAGACAATACTAAAGATAATCTTTGTGCAACATTAAATGTTTTGCAAAATAAGGTGAAATATGGTGTATCTTCACAAACAGCCATTTCTATTTGTGAGAAAATTTTTAATGATCGTGTATTGGTATCAAAGATATCAGAGATTCTAATATCTAATACTATAGAGCCTGATATTGTCTTGCAAGTTTTAAAATGGTTTAAAGAAGATGTGTTTGCTTTACTAAGGGATTATCCAGCGTACTTTTCTGAAAGATTAAACTATTTATTAAGATGATTATTTTGAGAACATAAAATTTCATATTTACAAGCTGTTCGTTTTAATAAAACGAGCAGCTTTTTGAATTTTTTGTGAACTTTTTGGAAAATGATGCCGAATTTGGCCTCTCCCAGTGCAAACATAATGAAGGGTATTTTTTTTCAACACCTTTCATGCACATTGAAAAGTGAACAAATCACTCATATAGGACGTTAGTTTTGATGATGAGCTACGGTAACAGGTACGCCTTGATTTTCGAAAAAGAAAAGAGCGAGAATCCCTGTACAGGTATCGGGTTGCAACCGATATGGCGATGACAGTCAAAACGATAATGATACTTCTCTACGGAGCTGGCGGAGAACCCGGCAGAGGTGAAATTCCTATGATGCAGTTTAGCAAACTGTACCCTATATGTTTCCCGTAAAGCAAAAGCTATGCAGGGGTGTCGTGGACAAATACTGCATTTAATATAAGACCGATTCGCCTTATCTGGGTTTCGGTCTGTACATAGCTGTTAAATAAAATAACAGCTATCTTCAAAAAGAAAGGAGTGAAAAAATGTTTATTCTCGATGGACTTTAGTAACAGAAAAAGTCACACATAATCAAATTATAAAAAATGGAGGAAAAAGTAATGATTCACGCTTTGCTCGTACTGCCCGGTCTTTACAGTGCAGTATTTCTTCAGATAATCAGTGAAATCGTTTCTTTCTTTGTATTCTAATTTATGATGAACATAGAAAACGAGGAAAAGGTAGTCCAAGTCCCAATAAACCAAATCCGAGATTTTCCCGACCATCCATACAAGGTCAAAGACGATGAGAGCATGAACGAGCTCGTAGAGAGCGTTATGCAGAGAGGACTGATACAACCGATCATCATAAGACCAACGGAGGACGGAAAATACGAAATGGTATCCGGGCACAGACGAAAACGAGCTTTTGAAATTGCAGGAATTGAAAAAATACCTGCAAAAGTAAAAGAAATGACGAGGGATGAAGCAATTTTAGCAATGGTAGACTCAAATCTTCAAAGGGAAATTATCTTACCCAGTGAAAAGGCATTTGCATATAAGATGCGACTTGAAGCTATGAACAGACAAGGAATGCGGACAGATAAAACTTCGACACCATCGGAGTCGAAGTTCAGAACTAACGAACAGCTTGCAGAAGAAGTTGGAGAAAGTCGCGAACAAATTCGCAGATATATCCGACTTACGAATCTTATACCTGATTTACTTGAACTTGTTGATGAAGGTAGAATTGCAATGCGACCTGCGGTAGAGATATCGTACTTACCCGAAGAAGCACAGGAACAGTTATATGAAACCATTGACTATAATGATGCTACACCTTCGCACTATCAGGCCATCCGATTGAGAAAATTTCATAGTGATGGCAAATTAACATCAGAAGTTATAGAAGCGATAATGTCAGAGGAAAAGCCGAACCAAAAAGAAAAATCCCCATTCAGGGATAAACGTATTGTCGGATTAATTCCCAAGAACATACCGGTAGAGGGACAATGCGACTATGTGCTGAAAGCTCTCGATTTCTATAACCGTTACCAACAGAGGATAAGGAATAGCCGTGACAGGTGATTCTTTATCCTTTTTTATTTATGCAAAAGAAAGGAAAATCCAAAATGAACATTAAAGTTGAAATCAAGAAAATCCTCGAAGGTGATAAGCCGACAAAGGCTTATGCAAATATCGTTATCGATGATGCCATTGTAATTTGCGGTGTAAGAATTGTCGAAAACGAAAACGGCAGACACATGTCTATGCCTATGACAAGTTTCACAACAAAGCAGGGCGAGAATGTTACAAGACCTGTTTGCCGTCCCATTACTTCTCAGGCTCGAAATGAACTTGAAGAAGCTCTTTTTGCTGCATTTGAGCAGGAAATCAACAACATCAATGAAAATATTTAAAAATTTTGGAGGTAAAAAATATGTTTGATAAAACTAAATCATTTATTCAGAAGAAGGTTCAGAAGGCAAAGGAACGCCGTGCAGCCCGTGTTATTGAGAAGGCATATGCTATTGTCGAAAGTACAGTCGGTGAAGCTTATGTAGATACAGGCGTTAAGGTGCTTATCGCAGTTGTTCTCGGTGCGCTTGTTCTCACACTTCTTTATGCACTCTTCAACGACACAATTATGCCGAACGTAGTCTCAAAGGTTCAGGAGCTTTTTAACTACGCAGGTTAACACAAATCAATAAAAACAACAAATGAGCATCCGTAAGATAACGGGTGCTCAAAAATTTTAAGAAAGAGGTAATTTTATGTTTAATAAGTTTAAGTCAAAGGTAAAGAATCTTGTAAGTAAGGCACAGAACAAGGTGCAGAATATTGTAAGTAAAGTCAAGCTTTTCTTTGCCACAGTTGAATCGATGCTCAACGTAAGATTTCGTGCAGTTCTCGGCGGTACAGCCGCAGAAGCTTATGTAGATACAGGCGTTAAGGTGCTTATCGCTGTTGTTCTTGGTGCACTTCTGCTCGCACTCCTTTATGCTCTCTTCAACGACACAATTATGCCGAATGTAAAGGCAAAGGTCATTGAGCTGTTCAATTATGCAGGTTAAAGGAGATAAAACATGATTAAGTTGATTCACTTTATTAAAACCCTTATCATAAGCCTTATCTGTCTTGTACAGACTTTTTATAAGAAAGTATGCAATAAGATGTTCGGCAGATTCAGAACCGTGCTCAGTGCAAGCTCAGCGGAAGGCTATGTTGATACGGGTGTAAAGGTTCTTATCGCAGTTGTGCTCGGAGCTTTACTGCTCACTTTGCTTTATTCACTGTTTAATGATGTAATCGGACCGACAGTCGGAGATAGAGTATATAAGTTGTTTGAATACGCAGGTTAAATATAAATTTTATGGGCGGAGCAGGTAACTGTTTCGCCCATATTTGTGAGGACTGATAATATGACAAGATTTATACAACCAATAGGACCGATAGGACTTATGCCAATCGAAAGATTAACAGAGCTGAACTATGAGGATATCCTTCCGAATTTATTAAGGCTTATATGTATTTTTCTTTTTTATCTTACAATACACAAAATAACAAAGCTCATAGTTAATAAAACTCCCGGTTTTCAGAAAGAAAACAAAAAAATTCCAATATATTACTGTATCAGTATTATTCTTGTGTCAAGTATGCAAATTGCTTTCGGTTGGTCAATGGAGCTTGTTAAAGGAATTATCTTTATGCTGATTCTTCTTTATGCTTCGGTATCGGATATTCAGACACACGAAGTAAAAGATTTTGTTTCGGTTCTGATATTTGTTACAGGCTTTATAGGAGTAGTATCTTCAGCGGTTCCGAAGATGATTTTAAGCGGTCTTATAACAGGCGGAATGTTATTGATCTGTGCTGCGGTAAGCAAAAACAGACTTGGAGGTGCAGATGTTAAACTGTCTGCCGCTTGTTCCTTCCTGCTTGGATTTTCAAAAAGTATAGCTGGTCTTATTATCGGTCTTTTCCTTGCGATAATCTGCAATATATATTTCAATCACAAATCCAAGACAAAAGGTAAAGCGTTCCCACTCGTTCCGTATTTAAGCATTGGCTTTATGCTGATGTATTTCTGCTAAGGAGGTATAGGTATGAATAAGGATCCCGTTTCTCTCGTCAATTGGGAGAATATAGATGAGAACAAAGTAAAGCTCATATACTCAGACGGTAGAGAGCTTGTAGTATCAAGGGAAGATTTTGACAGAACCTTTATAACTTTTGTTACTTCCCCTCCCGAAGTAATCGCACGGGATTTTTGTAACGAAGGAGTTGAAAACAAATGAAAAACAGAACAGTGATAGGCATTGTCTGTATTGTACTTGCGGTAGCGGTAACATTCCTTGTATCACCGCTTGTAAATAATATCTCTGACAAGAAAACGGAGGTAGTCCGGTTTGTAACCGATGTATCTCACGGAACAGAGATTAAAGATACAGATGTTGAGCTTGTTAAAATCTCTGATTCCGCACTTCCCGAAAAGGTGATCAAAGACAAGAAAATGGTTGTCGGTAAGTATGCGACAGCAGATATTTTCAAAGGTGATTTTGCAACCGAAAGCAAAATAACAGATAACGCGAATACATCGAATGATGTATTGGCATCACTCAAAGGCGATAAGGTCGCTATGAGTATTACAATAAACTCTTTTGCAGGAGGTCTTTCAGGTAAGCTCGAAAACGGTGACGTTGTAAGTATTTATGTAACCGATAAAGACGATAAAACCGAAGTCCCTGCAGCTCTTAAATATGTCAAGGTAATCACTACAACAACATCAGGCGGTATTGATGAAAACGATGTAGTGGAGAATGAAGACGGAAGTTTTGAGCTTCCCACAACAATAACGGTGCTTGTGTCCGTTGAACAGGCTAAAATCCTTGCTAATTATGAGGAAAGTGCAGTAATGCACGTTGCTCTTGTTTACAGAGGAGATGAATCTACGGCAAACAAGTTTCTTAAAGCTCAGGATGATTTCTTTATAAAAAAGAATGCAAGTGAGGGTGATAAGAATGGCTAAAATCATTGCTGTGATCGGTTCACCCGGCAGCGGTAAAACAACCGTTACTCTCAAACTTGCACAGGAGCTTTACTGTGCAACATCAAGCGGAGGAGTAATATATATTTCACCTTCACTGAAGGTTCCTGCCCTGGGTGTACTTTTCCCTAACTATACACCTGATAGTCTTTTTTCTCTCGGTAATATGCTCAATAAGACAGATGTTTATGAAGAAGATATCCTTAATCATCTTGTAACCGTTAAAGCAATGCAGAACTTTGGTTGTCTCGGCTTCAAATCAGGTGAGAACAAGTTCAGTTATCCCGAACTGACAGACGATAAGGTGCAAAATCTTTTTGATGTGCTCAATAAAATGGCAGGTTATGTTTTTGTCGATTGCACGGATGAAGAAAGAGACCTCATTTCACAGTATGCTTTAGGCAGGGCAGATAATGTAGTTATGGTACTTTCTCCCGACCTTAAAAGTATGGTGTATCTTGCATCCAATGAAATTGTCTTGGGAGACCATGCACACAGAGCTATAAGAGTTCTCAATGTTAATGAAAATGAATTGTTTTCACCCATTGACGATGTCAAAACCCATGTTAAAAACATCTCACACATTCTGCCGTTCAGTAAGCAGATAAGAAGTCAGCATCTCGACGGTTTGCTTTATGAAAGAGCAAAAGACAAGAAGTACCGCAAAGAAATATCAGATATCATTAATAAAATTATGTAAAAGAAAGGATGATCCTAATGAAAAAGGTTGTTAAACTTTTTGCAGCAGTAGCTGTTGCTACATCGTTGTCAACACTTATTGCTATGGTAATCAAGGAGAATTATTGTATCCCTGACAAAAAAGATACAGTAACTCCCGTAGAGACTGAAGAATCCGGCAATACGGGTAGCGAAAGAATTCAGAAGAGTTTGTTTGCTGTTGATAGTAAGCCTGAAAATTCCGAAATCGCGGAAGTTGGTTGCGAAACGGTAATCGGTGAAAAGCCGTAAAAGAAAACTATTTGAACGGAGATTAAATAATGCAAAAGAAAATTGATTTTGTAGAGCTGCTTTCAATGATTCAGGAGCATATCTCTTCCCGTTATGCGGCGGCACTGTCTGATTCAAGCAAATTGCCACAGCTTAGGACATATATAGAAAACTATCTTATTGCCGGCGGCTATTATGTTGAAGGAATTTCGCAGAGTCAATTGGTAGACAAACTCTATTCAGAAATGGCTGAATACTCTATTCTTACCAAATATCTCGGCAGAGATAACATTGAAGAAATCAACATCAATGCCTGGAATGATATTGCCGTTACCTATACTTCAGGCAGGACAGTAAAAGTAAGAGAACATTTCCGTTCCGCATCTCATGCTGTTGATATTGTTAAGCGTTTGCTTCATCATTCAGGTATGATTATCGACAACTCTACTCCTATGTCACAGGGTCATTTGCCTAATAATACCCGTATTACGGCACTCAAAGAACCTATTGTTGACAATGAAGTGGGTGTCAGTGTTTCAATACGACTTTTGCATCCGTCAAGAGTTAATAATGAGCAGATTATATCCTCAGGCAATGCAACCGAAAAGATGATTGATTTTCTTTGTATGTGTATGCGTTACGGTGTATCTATGGTTGTAGCAGGTGCTACCAGCTCAGGTAAAACAACACTTCTTAATGCACTGCTTACCACAATTCCTGACGGTAAGCGAGTGTTCACCATTGAAACAGGTTCGAGAGAACTTTCCCTTGTCCGAAAGAAAAAGGGCAGAGTAGTAAATAATGTAGTCCATACTCTTTCCCGTCCTTCCGATAACCCTGCATTTGATATAACTCAGGAAGACCTTGTTGTAGCATCACTTCGTTTCAATCCCGATATTGTTTGTGTCGGCGAAATGCGAGATGTTGAATGTTATTCGGCAGTTGAAGCAAGCCTTACAGGTCATACGGTTGTATCAACAGTTCACGCATTTGCGGCTGATTCAGCACATATGCGAATCGCACTTCTTTGCCAGAAGCGTTTCCCCATCGATTTTAAAACTTCTCTTATGCAGGCAGGACAGGCTTTTCCCATAGTTGTATATACGCATAAACTTGAAAACAACGAAAGAAAGATAATGGACATTTCCGAGTGTGAAATACTTCCCAACGGTGATAGGGTCTATCACACTCTTTTCAGATTCAATATCACCAAAAATGAAATCGTAGACGGCAGATATGTTACGGAAGGCTATTTTGAACAGCCTGAAATAATGTCAGAAAGTCTTAAAAGAAAGCTCCTGCAGTTCGGTGTTCCGCAGGAGGAATTAAAAAAGTTTTTAAAGAAGGGAGCGGATTATAAATGATACTCCCGATGATTGCTTCATTGTTCCTTATTATAGCAATCGTGTGTTTTCTGAATCTGACACCGGAGCAGATTTCACAGGATATAAGTTCCGTTATATCAAAGAAACCTAATCTTCGTGACAGAGCAAGAGCACTCAGAGCCGGAAAGAACAGAAAGGGCCTCGGTGCAAAGCTTGAATATCTGCAATCAGCTCTGGCATCGTGCGGTAAAGAAGGTAAATTCGCATTGGTATGTTCCTCTGCGTTAGTTCTCTTTGCTGTGGGTGCCGTTGTTGCAGTTCTTATTGATAACGTGTTCCTTATCCCGGCTTTTTCAGTAGCTTTTGCTATGATACCGTTCATCTATGTGCGTAATATTATCGCCATATATGAAAGGCAGACTAAGGAAGAGCTTGAAACCGCACTTTCTATTATTACCACATCGTATTCAAGAGACGGTAATATCATATCGGCTGTTCAGGAGAATTTACTGTATATCAAGCCACCGCTTAAAGAAAGCTTCACGGCTTTTGTCGGTGATGCTTTGGCAATATCTTCAAGTGTTAAACAGGCATTGTATAAACTTAAAGGCAAGGTAGATGATGAAATCTTCCGCGAATGGGTTGATACCCTTATACAGTGTCAGGATAATCAGGAGATGAAAGATACCCTGCAGCCGATTGTTTCAAAGCTCACCGATGTGCGTATCGTTAATAATGAGCTTAACACAATGATGTCAGCAGTAAGGACTGAATACTACACAATGGTCGGTCTTGTAGTAGGTAACATCCCACTTCTTTATGTTCTTAATAAAGATTGGTTTCATACACTCATATTTGAAACACCCGGTAAGGTCGTACTCGGTGTGTGCGGTATTGTGATAGTTGTGACATATTTCTTTATGCTCAAGTTCACAAAACCCGTAGAATACAAAAGATAAGGAGGCGGTCTGATGATAATGAAAATATGTGTCGGTGTTCTTATAGGAATCGGCTTGTTTATGATACTTGCAGACCGTTTCCGTATTCCGTATATGAGAACATCAAAGGCAGTCAACAACCTTGCAAAACAGCAAAAGGAGAAAACAAGCAGTATTGATGTATGGCTTTCATCATTTGCTTCATTTATCGCAAGGAAACTCAGGCTTAATGAATATAAAAAAGGTCAGTTGGAGTCTGACTTGAGAACTGCACAGATGGATATTACACCCGAAATGTTTATGGCAAATGCTATTGTAAAATCACTCATTATCGGTGTATTCGCAATTCCTGTTCTCTTTATTTTTCCGATTCTTTCTCCCGTGATTATCTTCCTCGCTTTCATTCTGTATCGAATGAATATGAAGGGTATTTCCAACAGAATTAAGAAAAAGAGAGCAAGAATTGAATATGAGCTTCCGAGATTTGTGTTCAAGATTGAAAAATCACTTATGCACAGTAAAGACGTTATTGAAATGATTGAGTCCTTTGCTAAAAATGCAGGACCCGAACTCAAACACGAGCTTGATATTACTGCTGCAGATATGCACTCGGGCAATACTGAGGTTGCGATTACAAGACTTGAAGCAAGAGTAGGTTCACCCCTTATGAGTGACGTCTGCAGAGGACTTATCTCTATCAATAGAGGTGATGTCAATACTGCTTATTGGAATTCGCTTTCAATGAAATTTGCAGATTTTCAAAGACAACATTTAAAACTTGAAGCTGAGAAGATACCGAAGAAAGTAAAGAGACTTTCGATGTGTCTTCTTTTCTGTTTTATGCTCATTTATGTTGTAGTGATTCTTGTTCAGATAGTTTCATCTATCGGTGTTCTCTTTGGCTAACGGAGGTGGAAAATGAAAAAGATTATTACTTCAAAAAAAGGTGAAGGTTATATAGATGTTGTAGTCGGCATTTTCGCTATGATGATGGTAGTTGTCGTAGTTCTCAATATCTTTCAGTTTATGACTCTTAAACAGGATCTCGATGAAATATCCGGTCAGCTCATTGAAACAGCCACATTCAACGGTTGCTTCGACAGTGAGTTTGATGAAAGGGTCGAAGGGTTACAGGGTCAGTTTTTTGACTTCAATGTAACAACTGATGCAGAGGAATATTTCAATGCCACCTACAAAAGAGTTCAGCTCGGAGATCAGATGGATGTTTATGTGTCCGTGCAGACTTATGTGCAGGGACTCGGTATGTTCAGAATACCCGTAACCGTTACCAGCCACAGGTCGGGTATTTCGGAAAAGTATTGGAAGTAGGTGTAAAAATGAAGAGTTTTAAATCAACTAAAGCGGAGGGATACATTGTCCCCTGTGTTTTTGTTTTAATATTCGCAATGATATTTGCAATGATTTTTACCTATTCAGCTTCTATATCTAAGGTAGAGATAATGAGAGAAAACACAAAGGTTGTTCTTGATAGCTTTGTGACTCAGAACTCGACAGAAATATATAACAGTATCAAACAGGGTAATGATTATACCGAGGTTATTGATGCGGATGAATTTCGTAATGAGCTTATCTCATTTTGCACATTGGAAACAGAAACCGGAATGCTGTATAGTATAGATACAGACGGACAGGAGCTGTTTCACATAACCGAACCTACCCTCAGCTTCCGAGAGGAAAACGAGCTTGAACTTGTTGTAAATTACACGCTTTCAATCCCGATATGGTTTGCAGGAAATGAGATCCCGGCTGTAAATATACCCTTAGAGGTAACATCTGTATTAACCGAAAAATTCTAAAGTGTAGGAGGAAACTAAAATGAAGAAACTCAAAAAAAACAAAATGATTTTTGCTCTTATTATCGGCATTGTTGCGGTAGCAATCATTATTGCCGTAGCGGTGGGTAGAACATCAGGAGATGATGCGGAGCAGACAACAACTGTGCCTACAACCGAAATGGGTGAAAACATCGATGGACTTATCATTGATGACAACATTATTTCGGAAACTGAAGACATAGAACTCACAACCGAAAAAGGCATTGAGGTTATTCAGCTCAAAGAACCCGAAACAACAAAACCTACATCCCCGAAACCCTCACAGCAGCAGGTGAATAATGTCAAACCTGCTGAACCCGTGAAGCCGGGGTCAAATCACGAGATAATCGGTAACGGCAACGACAGTGTTAAAGAATACAGTTGTGGAAAAAAGGGACATCATTGTGACAGCAAAGAAACCCATAATTTTATCGTACAGCTTGAAAACAAGGGTTGCCCGCACTGCGGTTCTCATTCCTGTAAATCATTTTACACTTATGACGAGTGGGGAAATGCGTGTTATGACCCTACCAAATGTGAGAGGTATTCCGAGAAGAATGACCCTTGTGAATACTGTCAGGAATGCGGCAAGAAGGTCGGTACGGGTTCAGGTAACACCTGTGTAAGATTCACAGTTGACACCAAGTGTCCCGAATGCGGTAAATCAGTAAAAGGTAAAACCTGTCATTCACATTAACAAATAATATTATGAAAGGCTCGGCTTAAAAGTCGAGCCTCTATTTTTTGAAAGGAAGATGATAGATATTAAAAAGGTAATTTCAATTCTTCTGATTGTCTGCACTTTTCTTTCTGTTATTCCCTGTTCTTCGTGGGCATTGTCTTGGGACGGTGACTCAGCAGGCGGCAGTACAAGTGCGGTAAACGGAAGTAATACCGGATATGTTATACGCTCTACCAATGATTCTCAGTGTGTAGTCGGTTATCGTTTTTCTGTTGTTGATTCGGCAGGTAATATGAAGGTTACAAAGGTCATTGATGTTTACCGTAACACATCTAACGGTGACCTTGCCTATTCATCATCAGCAAAATTTTCAACCAAGTATAACAAAAAGCAGATTATAGCAAACAAGAATGCCAAGCTGACAACAACATATAATCAGACGAACTGTTATAAAGAAACAGCTATGGACTTTTTAACAGTTCTTCCGAACCCGAGTGGTGTTGAAACTTGGCAAACATATGAAACGAATATAAACAAGGTTCTTTCAAAGCTCGGTGTCGGAAGTGTAAGCAACATGAATTACGGTGATAAGGTTATAGTAGAACCTCTTTTTGATGTTTGCCTTGCAGGTGAATATCAGGCATTGACCGTATCTGAAATCGCATACTGCGGACGAAGTGTGTTGGGAGGTTCAAGTAATGGCGGAACGAGTAACGGAACGTCATCAACCTGGGGTTTCATTGCCAATTATACAAACCGAATATGGCCAAACAAGCTGTTTACTCCTGACGGACAGGGCTTATGGACATCAGCGAGCACAATCGGCAGCTCAACAAAGGCTACCTTTGACACCATTCTTTCCAAAGGCTACGGTGCAGGTATCGCATATAACCAGACAGCCCCTTCGGCTTCATCCGAAATAACTTATACAATCAAGTTTGACGGAAACGGTAACACGGGCGGTTCTACTAGTTCGATGACAATGGTTTACGGCGTCGGCAAGAATCTTAATGCCAACGGCTTTACAAGAACGTCGTATGAGTTTTTGGGATGGAACACAAAGAAGGACGGTACCGGAACAGATTATGATGACCGACAGTATGTCAATAATCTGACGTCAACTGACGGTGCAGTAATCACGCTTTATGCTCAGTGGGAAAACTTTTTCAAACTTGAAGTACAGGAATGCGATGTTTACAGCGGTACGAAAAGTGATAAGACAACTCTGTTCGGAATAACAACGGGTAATGTCTTTGATGATTATGTGTATAAGACAGATTATCCGACAATAGGTGATACGGTATGGTATAACATCTATTTCCCTGCCGAAACAGAGAGCATCCGAGCAAGACAGTATGTAAGATACGTCGGCGGTTCATGGACAACAAGAGATGTAACACTCAGTAGTTCAAGCTCTTCTTCGCAGTGGTTTCCGGTTCAGTTTACGGGCAGTTATAAGACGATTACGGTAGGAACAAATTACTTTGAAATCCAAGCGAAAACAGACTGGATCGATGCATCGGGTAACGTTCTTAAAAGCGGTACTGTTAAGACCTTCTATATCCCGATAAAACCCGTAGTTCACAGAACTCAGGTCAGTGCAACAGGATATGAAGGTAATGTTGTCGCATATAACGGTAGTGCAGGTTCAGGCGGAAAGCTGTATTCAGGACAGCGAATTAAGCTTTCATATAACTACACAGCCGATAACACATGGACAGCGAGTGAATATCTCAGAGGTTCAATGCACAATTATTCAGGTTCAAAATGGACACCTGTTTATACAATCAATGACGGATATGATGCTGCGAGAAATAAAGCAAGTATTTCAAAAACTTCTCCTGTCACAATCAACAGTGCGATAGGCAAATATGCGGTTCCGAAGAATTCACAGAATAAGTTAAGGTTCAAGCTTCAGACTTGGTGGTCAAGTGATAAGACACATACCCTGGAAGAAACTTGGTATGATTTACCCGTAGTAAAATCGGATGTGGCTCTGACGAAGATAACGCTGCTTGATTCATCAACCAAGGCAACGCTTGATCCGAACAATCTTACTGTCGGACAGAGTGTTCTTGTAAGATACACATATAAGAATAATACTGATGTTAAGGTCTATGTCGAAGGCTTTAAAAATGATAAAACTAAGCTGAACGGTGTTTATGCCATAGCCGCAAAGTCAACGATTGTTGTAGACGGATACACCTTTACAATACCGAATACAAGAACAGTAAGTATATGGGGCGGTGTGTATCTTGAAGGTATGGGTATATATAACACGGAATATGAATCGGACGGAACAAATAACGCATTGACACTTGTGTGCCAAGTAAAGCATCCGCTGACTCTTGAACCTATTGCACAGAATGCCGATTACAGAGAAAACACTGAGGTTATTACAAGTTTCTGGCTTAAAAACAGTTATTCCGATAACTATACACCGACAGAAGATGTTTCAGTAAAGTTCTGTGTGTATAAGGGTTCAACACTCATACACTCTTATACGAAAGCAAAAGTTGTTGTACCCGGCAACCTTCATAATCTGCTGTATTTCAAATGGAAAGTTCCGACAGGACTGAACGGTGCAAATGTCAGAATTACAGGCGAAATCGTTGATGACGGTGTTTCGTACAACAAGGTTTCTGCAACCTATTCGACAACACCGTATGTAAAGGTGATTACTCCCGACACACAGTTTGAAAAGAAGGCTCCTGCAGGATTTACAATTCCCGAGAATACAGGTGTTCAGGGAACAATATCAACTTGGTGGGAATACACTTATTCCGGCGGTAAGTATATTAAGACGGATTATTGTATCGGTCAAATAAAAAATGCAATGACCATAACACCGTCGAATTTACAGACAGCGACCAAGAACGGCAGTGTATGGTATATGAATTCGGGTTACGGTATCAGGTTAGCTCTTGATAACGGTACTGATTCAGCAAAGGGCGGTTTCCCTGCAGCACCAAGTTCATCGTATACTCTTCCGCAGTATGCAGAATCATATTTTCCTGAATACGGTTATGCTGTGACAACGGGTACAGTCTCTACTCTGTCTCTTTCGGGCGGTAAATGGATATTCCCGAGTAACGGAAATTACGGCAATGTTCATTTCACTCCTCTGTGGTATCCTGACGGAAGCTATACCGTAAGGGCAAAACTCAGTGATTTATGGACACCTGCAGGTATGATACATCAGGAGTATAAGTCAAACACAATCAATATCCAATACTCTGCTTATGACGATTGGTATGTAGGCAGATAAATAAATATGTTTAAGGGTGGCATTTTGTTACCCTTATGTTTTTATGAGGAGAATTACAGAATGATATGTAACTACAGTAATGTGTTAGCCACAAAACACGGCATCAATGCTGCTCTTATTGCAGGATATATCAACTACTGTCTTGAATCTTGCAGATTTACAGTAGAAGAAAACGGTTGCCGTTGGGTAAGGCTTTCGCAGAAATCAATAACAGGTGTTTTTCCCTTTATGGGTGTTTTTGCAGTAAGACACGCCGTCAGAAAACTCAAAAACGCAGACATTGTTGTTGTAGAACAGCTAAAAAAGAAACGCTTTGACAGCACAAATCATTACACACTCACGGAATACGGCAGAACCGTAATAAAAGGAGATGGTGATATTGAATGATAAAAAGCGTATGGCGGGTGCTTATGAAGTAACCCATTCATTTGAAATCGGTAAGAAAGAAATCATAATCGGAAAAGATGAAAACGCATCTCCCGAAGAAAGGTTTGTCGTTGCTGATTACGAAAACAACGGAATCTTTGAGAGATATGTAAACGCACTTGTCGGAAATGACTTTGCCGAAATTGCAAAGATATTTGCAGAGAGAATCAAAAATGAAGCTGAACGTGTAATGGATGAAATCTCAAAAATTGAGGTTGATACTACACCTATTTATGCTGACGGATGCACAGTTATCAGCACAGAAGATTCTATCAAAAACAAGGTTGTAGTAATCAGAGCCGATGTTTTTAAACCCGAATATCAGATTGCGACAATGCAGTTGCAGCTTTGTACGGGAGGTTTTGGCTGTGTGCCGCATTCAAGAGGTTCAGCCTGCTTCTGTACTAATCTTTACAGCGGCAAAGAGTCAAGATATGAACGCAGAGATATTCTCGGTGTTATTGAAAAAGACAAACTCCCTGATTGGGCAAAAGAAAGACTGGAGGCAGTTCAGAGAGAACGTGCCGCAAGAAGAAAGGAAAATGATGCAAGATGACAGATTTGTTTATTAATCCCATTACAGAAGACCTTGAAAAATACACATTCAAACAGAGCAGTCAGTTATATCAGCAGACAGGATGTATAGGTTATCTCCGTGCAGATCTCGGAGCGAGCGGAACTGAGTTCTTTTCAACATGGAATGATACCTGCACATTCTTTAAAACAGACGAGTTCAAAAAGGAATTTGATGACTTAATCAATGCCCTTCGTCTTGATGAAAAGTACGGTAGAATCCTTGGCGACAGAACCAAACTTGCTGAGTGCTGTCGCAATAACGCAAAGCAGTACAGCGGTATGGATAATGAGTATTACGGAGTAACAATAAATACTGAAAATTACACGTATCTGTTAAGACTCAATCCGAAAATCGGTCAGTATAATCTTTACTGCTATTGCTTTGTAAAGCAGTATCTTGAAACACATCTTGTTGCTGCAAGCAGGGGCATAAGGTTCATAACACCTTCATATAAACCTGTGTTCACGATTCCGGACGGTGACAAAATAAGGATCATCCATTCTAATGGCGAAAAGTATGATAAGATCTGCAGATATATAGATGACTACCATACAGAGGTTGGTGACAGACTCTACCATATCTGCGAGTTTGCGGAGCTGATGAAGAATAACGGAAGCAAGGTCATTCCGCTTCGTTCATCACTTCCCGAAAGAGCATACAATGTACACCCGACTGACAGTAGCCTCATAATCATCACAAAGGGCGAATCCGGTTATACCGAAGTGAATAACGGTGAAAGAGACTTGGAAAAGAACAGAAAGCTCGCTGACGGTCACAATTCCGAAATGGGTGTTACTAAGGCGCAGGCAGAAGCAATGCTTGCAGGTTCTATGTTCGGTTGGCACGTACAGGGAGCTGACCCTAAAAGCTATGATGAAAACGGTAAGTTAATTCAGCAGAATCATCATGTGCGAGGTGAAGCACGATGAGATTCATCGTCAGCAATGAAGGTTAATGAAAGAAAATTAGGTTGCAAAAGATGCAGATTCAGGGACGGATATGTGTGTAATATCTGTTGGAAAAAAGTATACAAAGAATTTTACGAAAGAAAGGAGAAGGGCAATGCCAAAAAGAGCAAAAACGAGTAAGATACAATCCAAGTTTGAAATGATTGAAAAGCTTGCTTTGCATGGAATCACTACGGAAGAACAGATAAAAAAGCTCACACCGAAAGAAGCTTTGAGTATGGATGAGATATCTTTTGATGATATTTCTCTTATTCATCAAATTCAGGACAGTGTGAAAGAAAACAAAGTATTTTCCTTTCTTACCTCAGAACTAACCGACACTGTTGAGATTAAAAGCACAGAAAAGCCGTCGAGAAAGGCTAAGTCAAACAGTGAGGTGAAAGCTGATGGCGAGTAAATTACAGATCATCACTGCTATGTTCGATGATGAAGTGAGCAAAGTGACGGACGGTTATGATAAGTGGACAGCATTTCTCAGAACTGCATCCAATAACTTTAAGTATAACTTCCACGAACAGATTTTGATTTATGCTCAAAGACCTGATGCAACAGCGTGTGCAGAGATAGGTTTTTGGAACGAGAAAATGAACCGTTGGGTCAATCGAGGTGCATCGGGTATTGCATTGTTTGATTACTCAGGTAATTATCAGAGATTACGTTATGTTTTTGATGTTTCGGACACAAATTCATTTTACGGTTATGAGGTCCCACGATGGGAAGTCAAAGACCGTTATCACAGTGAAATTGCCGAAGCCCTGACTAATGCTTTCGGTGATACAGCCGAGGGTGGTCTTGAAAGTGTAATCGACGATACTGCAAGAAATATGGTGGAAGATAATATCCTTGATTATCTTTCAACTGTTAATGACAGCAAATACGGCAGTTTCCTTGAAGAGCTTGATGAAGATAATATTTCGGTTGTTTTAAAGAACATTCTTGCTTCAAGTATCGGATATATGATGATGACAAGGTGTGGTATCAAGGCAGATGAATTTTATGACCGTGAAGATTTTAAAGACCTGTTTAATTTCAACACTCCGTCAACAGTTATTGCAATGGGCGTAGCAGTAAGTGATATTGCGGAAATGGGTCTTCGTGAAATCGAGAGTACAGTAAAAAATATTCAGAAACTTGAGAAAAAACAGAATCGCACATTCGACAAACGGAACGAAACCGAGTATGATGAGGTTGCAAACGAAATAACAGCAACCGAAAGGAGAAATGAAAATGTCACAGATGAGTTACAGACAGGTAGGGGATTATCAGATTCCGAATCTGACATTACCGCCCGAGGAGAACGTTACACTTGGGAAGTACGGTATGATGAGGAAGAAATACCTGATGGAACACAGGAAGGTCTATTTCACTCAGTTGATAGCGAAGGGCGAACTAATGCGAACAGTCAAACAGACGGAAATCGAAGCCTTACAGATGACGGAGCAGCTGACCGGACAGCTGATGAAATCTTGGGGAGTGACGGAGGAACTCAAAGCATCGGATCCGATGAAGTGGGTAGGCTTGATGAACAACATCAGGATGACAGTCGAGGAAACAGTGCTGAAGGAACTGATTTACAGTTAAGCGGACACGACTTTGATGCCCGTTGGAACGGTGTCGAATATTTCCACCAAGAGAAACAAAAAAGTGAGTTAATCAGATCGTTTTTAACTCCGCATACAGAAGAAATCGCTATGTTCTATGAAAGTCATTCAGACAAACAGGAACGTAGCGATTTTATTAAGTCTTTCTTTAATTCGCAACCTTATGAAACAACACTCTCAAACGGTGTAAAAGCAGGTTTTGAAGCGTATTCCGATGCCATAAGATTATGGCGTGATGACGGAACCGAACTCCGTGAAGCTTGGGAAAAATGGTTTCAGATTGAGCGTTCCGTTTTCGGTATGATACTCATTGAAGAATGGACAGAGCCGCAGGCTTTGTTGTTACCCGGTGTGGAAACACAACTTGAATTCATCGGCACCAAAGTAAAGGATGCTGTTCTTCCGTTACCACAAGGTGCTATTGACTATGTGCTTGGCAGAGGTAGTGGTTTTAGCGAAGGTAAAATGCGTGTGTACCGACAGTTTACCGAAAGTCTTTCAAAAGAAGATAATATTCATTTTCTTAAACACGAATACGGAACGGGCGGCGGTACAAGTGTTATCCCCGGTACGGGTTATTGGGAAAACCACGATGCTAAAGGTATTGAAATATCTGACCATTACAGTGTTCCTGAAAGACGAACTCTGCTGAAATGGAATTATATTGAAAAGAGAATTTCCGAACTCATAAGGCTCGACAGATACCTGAGTTCGAAAGAAAAGGAAATGTATCCTCAGTGGCTTGAAGAAAGAATTGCAAAGGAAGCAGCGTGGAAAAAGACAAATGAAATTCGTCAGATAATCCGTGATGCTCCCGAAAAGCAGGGTCCACCGAAGGAATACAGATTTGAATATAACCTCGGTGATACGGTGTATATCGGTGCAGATGAATATACTATTCTTTCACTTGAAGACCCCGTAATTCTTAATGACAGCCAATATCCGTTATTCAGCAAGGAGCTTTCTAAGGCTGATTTTGAACAAAAGATAAAAGAAAACCCTGCCAACAATCATCTGAGAATTGAGGTTGAGGTTGAAAGACCTGTTGTTGATGAACCCGAAACAGAGGTTGATGAAAGCAATAAGCCTGATTTCTTGTTTCAGTATGAGCAGATTAAAAAGGAAAACTCTGACGGTGTTCTTTTAATGCACGTCGGAGGTTTCTATTATGCTTTCGGAAAAGATGCTGAAACTCTTTCAAAGCATACTATTTACGGAGCAACAGGAAAGAATCTTTACGGAAATGTATTTACTCCTTGTTGTGAGGTTCTTGACTTTAACCTCAGTTATTGTCAGAAAGAGCTTACCGATAACAATAACATTGGTATTGTTATTATGGAAGTTGATAAGGGTGTTGTTGACAGATACCCGACACCAACGGTAGAGATATCCGAAACTTTGGATGCTGAATATACAGATGCTTTCTTTGTTAATGACGGCAGTAACAATGTTGAGTGGGTATATTACAATCCTGACGGCAATGACGGTAAGGGACAGTTTGTTAATAACCTTGTTTCGTATGCGGATATCTTAAAGGCAGCAGAGCTTCATTCCGATGAAAAAGAGTTCTTTGATTATCTCGGTTCTGTTGCCCATCAGACACTTTCCGATTACGGTACAAAAGAATACAAGGAAGATTATGAGTATTTCCATTCTGCTGTTGACCTTACTGACTGCACAAAGGAAACAATGCAGGCTCTTATTGATGAAGCAAAGATTATTGAAAGAGATGCTCCTGCGAATCTTGAAAACAGCCGTGACACCTATTGGGATGCTTACAACGATATAAAGCACGACAATCCTTCTTCTTTGGTGCTTTATCAGATGGGAGATTTCTTTGAAGCATACGGTGAAGATGCGAAACAGATAGCACAGGCTCTTGATATTCACCTTACCGAAAGAACGGTTTACGGAAATACAAGAGTAGATATGTGCGGTGTTCCGAAACACAGACTTGAAACGTATCTTGATATGCTTACAGACAGAGGTTTTGATGTTGTTGTTTCTGCCTTTGAAAACGGCGAAAGGAAAACATTTTCCCTTATTTCCACCAACAAGGAAGACCCGGTTGAGTCCAGACCCGTAGGCAGAATTGATTATCTTCACACAGACGGAACTGTCCGTGAAAGTATCGAATATACAAGCGAGTATCAGTTCATAAAGGATATTAAGGATGAGAATTATTACGGCACACCGATGTCCGTAGTTGCTTATGCAGATAATGACGGTAATACCGTTCCACTTGATTTTATATCCGAACTTGACCCGCCGTTGCAGAGTTTTCAGGTAGTCCGCAGTCCTTATCTTGAAAAATCCCTGTCCGAAAGACTTGTTGATTTTTATGAAAACTTTGATTTCTACGGGTTCAGAGATACTCTTGAAATCGGTGAATCAAAAGAAGATGCGGCAGATAAGCTTGCCCTTGATTTGCAGAACCCGCAGTCCATTGATGCTGCTATTGCAGAGTTGGAAAGTCTTGTTGCTGAAGCAGACCCTGAAGATAAAGCAACAGCACAGCAGTTAATAGCTGAATTAAAAGAAGAAAAAGATAAGCTGACTGTTATTCCCGATGCTGAGCTTATAGGTAAAGAGGTCATAATTGACGGTACAGCATTTGTTATCGAAAAGATTGACCCTGTGTTCGGTCAGGTTTCAATGCGTGACACTTCTTCACTGTATCCGATTAACCGTGTGGAAAATATCAATGTTGTACGTGAGTATATAAATCAGCAGAACACACCGAGCTATTCAATAGAAAAGGTTGATGAAATATCTGCAGAAGAAAGCGGACTTCCGTTTGATGTAACCATTCAGACACTTCGCACAGAAGAACCTACCTTAACTCCGCCTGTCTGGGAAGAAAAGAAAGAGAAAGTAACAACACTTCATCCTACTATTCCCGACAGTGAAAAGCACAATTTCAGAATAACAGATGATAACCTTGGTGTTGGCGGTCCGAAAGAGAAATTCCGTAATAATATGGCTGCTATCAACCTTTTGCACGAACTTGAATTTGAAAACCGTCTTGCAACTCCCGAAGAACAGGAAATCCTTTCAAAGTATGTTGGGTTCGGTGGTCTTGCGGATGCTTTTGATGAAAGCAAATCAAATTGGGCAGATGAATACAAGGAGCTTATTGTAACTCTTTCTCCCGAAGAATATGCTGCAGCAAGAGAAAGCACACTTACAGCCTTTTATACACCTCCCGTTGTTATCCGTGCTATGTATGAAGCACTTGGCAATATGGGATTCAGTGAAGGTAATATTCTTGAACCGTCTTGCGGTACGGGTAACTTTATCGGTATGCTCCCCGACAATATGCAGAGGAGTAAATTCTTCGGTGTTGAGCTTGACAGTTTAACAGGTCGTATTGCACAGCAGTTATATCAGAAATCCGGTATCACAGTACAGGGTTATGAAAACGCATCACTCCCTGACAGTTTCTTTGATGTGGCAATAGGCAATGTGCCTTTCGGTCAGTTCAAAGTAATTGATAAAAAGTATGACAAGAATAATTGGCTCATTCACGATTACTTTTTCGGTAAGACCCTTGATAAGGTTCGCCCCGGTGGTGTTATTGCATTTATCACATCATCAGGTACAATGGACAAGAGAAACTCAAATGTAAGAAAGTATATCGCACAAAGAGCCGAGCTTCTCGGCGCCATTCGTTTGCCGAATAACACATTTAAGGCTAATGCAGGTACAGAGGTAACATCTGATATCCTCTTCTTGCAGAAAAGAGATACTCTTGTAAATGATGAACCCGATTGGGTTCACCTTGACCGTGATGAGAACGGTAATGAATACAACAAGTATTTCATAGACCATCCTGAAATGGTACTCGGTGAAATGGTTATGGAGTCCTCACAGTTCGGTCATTCCTTGACTTGTAAGCCGTATGAGGACAGAAACCTCTCTGACCTTTTAAGTGAAGCAGTACAGAATATTCACGCAGAAATAACAGAGTTTGATGTTTCGGAAATCGGTGAGGTTGAAGATAATTCAGTTCCCGCCGACCCGAATGTTAAAAATTTCAGCTTTACTGTTGTTGAAGATAAGATTTACTATCGACAGAACAGCAGAATGAACCCTGTTGATGTTTCTGCAACAGCTGAAAACAGAATTAAGGGTATGATTCAAATCCGTGATTGTGTTCGTGAACTTATACGCCTTCAGACGGACGATTATCCCGATTCTGCTATTCTTTCTGCACAGGACAGATTAAACACCCTGTATGACGATTTTACAAAGAAATACGGACTTCTCAATGCAAGAGCAAACAGATTGGCATTTGCTGATGACAGTTCATATTGTTTGCTTTGTTCACTTGAAATTATCGGTGAAAACGGTGAGCTTAAACGCAAGGCAGATATGTTTACAAAGAGAACAATCAAACCTCATATTAAGGTAACATCTGTTTCAACTGCAAGTGAAGCACTCGCTGTTTCAATCGGTGAAAAAGCAAAGGTTGATATGGACTTTATGTGTGAGCTTACGGGAAAGACAGAACAGGAACTCTTTGAAGAACTCAAAGGTGTTATCTTCTTAAACCCGGAATACACATCTGAACACAGTAATGATGCAAGGTATCTTCCTGCGGATGAATATCTTTCAGGAAATGTTAGAAAGAAACTTGAACTTGCAAGAAGAACAGCAGAGCTTTATCCTGATGATTATAATATCAATGTGGAAATGCTTGAAAAGGTTCAGCCACAGGATTTGACAGCAAGTGAAATTTCTGTTCGTTTGGGGGCAACTTGGCTCCCGCCTGAAGATGTTGAGAGATTTGTGTATGAGATTTTACAGACACCTCGTTATGCTCAATGGAATATTAAAGTAAAATATACCGAGCTTACAGGTGAATGGACTATTGCGAACAAATCTTATGACCGTACTAATGTTGTTGCTAATAACACTTACGGTACAAGCAGAATTAACGGTTACAAAATTATTGAAGATACTCTCAATCTTAAAGATGTGCGTATCTTTGACTATGTAGAAGATGAACACGGTAATAAGAAACCTGTTCTCAACAAAAAAGAAACTGCCATTGCTCAGGGCAAGCAGGAAATGATAAAACAAGCCTTTCAGGATTGGATATGGAAAGACCCGAACCGAAGAGAAAGACTTGTAAGAATATATAATGATTTATTCAATTCTATGCGAGCTCGTGAGTATGATGGCAGTCATATCACATTTTCGGGTATGAACCCTGAAATATCCTTGCGACCTCATCAGATAAATGCAGTTGCACGAATTATGTACGGTGGTAATTCCTTACTTGCTCATGTTGTTGGTGCAGGTAAAACATTTGAAATTGTTGCTGCAGCACAGGAAAGCAAAAGGCTCGGACTTTGCAACAAATCGCTTATTGTAGTTCCTAACCACCTTACAGAGCAGTGGGCATCCGAATACCTTCAGCTTTATCCATCAGCAAATATTCTTGTTGCTACTAAAAAGGATTTTGAAACGAAGAACCGAAAGAAGTTCTGTGCTCGTATTGCTACGGGTGACTATGATGCTATTATCATAGGTCACTCACAGTTTGAGAAAATCCCTATAAGCATTGAAAGGCAGAGAGAAATGCTTCAGCGACAGATTGATGAAATCACTCTCGGTGTAGCACAAATCAAGTATGACAGAGGTGAAAAAATCACCGTTAAACAGCTTGAAAAAACGAAGAAGTCATTACAGACTAAACTTGATAAGCTCAATGACCAAAGCCGAAAAGACGATGTTGTTACCTTTGAAGAACTCGGTGTTGATAGACTCTTTGTTGATGAGGCTCATAACTTTAAGAACCTCTTTTTATATACAAAAATGAGGAACGTGGGCGGTATCGCACAGACAGAAGCACAGAAATCTTCTGACCTTTATATGAAGTGCAGATACCTTGATGAAGTGACCGGAAACAAGGGTGTTATATTTGCAACGGGCACTCCCGTTTCAAACTCAATGGTAGAGCTTTACACAATGCAGAGATACCTTCAGTATGATGCACTTGAAGATAAGCATTTGCAACATTTCGACTCTTGGGCATCAACCTTTGGTGAAACTGTTACTGCTATTGAGCTTGCTCCTGAAGGCACGGGATACAGGGCAAAAACACGATTTGCCAAGTTTTATAACTTACCTGAACTTATGATGATGTTCAGGCAGGTCGCAGATATACAGACGGCAGATATGCTTAATCTTCCCGTTCCTAAAGCAAACTTTCATAATATTGCAGTTAAGCCGACAGACCACCAAAAGAGGATTGTTGAATCTCTTTCAGAACGAGCCGAAAAGGTAAGAAACAAAATGGTTGATTCAAGTGTTGATAATATGCTTCTCATTACCAATGACGGCAGAAAGTTAGCACTTGACCAAAGACTATTCAATGAAATGTTACCGGATGACCCGAACAGTAAAGTATCAGCTTGTGTTGATAATGTTTATTCAATTTGGGAGAAAACAACTCCGCAGAAGTCAACTCAGCTTATTTTCTGCGACTTATCTACTCCGCATAATGACGGTAAGTTTAATGTTTATGATGACATTAAGAAAAAACTTATTGCTAAAGGTGTACCGGAAAGTGAAATAGCCTTTATTCATAATGCAGATAGTGAAGCAAAGAAAAAAGACCTTTTCGGAAAAGTCCGTTCCGGTCAGGTTCGTGTTCTTATAGGCAGTACGGCAAAGATGGGTGCAGGTACTAATGTTCAGCAGAAGCTCATAGCGATTCATCACACAGATTGTCCTTGGCGTCCTGCAGATTTGCAGCAACGAGAAGGTCGAATTGTACGACAAGGTAATGAAAACCCCGAAGTTGAGATATACAGTTATGTTACAGAGCAGACCTTTGATGCCTACCTTTATCAGTTGGTTGAAAACAAGCAAAAGTTTATAGGTCAGATTATGACCTCAAAATCGCCTGTGCGTTCAGCAGAAGATGTTGACGAGCAGGCGTTATCTTATGCCGAAATCAAAGCTCTTGCAACGGGTAATCCGTATATCAAAGAAAAAATGGATTTGGATGTAGCTGTATCAAAGCTCAAACTTTTGAAACAAAACCATTTAAGTCAGAGATACAGCCTTGAGGACAGAATTATAAAGTTCTATCCGCAACAAATAAAGCAAGGCGAAGAAAGAATTGCAGGTTATCAATCCGATATTGAAAGAGCGAAAGAAAACACCTTCCTTAACGCAGATAACTTCTCACCTATGATAGTTGAAGATGTTACCTATGACGAAAAGAAAGGTGCAGGTTCTGCAATATTGGTTGCTTGTAAGGCGATGACATCACCTGACCCGAAACAAATCGGTTCATATCGTGGCTTTAATATGGAGCTGTCATTCAATTCCTTTGAGAAAGAATATGTTTTAACTCTTGTCGGTTCGCTCAGACATTCAGTATCTCTCGGTGCTGATATTTACGGTAACATTACTCGTCTTGATAATCTTATATCTTCAATGCCTGAAAAACTAAAGGCTTGTGAAGAAAGACTTGCTGATACAAAGGTTCAGCTTGAAAATGCAAAAGCGGAGGTTGAAAGATCGTTCCCGCAGGAAGAAGAACTCGCACAGAAAATGGAGAGGTTGGCTGAGCTTAATGCACTTCTTGATATGGACCATCGTGACAATGAGATTGTGGATGGGGAGATAGGTGATGACAGAAGTGATGTCAAAGAGAAAGTTGCTGTAAGATAAACTTTCTGTATTTACTCTGCTTTTTGAGTCCTATATAATTTCTAATATAAATTTATATAGGAGATGTTGAAATGGAAGAGTTGCAAAGCAATATTAGTAGTTTTTTGGATGACTGCAAGTATATGAAGGGGTTAAGTGACAAGACCTTAAAGGCCTATATGACAGATCTGAAACAGTTCTCGGATTTCTGTTATGAAAAGCCTTGGTGCGAAAAAGACACGATAGAGGAATATATTAAGAATCTTTATATAAGATATAAGCCGAAAACAGCTAAAAGGAAAACCGCGTGTCTTAAGGCTTTTTTTCATTATCTCGAGAGAAGAGATTTGATATTGTCCAGTCCTTTCCATAAAATATCAATCAAAAGACGTGAACCTGTAGTTCTTCCGAAAGTTATTCCTGTTTTTGTTTTATCCAAGTTTTTAGAGACTGTATACGAAAAAAACAGTGAACCGAAGCATTCTAATTGCTATTACAGGCATACTGTCAGAGATATTGCAATCGTTGAATTGCTGTTTGCAACCGGAATCAGGGTATATGAGCTTTGTAATTTAAAAATGTCCGATGTGGATATTAAAGGCAAATTTATTAAAGTATACGGAAAAGGTTCAAAGGAACGGTATATTCAACTGACAAACAAGGATGTTATATCTGCTTTGAAGCAATATTATAGGACGTATTCTGATGATATTAAAAGCACCGGGTATTTCTTTATAAATAACAGGGGAAACAAGATATCGGAACAGTCAGTGCGTTTCATGATTAATAAATATGCAAAATTAGTAGATGCAGATTTGCATATAACACCACATATGTTTCGTCATACGGTAGCCACCTTATTGCTTGAAGAGGATGTTGATATCCGATATATACAAGAATTTTTAGGTCATAGCTCCATTACGACAACTCAGATTTATACTCATGTAAGTCAAAATGCTCAGAAGAAGATCTTTACTAAAAAACATCCGAGAAATAAGCTGAAAATTAAAGTAGATATGTAAAAGTTAGCGGCAGCAATCATTTGAGATTGTTGCCGTTTTTTGCAGGATAATATTTAATTATCTATATATCAAGTGAGGTTAGAAAATGAGAAAGAGAATAAAGATAAAAGTTTCACAAAATAACACTCGCCAACATTCGTTATCATATTGCAATCAAGTTTTTAATAATAAAAATGTTGTGAACTTTAAAAACGTCTCATTAACACACTCTCGATTTACTAAGTGTTACTTCGAAAATATAAACTTTCAAAGAGCCGCGGTTACAGGGTCAGTTTTTAATAGTTGCATTTTTATTAATTGCAATCTGGATGATGCAGACTTTGAATTTTGTGAGTTTAGAAATAGCAAAATTAAAATCAATAAGATAAGTGGATGTTCTTTCAATAACAGCAATTTTATTGAAACTCGCTTTGAAAATATAAATTTTACAGGTTGTACTTTCACAGGGGCTTATCTTGAAAACTGCAAAATAAATCAAGTTAAAATTGAATATTCAACTTTAGAAGGTGCACAGTTTTCTGACTGTCAATTTTTAAATATCGATTGGCGCAATTTAAATTTAGAGTTCGTAGAATTTATTAAACCATATATGAACAATGCTGTATTACCATTCTATCAAATACCGTATATGTTTGGTATTTTGGAATATCTAAAAACTACAACTGATAATGTTAGAATAGCCAAAGGGAAAAAAACATTTAGTGTCCAAGAATACTTAGAAGATGGACTATCTTCTCTATTAAATGAATACGAAAAAAAGCAACTCTATTTACCAATGAGTAATATATATATTTTTGGAATAAACACAGATTACAATAAAGCTTTTGAATTGCTTTCTAAAGAAGTGGCGGGGTTAGCAGCCGTTAGAGATTTTAGGGGAATAAAATTTTGTTGCAAGCTGATTTCAAATAGTAATATGTTTGGTCGAAATCATCTTAATAAAATATATAAACATATTACAGACGCGGATATATCTATTGAACCCAATAGTGCAGAAATGAAAAGCTTTACAAGGAACATTGGTGAAATTCGAAGCATTTTGTTCAAGAGACACTCTTTACCAACAATAACGATGAGATTTAAGACTAACATCGGGATTGAATATAGCTTAAGATTTTCAAATTTGATAAACCAATTTCAGAAAATTTCAAAACCAGACCACACTAATAGAGTTAATTCTACAATAAAACTCGCATTCAATTCCCCTTTGTTAATAGATGTAAGAATTGAAGGAGATATAAAACTGTTTTCATCTATTTTAGTCAGTTTTCTTTTGTTATCTGGAGTTTCTCCTGATGAATACACTACATACCCAATGGTCAGTAGTTTGTTATCATATAGAGATGAAGACTTTAATGAAAACAGTCTTATTTCTTTTGCTAAAGAGTGCAAGAAAAATCTTATGTCTGAAGGTATTGAAGTAGCACTTATAGAATACTACTCTAACGACTTGTATGAATACATAGAATCCAACGATAAGTGCTTTTATGCAGATAAAACTTTGCTTCAAATGGCGACTCGAGGTGATATTATTGCGTTACCCTGAATTTAGAGAGGCGGAATATTCAACTACTGACATTCCAATTAGAAAATGGTATTCATATCTAATTCAAGCTTTGATGCAATGCCTTTTCTACTCAGGTAGTTTGTTTTTAATACTTTGGGCGACTAGTTTCTTTTTTGAAGTAGTATTAAAAGAGTATGAGGCTGGTATTTATTTAAATGCAATATCAGTTGGGGCATCAATAGTTACAATCTTTTCAGCAATAATATCTGTGTTGAGTTTAATTGATTCTGATTGTTTAAAAAAATATGAAGATGATTTGAATCTATTAGAGAGAAGATATTTAAATGGAAAAAAAATATCTGGTTGGGAATTCCTAAAGCGCTCTTCTTGCAACAAGTATCAAAACTACTATGTTCGCAGTGCCTGTTTTAAATTATTTAGTGCAGATGATGATTCTCAATATTTAGAAATAGTGGTTCCGGCACTATCAATTGATTTTAAAGATGTTCCCTGTGCTTTACAAATAATTCGTCTTCAATCATTTATACCTCAGTATCTTTACTATATAGAAAGCGAACAGAATAATTTTTTAAAAATTCAACAACCACAAAAACATCAAGGTGAATCACCAGATTTTTTTATACCTTTACCAAATCATTTAATTGCGGTTTACAAGAAAATATTAATTCATAAACTTATAAAAAAACTAATCGTTTTCAGTTTTATGTT
>JAFODS010000041.1 GCA_017380575.1 Clostridia bacterium | reverse complement strand
GTGTTGTTGTTGACATATCACACACGAATGCGTAAACTACTCCCCCATGGGTAATTGATTTATTTAATTCTAACAAATATTTCAATGAAAGTCAATATATATTAATGTATTATTACACTAATAGTATAAATTTCGAATCACACATACAATTAGGAGTCACCGATAAATATTTACGTGATAAAAGTATTACCTTACCAAGAGAAATTAGTCCCTACTCGTCTGACACCACACGCAACACGTCACACATTCGACTCGATGCTCCACCGCAACGGAGCTGTCAAATGGGATATCAAATAACTTTATTCACTCGATGTTACCAACAAAGTATATATCCACGTTTATATCGATTTTGTTAGCATTTTATTAGCAGCTCACGCAAAACAAGGTTGTTTCAGGGCGTTTTGCGAAAATTTGACACAAAAAGAAAAATCCCCGAAAGCCTTATATATCAAGTCTTTCAAGGATTATATCTGGTCCGAGTGGCGAGACTCGAACTCACGGCCTCTTGAACCCCATTCAAGCACGCTACCACCTGCGCTACACCCGGATGCTTGAATATTGTAACATAAAAAACAGATTTGTCAACTGTTTTATTGAAATAAATTTAATTTTTTTATAAACAACAGCCGACTGTTATCAGTCGGCTGTCAGAATAAAGCTATATATGTTTTTTTGCCTTAGGTTTCTTTGAGAAAAGAAGAATAAGCGGGAATATTTCAAGTCTTCCAAAGAGCATATCGATAATGAAAATACATTTAGAAAACCAACCGTAAACTGAAAAATTACCGGCAGGTCCTACAGCTTCAAGACCGGGACCGATATTATTGAGTGTTGTAAGAACACCCGTAAAATCGCTCACAAGGTCAACGTTATCAAACGAAACCAAAAGCATAGATGCCGCAAGGATGAAAATATACAGATAGAAATAAACATTGGTACTCCGCAAAACCTCGTCCTTAACTCGCTTTCCGTCAAGAGTCACAACATTAACACTTCGCGGATGAATTAGTCTTTTCAGTTCACGACGTGCGTCTTTAATAAGCAGAAGAACTCTTGCAACCTTAAGTCCGCCGCCCGTACTGCCCGCACAAGCACCTATACACATAACAAGGATCAATATTCCTTTACTGAAATCAGGCCACTGATTAAAGTCAGTCGTTGAATATCCGGTTGATGTCATAACAGAGCTTACCTGGAAAGCTGCATAACGCAAAGTTTCAAGTCCTGAGTCAAAAAATTCGCGAACATCAAAAGAAATAAGAACAATTGCAGTAAGCATTATTATGATATAAGTTCTTAACTCTTCGTTTTTAAATATATCTTTGAATTTTCCGCAAAGCAACAAGAAATACAGACTGAAATTAATTCCGAACAAAGCCATAAATGCAGTTATTACACCCTGAACATAAGGACTATAACTGGCAATACTGTCATTTTTGATGCCGAATCCGCCTGTACCGGCTGTTCCGAAGCTAAGAGTTACGCTATCAAAAAATGGTATATCTCCTATCAGAAGCATAATTATTTCAAAAAGAGTCAGTGCAAGATAAATACCGTAAAGTATTCTTGCCGTAGAAATTGATTTAGGTACAAACTTACCTACGTCAGGGCCTGTACTTTCAGCTCTCATAAGATAGAGGTCACCACCGCCACCTGAAAGAGGAAGGACCGCCATAATAAATACAAGAACGCCCATACCGCCTATCCAATGTGTAAAACTGCGCCAGAATAAATTTGCATGACACAAAGCTTCAACATCATTCAGGATAGTTGCACCTGTCGTTGTAAAACCTGACACCGACTCAAAAAGTGCATCAATAAAATTCGGTATCTCTCTCGTAAGAAAGAACGGTAATGCACCAAAGAAACTGACAATAATCCAACCGAGAGAAACAACGATAAAACCATCTCTTGCGTGAATGGTCTTATTTTTCGGTTTAAATCTTGTCATTATAAACGAAGCAACCAAAATAATAGCAATTGTAATCAGGTAGCTTGCAAATTTGCCTTCACCATAATATAAATCAACACCAACAGGCAAAAGCATAAGACCTGCTTCACTGAGCAATAATGTGCCCAGTATATATAGAATCATTCTTCTGTTCATAGACTATCCTTTAATATCATCAAGGTCAGAAAGACCCGAAATAGTTGTAACAATAATAACCGAATCGCCTACTTTAAATTCATCTTTACCGCGAGGAATAAATACTTTTCCTTTTCGCGTTATGCAACCGACGATAACATTTTTCTTAAGCTTAAGTTCTTCAAGTGTCTTACCCAAAAGAACGCTGTCTTCACTTACGTGGAATTCAAGTGCTTCAACTTTGTTGTCGATTATTTTATAAAGCGTTTCAATATTGTTACCGATATTGTTTTTTCGTGCTCTTACATGCTGAAGAATCAAATTAGCGGTAATATTTTTAGGATAAATAACACTGTCCAGGTCAAGCGAACGTATTACCTCCTGGAATGATATCTTGTTTACTTTTGTTATTGTCTTTGTATCAGGAGAAACACTTTTAGCATAAAGTGAAAGAAGAATGTTTTCTTCATCAATACCTGTAAGACAACATACGGCATCAACATCAAGCAAACCTTCCTCGATCAACAACGAACGGTTTGTTCCGTCACCGTTGATTATGTTAGCGTCCGGCAACAAAAAGCTTAGGTTTTCTGCTGTAGCCTTGTTCTTTTCGATAATCGTAACATTTATGTTATGGCGCTGAAGCTCAAAAGCAAGATATAAACCAAGTCTGCCGCCACCGATTATCATTACATCCTTCACACCCGTAATCGGAATATTAACTTCCTTAAAGAACGGAGTTATTTCTTTCGGTTCGGCAAGAAGGGCAATTTTATCGTTCTCATTTATAACAGTGTCACCGTTCGGAATTATTATTTCGTTATTTCTTTCTATCGCACAGATAAGAGCCTCAGAGCGTACTTTCGAAAAAATGTCTCTGATCGTTTTACCGCACATATTGCATTTTGAGTTTGCAACAAGGCTTACAAGATCGACTTTACCTTTTGCGAATATATCGACATTTTTTGCTGACGGGAAACGAAGAATTCTGAACATTTCCTCTGCAGCTTCCTTTTCGGGGTTTACAGACATAGAAAGACCCAGACTGTCTTTGATCAGTCTGATATCTTCATTATATTCCGGATTTCTTACTCGAGCAATTGTTCCGTTTGCACCAAGTTTGTTAGCAAGAAGACAGCAGAGAAGATTAGTTTCATCTACACCCGTAAGTGCAATAAGCAAGTCACACTCGCTGATACCCGCTTCCACAAGAACCTTCCTGGACGCACCGTTTCCGTGAACACCGCGCACATCAAGTTCTTCTATAATATCTGAAAGAACAATTTCGTTAGTATCAATAACGGTAACGTCGTGGTCCTCAGCTACAAGCTGTTCAGCAACAGTGTAACCAACCTTTCCGATACCTACTACAATTACATTCATAAAAAACCGCCTTTCGAGCTGTTGGTTTCATTATAACAAATGTTTATAAAAAAACAAGTACATTTATAAATTAATTTTATCGCTAAAAATCACCGCAAGGTAACTCAAAAAATACGTTCTGAGCACCTTGCGGTGTTATTATTCCGAAAGTACAATACAAGTGTCGATACCGTAATATTTAAAACACTCTACTGCTTCTTGTGTTATAACTTCACCTGAAATAACAATAGGTACCGCAGGCGGACAACCTACCGAAGCACTTGCGAGAATTCGTCCGCACGCCTCCTCTGCTTTAATCTTTTGCGTTTCAGAGAAATAAGCTTGTCGTATGCCAACCGCTTTGGTAGGAAGTGTTATCGCTGGTGATTTTTTAATAATCGGTTGCTTTTTATCAACAGATAAAAGCACTTCCGAAATCATCGCAAGTTGACCCTTCGTCTGCGGTGTAAGCATAAGCACAACATAATCAGGATCCGAAAACTCACAAGCCAATCCTTTTTCTTCAAGAACAGAAGCAAATTCATATCCTGTATATCCATACGACTTTGTTTCAATCGTTATTTTAAGTTCTTCACTTCCGATAAGATTATAGCCATTCAATATCAGTTTATCTTTGAGTTCTGAAATTCTGACTAACATCTCCGTTAAATCTTTTTTATACGAATCATCAATATATGCATTCACAGCATCGAGTGACTGAAGAATAAGATACGACGGACTTGTTGAACCGAACAAACTCAACGAATCTTTTGCTCTTTCTTTAAACATTTCAGGTGCAGATCCTGCAATATGCAGATACGCTCCGCCGGTCAATACAGGCAAAGTTTTATGAGCCGAATCGCAACACATATCTGCACCCAAATCAATCGGATGCCTTGATTCAGGCAAAAACTTAAGATATGCTCCGTGTGCATTATCCACAAGAAGCAAAACACCGTGTTTATGGCAAATATCAGCAATTCCGCTTATATCAGACTCGTTTCCGAGATAATCAGGTGAAGTCAGATAAACAGTCACAGGCTTTCTTTCGAGCGAAATCAACTTTCGTTCAACATCTTCAGGCATAATTCTGCAGGATAGGTATGTATCATCCTTTTCTGAAACAAGCCATTCAACATCAAAGTCAAGTAAAGCTGCCGAAGAAACAAAAACTTTATGTGCATTTCTGCCTGCAAGAACAAGTGGCTTCTCCCCTTTTTCTGCCGAATAAAGGCACGCAAGATACAGCATTGCTCTTATTGCAAGTGACGAACCTTCAGTCGAATAATACGTATATGAACCAAAAAGCTTGCTTGCATTTTCTTCGCTTTCTTTTATTATACCGCTCGCTTCATATAAGCTGTCAGCACCGACAATTTCCGTTATGTCATAGGACTCAAAGCCAAGTAAGCTTTCACCCTTATGCCCCGGCATATGCAACCTGACAGGATTTTTCTCAATATAAGAACGCACAAAATCGCAGATTGGTGTGTTCATAAAATCAATCCTCAAAAGTTCTTGCTACCGCAACGGCAATAGCACATTCCATTCTTTTCTTAAACAGTTCGCAACCGTATTTATATACACCCTTAATTGAACCGGTTGAATGATATGCATTAGCTGCACATCCGCCTGAGCAATAAAGCTTTGCCCAGCAATCGTGACACTCGGGACGTGCGTAAACATTACACGAAGCAAACTCTTCAACTGTTTCGTTATTAGTTACACCGTTCCAGATATCACCAAGCTTGAACTTTTCCTCACCAACAAACTGATGACAGGGATACAAATCACCCCAAGGTGTAACTGCCATATATTCAGTACCCGAACCGCAACCAGAAATACGTTTATAAATACACGGACCGCCCGTAAGATCAATCATATAATGATAGAAAGTAAAAGGCTTTCCTTCTTTGTCACGCTTTCTCATAAGTTCAGCAAGCTTTTCATACTGATCGAGTACAATCGGCAAATCTTCCTGAGTAAGTGCAGAAGGATCATTATCCGCACAAACAACAGGCTCCATACTGAGTTCGGTAAAGCCAAGATCGAGCATCTGCTTGATATCATTAAGGAAATCCGGGTTAGCGTGTGTAAATGTTCCGCGCATATAGTAGTTCTTCCCGCCACGTGACTCAACAAGCTTTTGGAACTTCGGAACAATTGTTTCCCAGCTTCCTTTGCCTGTATAATCTACCCTGTATCTGTCATGAATCTCTTTGCGGCCGTCAAGGCTGAGAACCACGTTACTCATTTCACGGTTTGCAAAATCAATAACATCGTCATCTATAAGCATTCCGTTTGTTGTAAGAGTAAATCTGAAGTTTTTATTGTATTTCTTTTCGATGCTTCTTGCATATTCAACCATCTGCTTGACAACATCGAAATTCATAAGAGGCTCGCCACCGAAGAAATCGACCTCAAGATTGTGTCTTGAACCTGAATTTTCAACAAGAAAATCAAGTGCACGTTTACCTACCTCAAGGCTCATCATTGCTCTGTCTCCGTGGTACTTACCCTGACTTGCAAAGCAGTATGAGCAGTTAAGATTACAGGTATGTGCAATATGGATGCAAAGAGCTTTAATTACTCCTGATGTTTTAGCTTTAAGGTGTCCCGCTACAGGTTCAAAAGTATCCGGAGCAAAAAGCTTTCCGCTTTCTTTCAGAGAAACAACCTGAGAAAAACACTCTTCGATGTCTTCAGAAGTTATATCATCTCTTTCAACATATTTCTTGCTGATTTCTTCAATTATTTGCTCTTTTGAATTATTTTCAAACTTTGCAATAATATCGTACGCTACCTCATCGACAACATGTACTGAGCCTGAGCAGATATCAAGAACGATATTATAACCGCCGAGCTGATATTGATGTATCATATCGGTTCTCCTTTAAAACATTACTATAGTTAAAAATGCCGCCTTAAAGGCGGCATTCATCTTTTTGAAATTACTTGCTGTCCTTCTCTGTGTTTTCGCACTGCTGGTTAGCGATACCGCAGCTTGTCTTACAAGCAGACTGGCATGATGTCTGGCATTCGCCGCAACCGCCGTTCTTAGCACTTTCACAAAGATTACGAGTTTCAATTGTCTTAATATGTTCCATGAGAAATACCTCCACAAAAATGTTGTATGTATTATAACACCTTTATTTTATCAAGTCAATATGAATATTAAAGTAAATCGTCAAACAATCTGATATTTGATGCTTCGAGCTTAAGCTCACCAGACTGCTCTTTTTTGATTACTTCAACAATTCTGTCATTAATAGGCGTCGGAATACCGCACTTTCTGCCCCATTCACAAACGACACCATTAATTGCATCGATTTCGCAGGGTTTACCGTTTTTTAGATCCTGAAGCATTGAAGGCTCAATAAGACGGTGCTTTTTCATAGCAATCGGAACGAGAAGAGTTGAAATTGCACGCTTAATCGGATTTGTATAGTAGAAAAGCTTTGTGATATCTTTACCCTGAACAGGAGCAAAAACAGCACCTGCCGCATGACCGACATCAATACATTCCTTCATACAACGAACAGCAACTTTTCTTGCATCCTTGTTTTCGGAAACATCACCGAACACTCCACCCACAACAGTACCGAGACCCGAGAATGTTGCATTGATAAGAAGCTTCGACCAACGAGCACCTATAAGATTTGTTTCCTCATATACAGGACACATAAGTTCAAGAATTTCCTTAACAGTATTGAACTGCTCATCGGAAATACCTTCCATTTTACCCATATGGAAAGACAGACTTTCAGCATCACTTGTAAGCGTACATACGCCAGGTTCATTAAGTGCTGCACCCCATTCAACAGTACAACCCATAGTATGCTCAGCACCGACGATTTCAGCAATGCCAGGCTCGGGAATTCCGTTCTGCAAAGTAACTATAACTCCTTTTTCTGTAAGATAATCCTTAAGCATTGTAACAACTTCTTTATTAAAAAGCTGCTTCGTCATAAGAAAAATGACATCGTACTTTTTGCTCATCTGATCAGGAGTAATAGCAGTAACAGGCACTGTCATATTAACAGTACCCTTAATTGTAGCACCCTTTTCATTAAGAGCCGTAACATGAGCCTTATTTCTGTTGATAAGATCAATCTTGCCGCCATTTTTAGTAATATACGCACCCAACACAGTACCAAGTGAACCCGCACCGTATATTGCACAGTTGATATCTTTCATACAAAACCCTTCTTTCATTTTTAATTAAGATAACATAAAAACGAGCTGTTTTCAATACGTTGATTACAACAAAACATTAGTCAGCTTTCTTTCTGTCATGAACAATCATTCCTGCAACCGTAAAAATAAATAACGGTACGTGAACAGTCACAAGAACCTCCCATGCCCCTGACAAAGCATCATAAACTCCCCAGAGAACAAAATTAAACAAGGTCCAGAAACGGTATTTTGCACCAGTCTTCTGTCCGATACACATAATAAATGTAAGCGAAGCTATTATAGCCAGAGCAACAAGATAAAACTTCATTTCGCTGACAGCACCAACATAAATATTAATGCCGATAAACGAAAGTGCATAGACAACAACCAACCATTTCGGAAGCGGTTTATTCTTTGAATCAAACAGATAATTTATAAGTGTCTGTACTCCGCCTATATAACAGGATGCGGCTCCGTTGATACCTCCGTCACCTAAAAGATAGCTTGTAGCCGCAAGAACATTTCCAAAGAAAACAAAAAACAGAATTGTTTTCATATTGCGTCCTTTAATCAAGGATGCAATTATCATTGAAACAGTTCCCAATACACCGAGAACAGTTACTAAAATATTCATAAAATCACCAGATTATTTTGACTTTTTCTTGTCGGGAATAAAAAACATAAATATAAGCGAACTCAAAAGCAATAACATCGGATAGAAAAGATTTGCAATAACATCAAATGCCGAAAGCTTGTATCCGAGAGTTGTCACAGCAGAAAGTGCAACAAGAATCTGTGCACCGTACGGAAGGAATCCCTGTGATATACAAGAAAAAGTATCAAGAATAGACGCAGTCTTTCTCGGCGATATGTCAAAATCCTTTGCCATTTCAGTTGCTATGGGGTTTGCCATAACAATAGCAACAGTATTATTTGCAGTTGCGATATCCATAAGGCCTACAAGAAGACCGATACCGAGCTGTCCTGATTTTTTACCCTTGAATACGCGTCTTATACCGTTAAGCAACGCTTCAAATCCACCGTTATGCTTGATAAGAGCACAAAGTGACGAAACAAGGATTGCAACCATTGCTGTTTCAAACATTCCTGATGCACCGCTGCCCATTCCTGCAAGAAGATCAGGGAACGAAACAACACCTGTAGCAGTCATAATAATACTGCCTGAAATAATACCGACAAGTAGCGTTACAAATACATTGATACCTATAATTCCGCAGATAAGAACAAGAACGTATGGAATAACCTGAATAAGATCATATTCCTTCATTATTCCGCCCGTAACATCCGAACTGAACGAAAGTGCAAATATCAAAGCAAGAGTGGCAATTGCCGCAGGAACAACAATCGCAAGATTCGTTCTGAATTTATCCTTCATCGCACAACCCTGACCGTTGCAGGCAGCTATAGTTGTATCTGAAATAAACGAAAGATTATCGCCAAACATTGCGCCGCCGACAACCGTACCTACGCATAAGGGTAAAGCAAAACCTGAACCTTCTGAAATAGCAACGGCAATCGGAGTAATTAGTGTAATTGTACCTACCGAAGTTCCCATTGCTGTTGAAACAAAGCAGCTGATAATAAAAAGAACAACTACTGCAAGCTTAGGAGGCGTAATCGAAAGCATAAAGTAAGCAACACTTTCAGCTGAACCACGTCCAACCACACCGACGAAAATACCTGCAAGAAGGAAAATAAGAAGCATTGTTATAATATTTTTATCCCCTGCTCCCTGTCCCATTATTTCAAACTTCTTGTCAAAGGAAATTCCTTTTGTCTGAATAATTGCAACAAACAGTGCAATTAAAAATGCAACAACTACAGGCACGTTATAAAATCCCATAGGAATCTTCATAACATATTCAAAAATAATTCCGAGCGAAAGATAGAAAATTACAAACACGCCTATCGGAATAAGAGCCAATGAATTTGACTTTTTCATTTCAAACCACCTTTAATTTTAATACATTGTTGGTAATTATATCATACATTATAACAATTTACAACTATTGACACAAAACCGCTAATGTGATATTTTTCTTATACAACATATTATTTTGCTGGGAGGAATAATTATGAAGAAAAAAGCATTATCAATAGTCCTCGCAATAGTGATGGTCTTTTCTGTTACCACCACACCTGCATACGCCATCGACTTTGAATCTTCTTCAGAGCCTGTTACAAAGGTTCTTGCAAAGGTTGTAGGCACAGTTTTCGAAAATCTCGTTGGAGTTGTCAATCTGTTCCTCAGAGAAAACGATAAGTTTATAGATGAGGAAGAGTACGTTTATGATAACTTCTTTGAAGGTACCGCAGAATTCATCGATGAAGCAGCTGTCGGTACAAAATGGTCACTCGGTCAGAGCAGTGCAAGCCTTGTTCCCGAAAACTGGGATGAATACGATCTTTTCTGCGGCGGATTCATCAGCGAACAGAATCTTTTCACAAACGATGTTCGTGAGATCCTTGACGATATGAAAGTCCGTGTTATCGCACTCAACGACGGGTCCGGAAGAGGCACCGCAGTTTTTGCAACTATTGACTCAATTGGTGTTTCAAACGGCGACATCAGACACATCAGAGGTCTTCTTCAGGAGTTTGCCTCTGAGAACAACATCAATTCAATCAATCTTTTTGCAACTCATACTCACTCAGGTATTGATACTCAAGGTCTCTGGACAGATATCTTCCGCAAATGGCCGAAAAACATTTTCAGTGCGTTCACAGGCATTATTGAAACAGAACAGGGTACAGACCCCGAATATATGGAATTTTTCTATTCAGCTGTCTGCGATGCCATTACTGAAGCCGTTGATTCGATGACTGAAGGTACTATGACCTTTGCGAGAAAAGACATCGGTGAAAAATATTTCAGCAACAAAAACAGACCTTCTGCAACATCACTTGACACAGAACTCAAGCGTTTTATATTCACCCCCGATGACGCTTCCGTTACTCCGACAATTATCGTTAATATGTCTGCACATCCCGACGTTGTAGGCCTTGCAACAGAAGATGATCCTACAAAGGGACACGGTGTTTCAGGCGACTATATTTACTACATAGGCGAAACTATCAACAATGCAGGCTATAACTT
>JAFODS010000002.1 GCA_017380575.1 Clostridia bacterium | reverse complement strand
GGGCCTCCCGGACCATCCGCAGATTCTGCTGAGTTAACGGACGGTCGAGGACGCCCGTCCCTACGTAGTTGACTAAAACAGGGTTCGTAGGGGCGCGCATTGCGCGTCCGTTGAATTACGCAGGATTTTTGCGGACGACCGATGGTCGCCCCTACAATGCGGATTGAATATTCTACTCGACAAACCCGAATTTGTATACATCTTAATTCATCCACATACGTAAAACGCACCCTCCGGGCGGAGAGTGCGTTTTTGTTATATTTATTTATGCCATTGAGTCAAGGATAAGATCCCATGCAAAGCCGGGAAGAATAACTCTTAAAATCTTACCGAGTGTTGTAACGATTGCGGGTGAGAAGAGATCAAGGAAATAGAACGGAATTTCCATTACCATCTTATTGAATGTCAACTCGTATGTGTTGTAGTTTTCGATATCGTTTTCGTCAAGCTCGAAGATTCTTACTGAACGGTCGCCGCCTCTGCCGTATGAGCTGAAGCCTGTACCGCCGTTGTAGCCGAGGATAATACCGTCATCTGTCATACCGCGGAAGCTGTTAACGTGGTCATGGCCGAAATATGCACTGATAACGTCGCCTTTTTCAACCCATGCCTGATACTGGCCTGTGTGGCTCTCAAGAGGCTCTGAACAGGGAACTTCACCAAGAACACCGTCGATAACCTTATCGCCAAGTGTATACCACTTGAATGTATCGATGCTGAACACTGCATCGTCGCCTGCTTCGTTGTAAGGAACTTCTTCAAGGAACTGATAGATTTCCTTAACAGGAATGTGCTGGAAAACAAATGAAGGAACAACCTTACCGCCGTTTGCAGCCTTAAGCTTGTCACTTGTCTGTCTGTACCATTCAACCTGCTCCGGCTTTACGCCTTCGTAACCTGTAAGAAGGTCGCTGTCAGCACGCTTGTTATTTGTATCCATCATATAGATGTTGAAAGCAATGCTTTCTCCGTCTGATGACATAATCGGAACATTGTATGTACCGGGATTAAATCTGTCTTCCGGTACGATGCAGTTTTCATACTGCTTGTAAAATGTCAACTGATCTTCTGTCGGCCATATATCATCGTAGTCGTGGTCGTGGTTACCGAATGTTACGATAAACGGAATACCATATGTATCAATGATATCGAAAAGATTTGAAAGGCACTTCTTAAGACCCTTTACGTTTGCACCGGGGAAGAAGTCTGTAAGCTGGTCACCTGTGAAAACAAGGAGATCAGGCTCTTCCTGTGCAAGAGCAGCTGTAATCAATTTAATTTCAGCAACATCCTTAAGGATCATATCCTGTGTGTCACCAATCTGCATAATCTTGAACTTGCCGTCTGTGCCGAACTTAAGGTCGCCTGTTGTGTTAACTGCAAAAGCAGGAACTGCAACAGCAAAGCACATTACAAGTGCAAGGAGAATGCTTAAAAACTTTTTCATAGCAAAACCTCCAAAAAAATAATAATTTGCTAAATAATTATAGCTTAATTAAACTATAATGTCAATAAACGATTTTTTCAGAATCAGTGAATAACCGCTGCTATTTAATCAAAATATAAAAGATGTAAAGTTTTTGCAGTTGACAATAAAGTTAAAATGTGAGAGAATAGCTTGTAATATATTTAAAGGAGGTGTGGAACCGATGGTAGAAAGCATTTTAAGGTTTGCAACAAGCTTCGTACTTGACAAAACATTGAAATATGTTGACAAAGACCCGAAAACAAATATGGTTAAACTTATCAACAAAGCTGACTTCATTTCAGGAAAAACTTTCCCGAAAAAAGTTTTTGAATCGTTCCGCACTGCCGTACAGGACGACGATAACGTATGGTCCTCTTACGCGATGAGTATACTCAACGACATTGACCGTGACAACCTTAAAAAGATGTTCCTTTCTTTCGTGCTTGGTGCAGGTTACCACGGCACAAACGCTGTACGAAAGAACCGAGAAAAATACAAGTGTAACATTCCGTTCATTATGCTCCTTGACCCGACAAGCGCGTGTAACCTTCGTTGTAAGGGGTGCTGGTCTGCAGAATACGGTCACAAGTTCAACCTCAGCTTTGAGGAAATGGACAGCATCGTAACCCAGGGTGTTGCACTCGGCACTCACCTTTATATGTTCACCGGCGGCGAACCGCTTATCCGTAAGGATGACATTTTAAAGCTTTGCCGTAAGCATAAAAACTGCACCTTCCTTGCATACACAAACGCAACCCTCATTGATCAGAAATTCTGTGAGGATATGAAGGAAGTCGGCAACCTTGCACTTGCAATCAGCATTGAAGGTAACGAGGAAACAAACGATTTCCGCCGTGGCGAAGGTGCTTACGAAACCTCAGTCAAGGCACTTGACCTTCTTAAGAAAAACGGTTGCATTTACGGAATTTCCGTTTGCTACACTTCTAAGAATATCGACGAAGTTACAAGTGACGCTTTCCTTGACCTTATGATTGAAAAAGGCGTTAAATTCGGCCTTTACTTCAACTATATGCCCGTCGGCACAGATGCCGTTGCGGAGCTTATCCCCACACCTGAGCAAAGAACATATATGTACAACTGGCTCAAGAGAGTGCGAAACAGCAAAACAGGCAAGCCGATGTTTGTTATGGACTTCCAGAACGACGGTGAATACGTTGGCGGTTGCATCGCGGGCGGTCGAAACTATATTCATATCAACTCCGCAGGCGATATGGAGCCTTGCGTGTTTATTCATTTTTCAGACTCTAACATCCGCACACATACGATTCTTGAAGCGTTACAAAGTCCGTTGTTTATGGCTTATTATCACAATCAGCCTTTCAACGACAACCACCTTCGCCCGTGTCCCCTTCTTGAAAATCCCGATTGCCTTCGTAATATTGTTGAAATAACCGGTGCAAAGTCGACAGACCTTGTTAATCAGGAAGGTGTTGAGCATCTTTGTGCGAAGTGCGACAAGTTCGCAGCAGAGTGGGCACCCGTTGCTCAGAAGCTTTGGGACGAAAACAAGCATCCCAATCCAAAAACACAGTATTACAGAGATACTGCGGAAGCGATGACCGAAAAAGTTAACGATTTGTTGAGATAACATTATACATTTTAGCAAAACTGTATAATGTTATCTTCGTTTTTTTCTACACATTTGTTAATTGACGACACCGTGTTGCATATGGTATATTATTTACGCGGAGTAATCCGACAAATTGAGGAGGAGAAATAGTTATGGATTTCGTTGCTCAGATTCTTGCTTTTGTTGAAGAGCTTCTTGCATACCTTGGCGAGTTCGACGCTGCTGGTATCATCGATATTATCGAGAACTTCTTCGCTAACTTTGCTGCATAAGTTTAACTTATTATTAAAAAATCCGTGTCTTAACTTTTAGCTAAGACACGGATTTTTTACATCTGTGAAATATCGTTCACCGCATCGTCAATGCCCTCTGCATAGACGTGTGACATATCTGCATAATGCAGGCACTGCGGTGCTGTTATTCCGTTTTCGTTATTTTTAAATTCAATAACCGTAACGCCTGTATAGTCATAATCAAAGCCTGACCACATAATATGCAACGGTATATGCAACAAAACAGAAACCCACGCTCTTGAAAAAGCCGCATGACAGAACAGAGCAACCTTCTCGTTATTTTCTTTCAGGATACGGTAAACTCCGTTTTCCTCTTTATAACCCAATCTCTCAAGGAAATCGTTTCCGTTTTTTTCAATGTAATCCACAGCCTTTTTCATTTCCGACTGCTTAATTCCGTCGCATTCATACGCTTTATCAAACGGCAGGTCGATATTGCCGTTTTGTCTGTAATACGTATTTTGAACGAACGAAATGGATTTCATTTCACCGTCCGGGAAAGGAGTCAGTCTTTCGTCGCCGATTTCGTGTGCCCACTCCTCGGTCTGTTTTTCAAGTCCGAGCAATCGGCAGGCCGGCTCTGCTGTCTGCTGTGCACGAAGTATCGGTGAAGCAAAAATCCTGTCTACCTTAAGCTTTGCCATTCTTTTTCCGACAGCTTCCGCCTGAAGCCACCCTTTTTCTGTCAGGTGACCTGTTGAATAGTCAGGCTCACCGTGTCGAATTATGTAAAGAATCATATTATCACCTTGTTAATGAAGATATCAGTATGTAAAAGCAAGTGTTTTCTTCAAAGAACCCGAAACTGTTGCACTGCCGTCAATACCGATAAGGCTTCCCTTTCCACCGCCTGCCATCGGCATATAAACCTCTGCAGTCTTTACATAACCGTCTGCACCGACAACAGCCTTAAGAACTGTTCCCGGATAGTTAAAGTCAGCAGATGTCACCTTAAATCCCATAAGGTCGACAGCTGCAAGATCAAGCGGGAACGAGCACTGCTTGTTATAAACAGGGAACTTTTTGAGCGTTGCTGCCTCGTAAACAACCTGAATGCTGATTACATAATCGTTACCCTTCTTTGTAACTGTTGCACTTTTTGCTCCCTTCGCGTCAAGCTCTGCGGGAACAGCAAAATTCGATGCTTTATACGATGCATCGTCCGTTGCTCCGCCTTTCACAAAGTTCTTTGTTTCTTCTGTTGTTTTTGCATATTTTTCAATAATTTTATTTGCAATATCCGTTGCTATATCTCCGCCCGGTTTGATTGATTCAACATTGATAGCGATGATATCCGTCTTTTTGATTGCTACTTTCGGTGCATTATAAGACTTGTTCATACTTTCATTGTAATACTTTACAATCTGCTCTTTTGAATATGAAGTCGGGTCTGAAGGCTTTCCTTCAGGTGTTGCTTCATTTGCATCCGTAGACGGTGTTTCCGCACTCTGATTATCGGCTACACCTGAATCAATCACTTCATCTGAAGTGCCAACGCTTGCGTCGGGGGTTACATCGGGAGTGTAATTCATATCGCCGCTGTCTTCTAAAATGCTGTCGCCAAATGCAGACTCCGAGCCGTTTGTTTCAAAAGTATTCTTCTGTGCCTCAACAATTTTATCAACACCTGAGCTGATTGATAAACAAAAAATTGCCACACAGATAAGTGCCGTAACAGATTTAAAAATTGCTTCTTTCATAATGCCGCTCCCCATTCCTTTTTGCTATAATTACATAATACCACCTTTGTATAAATTTTTCAATACAAAAATCGTTATCATCGACTCTTTGTTATAACAAAAAAGACATCGCCTTCCGACGATGTCTTCTGTCATTTTTAAGGATTAATACTTAATCTCTGTGTACTTACCTGTGATTACAGCCTGACCTGTACCTGTTGCACTGGGGATTGCAAGCTTGATCTTAAGGTTAGCGTCAAGTGTGTATGAGTACTCAAGAGTTGTAATCTTACCGTCAACAACTGTTGCTGTGAAGATAATGTTTGTATACTTTGCTTCTGACTCTTCAGGAACAACCTTAACTGCATTACCTACTGAATCAGAGATGCCCTTGTTAACTTCAGCAAATGTGATGTAGTCGTTTGTTGCGTGTGCGATTGCACTGTTTGCATCCGGTGTGGTGCAATCCTTAACCTTGATCTTGTATGTATTGCCGTTTACTGCGAAATCAACAACATCAGCTTCTGTAAGGTTCATAGCCTTAAGAGCGTACTTAGCTTCAAAGCCTTCGTACTTATTGCCCTTTGCTGTACCAACGATCGGCTGAGCCTTGATACCAAGGAAGCCGCCAACAACTGAGTCAAGAGATGCATTCTTGTCAACACCTGTGATGATGCTGTTAAGAGCACCTGTCAAAGAACCAACGTCGATGTTCTTGATGAACTTACCGCCTCTTGTTACCTTGTAAGTACCCTTTGTTGCCTTAGCTGTTTCTGCATTGAAGAACTTGATTACGTCAGCCTTTGTAAGCTGTGCCGGCTGCTGTGCACCTGCGTTACCTGCATTGCCTGCATCTGTTGCTGTGTCGCCTGCATTACCTGCATCTGCTGTTGCATCGTCTGATGCACCGCCCATATCTGTTGAGCCGCCCATATCTGTTGAGCCACCCATGTCTGATGAACCGCCCATATCTGATGAGCCACCCATAAGACCGCCGTTTGAAGAACCGCTGTTCTGTGCCATTGATGCCTTGTACTTAGCTACGTCCTGTTCAGCTGTTACATAGCTTTCAACTGCACCTGAAATGCTTACGCAGAAGATAACTACGCAAACGATAGCAGCAATTGCTTTTACAAGTGTTTCTTTCATTTCGTTTACCCCCATTTTTTGTTTTATGTGACATTAATATATCACAAATTTTCTGATATTTCCATACTTTTTCTAAAAAAGTATAAAAGCCTTTTTTTACCTGTTAATTGCGACTATCATCACAGCACACAATATACACAGTATTACCATAAAGAAATTGATGTTACCCGATATATAGTTCTGCTTTTTCTTGTGAAGACCGTCAAGGAAAACACCTGCCGCAATAACAAGAACGAACGTTGCAAAAAGCTCCGCTTCATATTTACCGTAAAACATTGCGACAACAAACGCAAAGAACGTAAGCATTGATGCAATTGAAATTATAAGCCACGGAAGGGTAAGCTTCTGCTTGATCGGCTGATTTTCATTTTGCTTCGGTTTCTTGTTGCTCATGCATTCCCCTCCTATCCTATTGTATAGCATAACAAAAAACTTATATTTAGTCAAGGTGTAAATTAATACTTTACATACCAAATGAGCAAAATATATAAAGAATTATCGAAATTTCTGTTCAAAAATAAATATGATTTTTCATTTTTTAAATGACATTTTAAGTAATGTGTGTTATAATACGCTAAATAGGTGCAGATTTTCACAAAAAGCGAGGTTGTCCTTTTGTTCGAGCAGATAATCAATTTTGAACGTATGGAGCAGGCTGTCAGTCTCTTCGGAAGTTTCGACGAAAACATAAAGCTCATAGAGAGTAAATATTCCGTCAAGGTCGTTTGCCGCGGTGCAGACCTTAAAGTAAGCGGTGAAGCTGAAAATGTCAGCCTTGCCGTAAGAGCTATCAACGGACTTCTCAGCCTTATCAACAAAGGTGAATCTCTTGACGAGCAGAATGTTCGCTACGTAACGTCCCTTGTTGATGACGGTGCTGAAGAAAAGCTCAAGCAAATGAGTGGCGACTGCATCTGCATTACAACTAAAGGCAAGCCCGTCAAGCCCAAAACAATCGGGCAGGAAAAATATGTCCGTGCGATTGAGGACAACACAATCGTTATCGGTGTCGGTCCTGCAGGTACAGGTAAAACATACCTTGCGGTGGCAATGGCTGTCAGTGCTTTCAGGGCAAAGGAAATCAACAGAATTATCCTTACACGTCCCGCTGTTGAAGCAGGCGAAAAGTTAGGTTTCCTTCCCGGTGACCTTCAGCAGAAGGTTGACCCTTATCTGCGTCCTCTTTACGACGCTCTTTTCGATATGCTCGGTGCCGAAAACTTCCAGCGATATCAGGAAAGAGGAAGCATTGAGGTTGCTCCGCTTGCATACATGCGAGGAAGAACACTTGACGACAGCTTTGTTATACTTGACGAAGCACAGAATACAACTCCGGAACAGATGAAAATGTTCCTTACACGACTTGGTTTCAATTCCAAAATGGTTGTTACGGGTGACGTGACACAGATTGACCTTCCTGACGGAAAGCGTTCGGGACTTATTGAAGCCACAAAAATTCTTAAAAACGTGGACGATGTTAAAATCGTGCATTTTTCCGAAAAGGATGTCGTACGTCATAAGCTTGTGCAGGATATTATTAAGGCGTACGAAAAATACGAGGAGGCAAAGAAAAGAAAATGACAGACAAAATCAAAGTAATCATCACAAACGACCAGAAAGACATCAGAATACCCACCGGTGTGAGAATGCTTGTTCGACGTTGCTGTAATGCCGTACTTGTACACGAGGGCTTTGAAGGCTCCGCTGAAATCAGCGTAAGATTCGTTAACGACGAAACAATCCATCAGCTCAACAAGGAATTCCGTAATGTGGACAACAGCACAGACGTGCTTTCGTTCCCTCTCGGTGAGGACGGAGTTTACGATATTAACTACGATACAGGTGCAAAAATGCTTGGCGACATTGTCATCTCTATTGAACACGCTATTATGCAGTCCAAGCTTTATGACCATTCTCTTCAGAGAGAGATCGCATTCCTTACCGTTCATTCAATGTTCCACCTTTTAGGTTATGACCACGAAAACGGCGGACTTGAAATGGTTCGTATGCGTGAAAAGGAAGAAACAGTACTTACACAGCTCGGTCTTAAGAGAAGCGACAGCTATTACACGGAGGAAAACTGATGACTAAAACCGCATTTATTGCGATTGTGGGTTGCCCGAACGTCGGTAAATCCTCAATTCTTAACCGTTTGCTCGGACAGAAAATTGCAATCGTTTCCGAAAAACCGCAGACAACCCGTACAAAGATTATGGGTGTGCTTACAGAGGGCGACACTCAGCTTGTCTTTACGGATACTCCCGGCTTCCACAGACCGAAAACAAAGCTTGGCGAAAAAATGGTTCAGGCGGTAAGCGACAGCGTTGCAGGCGTTGACGCTTGTCTTTTCGTTGTTGAGCCGCAGGGCGAGCTTCGTCCCGCTGAAATTGAATTGATTGAAAAATTCAAAAAGCTTAAAATGCCCGTAATTCTTGCAATCAACAAGGTTGACACTCTTCCCGAAAAGGAAGTTCTTATGACAAGAATTGCAGAGCTTTCTCAGGTATATGATTTTGAATCCATTGTTCCTGTTTCCGCAATGAGAGGAATCAATATGGATGCTCTTCTTGAGGAGCTCAGTAAGCTCGCTGAGGAAAGCGTGTTCTTCTTCCCCGAAGACACTCTTACCGACCAGCCCGAAAGAGTTATTGCTGCCGAAATGATCCGCGAAAAGCTTCTTCGCAATCTTGACAGAGAGATTCCGCACGGTGTTGCCGTCAGCATTGAAAAAATGCGTGAGCGTGAAGATTCAGACATTATGGATGTTGAAGCGGTTATTTACTGTGAAAAAGAAAGTCACAAGGGAATCATCATCGGCAAAGGCGGAGCGATGCTTAAACGAGTTTCAACAAGAGCCCGCGAGGATATGGAAAAATTTTTCATGTGCAAAATCAACCTTCGTTGCTGGGTCAAGGTTAAAGAGGGTTGGAGAAACCGCGAAGGTTTAATTCATAATTTTGGACTTGATTAAAAATTAATAAAAAATCTATCCCTGCAAATACTTTTATTTGGAGGGATATTTTATGAACACAAACTATAAAGAGCTTGCCGCTTGGTACAAATTTGCATCAACAGGCAAGGTTTGCGATTATCTGCAATACAGGAATATCACACAGGAGAACGAAAATGAAGCTGAGCACGGACGGATTGATAATAAGGGAACAGCAGACGGGCGAGGATGACCGTCTTGTTACCCTGCTCACCCGTGACTACGGTGTGCTTCGTGCTTTCGTCCGAGGGGCAAAAAGAATAAAAAGCAAATCGCAGAGCGCAACTCAGCTTTTTGCTTACGGAAACTTTTCGATTTATCGCGGTAAGGATGCCTATTCAATTGATGAGGCTCAGCCGATTGAAATATTTTTTGACCTGCGCAACGATATCGAAGCTCTTTCTCTTGCACAGTATTTCTGCGAGCTCGCAGGTGAGCTTGCACCCGTTGAGGACGATGCCGGGGATTACCTCAAGCTCATTCTCAACGCTTTACATATGCTTTCAAAAAACAAACGTCCTCATTCTCAGTTAAAAGCAATTGTTGAGCTGAGGCTGATGACACTTGCGGGTTATATGCCCGACCTTGTCGCTTGCGGCGACTGCGAAGAATTTTCGGATGACGGAATGTTCTTCAGCCCCGTTGAGGGTCAGATTTTCTGTAAGGAATGTGTTTCCGACCATACTTGTATAAAGCTTCCGAACGGAGTGCTTTCTGCCATGAGGCACATATGCTACGTTGACAGCACAAAGCTTTTTTCGTTTACGTTGCCACACGAAAGCCTTGATTTTCTTACTCAGGTTACAGAAAACTTTCTTCTGACACAAACGGCGAAAAAATTTAAAACACTTGATTTCTATAAGTCCATACTTTAATTAACAACAAGCCATAAGGTTTTGAAAGGCAGCTTTCCGCCTCGGCTTCGTTAAAAATCTTTGAAATAGCCTCGTATTCCTACAGATTTTTGCCTTGCCGAGACAAAAATCTTCACTTTCAAAACTGCTTTGCATCTGAAATGCAATAGATTGCGTACAGTCGGGTAGCTTTTCGACGCAGGCATACGGGTGTATGGCAAGGAGAAAAATGCACGAATGTGCGCTATATTATTGTATTTCAGACTTATGTATTGTTGTTAATTAAAGTATGAAAGGATGAGCGATATGAACAAACATCATAAATCGCTTGAGCTTGATAAAGTGCTCGAGATGCTCGCTTCCCACACCGCGTGTGAGGATGCACGTCTTGCTGCACTTGAACTTACTCCCGAAACTGAGCTTGAAAGTGCACAGGCACTTATGAATCAGACACGTGATGCACATATGCTTCTTGCACGTTTCGGAGGTCCGTCCTTCGGCGGTCTGACAAACGTCAATAACGCCCTTTTCAGAGCTGATGCAGGAAGCACACTCAGCCTTCGCGAGTTGCTTGATATTGCTGCAGTTCTAAGGGTTATCCGTTCCATTGTTCAGTGGAGAAGCACCAACGAAGGTGTTGCAACAATTCTTGACATTTATTTTTCTGCCCTTGTTCCCAACAAATTTCTTGAGGAAACAATTACGGGGGCAATTATTTCTGAAGAAGAGGTTGCAGACAATGCCTCCCCTCTTCTTGCTGATATAAGAAGAAAAATCCGTGCACAGGAAGGCAAAGTGCGTGAACAGCTCGGCAAATTCACACACAACACAAACTATTCAAAATATCTTCAGGATAATATTATCACAATGCGAAACGGACGCTACGTTGTGCCCGTTAAGAATGAATACAGAAGCGAAATTCCCGGTCTTGTTCACGACTCTTCGGCAAGCGGTGCGACAATCTTCATTGAGCCGATGCCCGTTGTTGAAGCAAACAACCAGATTCGTCTTCTCAAAAATCAGGAGCAGGATGAAATTGACCGTATTCTTGCTGAACTTTCGGCAACTGTCGGCAGCTTTGCAAACTCAATCAAGCAGAGCTATGAGTGTGCTGTCGAGCTTAATCTTATTTTTGCAAAGGCACAGCTTGCCTATGCGATGAATGCATCTTTCCCCGAAATGAATGACGAGGGAATCATTGAGCTTCGCAACGCAAGACATCCGCTTATCGACAAGAAAAAGGTTGTACCCGTTGACATTCAGCTCGGAAAGGATTTCGACACAATCGTTATCACTGGTCCGAACACGGGCGGTAAAACCGTTTCAATCAAGACAATCGGTCTTCTCTCACTTATGGCGATGTGTGGACTTATGCTTCCCGTAAACGACAGGAGCAAGATTTCGGTTTTCAATAAGGTTCTTGCAGACATCGGTGACGAGCAGAGCATTGAGCAGTCGCTCTCTACCTTCTCGTCGCATATGACAAATATAATCCGCATTCTTGAAGAAGCTGACAACAGAAGCCTTGTTCTTATCGACGAATTGGGTGCAGGTACAGACCCTGTTGAGGGTGCGGCACTTGCAATTGCAATTCTTGAACAGCTTCGAAATCAGGGTGCAAAGATTGCATCAACAACCCACTATGCGGAGCTTAAGGCTTACGCTTTGCAGACACTCGGTGTCACAAACGGAAGCTGTGAGTTTGACGTGCAGTCACTTCGTCCTACATACAGACTTCTTATCGGTGTGCCAGGACGTTCAAACGCTTTTGCGATTTCGCAAAGGCTCGGTCTTTCAGACAGCGTAATTGAACACGCTCAGGAGCTTGTTTCAACAGAAAACACACGCTTTGAGGATGTTGTTGACCGTCTTGAGCAGAGCCGTAAAAAGATGGAAGATGAGCATAACGAGGCATTGAAAATCCGTGCAGCTGCTGACAGAGAGCTTGAAAAAGCAAAGCAGATGAAGGCTGAAATTCAGACGATGCGCGAAAAAGAAATGGAAAAATCCAAGGCTCAGGCTCTTCGCATTACAGAGCAGGCTAAAAGGGAGGCTTACCAGCTTCTTAACGAGCTTGAAGAGCTTCGCAAACAGCAGGCAAAGGAAAAGGATGCTGCCGAGATGGCTCGCCGTGCACGTGCAGCAGTCAAAAAAGGAATTGATGCAATCGATTCCGCCGCTGACCCGATTATCGGCACTTTTGACGCTGACGAAAATTACACTCTTCCTCGTCCTCTTAAAATCGGCGACACCGTTCTTATTGCGGACATCGGCAACGAGGCTACCGTTGTTACTCTTAAAGACAAAAAAGGGCTTGTTACCGTACAGATGGGTACAATGAAAACAAGAGTTAAAGAAGAAACTCTTCGTCTTGTTGAAAAGAAAAAGAAGGAAACCGGTGGTAAACGTACTGTTGCAACAGGCAAAATGGAAAGCCGTATGAATATGAGTGCCAAAACGAGCCTTGACCTTCGCGGTATGACTGTTGACGAAGGACTTCTTGAGCTTGACAGATATATTGACCACGCTTTGCGAATGGGTATAGGCGAATTCACGGTTATTCACGGTAAAGGCACGGGTGTTCTTCGTTCCGCAGTAAGGGAGTATCTTAAGAAATCCACCTTCGTGAAATCTCACCGCCTCGGAACCTTCGGTGAGGGCGAAGACGGTGTAAGCATCGTTACACTTAAATAATTTCACCTTAAGTCTTTTAAAGAATATTTACAGCACTTTTTTACTGTATAATAAAACATATCTTGCAACTTTACCGCATTAGTGCTATAATGTGTTATAGATTGTTTTAAAATTAACAAACGGAGGCACAAGATGAAAGATTTAATTATCATCGGTGCAGGTGGACTTGGCAGAGAAACTATCTGGATGGCAGAAAGAATCAATGCTGTAAGCCCTGAATGGAATATCCTTGGCTTTATCGACGATAAACCAAGTTACAAAGGAAAAATTATAGACGGTTACAGAGTTCTGGGTAACTCAGCCGATGTTGCGACTTATCCCGACGCATACTATGTTTGTGCGGTCGGTAATGCTGCTATCAGAAAATCGGCTGTTGATAAAATCACAAAGATTTTACCCGGCATCAAGTTTGCAACGCTGATTGACCCTGCCTGTGTTATTTGTTCGGGCAGATCAAAGGTCGGCAAAGGCTGCATCATCTGTGCCCATACATACATCACCGTTGACACCAAAATCGGTGATCATGTTTACTTCGGTGCAGACGGTACAATCGGCCACGATGCAAGGGTTGACGACTTCGTTACCTGCTACCCCGGCGTTAATGTTGCAGGAGCCACACACATCGAAACAACCAGCGAAATTGGTTCGGGATCACAGGTTATACAGGGAATAACAGTCGGAAAAGGAACCATTGTCGGTGCAGGCTCGGTTGTTATCCGTGACTTGCCCGCTGACTGTACAGCCGTCGGTGCCCCCGCAAAGCCAATTAAATTCCACGAAAAGAAAGTATAATAAAAGTGACTTGCCCCAAGCAAGTCACTTTTATTTTTATTTAATTATATTTATTTAATTATATTTATTTAATTATAAAATCTGTGCAAACCAATAGTTTACGATTGAATAAATCATTGTAAAAACTTCTTTAAGTCCGAGACCGCGGAGAATTGTTTCCACGTTCATATCGATTATTCCGTCAAACGGCATTGTTGCTTCCGAGTCGGCATAATCCCCTGCATCTTCAACAAGCTCACCGTTAACAATTCTGAAAGCTTGCGTTCTGTAGCCGATCGGAGTGATTGTGTTCATAGCGTAGTAAACAGTTACATTCACAACCTGACCTGAAACATCGGGAATATCACCTGTAAATGCAATTTCAGTTTTTGCACCCGGCAAAAGCTTTTCACTCGGGTCAACTTCAAACTGAAGGTCAATTCCGTCACACTCAACAGCAAGGATTCTTACGTTACTGTTTGCACATACGTTAGTCACAACAAGGCTGTTCGCTTCATCGGAGAGGATACCCTCATCGCATCCGCCGAATGCGGTGTGAACAGTGTGCGAAGCGTTTGTTGAATACTTGAACTGCGGGAAGTTAGCATCAGAATAAACATCTGTTATTCTGTCCGTCAGAAGAAGGTTCATCATAAGGATTCTTGTGTAATTGTCCTTGTAAGTCATACCGTGGAAAAGTCCGTCAACGAACCATGTATTGTCGGGAAGATATGCTGTTGAAGCGTCGATTTCCATTGACGGAGAAATCTTATCCTTGCCGTCGCACGGATTAATCTGTACATAACCGTCAGCAAATCTCTTGCCGTAAGGTGCACAGGTTGCTCCTGTTGAAGCGTTAACCGTAATAATAGCGTCTGAATTTTCATTCATACCTGTAAGAATACGGTTGCCTGTACCTGAGATAATTGAAATGTTCATTCCGTTTTCAATGCACTTTGCAAACTTTTCGGGCATTGACGGAAGAATTTCGTAGTGGAAACGGTCGCTGATTTCAATAAGTCTTGCACTTTCCTCGCTATCAAGAAGTGCCGCCTTTGTAGCCTCATACTGAGCCAACGGGATAAAATCCCAAAGGCTTCCCCAATAGCCGATTGCCGGCAGAATCTTCGGGAAAAGAGAATTTGCGAGAGTATCAATAAATCCGAGCTGGTTTGCCTTAACAAGCCAGTTGTAGTTTTCCTCTGTCATTGTGCCGTTTTCGATGAAACGAAGCAGGCATTCTTCATCAAAATCAAAGCAAGCCATCATTGCATCGTGTGCAATTCCGGCACCGCCGATTGCAGGAATTGTTAAAACAGCGTTGTCAACATCGCCCTTGTGTCCGTAAAGAGCAAGATATGTTGCACTCACCTGTCCGCCATGGCTTACCGCAAAAAGGTTTACCTTATCCTTACCGCTGTGTTCCTTAACAGACTGAATGAAAGTATCAAGCTCTGCCGCACAGCTTTCAGCACCCATTCTGAAATCACAGCTGAAATTATAGATATTTTCGTGACCGATATAGTATGCAATTTCTTCCGAAATTTCAATTTCCTGTCTGTACATTGTATCTGTACGGTTTTCAATAAGATAAGCATTGTTTTTGTGCAGAGCATCCGTATAATCCTGATGAAGCTCATATGCGCTTGTTCCGTCGGGATTGCAACGGAGTTTTTCGAAAAGAACCACCATTTCTTCCGCGAGAACGTCGGTTATGTATTCTGCATCATCAAATGCAAAGGTTCCGAGACCGAGAGCAATATCCGCAATGCGGACAAGCACTCTTTCAAGCACGTGGTCAAAATCAAGTCCCCAGACAGCTTCGCCCGCTTCAAGGCTTTCACCGTAGTAGAGATTTGTTGAGCTGTAGCCCGGCACAATAATCACGGGATAATCGCTGATTTCACCCTCAACCTCTCCAATTGCCGAAGCAAAGAAGCAAGACGAAACAGCCAGCACAACACTGAGAACGATACATAAAAGCTTTTTCATAAAATCAGTCCTTTCAGGAAGCTTTTGGGAAACAGTATAAATTAATTCTATCACTTGTGCTTAAGTTTGTAAAGCAAAAAAGCAGGAGGCATCAGAACCTCCTGCTTAATCATTTTTTATTCTTTATCTGCTGTGAACTTTGCAACGAAGCAATTGAACTGATTGTCTGCCTTTGAACCGTGGAAGAAACCGTCCTTTGATGCTGTTGAACCTGCAACAACAACTGTGCCGTCTGCGAGAGTACAAACAGATTTTCCGAGATCCTCGTTCTTACCGTCAAGAACAAGCTGTGCACTTGTTTCGCCTTTTTCGTTAAGATACATAATAAATCCGTCTGCCTTACCGCCGATAATCTCACCGCTGAAATCGCCGTTTGTTGAATCGGTCTTACCGACAATTACAAAGCCACCGTCAATTTTTGTTATAGCGTTAATGTAATCTGCACCTGCACCGCCAACAACTCTTCCCCAGTTCACATCACCGTCTTTATTGTAACGGATAACGTAACCGTCAGACTTACCGTATGTCATAGAATAAATACCGTCTGCTCTCTTATTCACGTTGAATGAACCTGCAACAACGCATCCGCCGTCATCTGTTGCACAAACAGCTTCGTACTGGCTGTTGCCTGAGCCCTGAAGATATTTCTTCCATTCAAGGTCGCCGTTCTTGTTGAGCTTCATAAGAACTGTATTATATGCACCTGCCTTTGCCGGATAGAGAATTCCTGCAAAATCACCGTCGTTTGAAACAGTTACGCAAGTTGCAAAAATATCACCGTTCTTGTTTACGTCAACCGCAGCAATGTTGTTTGACATTGAGCCTGAAAGAATACGACGCCACTTAAGGTTACAGTTTTTATCAAACTTGAAAAGGAATGCCTTTCGAGCCTGTCCTTCACCCTTGAAGAATCCTGCATTTGATTCAGCCTTACCGCCGACAACAAAACCACCGTCAGGAGTTGCGGCAACACTCTGAATAAATTCACCCGTAAACTCTTCGCTGCCGGGGAACACATATGTCCACATATGGTCACCGTTTGCCTTAAGACGGATAATAATTGCTGAATGTGACTTTGATGTTTTCTTCGGCTCAGCTTCGCTTGAAAGAGTACATCCGACAGCAACAACAGTTCCGTCCTTAAGCTCAACAACATCGTTAAGCATAATTTCGCTGTCACCGCCGACACGGTAAGTCCAAAGCACCTTACCATCAGCATCGTACTTAACAACAGAACCGTGTCCTGCCCAATCCTTGCTTGCATCTGCAAAATCAGCATCGTAGGAATTAGAATAAACTGTTGCAACGTATCCGCCGTCCTTACACTGAGAGACCGCAAGCATATTGTCCATACCTCTACCGCCAAGGAACTGAATATAATCACGCTTCATACCTGTGATTTTAACAGATGACTCTTCCTTAAGCGGAACTGTAACAGTTGTTGTCTGCTCCTGAGGCTTGTACGGATTCGGCTTTTCGTTTGATGTGTAGTCAGGCTTTTCAACTGTTGCTGAAAGCACGAGCTTTCCGTCAACATAATTACCTGAATAATAAATAAGCTGACCGAATGAATTCACCTGATTTTTTGTGTAAAGAACATTGCCCTTTGAATCAAGCTTACCTGTTGTGTAAATCGGGTTGCCTGCAGCGTCTTTTTCGCCCGTATCGTAAATGATATGGCCTGCTTTGTCCTTGATACCCTTGTTATCAACAACTGTACCGTCGGGCTTTGTTGCTGCTGTAATTGCTGTAACGTCTTCCTTCTTTACCTCGTCACCTTTCTCGATAAGTGTGATCGAATCGGGAGTAGCGTTAACTTCGTCCTCGTTCTTTTTGCCGGGAACGCTTGCGTTACCCGTTGTGAGTGCAATAATTCCCGCAACGATACCTGCAACCAAAACAAGTGCCGCTACCGCGATAATTATCACTTTTTTATTTGCCTTTTTCATTTCGTAACCTCCGAAATTTAATACATAATATATCATAACATATTAAATTATTTTTTTCAACGTTAAATAATCCGCAGTCAAAATTTTCTTTCAGAAAAAAGCGTTGTAAATGCAAATTTTTCACCGTTCTTTTTAGGGGATAGGAAAAATGCGCAGAATGAACAAACTGAGCCAAAGCAAAGCTTTTGCTTTGATTTGGGTACCCGAAGACGTACAAAGGTACGTCGAGAGGCGAAGTTTGTTTATAGCAAAAAAGCTCTGTTTCAGGCGGTGCTTCATATAAATGTTAATTTTAAAGTATTAAAGGGTTCCTTCAGAGCTTTGCAACCCGAAGAAACCCTTTCTTTATTTGTTTTTTGCGGTCTGCACTTTTTTACAGCCTCTAAAAATTATTTTTGGTAAATCTTCACGTAATCAACGATAAATTCTGTCTTATAATCCTTTTCATATCCCTCGAACTTTCCGATATCGGAAACGCACATCGAAATAATCGGATTAAGCTCAGCTTTTGAAACACCGTTGCCGAAGGTTGAACGTGTTGTTTCAACACCATTGATGTAGAAAATATACTCGTCTTCTGTCCATTCGAGGCCGTAGGTGTTGTATTCTTCGTGAATGTTTTTGCCCTTGAAATCGCCGAGAATCGCTGACTGGAAGCCTTCCTGAACACCGTCAACACCTGCGCAATGAATAGTTGATGTTACACAATCGCCGAAAAGCTGTCCCGGTGAGCTGAAGCATTCAAAAATATCAAGCTCGGCTCCGCCGATACCGCCCTGTGAATATTCAGCCTCATACGGATGATGTGCCTGAAGCCAGAAAGCACTCCAGAAATTTGCACCGTCGCTGCAGATGCAGCGGATTTCAAAATATCCGTTTACATACCATTCGTTAGTTGCAACGGAAGCCGCATACCAGCCCGGACCGTACGCACCGTCTTCAAGATATTCACCCGTAATAACAAGGTTTCCGTCACGTAAAGAAACCTGCGACTTGTCTGAATAACCGCCATTCTGTTTTCCGTCGCCTCTGTGGAACCATGTATCATAGTCAAGGGTGTCGCCCTCGAACTCATCGTACATAACAAGCTCGTAACCCGTAAGGTCAAGCTCCTGCCCCCTCGGACTGACAGGAGTGCCGAAAAGAAGCATACCCACAAGCTCAATCACAGCCATCAAGCCTGCAAAAAATCCTTTGATAGAAAAACCTGTGAACATATTTTCAAGATAAGCAAAAATTCCTCTCAGTGCCCATTCTTCACGGTAAACAAGACCGAGAGCTTCAACAATTTTATCAAGCATAGCAAATCCCCCTCTGTTTTATAAATCCAATTTAGCACAATAAAACCTTACTGTCAACAAAAAAATCCGTTCACAGATTTCTCTGCAAACGGATTCATAATTATTTAGAAACATAATTTGACGGGTTAACCTTTTCACCGTTCTTACGGATTTCAAAGTGGACGTGAGGTCCTGTTGAATAACCCGAAGTGCCGATGTAAGCAATAACCTGACCCTGCGAAACTCTCTGTCCGTTGGAAACAGCGAGCGACTTGCAGTGAGCATAAAGCGAAACATATCCGCCGCCGTGGTCAATCATAACATAATTGCCGTAACCTGAATTGCTGTGCACAGTACGGATAACCGTACCGGGTTTAACGGCAACAAGCTTTTTACCCATCGCGCCCGGCATTGAGATATCAATTCCTGCGTGGAATTTATATACACCCGAAATCGGGTCGTGTCTGTAGCCGAACGGTGATGTAATGTATGAATTAGAGTAAGGAACAGGCCATGTCCAACCCTTTGAGTTGGGGTCCATTGGTCTTGAACTTGTCTGTGACTGAAGGAACTTGTCAATGTCAGCTTCGACCTTGTCCATTTCCTTATTATAGCTATCAATACTTACTTCAAGCTGTTTTGTCTGATAGTTAATCGCCTGAAGCTTTTTGTTAACCTCAGCAGACTTTGCCATAATCTCTGACTGAGTTGCCTTAAGCTCGTTTTCAGCCGACTGAAGCTCTGCCTTCTTGACTTCAAGTGTTGCCTTTTCAGCTTCAATTTCAGCCTTGGAATCCTCAAGCTTCTGTTTCATTTCCTCAATCGCCTTGATTTCTTCGTTCAACTGATTGACAATCTTCTGATCGTTAGCTGTAACTCGTCTGAATAACTCAAGTCTGTTAAAGAAATTTGAAAGTGACGATGATGCGGTGAAAAGCTCAAGAACTGATGTTTCGCCCGCGATATAATTCGCCCTTAAGCGTTCGCAGTAAAGCTGTACAAGGTTATCGATTTCAACATCCTTCTGTGCAATCTCGATATCAAGCTGTCTGATTTCATCGTCAAGCTTCTGAATCTTCGCTTCGATTGCACGGATTTCATCGTTGATAACCTTCTGCTGTGCGTTGATATTATCAAGCTGACCGTTAAGCTGACCGATCTGCTTGTTAAGCTCGTCGATGATCTTTTCCTGCTCAGCCTTTGCGGTTTCAAGCTCTTTGATTTTCTTTTCGCTTTCCTTTACTTTTTCCTTAAGCTCTGCCTGCTCGGCTTTAAGAGAGTTAAGGCTTTTAGCGTGTGTTGAAGGAGCGAAGCCGCCTAAACCGACAGCAACGATTGCGAAGCAAAGAAGAAACGAAAATACTCTTTTAAAGAAATCAGTCTTCGTCATCATACACAACACCTCCACGCTCTTTAAGGTAACGCTGAATTGATGCGAAGCTTCCCAATCCGCCCGAAAGCACACCGACAACAAAGAATGCTGCAAGGATATACAATGCATAAATCTTGAAATCAGCAGCCGCGAAATCTCTGCTCATAAGGCCTAAAAGTTCATAGATAAGCGATTCCATCAGCTTGTAAATTCCCCAGACGGCTCCGAGCGAAACGAATGCCGAAATTGCACCGAGAAGCATACCCTCAACAATGAAAGGCCAGCGGATAAACCAATTTGTCGCACCGACGGATTTCATAATGTTGATTTCAAGACGTCTGTTGAACATCGTGATACGGATTGTGTTTGAAATTATGAAAAGTGAAATAAGCAAAAGAACTGCGATTATGCCGACACTGACATAAGAAACCGTTGAACGGATCTGAATAAGGATGTTTGCGATATCCTTGCTTCCGCGGACAACATCGACATTATCTATTTTTTCGAGCTTTGCCATTGTTTCGTCGAAGAGTTTTTCGTCTTCCATCGAAACTTCATACATATCAGGCATCGGATTTTCAATTCCTGCGAAAAGCTCCGAATCAGCATCGAACTCGTTCTTTTCAAGAGCTTCTCTGAACGCTACTTCCTTGCTGACGAATTCACAACGTGTAACATTCTGTGTTAAAAGAATGTCCTCCTTCACCTGCTGAACATCCTCAAGGGATGCATCCATATCAAGATAAACGGAAACGATATTTTCTTCTTCAACAATGTTGAGGATTTTTTCAACATTGACAAGCACCATAAACGCCGTACCCATCATAACAAGACAAGCCATAAGAACAGCGATTGATGCGACTGACATCATTCGGTTTACCCAAAGGTTTCTGAAGCCTTCTTTGGTAAGATAGCCTAAGCTTCCTCTCTTCTTTTTCATTCTGCATCACCGCCTTCCGTTTTTTCGGCAGCAGCAGAACTTTCCGTAGAGTCATCCTCAACATAAATTCTGTAAGTGTCTGTATCCGAGATTATTGCATTGAGGAAATCCGTGTCGGGTTCTTCTTCAACAGGTTTCTGTTCAGGCTCTTCCTTCGGAACAGATACAAACTTCTGCGTAATTTTATTTTCTGTTTTTTGTTCTTTAACCTCAATGTTAAGGTGTGACGACTGATGAACGGGAATTCCTTCCTCCTCAATCGCACCGTCTGCAACAACAGAACCGCCGTCAAGAACGATAACACGGTTATCAAACATTCTGACAAGGTTGTGTGCGTGAGTAACCATTATAACAGTTGTGCCTGTTTCGTTAAGTCTTTTAAGAAGCTCAACAATTTCAAGTGACATCTGCGGGTCAACGTTACCCGTCGGCTCGTCCGCGATGATGATATCAGCATTGTTTACAAGTGCTCTTGCAAGAGCGACTCTCTGCTGTTCACCGCCCGAAAGCTCGTTCGGATAGTTACGTGCTTTCTGCGAAAGACCTACAATGTTGATAACATAAGGTACCCTTTTGCGGATATCCTTTTCCCTTGCACCGACAACTCGCATTGCAAAAGCAACGTTGTCGTAAACTGTCATATTAGGAATAAGGCGGAAATCCTGAAAAACGATTCCGAGGTTTCTTCTGAAATACGGAATCTTGCGTTTTTTCATTTCGCCAAGATTATAGTCTTTGATAGTGATTGTGCCCGATGACGGTACTTCTTCGCGCATCATAAGCTTCAGGAATGTACTTTTACCTGCACCTGATGCGCCGACTACGAAAACAAACTCACCTTTGTCAATGTGGATATTGACATTGTTGAGAGCCTTCGTGCCGTTATCGTACACCTTTGACACGTTTTTAAAGTCAATCATACTATTCCTCTGCTTTAATTAATATTTGATCGGATTGGCATCGAGATATTTCTTAACCATAAGAGCTACTTTGAACACGATAGCATCGTCAAACTCACGAAGGTCAAGACCTGTAAGCTTCTTGATTTTCTCAAGACGGTAAACGAGAGTGTTACGGTGAACAAAGAGTTTTCTTGAAGTTTCACTTACGTTAAGGTTGTTTTCAAAGAACTTCTGAATTGTGAAAAGTGTTTCCTGGTCAAGGCTTTCGATTGAACCGCGCTTGAAAACCTCGTGAAGGAACATTTCGCAAAGAGTTGTCGGAAGCTGGTAGATAAGACGTGCAATACCAAGGCTGTCGTATCTTACAATTGACTTTTCAGTATCAAACACCTTGCCGACCTCAAGAGAAACCTGAGCCTCCTTGAATGAACGTGCAAGCTCCTTGATACCTACAACTGCTGTGCCGATACCAACCTGTGCATGAACGTAAAGCTCTGTTGAAAGAGAGTCAACAATTGATCGTGAAAGCTTTTCAAGGTCTTTTGATTCGACGTTGCTCTTTACTTCCTTAATAAGAGCGATATCTGTTTCGCTTACGTTAACAATGAAATCCTTGGACTTGTCCGGGAAAAGATTCTGGATAACATCGTATGCAGAAGCATCTGACTGCTCAGGAATTCTTATAAGAAGAACTACTCTTGAAGCGTCGTTGTTGAAACGAAGCTCACGAGCCTTGAGGTAGATATCTCCCGGGAGAATGTTATCAAGAATAACGTTTTTGATAAAGTTGTTTCTGTCGTATTTTTCGTCAAAATACTGTTTAAGGTTGCTGAGTGCAACTGCGCTGATATTAACATACTTCTCAGCAAGCTCGTCGTCACCGTCAACAAAAACTGCGTATTCAGGATGAACCTGGTTGCCGAAGGTCTTGTATGTACAACCGTTAACAACACAAACGTCAGAATCCATAAAGGTTGTAGCCGCCGCAATTGAGTTAACCTCGCCGATTCTTCCGAGCTCGCTGCAGGAAATGATTGTACCCGACTCATCGATAATACCGATTGTTCTGTCAATGGCGCTCTTCATCTGATGTATAACGCCCTGGAAAAGTCTGTTTGACATAATAAAACTCCTCACTTATGAATAATTAACATCAATTAAACCTGTCGTTTGTGCAAAAAGACAACAACGACAGACATTTATACAAAATGCCAATCTAAACATATACATTTTACACAATCAACAGTCTTTTTGCAAGTGTTTTGTGCAGTTTTTTGAAAAAATTTTTCAAAAATCGGGATTTTATCCGATGTTTTTATAAAAAAGTTACAAATATTACCTTGTTTTTCAGTAGGTTTTGTTTTGTGTAAAATCACCATGTATTGTGAAAAAGCGGTGGAAAACTCGTTTTTTGCACAATATTTTGCGTTTGTATGTACAAATATCACAAAACGTGCAAAAAAAATAACGATGCGGACGTTTTTTCTTTTTCCGCATCATTATCAAAAATTATCACTGTAAATTTCTCTTTTTTAATGGGGTTTTGTTTCCGTCATCATCAACAACGCGGATGCTTTCAAGTGATGCTACAAGATTTCTTTTGAAAGCTGCAACATATTCCGCACGAAGCTGTGCTCTTTCCTCTGCTTCCTCAGGTGTGAGCTCCTGCTCTTTTGCCTTTCGTGCAAGCTCGTTGATTCTGTCAATTTTCTTCTGATCCATTATTATTCCTCCGATTTATTATAAGGGCAAACCTTCATGCAGATTCCGCAGACCGCACCTCTGCCGATGTGTTTGAATTTATTTTTCATATATTCACTGCATTTTTCGGGATTGAACACTTCCTCGCGTTTCATTCCCTCTTGCCACAGTTTTCCGCTGATTGCACCCGACGGACAATTTTCAACACAGAGATTGCACTCTGTACAAGGTGAAACATACGGCTTTTCTTCACATTCAAACGGACAGTCCGTAAAAAGTGTACCGAGTCTTACCCTTGCACCAAATCTCTTGTGAAGGAAAAGGCTGTTTTTGCCGATTCCGCCAAGACCTGCAAGAGAGGCAGCTTTTTTGTGAGAATATCTTCCGTTATAATTCCAGCCGTCCTTGTTGATGCTTTGCGAAGCACCGACGGGAATATATTTATATCCGTTTTGTTCAAGCAGAAAGCCTGCCTGAAGAATCACGCGGTCAATGAAAGCATTAACCGTGCGATAGTGGTGAAAATATGTATGAGTCGGCTCGTCTGTTATTTCGTCGATAACCGCATCCGAAAGCTTCACAACAATGCTTACAGCATAGCTTTTCTCACCAAAAGGACCGTCATTCACACAAGCAAAGCCGACATCCGCAACACCGTTATCCTTAAAAAGCTTTACAAGCTGTTCCTGTATATTCATATCATACCTCATTCTGCGTTCCGTAAACAGCTGTTATCAATGCCGCGTAATCTCCGATTTCATCACCGAGGAGTGCAGGCTTTACGGAGCAGCATTCCGCTGTGTACGAAAGAGCCTCCTTGCGGATTTCCTCTTCCATTGACGGACGGAGCAAATCCTCGCTTCGTGCAAAGATGCTTCCGATTACGATACATTCAGGATTGAGGATATCCATAAGTATTGCCAACATTCTGCCGAGGTATTTTCCGCTTGTTCTGTAAATCTCTGCAGATTTTTCGTCACCGTTTTTTGCAGCTTCAGCAAGCTCTTTTGCTGTCTTATCAAGACCGCAAAGCTTTGCAATATTCTTGATTCCGCCGCCGCTGCAATAGCCTTCGGCAGAGCCTTTTTTGCCGTAACCCTCGGGACCACCCTCCGTTAAGCGAACGTGACCGACCTCGCCTGCCATATCCGACTTTCCGACATAAAGTCTGCCGTCAAGGATAAGTCCTGCACCGAATCCCGTGCCGAAAGTAAGAAAAACCATATTTTCAGCGCCCTTACCTGCACCGAGCTTCCACTCCGTAAGTGCACAGGCATTTGCATCGTTCTGCAAAAACACAGGCACGTTAAAGCGTGAAGAAAGAATTTCGACAATCGGCACATCAATCCACTTAGGAAGATTGGGCGGACAAAGCACAACACCCGTCCTGCTGTCAAGCGGGCCTCCGCAGGAAATTCCGATTGCTTTGAAATCTTTTTCTTTTGAAATTATTTCGGAAAATTTTTCAATTACCGAGCAAGGCTCTTCATTCACATCGGTTGCAAAAGCCGTACGAGAGATTATTTTCAGCCTTCCGTCTTCATATTCGCCGACGATGACAGCACATTTTGTTCCGCCAACATCAATGCCGATATATTTTTCCATAATATCACCGTTGCGATTATATCATAACCAACCTTAAAAGTAAACCTATATAAAAAAGCGGAGTTTTCACTCCGCTTCAGACTGTCGATAAACCCGCATAAACATATATGCGGATAAATACAACGCCAAAAGTCTTAATTGAAAATTAAGAAATACTAATTTAAAAGTGGGAGATACATCGAATATCTCCCACTTTTAGCATATATTTGCCATTTTTTAGCCCTCTCGAGGTACTTTTGTACATCTTCGGGACTAAAAAATGTCATTCTGCAGATTTCTCGGCAGTCTTCCTGCTTGTCGAAAACACTTTTTCGACAAGCAGAAGCGGAGTTTTCACTCCGCTTTCTCTTATTTTTTATTCTGTGTTGCCACGATGTTGCTTCCGAAAACGTCTTCGATAATAACATCACCGATTGAAACAGGAAGAGTTGCAACAGCGTTGTTGATTGCTTCCATACATTCAATCATTTTCTCTTTCGGAATCGGCTTGTCCGTCTTAACGGAAACAAGGCTGCCGTCGTTGCACTTTACCGTTGAAGTAATTGTTCTCTGCGGATTTGTGCATTCGCTTTCGGCATACTTCTTTCCTCTCGGACAGGTGTGACCCTGAACATCGAGAACCTTTTTATCTTCAACCTGAACTGTAAGATCGCAGCCGAGCGGACATATAATACAAGTAAGCTTTCTTTCCATATTACATCTCCTCCAATGCAAAATGCAATTCCTTTGCGTTCTCAAAAATTTCCTTCTTCAATGTAACAGATTCCATTTCGCCCGGTGCAACCTTTACTCTCTTTTTGGAGAAAATAACATTATTGCCGTCGCTGACTGTAACTGTTACATTCTTGTAAATATTTGAAACTCTGAAATATACTGCTACGTCCTTTGACTTAGTGATTCTCTGCGGAACAGTATAGCGGATTTTTCCGTCTGTTGTAATCGGGATAAGAACGCTCTCACCCTGATTTCCCTTGATATATTCTGCAGCTGCCTTACCTGCAATTTCAGCTTCGTCTGAAACATAGTCAACAAGGTCGTGAACGTGAAGAACGTTACCGCAGGAGAAAACGCCCTCAACAGATGTCTGTCTGTCCTGGTCAACAACTGCACCGCTTGTGATATTTGAAAGGTCAACCTTTGCAGCCTTTGAAAGCTCGTTTTCAGGAATAAGACCGACAGAGAAAAGAATTGTATCGCAAGCGATATATTCTTCACTTTCCTTGATAGGTCTTCTGTTTTCGTCTACCTTTGCGATGGTTACGCCTTCAACTCTGTCCTTACCGTGGATTTTAACAATTGTATGGCTGAGCTTGAGAGGAATACCGAAATCGTTAAGGCACTGCTCAATATTTCTTGCAAGACCGCCTGAATAGGGCATCAGCTCGCAGACAGCGTGAACCTTTGCACCCTCAAGAGTCATTCTTCTTGCCATAATAAGTCCGATGTCACCGCTACCGAGGATAACAACGTTTTTGCCGGGAAGATAACCCTTCATATTAACGAATTTCTGAGCTGTACCTGCACTGTAGATGCCTGCAGGACGGCTGCCTGCAATATTCAATGCACCCTTTGAACGCTCACGGCAACCCATTGCAAGGATAACGGATTTTGCTTCAATCTGAAAAAGACCGTCCTCCGTGTTTGTTGCTGTTATAACCTTGTCCTCAGAAACGTCAAGCACCATTGTGTTGAGCTTGCACTCAATTCCGAGCTCCTTGACTTTCGCTTCGTATTTCCAGGCATATTCAGGGCCTGTAAGCTCTTCACCGAACTTATGAAGACCGAAACCGTTGTGGATACACTGCTGTAAAATACCGCCAAGGTTTTCGTCACGCTCAAGGATAAGAATATCCCTGATTCCGCTTTCGTATGCCGCAATCGCTGCGCTCATACCTGCAGGGCCGCCACCTATAATAACTAAGTCTCTCATTATGCCTGCCCTCCTTTAGTCTTCCCTATGTTGATAATCGACTCGCCGCCGAATTTTGTTACGCTTTCATAAGGAATATTGAGTTCTTTTGCAAGAAGCTCTGTTACGTACGGACCGCAGAAACCGCCCTGACAGCGTCCCATCTGTGCACGCGTTCTGCGTTTTACACCGTCGAGGTCGTGAGGCTGAGGATTGCGACGGATTGCATCAACAATCTCGCCCTCTGTAACACCCTCACATCTGCAGACGATTTTTCCGTAAGCAGGATTTTCTTTTATAATAGCATTCTTTTCTTCCTGAGAAGCTTCAGCGAATGCGTGATATGATTTTCTTATCGGGTTAAACTCAGGATTGATTTCCATTTCCAAGCCTTCGTCCTTAAGCATATCTGCAATATACTCTGCAATTGCAGGTGCAGATGTAAGACCCGGAGATTCAATACCTGCAGTATTGATAAAGCCCTTCTTCGGTGAGTTGATAATGAAATCACCTGTGCTGCCTACAGAACGAAGACCGCAGAAGGATGTGATTGTTTTATTAAGTGCAACACCGCTTACTGTTTCGTGTGTGTTGCCGAGGATATTTGCAAAGCCTTCAGCTGTTGTATCCTTATCTTCCTTGTCCTCCATATCAAAAGCTGTCGGACCAAGGAGAAGGTTACCGTGAACTGTCGGAGTTACGAGGATACCCTTACCCATCTTTGAAGGTGTTCTGAAGATTGTGCAGGAAACTGTGTCACCGCACTCCTTATCAAGAAGGATATATTCGCCTCTTCTCGGGTGAACGCTGAAAGAGTCGTCACCGATCATCTTTGCGATTTCGTCTGAATATACACCCGCACAGTTGATAACGTAACGAGCCTCAACAGCATCATTTTCAGCCGATAACTTGTATCCGTTTTCAATTTCATCGATACCGATAACTTTAAAATTGCACTTTAATTCTGCACCGTTATCCATAGCGTTACCTACAGCGGAAATTGCAAGGGTATACGGGCAGACAATACCTGCCGTCGGAGCATACAGAGCACAGGTAACATTTTCTGAAAGATTCGGCTCAAGCTTTTTAAGCTCGTCCTTTTCAAGAATCTGCAATCTTTCAACGCCGTTTTTATTACCTCTTTCAAGAAGCTCATTAAGGACAGATCTGTCCTCGTCATTGAAGCCGACAACAAGAGAACCGTTGTTTTTGTAGCTTACGCCAAGCTCCTTGCAGACAGACTCCATCATTTTACAGCCGCGGACGTTAAGAAGAGCCTTAAGGCTGCCTTCCTTTGCATCGAATCCACCGTGAACAATTGCCGAGTTCGCCTTGGTTGCACCCATTGCTACGTCGTTCTGTGCTTCAAGAATACAAACATTCAATTTGTACTTCGTCAGTGTACGAGCCACAAGACCGCCGACAACGCCTGCACCTATAACAGCGACATCATACATACTTCTCATCTCCCAATTTGATAAAATATCAATTCAGATTTTTTAACCTTTTTATTATATCACAGCAAAATCAAAAAGTAAATTCATAAAAGTATAATTTTCTTCAAATCACAAACAATATTGTCGGATTTTTGAAATCATTAATTTTTGCACACATAATACGTACATAGTATTGAAAATGTTCTAATCCACAATCTTTCCCTTGCATTTCTTCTTAAATTATGATATGTTTTATAAAAATCCGACCACCTAGTCACTTTGAATGAAATGGAGAAATTGCTGTATGAAAGACTCTCAACTATACAAAGTCAACAAAAACAAACTACACTATTTAGACGGCATGCGCGGATTAATGGCAATTAATGTTATATTGTGCCACTTTGTTTGTGTTTACTACCCTCAAATGTATTTCGAATCTGCGGCCAATCAATCTTACGGATTTTTAAGTCTTTTTGCAACCACACCACTATCAATAACTGTGAACGGCAATATTGCAGTTTTGTATTTTATGGCATTAACCGGTTTTCTGGTTGGTATGAGTACTTTTACGAAAAAGTCTCAAGGCATTAGTTTCTTTGTAAAAAAAACCATTTCCAGATACACTCGTTTGCTCCCTGTGATTTTTTTTACAACGCTAATTACATATTTCATGATGGTATTTGATTTACAAAAACATTTAGCAATTACAGACAACCTTGTTAATAAATATTTTTTGCAATGTTATTGTAATTTTACACCGACCATCAAGTCTCTTTTAATTAACATTTTTATAAAGCCTTTTTTGTTGGGAAGCGACTATGTTGGCCCCTTTTGGACAATACACTGTGAGTTTTTAGGATATATATTAGTTCTTTTCCTTGCAATGACATTAAGAAACAACAAATATCGCAGACTTCTGTATATAGGCGTTGCATTATTAGTGATAGCAATGACATCATTGCCTGTATTCGATATGTATTACGCTGTTTTTATTATGGGTTTATTGGTTGCTGATTTAAAATTCAACAATCAAAATCAAACCATGCTCAGTAAATATTATAGCAGTCTTTTGAATTCCAAGTGGTGTCTAATTATATCTTACTTGGTGGGCATTTACTTTTCTTGTTGCACTATGTTTAGTACTCCACTCTATTCATGGTGGTTTTCAATTCCTTTCGTTCCCAAACCATTATTGCGTGGAGTCGGGATATCTCTCCTAATATTTGCTTTTACACAAACTCCAAAAATCCAAAAATTTCTATCCTGTAAACCTATTCTTTTGCTAGGCGAGTGCTCTTTTGAAACGTACGCTATTCACTGGCCATTAATGTTATCTCTAGAAGCTTTTTTGTTCATTGCATTTAGAGATGTTATGTCTTATAATGCTTCTGCTTTGCTTTCTTTTTTCATTACACTAATAGTGATTTATTTTGTTTCTTTTTTAATGCATTATTCGATTAAAAGATGTAATGAAACATTTAAAAAACTAAATTCTAAAAACAACAAACTATAATATTATTTTTCAACGTAACAGTATATCTCTCCTTATTTTACAGACAATAACAACACAATTTGTAATTTAAGGAGAAATGAATATATGAAAGCAACAGGCATTGTACGCCGAATTGACGACCTCGGCCGTGTGGTTATCCCGAAGGAAATCCGCCGCACGATGCATATCCGCGAAGGTGCACCGCTTGAAATTTTCACAGACACCCAGGGCGGTGTTATATTTAAAAAATATTCGCCCGTCGGTGAGCTTTCCGACGTGACGGAGCATTATGCGGACGTACTTTACAGAAGCGTCAACACACCGATTCTTATCTGCGACCGCGACCACGTTATTTCCTGCGCAGGTGTATCAAAAAAGGATTTCCTTGAAAAGCACATCAGCGAAGAGCTTGAAAACATTATGGAAGAAAGAAAAATATTCACGGGTGATGTGGATAATATGCTTTATCCCGTTGAAAGTGTCAGCTATGCCGCATCCATTGCCGCACCGATTATCAGTAACGGCGATGTGCTCGGAGCTGTCGTTTTCCTTTTCAGCGACGGAACAAAAACATCGCCCACCGAAATCAAGCTCGCACAGGTTGCAGCTTCATTCCTCGGCAGACAGATGGAGGAATAAGGAAAGCAGGTTTTCGCTTTGAAAACCTGCTTGTTTTTATTCAGTTACGATTGAAACTATCTTCATATTTTCGGGAGCAGTTACAATTACACCGCAGTTCATTGTGCTTTCTGCAGGAATCGACTCACCTGTAATAACAACAGTGTCATCCTGCATTTCGCTTTCGCAGTCCCAGCTCTTTATAATCTTTGCTTTTTCGCTGAGTTTGACTTTTGTTTCCCAGTTTCTGAGCTTTGAATCGTCAATGTTATCCATTGTTACCTTCAGCTGATAAGAATATGTGCCGTCGCCGTTTGACCAGCTGTTTTCAATCTGAACACTCGATTCAACTTTTTCATCTTTGAAATCAACCGCATTTTCCTTGCGGTTTTCTGTTTTATCTTCCTTGCCTGTATACGGAAGCTTTGCAATCTGTCCGGTTGCATACATCTGAATAAGCTCCATATCAAGCTTATCAAGCTTGCCGTCAAGGTTTACGTCACCGTTTTTCTGCTGTGATTCAAAAAGCTCGCCTGTTCCGTTGAGGTGTTTCTGGATAAGAAGATTGTCGCCCGAATTTATAAATCCGTTTCCGTCAACGTCACCGATTGCACAGTCAATATACGAATCGTTGGTCACCTTGGTTGAGAAATGAACCACAATCGCAATTGTTGCAAGCAGAATCGCAACACCGACAAGGAAAATTATTATCAACTTTTTATCTGTGATTTTCTTTTTGTTTGAAACTTCTTTATTCATAAAAATCCTCTGTTCTTAAATTTCTGACAGCATTATACCAAAAACCGACACTTTTTTCAACAAGTAATTTATATCGAAAAAGGCAACATATTCAAAAGCATACACACAAGCGGTGCAAGGAAAATTGCAGGCATAAAATTAGCAACCTTAAACTTTGAAATACCGACGAGGTTAAGACCGAGTGCGATGATTATAACCGAGCCGACACAGGTCATTTCGTCGATTGCCTGTGCTGTAAGAATTCCGTTGAGTTGCTGTGCAAGAAGAACTATTCCACCCTGAATAACAAGAACCGAAAGTCCCGAGAAAGCAACACCGATTCCGCAGCTTGTTGCAATAACGGTGCCAGAAACCAGGTCAAGAATTGCCTTTGTGTAAAGCATCTGATTATCGCCGCGAAGCCCTGCATTAAGAGAGCCGACAACGGTCATTGAACCGACACAGAAAAGAAGAGTTGCGGTAACAAAGCCTTCCGCAATCGAAACTTTCTTTTCGCCTTTGTTGAATTTCTTTTCAACAAAAAGACCGAGCCTGTTTATTTTATCGTCGATATCAATAAGCGAGCCGATAAGCGTACCGACAAGCATCGAGATTATGAGAACAAGCGTGTTTTCGCCCTTGAGTGCACCGTCGATACCGATATAAAGCACGCAAAGTCCGACGGCAATCATTACCGCTTTTGTGATTTTTTCAGGGATTCCTTTTTTGAAAAGTGCACCGAAAATTCCGCCGAGTACAGCTGTTGCAACATTAACCAGAACACCGAGCATTGTGTTTATCCATCCTTCAAAATAAAAGTACAGACGTCATTTTAACACCACACAACAACCGTGTCAAATTTAATGTAAAAATATTTGAATTATTTATAATTATATGTTAGAATATAAAATGTAAAAATTTGCATTCGGAGGAATACTACCATGTTCAATTTTAATCCGTATATCAAATACAAAGTTAACGGCACAACTTACGAAAACAGTAAGACTGAATGTGACCATTATGTACTCGACCTTGAGGTGAGCGAAAACGCTGTTAAGTGCGTGCTCAAGCCGAAGGCACCGATGGAGATGCTTGCATTCAAGCTCAATGCAACAAAGACACTTGAGAAAAACGAAGTCTTCTTTGCAAACGGCTTCCAGTCCTGGACAAAGTGTTACGAGTGCCACGCTGACGACAAAATCACAGGTCTTGGTAAAATCACACATATGAACAACTTCACAAAATTCTTTGCAGGCGTTCAGGGTGACTATCACTTTGCTGAGTACGACAAGGTTGGTTCATTCCACTCTTATACATACACATATTTCAGAAACGGTGAAGACCTTGTTCTCTTCGGCTCACGCAGCGAAAGAGAAGGCTATACTCTTTTTGAACTCGAGTGTTCAGAAAACCGTTTCAGCATTGCAAAGGACATCGTAGGCTGTACTCTTGAAAACGAAACAACACTTGTTGACGTTGTCAGCTTCAGCGGAAAATACGACGATGTATTCGACAAGTACTTCGGTTCAATGGAGCTCAGAAAGCCGAAGATCGATTACCTTTCAGGTTACACATCATGGTACAACTACTACCAGAAGATTAACGAAGATATAATTCTCCGTGACCTTGACGGACTTGACAGAGCGAAGGACAGCGTTTCAATTTTCCAGATTGATGACGGTTACGAAACATTTGTCGGTGACTGGCTTGACCCGAACCCTACAAAATTCCCGAACGGTATGAAGTACGTTGCAGACAAGATTCACGACAAGGGCTACCTTGCAGGTATCTGGATTGCTCCGTTCAGTGCACAGAGAGTTTCTCGCGTTGCAAAAGAGCATCCCGACTGGCTCATCAAGGACGAAAAAGGCAAGCCTCTTCTTGGCTGTCAGGGTTGGGGCGGTGCTTACACACTCGACTTCTACCATCCCGAAGCAAGAGAATATATCAAGAACTTCTTCAACGTAATCGTTAACGAGTGGGGCTTCGATATGGTTAAGCTTGACTTCCTTTATTCAGAAGCTATGCTTCCGAGACACGGCAAGACACGCGGTACAATCATGTGCGAAGCTATGGACTTCCTTCGCGAATGCGTTGGTGAGGATAAGCTCATCCTCGGATGCGGTGTGCCTCTCGGACCGTCATTCGGCGTTGTTGACGCTTGCCGTATCGGCTGTGACGTTTCGCCTCACTTTGAGTTCAACTTCATCGATAAGCTTCTTCTTAACATGGAAATTGTTAACACAAGACACGCTATCAACAACACATTCCTTCGCCGTCACCTTGACCAGAGAGTTTTCTGCAACGACCCCGACGTTTTCTTCCTTCGTGACAACAACCTCAAGTTCACAAAGGATCAGAAGCTCCTTCTTGCAAAGGTGAACAATCTTTTCGGCAGCGTTCTCTTCGTTTCAGATAATGCAGGCGATTACGACGACGAAACAACAGAATACCTCAAGCTCTTCTTCAAGAGAAGCGAGGCTGAAATTCTTTCTGCTGAGTATGTTACAAAAGAAGATGTTAAAATCTGCTACATCGAAGACGGTAAAAAGAAGACTCTCCGCTTCAACATCCGTACAGGTAAGAGCAACCTCAAGAACATCTTATAAGGCACTGTTAATACCGTTTTACGCTCACGGTCGGCTACGATAATTTTTAAAAAATTTTCAAAAAACTCTTGACACTCAAAATCCACGGTGCTATAATGTGTCAAAACTTTAGGAGATTAAAGCAATGAAGCGAAACATTTTTGCAGCTGAATACTTTTACTTTTACTTTATTAACAAAAGTTAATAGGGTTAGTTAGTTTTGCTGTAAATTGTTTCAATAAAAGACTTTTCAAAGTTCCGCAGTAAAATTACACTGCGGAACTTTTTATTTTTTCAGGAGGTTTTAATTATGGTAGTAGTAGTAAAAAACGGAATTGACAAGGCTCAGCAGGATCACCTTGTGGAATGGCTCAAATCAATGAACATTGACGTTCACGAAACTGTCGGTGAATTCGAAACCATTCTCGGTCTTATCGGCGACACAAGCCACGTTGACATTGACCTTATCAACAGCCTTGATATCGTTGAAAAGGTTACACGTATCAGCGAACCTTTCAAAAACGCAAACAGAAAATTTCACCCTGATGATACAGTTATCGACATCGGCGGTTTCAAAATCGGCGGAGGTAACTTCCAGTACATTGCAGGACCGTGCTCTGTTGAATCACCCGAACAAATTTGTTCAATCGCAAAAGAAACCAAGGAAGCTGGTGCTATGCTTCTTCGCGGCGGTGCTTTCAAGCCGAGAACTTCACCCTACGCTTTCCAGGGAATGAGAGCCGAGGGTCTTAAGCTCCTTGAAAAAGCAAAGTCCGAAACAGGTATGCCTATCGTAACAGAGATTATGGATATTTCTCACCTTGACCTTTTCGAAAATGTTGACGTTATTCAGGTCGGTGCAAGAAATATGCAGAACTTTGAGCTTCTTAAGGAGCTCGGACACACAGACAAGCCGATTCTTCTCAAACGCGGTCTTTCAAGCACAATGGAAGAGCTTCTTATGAGTGCCGAATACATTATGGCAGGCGGTAACGAAAAGGTTATCCTTTGCGAAAGAGGAATCCGTACTTTCGAAAAATACACAAGAAACACAATGGACGTTTCGGCAATTGCACTTCTCAAAGAAAAATCACACCTTCCCGTTATTGCTGACCCGAGCCACGCGGCAGGACTTTCAAGGCTCGTCCGTCCCCTTGCCCTTTCAGCTGTTGCTGCAGGTGCAGACGGACTTATGATTGAGGTTCACAATGACCCTGCTCACGCACTTTGCGACGGTCCGCAGGCTCTTACTCCCGCACAGTTCGCTCAGGTTGTTAAAGAAGCTGAGGTTATCCGCAAGGTGCTTCATCAGGACGCAGAATAAAATTTTAAGAAAGGAACGATAGCAATGAAAATCGGAATAACAGGACTCGGCCTTATCGGCGGTTCAATGGCAAAAGCAATCAAGGAAACAAAGGAACACACCGTCTACGGTTATGACACCGACGAAAGCACACTTCTTGCCGCTGAGCTTACAGACGCAATCGACGGAATGCTCAGCGAAGAGAATCTTTCGGAATGTGATGTTGTTATCGTTTCTCTTTACCCCGAAGCGACTGTTGATTACATAATTAAAAACGCTGATAAATTCAAAAAAGACTGCATCGTTTTTGATTGCTGCGGTGTTAAAAGAGCCGTATGTGACAGAATAAATCCCGTCGCAAAAGAACACGGTTTCACCTTCATCGGCGGTCATCCGATGGCAGGAACACAATTCTGGGGCTTCGTCTCTTCACGTGCAAGTCTTTTCAAAGGAGCTTCAATGATACTCACTCCGTGCGGAATTTCGGACATTGCAGTGCTCGATAAGGCAAAACATTTCTTTTTATCGTTAGGATTTTCAGAAATAACCTTTTCTTCTCCTGAAGAACATGATAGAATTATTGCATACACTTCACAGCTTGCACACGTTGTTTCAAGTGCATATGTAAAAAGTCCGTCAGCTGAAGTAAGAAAAGGATTTTCCGCAGGCAGTTACAAGGATATGACAAGGGTCGCAAAGCTCAACGAAGAAATGTGGACCGAGCTTTTCCTTGAAAACAAGGATAACCTTGCTTTTGAGATTGATACGCTCATTAAAAATCTTCAGCAATACAAGACAGCACTTGAAAACGCTGACAGCGAAAAACTTTCTTCCTTGCTCACAGAAGGCAAAGCGAAAAAGAAACAGGTGGGTTAATTATGGAAACTGTTAAAGTAAATGCCTCAAAAAAATACGATATTATCATCGGACAGAAAACCGTAGCTCTTCTCGGCAAAAAAATCAAGGCTCTTTTCGGTGACAGAAAGGTCTGCATCGTTACAGACGATACAGTCGCAGAGCTTCACGCTGACAAGGCAAAAGAATATCTTTCCGAAGAGAAGCTTCTGACCGAGATATTTGTTTTCCCTCACGGTGAAAAGTCAAAATCTCCCGAGGTGCTTTTTGAGCTTCTTGAATTTCTTGCTGACAAGCATTTTTCAAGAAACGATGTTATCGTTGCTCTCGGCGGCGGTGTTGTCGGCGACCTTGCGGGACTTGCAGCGGCAATGTATATGAGAGGTATGCATCTTGTTCAGATTCCGACTACCCTTCTTGCTATGGTTGATTCTTCCGTTGGCGGAAAAACAGCAGTCAACCTTAAAGCCGGCAAAAACCTTGCAGGTGTTTTCAATCAGCCTGAGCTTGTTCTTTGTGATTTGCAGATGCTTCTCACTCTTCCTTCCGAAACCTTTGCAGACGGTATGGCAGAGATTATAAAATACGGTGTTATTGCAGACAAAGCTCTTTTCGAAACCGTCAAAAACGGAGATATCGCAAGGAATCTTGAAAAGATAATTGCACGTTGTGTTTCGATCAAAAGTGAAATCGTAAACGAAGATGAATTTGACACAGGTAAACGTCAGCTTCTTAATTTTGGCCACACTCTCGCTCACTCGATTGAAAAGATGAGCAACTTTGAAATCCCGCACGGAAGTGCTGTTGCAATGGGAATGCTCCTCATTTCCGAAATCGCGTGGAAAAACGGACTTTCAAAAGAAAGATGTCAGGACGAAATCATCGACGCTTTGCTTGAAAACAATCTTCCGATTTCCTGTCCGTTCAAAAACAGCTCACTTTACTTTGCAACGGAAAACGACAAAAAAAGTTCTTCGGGCAGAATTTCAATAATCATCCCCGAAGAAATAGGAAAATGTAAAATTTTAAACTTGGCTCTCGCTGAATTTAAGGAGCTTCTGAGTGATGAAAATTAAAATCAATCCGAAATCTCTTTGCGGAAAAATCGAAGCACCCGCTTCAAAATCCGTTGCTCACAGAACATTAATCTGTGCGGCACTTGCAAAAGGAAAGAGTGCAGTTAAACTTAACAAAACCTCCGAAGATATTGAGGCAACCGCAAGCTGTCTTAAGTCACTCGGAGTTACAATAGAAAAAAGCGGTAACGAATGGACTGTTACTCCGCCTGCCAAGTTCCCCGAAAAAGCTGAGCTTGACTGCGGTGAAAGCGGATCTACGCTTCGTTTTATGCTTCCCGTTGTTTCAGCACTCGGAATTGAGGCAACATTTACTGCTCACGGCAGACTCCCCGACCGACCGATTGCACCGCTTCTTGATGAAATGAAAATGCACGGTGTAATTTGTAGCGATACTTTTCCGCTTCACATTTCAGGCAAGCTGACAGGCGGAAAATTCAGAATTGCAGGAAATATCAGCTCGCAGTTTATCACGGGGCTTTTGCTCGCTCTTCCACTTTGCGAAGAAGAGAACGAAATCGAAATTATTCCGCCTGTGGAATCAAAGCCGTACATTGATATCACAACAAAAGTTCTTTCCGATTTCGGTGCAAAAATCGAAGAAAACGGAAACATTTATAAAGTCAGACACTCTGATTTGCAATCAGGGGCTTTCATTGTTGAAGGTGATTGGTCAAATGCGGCATTCCTCCTCGCTCTCGGTGCAGAGGTTTCGGGACTCGACCGCAATTCAGCTCAGGGCGACAGAAAAATCCTTGATGTTTTTTGTTCATTCGGTGCTGAATTAATTGAAGACGGCAATTCAATCCGTCTTTCACTTGCAAACCTGCACGGCACAGAAATCGATGCATCCGATATCCCTGACCTTGTGCCCGTAATATCAGCCATTGCCGCAACAGCAGACGGTACAACAAAAATTTACAATGCAACTCGTCTTCGTTTAAAAGAAAGCGACAGAATAAAATCAACTGTTGAAATGATTAATTCTCTCTGCGGTGATGCACACGAAACCGAAGACGGCATAATAATAAACGGCAGAAAAAGTCTTTCAGGCGGAACGGTTGAAAGCTTCAACGACCACAGAATCGTTATGGCTGCTGCCGTTGCTTCACAAAAATGCGAAAACTGTGTTATAATAAACAATGCTCAGGCAGTTAACAAATCCTACCCTGAGTTTTTCAAAGATTTCAATTCACTCGGAGGTGACGCAAATGTCATGTAGCTTTGGTGAAAAATTCAGAATTACCGTTTTCGGTCAGTCACATTCGGAGGCTATCGGTGTTGTTATTGACGGTATTCCTGCAGGCATAAAGCTCGATATGGAGAAAATCGGAAAATTTATGTCACGCCGTGCTCCCGGCAACAACGCTTATTCAACAAAGCGTAAGGAAGATGACATTCCTTCAATAATTTCAGGTGTTGTCGACGGCATTACCTGCGGTGCACCTCTTTGTGCAGTTATAAAAAACAACGACCAACATTCAAAGGATTATTCAAAATTCAGGAATCTTCCGCGTCCGTCGCACTCGGATTTTGCGGCACACATAAAGCATAATGGCTTCAACGACATCCGCGGTGGCGGAAACTTCTCGGGAAGGATGACTGCACCGATGTGCTTTGCAGGTGCGGTTGCAATGCAGATTTTAGAAGAAAAAGGAATCCGCATCGGCGCACATATTGAAAAAATTGCAGGTGTCAGCGATTCACGCTTTGACCCTGTCAGCGTAAACTCCGATATTCTTGCAAGCATTTCCGAAAAAAATTTTCCGTTGATTGATGACGGTGTTAAAGAAAAAATCCTTACAAAAATTGAAGAAGCAAGACTTGACGGAGATTCCGTTGGCGGTGTTATCGAATGTGCTGTAACAGGCATGCCTGCAGGCATCGGTGAGCCGATGTTTGAGGGTGTCGAAAATGCAATCAGTCAGGCAATTTTTGCTATCCCTGCCATTAAAGGAATTGAATTTGGCAACGGTTTTGACTGTGCAGACCTCAGAGGCAGCGAAAACAACGACAGTTTCATTGTTGAAGACGACAAAATCAAAACAAAGACAAATAATCACGGTGGAATCCTTGGCGGTATAACCTCTTCAATGCCGATTATCTTCCGCGTTGCGGTCAAACCGACTCCGTCAATTGCAAAACCGCAGATGACGGTTAACCTTGAAACAATGACTGCGGAAGAGCTTATTATTGAAGGCAGACACGACCCGTGCATTGTGCCGAGAGCTGTTCCCTGCGTTGAGGCTGTTACTGCTCTTGCTTTAATCAATCTTATCTGAAGGTGTCCCTTATGAATATAAATGAACTCAGAAAAGAAATCGACACAATCGACGACGAGCTCGTCCGTCTTTTTGAAAGAAGGATGAAGACGGCCGCTTCGATTGCCGAATATAAAAAAGAAAACGGACTTCCCGTTTCGGACAGAGAACGCGAACGTCAGGTTATAAACAAGGTAACTTCAAAGGTCGCTCCCGAATTCAGCGAATACGCGAGAGTTCTTTACCAGACTATTTTTGACGTCAGCTGTTCTTACCAGAGAAGTCTTAACTCAAAAAAATCCAATCTTGTTGAAACAATTGAAAAGGTAACTGCTGAAACACCCAAAGAGCGTATCAACCGCGCTGTTGTTGCTTGTCAGGGTGTTGAGGGTGCTTATTCACAGCACGCGTGCGACAAGATGTTTGCATACCCGAGCATAATGTATTTCAACGGTTTCGAAGATGTTTTCAAGGCTGTTGATTCGGGTCTTTGCCGTTACGGAATCCTGCCCGTTGAAAACAGCACGGCAGGTTCTGTAAATCAGGTTTATGACCTTATGTCAAAGTACAGCTTTTATATTACACACAGCATAAAACTCTGCATTGAGCACAAGCTCCTCGCAAACAGCGGTACGAGCATCAGCTCAATCAAGGAAATTTATTCACACGAGCAGGCACTCAACCAGTGCTCAGCTTTCATCAGCCAGCTCGGAGTTAAGGTTCACGTTTGTAAAAACACTGCCGCAGCGGCAAAAATAGTTGCCGAATCGGGCAGGACGGATATCGCGGCAATCGGTGCAAAAGAATGTGCTGAGCTTTACGGTCTTAAAATTCTTTCGGGCGATATTCAGAACACGCAGAACAACTACACAAGATTCATCTGCATTTCCAAAGAGCCTGAAATTTATCCGGGTGCAAACAAAACAAGCCTTATGCTTACAATTCCGCACACCCCGGGTTCACTTTACAATATTATCGCACGTTTTGCTTCGCGCGGACTTAACCTTACCAAGCTTGAAAGCCGTCCCATTGCGGGAAGCAATTTTGAGTTTATGTTCTACTTTGACATTGACGCTTCCGTTTACTCCGAAGAATTGAAAAAGCTTATCACGGAGCTTGAAAACGATTGTGAAACCTTCGTTTACCTCGGAAGCTATACGGAGGAATAACGATGTACGGTTTGCTCGGACGTAAGCTTTCACACAGCCTGTCTCCGCAGATTCACGCTCATTTCGGCAAGTACAGCTATGAGCTTTTCTGCCGTGAGCCTGAGGAGCTGGACGAGTTTTTTCAGGATAAAACACTCAAAGCTTACAATGTTACAATTCCATACAAAATTGAAGCATTCAATCGTTGCGATGAGCTTTCCGAAACTGCAAAAAAAATCGGAAGCGTAAACACCGTTATCCGACGTGCTGACGGCACACTTTACGGTGACAATACAGACTATTTCGGCTTTGACTATATGTCAAAATCCTGCGGTGCCGATTACAACGGCAAAAAGGTGCTTGTCCTCGGTTCGGGCGGTGCGAGTCTGACGGTCTGTGCCGTTGCAAAAGACTGCGGTGCGAAGGAAATTGTCGTCATCAGCAGAAGCGGAGAAAACAATTACGGCAATATTGATAAACATTACGATGCCGATATCATTGTTAACACGACACCCGTCGGAATGTATCCTAACAACGGTGAGCGACTTGTTGACCTTCAGAAATTCGCAAACCTCAGCAATGTGCTTGACCTGATTTACAATCCGTGCAAAACAAGACTTTTGCTTGATGCAGAGGAGCTTGGTATCCCCTGTTCAAATGGACTTTCGATGCTTGTTGCTCAGGGTCTTCGCTCGGCAGAACAGTTTCCCGACGTTCAGCTTCATAACAAAGATATTGACGCTGTTGTCAGAGCAATGCTGAACGAACAGAAAAACATTGTGCTTATCGGCATGCCCGGGTGCGGAAAGTCAACTGTCGGAAAAATCCTTGCAAAAAAGCTTCACCGTGAGATTCTTGACACGGACGAAGAAATTGTCAAGGCTGACGGACGGACGATTCCCGAAATTTTTGAAAATGACGGAGAAAAGTTTTTCCGAGATCTTGAAACAGAGGCGGTTGAAACCGTCGGAAAACAGCTTTCAAAAATTATCGCCACAGGTGGCGGTGCTGTTATAAAAAAGGAAAACCGTGATGCATTAAAGCAAAACGGCACAATAATATATCTGAAAAAAGATTTGTCCCTTCTCTCTCTTGAAGGCAGACCGCTTTCAAAAGACGGGGACGCGTTAAGAAAAATCTACGAAGCAAGAAAAGAGATCTACGAGGCATTTTCCGACTTTACTGTTGAAGTCGATGCCGATGCCGAAATTACAGCAAAAAGGGTGATAGAATGCATATTTTAGTTATAAACGGTCCTAATCTCAATATGCTCGGAATAAGAGAGCCCGATATCTACGGCAAAAACACATATGCTGACCTTTGTGATATGATAAGTGCAAAGGCTGAAGAAATGAACATAACAGTTGAGCTTTTTCAGTCCAACCACGAAGGTGCCATTGTTGATAAAATTCAGGAAGCTTACGGTAAAGCTGACGGAATAGTTATCAACCCTGCCGCCTACACTCACACAAGCGTTGCGATTCTTGATGCCCTCAAGGCGGTCGCAATTCCGACCTGTGAGGTGCATATTTCGGACGTGAATTCACGCGAAGAGTTTCGCAAAATTTCTTATGTCGGACTTTATGCCGAAAAAACCTTCGCCGGCTACGGCTTCGACAGCTACACAATGGCAATGGATTATCTTAAAGAAAAATATAACTAAACAAAAACCCACTGCCGAGGCAGTGGGTTTGAATTTTTACTGAACGCTTTCGTAAAGTTCAACGAACTTGCCTGCAACTGTTGATGCTGTGTGCTCACCGAATGAGATAAGGCACCATGTATCAGAGTCAACTTCGTCAGCCTTCTCGTCGTATTTCATACCAGCCATTACGAACTCGGGATCGGGTTCGATATAGCCGATAGCGTCGTTAGCAAGGTCAAAGATGATTGTGTTCTCGCCGAACATCTCGCGGTATGAAGCATACTCGAAGTCTTCAAGACCCTGACCGCCCTTAAGGATTTCACCGTAGTGTTCACCCGGGCTGATGAGAACCTGGAGAGAATCGCCAAGCTGCATATAACCGCACTCTGTTACTTCGTAATACTTGCCTGTTGCATCGTCGTAAAGGAAGAAGTAATCCGTGATACCTGACTTGCCGATGATGTCAAGAAGTACGTTTGAAACTTCGATAACGTACTGAGAATGCTTGATGTTAAGAAGGGGCTTAACAACCTCTTCCTCAACGGGAGTCCAGCCTCCGTACCATACTGTGTAGCCTTCCTGGCCTTCATATTCAGCAACACCAAGGAAGTCACCAAGCTCGAAGTTAAGAGCCTTACACTCTGCTTCTGTCAATTCCATACCAAGAAGGAAATAACCGATTTCCCAACCGTAACGGACAGCTTCCTCATATCTTGTAAGGTCGAGGCCGTCGTTTGAACGGTGGCGTTCATATGTGATAGTACCTACAGCACCCTGGATGAAGATGAAGTTATAGCCTGCTGCGTTAAGAACCTGTTCTGTGTAAGGAATGAAGTCTGCAGAAATAACTGTGTGGCCGAAGCCTGAGTTTTCAGGATGAACGCCGAATGTTGCGATGATTGTCGGAGTTGCGCCTGCCTTATCGGGAGTGAACTCAAGGCGGTACATATTTCCGTCATAGCAATCAGGATATGTTCTGTCACGAAGATACTCGTCACCGATATCCATCTTAGCAAGAGTAAGCTCGCCTGTCTTCATATCTGCAGTTGCATCCTTGATTGACTTAGCTGTCTGATCAATGATTGTCTGAAGGAACTTGCGGTCAACACCACTCTGAAGCTTTGTGATACCAAGAGCACCGAGTGTGATGTTGTTAAGAACGTTACCTACTGTGTTATCCCATACACCCTGAAGGTCGATACCTGAGTGAGTATGAGTAACAGAAACGTTAATGCTTACGATATTGTTAGCTTCTGCAAAATCCTTAACAGCAGCACGGATAAGTCTTACGTCTGCGTTTGCAATACCGATTGCGTCAAGAACACAGAAAGCAACCTTACCTCTGCCTGAACCGTCATCAAGGATAACTGTACGAACCCAGAGACCGTCAAATGTTTCTGTTGTTTCTGCCATAAGACCGTAGCCACCCATTGTGTAAGGAACTACGCCGAAGTCGTCAGGAAGGATTGATTCCTGAGCGTAACCAAGGCTCCATCTTGCACCCGGTGCAGGCTCGTCAAGGAACTCTTCCATACCCGGGAAGAAGTTTTCATAATCGTCAAGGTTGAAGTCCTTATAAGAATTCAACGCAGGAGTCTTCGGGATGAAGAGGTTGATTGCCTTACCGAGAACTGTGATAAGGATGTTTGAAAGAGTGTTTACAATCTTTGCAATGCTGTGCATAAACACTGTTTTGATGCTCGTTGATGAAAGAGCCTCAAAATCGTCACCGAACTTTTCAGCTGTGTCCTTAACGAAGTCAAGAGCTGAGTCGATATCGATATCAACGGGAATTTCGGGCTGCTCAACTGTTGTATCAGTCACCGATGTTTCGGGATTTTCTGCAAAAGCCGTTACAGCTGCGGGAACCATAAGGCTGAAGCAAAGAATGACTGAGATAACAGAAAGAAGTAACTTTTTCATAATATATCTCCTTTCAATCGGGTGTGAATATACATACCCATAGTAAATTAATTATAACATATTTTCATATTTTTACAATATAAAACAATGCATTAATTTTTTGTCTAAAATAACCAAAGGGAAGCTCATCGCTTCCCTTTTAAAAATTATTTACCTATCAGCATCTGCATTGCATTAAGCAGAATATACACAAAAAGTGCATTTCGGTTTTTACAGAACATAAAAAACAGCTTCCAATGAATCGGGAAATATGAAAAATCAAGATTTTGGTACGCCTTGACATACTGCTGTGAAGAAAGAATTGCTTTTAAATTTTTAATTCTCTGCAAATGAGAAGCTTTGTTGCAAAGCTCATTCAAGCCAAGTCCGATCATACTAAGGCAGATTCGGTTATCAATTGCCTTGTGAAAATCCTCACCAAGCTTGTTTTCGTCAATGCAAATTCTTATTCTTGAATAAAGCTCCGACCATTGAGAAAAGAGCTTTGATTTGTAGCTTCTTGTCAGCGAGGTTTCGTTGTCCTTACGGTAGTGATTGAACGGCTTATCGATGAAGTAACAACTTTTTGCAAAGCAGAAATAATACATATTAAAGAGCAGATCTTCCGTGCCGATAATTTTTGTATCCACAAACTGAAGCTTGTTTTCTTTTATAACACTTGCCGTGTAAAGCTTGCCCCATGCCGTAACAAGAGCATCCGTATTTTCGGGATTTCGTAATTCTTCTCCCGTAAGACCTGCAAGGCGTCGGTGAAGATTACGGGTTTCTTTTTCGTCAAAGCTTCTGTCGCCGTCAAAAATTTTCTTTTCAATCGACTTGTCAGGAAACTCACGGACATATCCCCACATTACAGGGTCTGCTTTTTCAGTATACTGCATTGCTGTTTCAACTGCTTCAGCATCCATCCAATCGTCAGAATCAAGAAAGATGATGTAATCGCCCGTTGCGACTTCAATTCCCGTGTTTCTTGCACCTGAAAGTCCTGTGTTTTTCTGATTTATAATTCTGATTCTGCTGTCTTTTTCAGCATAGCTTTCAAGAACAGCTACGGAATTGTCGGGTGAGCCGTCATTGACGCAGATTATTTCAAGATTTTTATAAGTCTGTCCGATAACGCTGTCGAGGCATTTCGGCAGATACTTTTCAACATTGTAAACAGGAATAATAACGCTGACAGATTTCATAAGCAACGTCCTTCGAAAATTATTTTTTCTTGAAAATTATCAGCTTGCTGAAGAAGTAATTAAGAACAACAACTACGATTGAGATGATAATCTTGACAACCATTTCTCCGCTTACAAACGGCAAGTTAAAAGCCTTGTCAAGATGAAGAAGGTCGATAAGGCCCCACATTCCGATTTCTTCAATGCCGAGAGTGAGCAAACGTGCACCTGTAAAAGAAGCAGCTTCCTTGAAAAGCACATTCGGTTTCCAGCTTTTGCTGTCAAAAACAAAAAGCTTATTTGTAACAAACGCAAAAACAACGGCAGCCACCCAGGCAACTGCATTTGCTACAAGATAGTGCATTTTTCCTTCACAAAGACCAAAAGCGATAAAATTCACAACGGTTGTCATTACACCGAAAAACAGATAGGAAACAACCTCTTTTGAAATAACTTTGCGGATGATTTCCATTAACTTTTCGTTCTTGATGAACTTACCGCAGATTTCGTGAATCTTAGTAAAAATCTTATCCATAAAAATCTCCTGAATTTTAACTTAACTCTTAAATTATAATACCCTGTCATACTAAAGTCAAGCAAATAGGCTCTTGCATTTTTTTATCAGTGTGATAGAATACTATAATAGATTTGGCAAAAGGAGGCGAAACTATGTCACAAAGAACAGATAAAGCAGTTGAACTTTTCAAAAACGGTTTTAATTGCTCGCAGGCTGTTTTTGCCGCTTTTGCAGGCGAATTCGGAATGGATGAAGAAACAGCACTTAAGGTTTCGGCAGGTCTTGGCGGAGGTGTCGGAAGAAGCCGTGAGGTGTGCGGTGCCGTAAGCGGTGCAGCGATGCTTGTCGGCTTTAAATACGGTGCAATAACCGGTGATGATGCTGAGGCAAAGGCAAAATGCTATGCCGTTGTTCAGGAAATTATTGCTGAGTTTAAAAAGACTAATCCGTCAATCGTATGCCGTGAGCTTCTCGCATTGGGCGAAGGCGAAAATACAAATCCCACACCCGAAGCAAGAACACAGCAGTACTACAAAAAAAGACCTTGCGTACAGATTGTTGAAGATGCCGCAAGAGCCGTTGAAAAAATATTATTTTAAGGAGATTTGAATTATGGGTTGTACAGGAGATTGCTCAAGCTGCTCATCAAGCTGCAGCGAAAAGAAGGATTTACACGTACCGTGTAATGAATACAGTAAAGTTAAAAAGGTTATCGGCGTTGTTAGCGGTAAGGGCGGTGTTGGTAAGTCACTCGTTACATCAATGCTCACAACAGCAATGCAGGTCAAAGGAAACGCTTGCGGTATCCTTGACGCTGATATCACAGGACCGTCAATTCCCAAGGCTTTCGGCGCTAAGGGTCCTGCAATGCAGAACGAAATGGGACTTCTTCCCGCAGAAACAAAAACAGGCATCAAGCTTATGTCAATAAACCTTCTTCTTGAAAAAGAGGATCAGCCCGTTATCTGGAGAGGTCCGGTTATTTCAGGTGTTATCCAGCAGTTCTGGCAGGAAGTTTTTTGGGGCGATGTTGACTATATGTTCGTTGATATGCCTCCGGGAACAGGCGACGTTGCTCTCACAGTTTTCCAGTCACTTCCCGTTGACGGTATCGTTATTGTTACAACTCCGCAGGATCTTGTTACAATGATCGTTAAGAAAGCTGTAAATATGGCAAATATGATGAATGTACCGATTCTCGGTATCGTTGAAAATATGAGCTACCTTGAGTGCCCCGATTGCGGAAAGAAGATTTCTGTTTTCGGTGAAAGCAAACTCGATGAAGTTGCAAAGGAATTGAACATTCCCGTTCTTGCAAAGCTTCCGATCAGAAGTGAAATCGCAAGCCTTGTTGATAAGGGTGCTGTTGAGCTTGCAGAAATTACCGAGCTTTACGATGCAGCTGATAAAATCAAGGAAATTCTTGGTTAAAAGGGAGATGCCGTATGCCATTAATTTTCACTAAAATCACGGCATTCTTTATGTCGCTTGTTACGGCAATTTCTCTTTTGCCGATAAACCTTGTAAAAACAGTTACTCGCGATGACGGTCTGATTGCAAAAATCGGCTTTTCAGCCTACAATCAGAAAGCTGAAAAGCTTTTTGAAAACCCTGATACAGACACAGACTTTGTTCCGCAGGGTCTTGCTTACAGCGATTACCTCGGCAAAGTTCTTATCTGCGGTTATATGAACACCGAAGGTAACTCAAGAATTTACGTTGTTGACCCCGTCAGCGGAGAAACCGAAAAATATGTTTCACTCATCGAGGTTGACGGTGATAATTACACAGGGCACTGTGGCGGTATTGCTACTTTTGAAGGCAACGCCTGGGTTGTTTCGGGCAAATATGCGCGCAGACTTTCACTCGACACTCTTAAAAATGCTGATAATGAAGCTACTGTTCAGTTCGTTGATGAATTCAACACAGGCACAAGAGCTTCATATGCCAACTGTTCAAACGGTATTCTCTGGATTGGCGAATACCACAAGGACGGTGAAGATTACGTAACGGAAGACAGTCATCACATTACTTCACCTAACGGAGAAAATATGTGTGCCTGGACTTGCGGTTACGTTCTTGAAAGCGGAAATCCGCAGGGCTTCACATACAAAGGAAACACAAAAGAAATTGTTGCTCCCGATTTTATTCTTGAAACAGAATCAATGTGTCAGGGATTCACACAGCTTCCCGACGGCAGATTTGTTACAAGCATTTCGGGTAAGATTACAAAATCAGAGCTTAATTTCTACAAAAACGTTCTTGACGGTGAAGCGGACGGAACAGTCAGCGTTTCAGGTAAAGAAGTTAATCTTTATTTCCTTGACTCAACAGCAAGAGTTGATTCCTTAAATGCATTTCCGCGTTCAGAGGGAATTGATATGTATAACGGAAAGCTCCTTGTTCTTTACGAATCGGGTTGCAGAAAAATGCTTGCCGCACAGATTGTAAGAACCGATTACGTCTGGAGCGTAGCGATTTAACATTTTAATAAAGCAAAATCCTCCGTACGGAAAATTCTGTACGGAGGATTATTTTTTTGATTCTGATAATTCTTAGCCAAGTGCAACCATGCTGAAAACGAGTGCGAAAAGAGCAACTGTTTCGCAAAGACCAACAACTGTGATGTACTGTGAGAAGCCTTTGCCTGTTTCAGCAAGAGCGTCTGCACCTGCGGCACCTGCCTTACCCTGAACAACAGCTGAAACAGCCATTGCAACACCTGATGCAATACCAAGACCGAGAAGGAATGCAGGGTCTGCTGTTGATGAGCTCATCTGCTGCATAAGAAGGAAGCCGTAGATTGTCTGTGTAAGCGGAGCACCTGCGAAAACCGTAAGAATGAACGGTGCTGCTTTATTGTTCATGTAGCACTTTTTCCAAGCGCCGATTGATGCCTGACCTGCAATACCGATACCGATTGCAGAACCTACTGCGGCAATACCCATTGCCATAGCTGTTGCTAATAAACCAAAATTCATAATAACTCTCCTTAACTGTTAATTTCTTCTTCAAAGGGTTTGAATTTATGACCACTCCAGGACATATCAAGATGTGATGAAAATTCCAGAGTGTTAAGTCTGATTCCGTGAACGATAACAGACAGCACGTTGAGTATCATATTAAGTCCGTGACCGAACACAAGAAGCACGATTGCGAGAATCATAAACAGGAAGTTGCCGAGCAACGGTCCTGCAAGCTCGTTGACTGTTGCGGAAATTGCCGCACCTGCAAGTCCTACCGCCCAAAGACGGATGTATGAAACGATATCTGAGAAAACATTGACAACTCCAAGCAAAACAGAAACGATATTCGTAAGGCTTGTGAGGATTGACTTTATAATGTTTCCTTCATAATTCGAGAACACAAAGCTCATAACGAAGCCCACGATTACGAGCACGAGGGCAACCGTGCCGACGGGGATACCGCCGATTACAAGCCCGAACGGGAAAACCTGTGCATTTACAACGAAGCTCAGCACCACATAAAAGATACCGAAAAGCTGAAGCATTGCACCGATATCACCGAGGACCTTGATTGATTTTCTGTTGCGTGCGGCAACCTTAAGGTGTGCCACGGTAAGCTGAACAAGAGCCAGCGAGAAGCAGAAAATCTGCAGATTCTGTGCCGTTGTAAGTCCGTATTCACCGTTTGTCCAGAAGGGATACCAGATTCTGTCGGTGTAAACATTTGAAATGAACGGTATCGAAAGCTTCTGAAGCCATACCGGAAGCTGGTCAGCCGAAAGACCGAACCATGTGCAGGTAAGCGTTCCCCAAAGGATTGTTGACAGACCAAAAAGTCCGATCAGCAAAAATGCAGGAGGAATCTTTTTCTTTGATGCAACTGTTTTTGCAATCAGTGCACCCGTTACCGCACAGATGAAAAGTCCGTAACCGCCGTCACCGAAGATAATTCCGAAGAATATGAGTATGAATCCGAGGAACCAACCTGAGATATCGTATTCAAAATATCCCGGCACAGTACCGAGGAAATCGGTCAGCGGATAAATAAGGCTTACAAACTTGTTGTTTTTAAGCTTTGTCGGAACATTGTCTTCCTCTGTCGGATCTTCAACAAGAAGTCCCCAGGAATTGTCCTTTGCGGTTTTCTTAAGGGTATCGAGGTTTTCTTCCTCAACATAACCCGTGAAGTACGAAACAGAAACATCGGCTTTTCCGTCAGCAGAAAGGCTTTCGTTCGCCATTCCTGTTGCATAAACTTCAAATTCAATCTCTTTTTCACAGGCTTTGACTGCCTTTTTGATACCGTCAGCGTAACCTACAAAGGAATAAATCTTTTCGTCAATTTCTTTGATTCGGCTGTTCAGGGCTTCAATCTTCTGTCTGATTTCAGCCGTTGATTTTTCAGGCAACTCAAAACGGAACGACTTCAATGAATCAACAATCTCGTCCTCGCCTTCAAGACCCGATTTAATCAACAGGAACTTAACCGAATTCTTTGTTTGCTGAAAACTGAGAGTTTTAACGCTTTCTCCAAGGGCAGCGTACTCAGCTTTCGGCATTTCATAAAGCGTGATGTCAACACCTTTTCCTGCAAGCTCGTTGAGCTTTCCGGGGTCAAGCTCGCCCCACGCTGAAAGTCTGTCAAGCTCTGCAGTAAGAGTAATCTGTTCAGCTGAACAAAGCTTTTTCTCGTCCTCAAGGGCAATGATTTCCTTTGATGCACTAATCGCCCTGTCGGTGTCGATGTCTTCCTGCTTTATCTTTTTGTTTTTCTTTTCCGACAGGCTGAAACCTGCACTTTCAAGAATTGCAACTTTTTCTTTCAGCTCTTCGAGCTTTCTGCCCGAGCCTTCAACCGATTCGATATGAAGAATTCCAAGCTTACGGAGTTTTCTGAGCGTATCGGATTTTTTATCTCCCATAATGATGAGAGAAACTTTTTTCATAGGCACAATCATGACGAGTACACCTCCGTTCCCGAAGATATTTCGTTTCGTGCCGCAATTTTGCGTTTTGAAATCTTTGAACGGACAACGGCACTAACCTGCTGGTCCGCCATATAAATTGATATTTTCTTGATGTTATCCTCTGTTTCGGGGATTTTGACCTTTTCAAACAGGTTAACTCTCTGTGACGTTGAGCGAAGCTCATCTTCAAGAAGCCTTACCTGTTCGTCCAACACTTCCGCCTCAAGGTCAAGCGACATTGCTTTTTCCATATGGTTTGCAGCAATATCAACCCAGAGCGGAGTTTCGTATAAATCATAGTCACCTCGGGCAAAGTCCGCACCTTCATAAACGGGAATTTCAACACCTGCAATATTTCCCGAGCCTTTTCGGATATTGCTTACGGTGATTATTCCGTCAGGGAAGGCCTCTGTTTCGCTGAAGACGGCAATCCACGATCTGAAGCCTTTTTCAAGGTCTTCTCTTTCTTTTCTTACCGCTTCTGCTTTGGCTTCGATTGTACGGATTTCAGCCTGAAGCTGCTGTTTTTTGAGTGTCAGAGTAGGCAAATATCTCCGATACATTTTGAGGGCATCCTTCTGTATCTTTAACTCGTTTTTAGTCAGTTTGATTTTTGCCACTTTAATCCTCCTTTATCTGACGGGCCAGAACTCGTCTGTAAGGTCGGATTTGATGCCTGTTTCATCCTTTTCAAAGCATTCTGAAAGGATTTTCCATCCCATATCAAGGGATTCTTCCAAAGTAAGGTTTACGGACAAATCCATAAGTCTTTCTTCGAAAAGTTCGCCGTATTTAAGGAGCTTTTCGTCCCAACGTGTCATTGCAAAGCCCATGTTTTTCTTCTCTATTGTTTCTTTGTATGAAGAATAAAGACGGATCATTGCGTCCATAAGTGCACGGTGGTCCTTACGTGTTTTGCTGTTTACGTTCTGCTTAAGACGTGAAAGAGAACCGAACGGCTCGATTCTTCCGCCCTTAAGATAATACTGACCTTCTGTGATGTAGCCTGTGTTATCGGGAACGGGATGTGTTACGTCGTCGCCGGGCATTGTTGTAACGGCAAGAACCGTAACGGAGCCTGAATTGTCAAAGTCAACAGCCTTTTCATAACGTGCAGCCAACTGTGAATAAAGGTCACCGGGATAACCACGGTTAGAAGGAACCTGTTCCTGAGTGATAGCGATTTCCTTCATCGCATCGGCAAAGTTTGTCATATCTGTAAGGAGCACAAGAACGTCCTTATCCTGCAAAGCAAACTGCTCAGCAACAGCAAGTGCCATATCGGGAATCATCATACATTCAACCGTCGGGTCAGATGCTGTGTGGATGAACATTACGGTTTTGCTGAGAGCACCGCCGTTTGAAAGCTCCTCTTTAAAATAAAGGAAGTCGTCATATTTAAGACCCATACCGCCAAGCACGATAACATCCGCTTCAGCCTGAAGGGCAATTCGTGCAAGGAGCTGGTTGTAGGGCTCACCTGAAATTGAGAAAATCGGAAGCTTCTGCGAAACAACGAGAGTGTTGAACATATCGATCATCGGGATGTTTGTTCTCATCATTCTGTTTGCAAGAATACGCTTTGTCGGGTTAACCGACGGACCACCGATCGGAGTCATATTTTCCGTAAGAGCAGGGCCTTTATCTCTCGGTTCACCTGAACCGTTGAAGATTCTGCCGAGGAGGTCTTCGCTGAATGAAACTCGCATCTCATTGCCGAGGAAGCGAACCTCGTCACCTGTTGAAACGCCCTGACCGCCTGCGAAAACCTGAAGCGAAACAATGTTGCCGTCAATCTTATTTACCTGAGCAAGTGATTTGCCGAAGCGTGTATTAATCTGTGCAAGCTCGTTATATTTTACGCCTTCTGCACGGACGGTGATAACGTTACCTGTGATTGATTCAATTCTGTTAAAAACTTTATTCATTATCACTCACCATCCTTTAACAAAAGCTCTGCCGCACGTGTTATTGCACCCTGACCGTCAGCATACATTGCATCGATTTCAGCCTCTGCCTTTTTGAATGCATCGCTCAGGAACTCAGTATAGTTCCAGTCGATGAACTTCTGACGCATACGGTTGAAGAAAACTCGTGCATCATCTTTATTGTCAAGGGCAAAATCGCTGCCGAGAATATTTATAAGCTTATCCGTAACATAACGCTGACGTGCTGTTGTACAGTTTGATTCAACAGCATCAAATGAGTTCTGCTGAAGATAAACCGCGTCAAGCATTTCAGCCTTAAGGTAAACAATGTAGTCCGCAAGGCTTGTTCCCTCTTCACCGACAACCTTCATCATTGAACCGATTTCATCACCGTGAAGAAGAATATTTTTACAGAAAGCTGACTTTTCAGTATCTGTAACTGTCTTATATTTTGACCACGAAATAAGCGGGTCGATTGCGGGATATTTTCTTGCATCCGAGCGTTCACGTGAAAGACCGTGGAAAGCACCGACAACCTTAAGCGTTGCCTGAGTTACGGGTTCTTCAAAGTTACCGCCTGCGGGTGAAACCGTACCGCCGATTGTAACCGAGCCCTTGCTTCCGTCAGGAAGACGGACATAGCCCGCTCTTTCGTAGAATGCTGCGATATATGATTCAAGATATGCCGGGAAAGCTTCCTCGCCCGGGATTTCTTCAAGTCGGCCTGACATTTCACGGAGTGCCTGTGCCCAACGTGATGTTGAGTCCGCAAGAAGAAGAACATTGAGTCCCATCTGACGGTAATATTCAGCAAGTGTTACTGAAGTATAAACAGAAGCTTCTCGTGATGCAACGGGCATTGAAGAAGTATTACATATAATAATTGTACGTTCCATAAGTGAACGTCCTGTTCTCGGGTCAACAAGCTCGGGGAATTCCGTGATTGTTTCAACAACCTCACCTGCACGCTCACCGCAAGCTGCGATGATAACGATATCAACATCTGCATACTTTGAAGTTGTGTGCTGAAGAACAGTTTTACCTGCTCCGAACGGTCCTGGGATACAGTAAGTACCGCCCTTTGCAACGGGGAAGAAGGAGTCGATAAGACGTACCTTTGTTTCCATTGTTTCTGTCGGTGCAAGTCTTTCGCTGTAGCATTTAACAGCTCTCTTAACAGGCCATCTGAAAGACATTGAAACAGGAAATTCTCTGCCTCTTTCGTCTGCAAGAACAGCGACTGTTTCGTTTACGGTGTATTCACCCTTGTCTGCGATTGACTTAAGAGTGTAATTTCCGAGAAGATAGAACGGAACAAAAATCTTGTGTGTGAAGGGACCCTCGGGAACTGTACCGAGATATTCACCTGCACGGAAAGTGTCGCCGACCTTCGCTGTCGGAGTAAACTCCCATTTCTTTTCGGCATTAAGTCCGTCAGCATAGTTACCTCTTTCAAGGAACCAGCCTGCCTTTTCAGCCAATACGGGCAACGGATTCTGAAGTCCGTCATAAATCTGTCCGAGAAGTCCGGGTCCGAGCTGTGCAGAGAGCATTTCGCCCGTGAAATCAACATCGTCACCGCACTTAATGCCACCGGTCATTTCGTAAACCTGAATCTGTGCGATGTCACCGCGGATACGGATAACCTCACTCTTGAGTTTTGTATTGTCAACGTTAACGAAGCAGATTTCGTTCATCGAAACATTGCCTTCAAACCTTACTGAAACAAGGTTACCGTTAACGCTCACGACCTTACCTTTGTTTTCGGTCATTGTATAACCTCCGATCTTTCTCCGTTCATAATGGAGCTGTATATATTTCTGTATGCGGATTCTCCGCTTTCTGTGTCAAACTTTCGTATACGCTCAATGAGCTTCAGCTTCAGCCCGTAATAGAACACATATTCTTCCGAAAATGAATCCATCGGTCTGAGCGTTTCAAGGAAATCAAGACGGTAACGGTTAAGAAGCTTTTCCGCTTCCATCGGACTTTCGCTTTCAATGGCAGTACGTACCGCCTGCAGAAGCGTCGGTGAAAAAGACTGATTTCCCGCATCAAACTGCTTGTTCATTTTATCCGCACGGAGCTTTGCAAGAGCAAGACGGAGCTTGCTTTCGCCCTCGTTCCATTCTTCAATTAATGCGGATGACGATTTTTCAGGATTCCTCGACGGTGCAAGCGTCAGCTTTTCGAATTCACGCTGTGCTTTCTTGCCGAGAAAACGCTGACAAAGTTCCGTAAATCTCTCCTGCGTTATGGGCAACGGAGTGCTTTCGGAAATTCCGTCAAGCGACGGCAATTGAGATATCAGATAATATTCAGCCATAATTATTCAGCCTCTTTCAGAAGTGCAGTAACCTTGGGACTGAGGTAATTTGAAAGCATATCCGTAACAGCCTCTGCGGAATAATCGTAGTAAACTGCACCGTTATTTACGGCAATACGGAATCCGCCGTCAAAGCTATCGTTAGCCTTAAGTGTAACACCGCCGAGCATTTTTGCCTTAAGCTCCGCAAGAAGTGCACCTTCGAGCTTTTCAAGGTCAGCACTGTTAAGAATAACTGCGATATCCTCTGCCTCGGGTTTGCCTGTCCAGCTTTCAACCGCATTTATAACAAGCTTTGCAAAAGCATCTGATGAATAAACAGCGTTAACGTTTCCGCCAACAATCGCACCAAGTTCTCTTGTAACGCTTTCTCTGAATGAAATAAGAAGATTACGTCCTGCCTGACGGATTGCATCTTCGCCCGATTTAACGGTTTTTTCGTTTTCAGCTTTTGCATCAGCCATAAGCTTATCAGCCTGAGCCTGAGCGTCAGCGATGATTTTTTCCGCCTCAGCCTTTGCAGACAAAAGGATTGCTTCAGCCTGATTTTCAGCAGCTTCTACACCGTCTTTTTTAATCTGCTCAATAAGTTCCTGAAGTTGAATTTCCATATTACAGTCTCCTTTTACAGTTTTTAGAACTGTGTTTATGTTTATTTTTTACGTATTTTACTCTAAAAAAACATAAAGAAACCAACAATCCCCTACAGACAGCTGGTTCCTTTCGTTTTCAATATTAATACCAAATATTATATCACACTCATCAGTTTTGTCAACACTTTCGAAAGCTATCTTTGTTTTGAAATGGCAGATTTTGTGAAATCTATTGCCCGCTTACGCATTGCTATAAACCAATTGAACGTCATAGGGATATAAGCATTATGATTGTATAAAATCGGCATATTGAAGTAAAAACCGTTAAATGTTATACTTTAGTTATAAAAACACTTGACATTCACCTAAGGTAAAAGTTTATTATTGGATTGAAAGGAGGCTGTTTATGAAAATTAAAGAGGCAATTGAACGGACAGGATTAACTGACCGAGCAATCAGATTATATATTGACAACGGTCTTTTCACTCCAAGCATAGAAGAATCTTTTAGCGGAAGAAAGAGCATTGAATTTTCTGAAAGTGATATTGAACGACTTAACAACATCGCAATGCTCCGAAAAGCGGGATTTTCGATTGCAGATATTAAAAACATAATTGATAAGACAGAAACAGAAGAGGTAATAAAAAAATATATAGAAGAAGCAAAAGCTGAAATAAACCACAAAACTATAATCGTTGAAAAATTAAAAAATATTTCGTTTAATGAGGAAGTAACCATAGAAACGATATGTGCCTCTCTTTCGGCAACTGTTGAGAAAAACGAAATCCCCCTCGAAGACTTGGATCTGACTGTTAAAGAAAAGGTTAAGAAAGCGGTATTAATTATTTTTGCTAGTCTTCTTTTACTTTTTTCGGTTGTTTTTCTGATCATGATATGTGAGATTATTTTCGATTTTCGTTTTATTCGTTTTGATCCCGATATACTTGCTTTTTTGTGTGTTCATAGTTGCTGGTTATTTTTGATTGCACTATCAATATTGGTACTTTGGAGAAGTACAGGAAAACGTTTTATAAAAATCAACCGAGGAAAAGCCAAGAGAATAACTGCCGTTTTGGTCGGAATTTCAATAATCGGTTGTATTGCATTAACACCTTTTTCGATTTTTCTGGCGGCTTTTTGCCCTTCGCCTTTTTATTCACAAACAGCAGATATTGAAAACTATATGGAATTTGATGATGTTCTTGACTCAGAGTTTAACAGCGACTACAGTAACTATCCGATATACGATATATTCCCCCAAAAAATCCCTTTAAGTGCAAAAATAACTTCTCATTACCCATATAACCCCAAGGTTCCGGACACAACAAAATATTATTATAAATTAACTTCTTGTCCGGGCTGTAACTATGGCACATACGATATATGTGCCGAATGGGTATTGAGTGACGATGAATATGAAAGAGCAAAAAAGTCTCTTCCCGGTGATATATGTCTGGAAAATGATCTTTTCACCATTTCTCAACTTGAAACAAATGAGGAGCACAAAGAATATCTTATAAACCAAAGAAAAGAAAACAACGGATATAGAATTGAAACCAGGGGTAATTGGACAGTAATTTATTATATAAACGAGGAGAAGATGGGTTGCTCATATCTTATTGGAGCTTATAATGATACGGAGCAGAAGATGCGGTATATTGCTTCATCATGTTGCGGACACGACGAGTTCGAAAACGGACCGTATTATCAAAATCTTGATTGGTAAACATTTAATTGTTTTTATTCAAAAACTGCCTCAATCGCAAAAAATTGACATTAATAATTTTCATTCTGATTACAACAATAATAATGCAGACGCAAGAAATCTTTTAAAAGGAGTGAAAAGTTATGTCAAGCAACAAGAACGTAGTTCCCGAGGCAAAGGAAGCTCTCAACCGTTTCAAGATGGAGGCTGCTGCTGAAGTAGGCGTTAACCTTAAGAACGGTTACAACGGCGACCTCACATCAAAGCAGGCAGGTTCTGTCGGCGGTCAGATGGTTAAGAAGATGATCGAATCTTACGAAAAGAATATGAAATAAAATTATTTCACAAAAAAGGTGCTGTTGCAAAAGCAACAGCACCAATATTTTTTACCATGTAATTGTAACGTCGAGTCCGTCAACTTCGTAGTCGATGATACCCTTCTTCTTTGCGAATGCCTCAACAGCAAGGTCAAGCATCTCTTTATCTCTCATTGTGATTGTCGCAATCAAGGTGAGTGATTCGGGAAGATAAGCTGTATCGCTGATTGCGAAGCCTGTTACCCACCAATGGAGCATCGGATCACGCTTGAAGATAAGTTCATCTTCGTGATAAACAGCGATTGACATAACAAGCATATCCTCATCTGAACCGCAATCGTAGAATGAACCGATCTTGCTTTCGTCACGAGTGTAGATACCAAGCTCACCGCCGTTTGCAATTGCATAACGACCCTTCCACATCTGGAACATCCAGTCCTTACCCTGGTAAACAAACTTTACACGCTGGGTTGTATAGTGGAAGAAGAACGGTGTAAGGTAGCAGAAAATATCATAGAAAATGTTGAAACCCATGTTTCTCTGCCATACATCGATACCTGTATAAACAAGGTTAGTGTTAAGGTCAAGATAATAACCAAAAATTGCAGGCTGACCGTTCTTACCAACAAAAGCATTGTTTACCGTATCATAAAGAATACCTGAATAAACCTCTTCTGTTCTGCCGTCGCGGTAAGTTACAATGAAGCCAATCTCTTCGCAACCGGGCTCTGCGGGATACGGCTTTGTTGTAAGGTGAACCTCATCAACAATACCGAGCCAAAGCTCTGTCATTCTGAGTATTACACCAAAAAGTGCATTTCCGTTTTTGAAGCACTGGTCTGACATTTGAAACAGATAAGCCTGTGTTGCAGGGATATCGAGCTGCATAGACTCAGTTACAAGCTCTGCAAGCTGATTTGACTGAGGAAGACTCTTGTAAATTTTACTGAAGTCAACTCCTGTTGTTTCTAAAATACCATCAACAATGCCTTGAAGTGTATCGTTAACAGTTACAACGATAACTTCGTCAGAGAAAAACGGCAAGCCCGTTGCCTGATACATAAGACTGCTGATTGTGAACATTGATTCAAGCACATCACCAACGTCAGGCATATCGTATCCGTTCTTCCAGATATCAATAATGTTTACAGCTTTTCTTTCCTGCTGTACTGCTGCTCCTGCGGGTACGGCTGCAATTGAAAAAGCAGTAATCAAAGCAAGAACAATAGCCAAAATTCTCTTAGTCATTTTACACCCTCCTAAGGTTAGTCAAGTAATTATATTCCCTTTTCCAAAATAAGTCAACCCAAATAAATTTAAACTTTTCGCAAAATCAGACACCGTTTGCATTGAAAAACGGAAGATGTGATGTTATACTTTTAGATATATACTACTTATAGTAGAAAAAGGAGTTTTTCTGTATGTTTCATTTTTTTGTTTCTCCTGAAAATATTTCTGAACAATATATCGAAATTGTCGGAAACGACGTAAATCACATCAAAAATGTGCTTCGTATGAAGGTCGGAGAACGTTTTGTTGCCAATGACGGCAACGGCGGAAGCTACTGCTGTTCCGTAAGTGAAATTTATGACGACAGGATTGTTGCGGAAATCGAAGAAGGTCAGCTTATGAGCAACGAGCTTCCCGTAAAGCTTGTGCTTTTTCAAGGTCTTCCAAAGGCAGATAAAATGGAGCTGATTATACAGAAAGGCGTCGAGCTTGGCGTAAGCGAGATTTACCCTGTAGAGATGACACGATGTGTTGTTAAGCTTGACGATAAAAAGAAAAAAGGCAAGACATCGCGCTGGCAGTCAATCAGCGAAAGTGCGGCAAAACAATCGGGCAGAACGGTCATTCCCGAAATTCACGAGCCTGTCCCCTTCGCTGAAGCTTTGAAAATTGCAGAAAGCTTTGACCTGCTTCTTGTCCCCTACGAATGTGCCGACAGTATGGCGGCTTTAAGGGACAAGCTCTCGCAGGTGAAAAGCGGAATGACAATCGGAATTTTCATCGGTCCCGAGGGCGGTTACGAGGAAAAAGAAATTGAAAAAGCCAAGGCTGCAGGCGGAGAAATTGTTTCACTCGGCAAGAGAATTCTTCGCACAGAAACTGCAAGCATTGCGGTTCTTGCAATCTGTATGTTTAACATTGAAGCTAATTTATAAGGTGAACGAAATGAATTTACCTAAGGAATTTACAACAAGAATGAAAGAACTTTTAGGCGACGATTACGAAAAATTTATCGCTTCTTTTGACGATTTACCCGTCCGTTCTTTCAGAATAAACACAAATAAAATATCGACAGAGGATTTTGAAAACATTAATCCTTTCGGCGGTGAAAAAATCAGTTATGCCGACGGTGCATACTATTTTAATTATGACGGAATCGGCAACCATCCTTACCACCACGCAGGTATGATTTACATTCAGGACCCTGCAGCGATGAGCGTTGTTGCAAGTATAGACATCAAGCCTGATTGGAAAATCCTTGACCTTTGTGCCGCACCGGGCGGAAAATCAACCCAAGCGGCAGACGAGCTCAAGGACGGACTTCTTGTTTCTAACGAAATTATTCCGTCGCGATGCAAAATCCTTACAGGAAACATCGAGAGAATGGGAATTAAAAATGCAATCACAACCTGTTCAGATGTTAAAAGACTTTCCACCCTTTTCGGAGAGGAATTCAATCTTGTCATCGTTGATGCACCCTGCTCAGGTGAAGGAATGTTCCGCAAGGACGAAACGGCAATCAACGAATGGAGCGAGCAGAACGTTAAGCTTTGTGCACAAAGGCAGGACGAAATTCTCAGCTATGCGAAGGATTTCGTTGACGAGGGAGGTTATCTTCTTTATTCCACCTGCACTTATTCGCTTGAAGAGAATGAAATGTGCATTGACAGATTTCTTTCACAAAACAAAAATTTTGAGCTTGTTGAAGTCAATGAAAAAGTAAGGAATGCAACAGCTGACGGTATTTTCTTTGACGGTTGCAAAACAGAAAATATTTCTTTCTGCAGAAGATTTTATCCTCACGTTTCAAAGGGCGAAGGACAGTTTCTTGCGCTCCTTAAAAAGACGGACGCTAATTACATCAGCATAAAAAGAGAAAACGCCCTTGAAAAACTTTCAAAGGCAGAAGAAAAAATTGTTTTCGATTTTCTCGATTCAACGCTCATCAATTACGACAAGAATTGCGTTAAAAAATATAAAGACAGCATTGTTTATTTTGAACCTGATTTCGTTGTTCCGAAAGGTGTTGCATTCTCCTGCGGTGTAACAATCGGCACGGTGCAGAAAAATTACGTTCAGCCTCATCACCAATTCTTTATGGCGATGGGAAAGAATTTTAAAAGGCAGATTGAGCTGACAACGGAAGAAGCAGACAGCTATCTTAAGGGTAACACTATTCCCTGCTCTTGCGAAAACGGCTGGGCAACAGCCCTCATTGACGGATGCACCCTCGGCGGAGTAAAGGTTGTTAACGGAACAGCGAAAAATCATTATCCGAAAGGGTTAAGAAAAGTTTAGTCTGACAAATTAAAATCTTTTAAAAAATAACGCTGTACCGAAAATTATTATCGGTACAGCGTTTAACTGTTTATTACAGTCCAACTCCGTTTTCAAGCAAAGTCTTTACATAATCCAAAAATGCATCCGGCTGTAACTCAGGAATGTTTAACATACCTTCAAATAACGCTGTATAAAAATCCGGATTAAAAAGTGACGGTAAAACCTCAATTCCTAATTCAAAAACCAACATCGGAATACAAACAGCGGCAATTAACGCCACAGGTATAGCTCCCATAAGTGCTGCAAGAAAAGACATAAAAGTTCCTCCTTGATTTGTTTTATTTTCTATATAATACCACCCCTCCCGAAAAAATCAAGACATTTTTTGATCTGCAAGAAAGCACACCCCGAAAGATTGCTTCGGGGTGTGCTTTGTCAGTTCAATATTATTATTCTTCAAAAAAATGTTCTTCAACTGTTGCGCAGATTGCGTGGTAGACGGGGAGATGAAGCTCCTGAATTTTGAAGGTTTCTTCCTCTTTCACTACGATTGAAACATCGCAGACATCCTTGAGTTTTCCGCCGTTTCTGCCTGAGAGAGCAGCTGTTTTAAGTCCCATTGACTTTGCAACGGCTGCTGCGGAATAAACATTCTTTGCGTTTCCCGAAGTGCTTATTCCGAGGAAAACATCGCCCTTTCTGCCTGTCGCAAGAACCTGCTGAGCATAAATCAGGTCAGGGTCGCAATCGTTGGCAAAAGCTGTTGTAAGTGCTGCTCCGCTGTTGAGCGTGAAAACAGGAAGACCCTGCTGAAGCATATCGAGATTAACGTTTTCAAGCTCGGGTGCCAAAGAAAGCATCTTAGCCTTTTTTTCTGCTGACAAGGGTCTTTTCTTCAGAAAACCCTTCATCAGCTCGCCTGCAATATGCTCGGCATCGGCACAGCTTCCTCCGTTTCCGCAGATAAGAAGCTTACCGCCCCACTCATAACAGTTTATAAGCATTTCGCAAAACAGACGGATATCCTTTTCGTTTTCCGTAAGAATCGGATACCGCTGTATAAGCTGTGAAATATAATCCATAAAATTCACTGCTTTCAAAAATTAATCATACAAGAAATCTTCAACGTTGAAGTCGTCATCGATGTCGCGGAATTCATCCTCGCCTTCGATTTCAGGAATCTGTGCAAAGACTTCAAACTTTCTGCCCTGTGACCAGAGTGACGGAGTGACACGGATAGTATATCCGCAACCGCCCGGAGTGAGCCATTCGTGCATTGAAGCTTCGGGCAGACCGAACATCGCAAGAAGAGCCATAATAACTCCACCGTGAGTTACGATTGCCGTCTTGGTTATGCCTGACTGAATTACACCGTCAATAACCTTTACCATAGTCTGTGCAATTCTCTGCGAAAAATCCTCGTTACTCTCTCCGAATGGCGGTGAAACACCCTTTTTACCTGCAAGCCAATCCGGAAAAACAGGATGACTTTCAAGCTCCTCTGCAGATTTTCCTTCGAACTCACCGAAGTTATATTCAATAAATCCGTCGATGATTATCGGGTCGCAGTTAGGATAGATGAGCTTCGCTGTCTGAGTGCAACGCTTCAGTGGGCTTGAGAAAACAGCTTCCACATCCGGATATTTATAATCCTCTTTCATCTGCCTTATCTGCTCAATTCCCTCTGTGCTGAGTTCTTCATCTGTATGGCCGATATAACGTCCGCCTACGTTGCCTGCAGTCAGACCGTTTCTTATAAGTTGAATGTAATAAGATTTCATCTTTTTATTAGTCCTTTAATGTTGCCTTATAGAGTTTTATATAGGTATTAGCTGAACGTCCCCAGCTGTAATCACATTCAAGTGCACGCTGTGTAAGAGCTGCCCAATCGTGGTTATAATAAACAGTCAATGCACGACGGATTGCATCGAGCATATCGTGAGCATTGTAGCTCTTGAATGTAAATCCGTTTCCTTCACCGTCGCCGCAGTCCGAAATAGAATCGCGAAGACCGCCTGTTTCACGGACGATAGGCACTGTACCGTAACGAAGAGCAACCATCTGCGAAAGTCCGCAGGGCTCACTCTTTGAAGGCATAAGGAACATATCCGCACCTGCATAAATCTTACGTGCAAGGTCGGGGATGAATCCGATTCGAAGACCTACCTTATCGGGATACTTTGCTGCGATATCTCTAAAGAAGCTTTCGTACTCATAATCGCCCGAGCCGAGAACAACAAGCTGCATTTCACTTGTTGCAAGAAGCTCGTCAAGAATACCCTTGACAAGGTCAAGACCCTTATGAGCAACAAGACGGGAAACCATACCGATAATCGGCACGTCAGGACGTACGGGAAGACCCATAACCTGCTGCAAATCCTCTTTGTTGAGCTTCTTATCCTCAGGCTTAGCTGCTGAATAATTAGCTCTGATGCTCTTATCTGTTTCAGGGTCATAGCCGAGCACATCGATACCGTTAAGAATACCGCTGAGCTTGTATCTTCTTTCGTTGAGAATGCTGTCAAGACCGTGAGAATACCACGGGTCAAGGATTTCGTCGGCATATGACTGGCTTACTGTTGTAACCTTGTTGGCACATTCAATTGCACCCTTCATAAAGTTTACACAGCCGTCGTATTCGAGGAGAGATGCGTGCTCCTGCGGAATGCCGATAACGTCTTCGAGCACCTCTCTGCCGTAGATACCCTGATACTGGATATTGTGAATTGTAAAAATTGTTTTGATGTTTTCATAACCCGGTGAATTTGCATACATTGCAGAATAGTAAACAGGTGTAAGTGCTGTCTGCCAGTCGTTACAATGAATGATGTCGGGTTTGAAATCGATGTAAGGAATAATCTCAAGGATAGCTCTTGAGAAGAAAGCGAAACGCTCTGCATCGTCATACTGACCGTAGATTGTGTCGCGCTTGAAATAATACTGATTGTCAAGGAGATAGTAGATAACACCGTTATACTTTGCTTCAAAAATTCCGCAATATTGACGGCGCCACGCTACGGGAACACAGATATGAGTGATAAACTTCATTGTGTCCTTAAGCTCCTGACGGATTGTATCATAAAGAGGCATTACCACACGGCAACCGATAAGTCTTTTTCTGAGCGCCTGAGGCAAAGAGCCTGCAACGTCACCAAGACCGCCACTCGCCATAAACGGCAAAGCTTCACTTGCTGCATATAAAACCTTCATTAGTAATCACCCTTTCGTAAAATTTTGCTGAGATTAAATTACGATACTCTTGCCGATGTAAACAGGGAATTTCTCGTCACCTGAAAGTACCTTGTTGGGCTTGATAACAACGTTCTTGTCCGCAACAACACAGTTGAGAGAAACGTCGTCACCGATATATGTGTTCTGCATAAGCACACAGTTTTTAATAACTGCATCCTTGCCGACGTGAACACCGCGGAAGAGGATACTGTTTTCTACCTTACCCTCAATTACACAGCCGTCTGCAACGAGCGAATTCTTAACCTCAGAACCAAGACCGTAAATTGCCGGAACGTCGTCCTTAACCTTTGTATAAACAGGATGAGAACGGAAAAGTGCATTTCTTGTTTCCTTGTCAAGCAAAGCCATATTTGCTTCGAAATAGCTCTGCATTGAATCAAGAAGCTTAACAAAACCTGTTACTTCATAACCGTAAATCTTAAGCTTTGAAACGTTTCTCTTAAGAATATCCTCCGTAAACGAATGGAAACCGAGGCTTGTTGCTTCGTTGATAAGTCTTTCAAGCAAAGACTTTCTCATAAGAACGATATTAATTGAATAATTTTCAACGCCGTCCTTGAGTCTGCGTGAAACTGAATTAACCTTGCCGTCTTCCTCAACGCCGAGAATTGCAAGCTCGGAAATTTCGGGAGTTTCGCCGTTAACATAAGCGATTGTGATGTCTGCACCCTTTTCCTCGTGGAAAGCAAACATCTTTGCAAGGTCAAAGTTATAAAGTGCGTTACAGTCGCAAAGGAGAACATATTCCTCATCGGAATACTGAAGGAAGTTCATAACACCTGCAACAGCTTCAATTCTGCCCGAATAAAGTCCTGTGTTTGCAGAGTTGAACGGAGGAAGGATATAAAGACCGCCGTTCTTTCTTGAAAGGTCCCAGGCACGTCCGTTTCCGACGTGGTCCATAAGTGACTGATAGTTACTCTTTGTAATAATACCAACCTTGCCCATTCCGCTGTTTACCATTACGGAAAGGTTGAAGTCGATAAGTCGGTAGCGTCCGCCGTAGGGCACAGAGCCCATTGAACGCATTGATGTCAGTTCATTAAGATAGTTATCAAAATTGTTTGAAAAAACAAGTCCGAGTACATTATTGGCTCTCATCATTCTGCCCCCTTTACATCTTCGCCGATCATTGCCTTGGGTTCAACACAAGCACCCTTGCCGACAGTTACTTTCGGGCCGACAACTGCAACGCCCCAATCTTCGAGGTTTGCCATATCTTCGGGTCTCTTGCCGACGCAGGCACCGCCTTCAACAGTTACGTTTTCAGCAACGATTGCATACTGAACCTTTGCACCTGATTTGATAACGCTGCCGGGCATAATGATTGAATCCTTAACGATTGCGCCCTCTTCAACATTAACGTTTGCAAAAAGAACGGAGAAATCAACTTCGCCTTCAATTTCGCAACCCTCAGCAATCATAGAATTCTGCACTTTTGCTGTGTCTGCAACGTAGTGCGGACAGGTTACGGGGTTCTTTGCGTAAATCTTCCAGCTTGAATCTGTGAGGTCAAGGTCAACCTGCGGATTAAGAAGGTCAAGGTTAGCCTCCCACAAGCTGTCGATTGTACCAACGTCTTTCCAATAGCCGTCAAATTCATAAGCAAACATTCTCTCGCCTGCTTCGTGCATTGCAGGGATAAGGTCGTGGCCGAAGTCGTTGCTTGATGACGGGTTTGCTTCATCGTCAAGAAGGTACTGACGGAGCTTCTTCCACGAGAATACGTAAACGCCCATTGAAGCCTTGTTTGAACGGGGGTTCTTCGGCTTTTCTTCAAACTCTGAAATTGAACCGTCATCGTTAACGATCATAAGACCGAAACGTGAAGCCTCTTCCCATGGCACTTCAAGCATTGCGATTGTACAGTCGGCATTCTTTTCCTTGTGGAAGCCGAGCATCTTTGAATAGTCCATCTTATAGATATGGTCACCTGAAAGGATGAGGACATATTCGGGGTCATATCTGTCAATGAAATTGATGTTCTGATAAATAGCGTTTGCTGTACCCTTGTACCATTCCGTACCCTGAATCTGCTGATACGGAGAAAGGATATGAACACCGCCGTCTGCACGGTCAAGGTCCCACGCCTGTCCGTTGCCGATATAGTCATTAAGCTCAAGAGGCTGATACTGTGTAAGTACGCCCACGGTGTAAATACCTGAGTTTACACAGTTTGAAAGCGGGAAATCGATAATTCTGTATTTTCCGCCGTAGGGTACGGCAGGTTTGGCGATGTTTTTAGTCAGTATCCCGAGTCTGCTTCCCTGTCCGCCTGCAAGGAGCATTGCGATACATTCGTGTTTGCGTGACATTAAGTGCTGCCTCCTTTTTATTTCGTCGCATTTTTTGCGGCATTTTCGTTTGTTGTTTTTCTTTTTCTCGAAACCGGAGCTTTGAGATATATTACACTCAGACCCGGAAGGTCGAGCGAAATACTGTTTGCGAAGCCGTGCATCGGAGCTTTTTTGCTCTTAACACTGCCTGTTGAACCTTTGCCCTTGCCGCCGAATTCTTCTGCATCCGTATTAAGAACAACCTTGTAGCTGCCCGCCTTCGGGACACCTATGCAGTAATTTTCACGGCTGACGGGAGTGAAATTGCAAACGGCAATAATTTCTTTTTTATCCTTATCAATTCGCCTGAAGGCTATAACGGAATTGTCAACGTCGTCGTTGCTTATCCAGTTGAAGCCTTCCCAGTTGTAATCAATCTCCCAGAGTGCGGGAGTTGATTTGTAAAGCTCGTTGATTGTTTTAACGAAATGCATATGCTTGCGGTGAGCTTCATAATCAAGCAACAGCCAATCAAGACCCTGCTTATAATTCCACTCGATAAACTGGCCGAATTCCTGACCCATAAACATAAGCTTTTTGCCCGGATGAGCCATCATATAGCCAAGGAAGGAACGGACACCTGCAAATTTTTCTTCGTATTCACCCGGCATTTTGTTGATGAGCGAGCACTTGCCGTGAACAACTTCATCGTGCGAAATCGGCAGGACAAAGTTTTCCGAAAAAGCATAGAAGAAAGAGAACGTGAGATTATTGTGATTGAACTTCCTGTGAATTCCGTCCATTGAGAAATAACGAAGACAGTCGTTCATCCAACCCATATTCCATTTGAAGTTGAAACCAAGCCCTCCGTCACAGACAGGCTTTGAAACCATCGGCCAGGCTGTGCTTTCCTCTGCAATCATCAGCACGTCGCCGTATTCGCGGAAGATTGCGGTGTTAAGCTTCTGCAAAAATTCGATTGCCTCAAGGTTTTCGTTACCGCCGTTTTTGTTCGGACGCCAGTTACCTTCTGTCCTGCAATAGTCAAGATAAAGCATTGACGCAACGGCATCAACCCTGAGTCCGTCGATATGGTATTTTTCAAGCCAGAAGAGTGCACTTGAGGTAAGGAAGCTTCGCACTTCATTTTTACTGTAGTCAAAAACTCTTGTTCCCCATTGCTTGTGCTCTCCTTTGAGCATATCTTCATATTCGTAAAGCGGCTGACCGTCGAACTCATAAAGTCCGTGGGCATCCTTCGGGAAATGAGCAGGTACCCAGTCAAGGATAACGCCGATTCCTGCTTCGTGACACTTATCCACAAAGTACATAAAATCTTTCGGCTCACCGTAGCGTGAGGTCGGTGCGAAGTAACCCGTTACCTGATATCCCCACGAGCCGTCAAACGGATGCTCGCTTATCGGAAGAAGCTCTACGTGAGTATATCCCATTTCCTTTACATATTTTGTCAATTCGTCGGCAAGCTGACGGTAAGAATAAAATATTTCTTCGCCGTGAACCTTCCACGAACCGAGGTGCACCTCATAAATATTCATCGGGCTTTCGTAGGCAGACTTTGATTTTCGTGTTTTCATCCACTTTGAGTCTTGCCATTCATAGCCTTCAATATCGTAAAATTTTGAAGCCGTATCGGGACGTGTTTCTGCATGGAATGCATAAGGGTCAGCTTTAAAAAGTCTTCTGCCGTCCTTTGCGGTGATGCAGAATTTATAGGTATCAAACTGACTGATATTTTCGACAAAGCATTCCCAGATTGAGCCGTCGGAAAGGCGGTACATATGGTTTGCATCGTTGTTCCAACCGTTGAAATCGCCGACAACGCTTACTGCGACCGCATTCGGAGCCCATACACGGAAAACGACCCTGCCGTCATCAACACGGTGTGCACCGAGAAACTCGTACGCTTTTGCGTTATTTCCCTGATGGAACAGATACATGGGAACATCGTTCGGATGATTTTTCCTGTTCATTTTCAATCCCTCCTTTGATTAGGCGGACTTATCCACTTATACATTTATTATTTTACCAAAGCGCAAAACAAAATTCAAGTAAATTTGACTATAATATTCAAATGGTATGTAGAAAATTATCGACCGTTTTGTGTATTTTGTTACAAAAAAGAACTGTCGGACAGACTTAAACGTCTGCCCGACAGATTTATATTTTCAATTAAGAATTAAAACAAGCCTTTGATTGCCTGAGGAAGAAGCACTGCAACGTAGCTGTAAAGCATTCCGATGATTTCAGAAACGATGTTTGAAATATAATCGTCGATATTTGAAACATTGTCTGTCGGAAGGTTTGTCGGCTCGAAATCAGTCTTCTGAGAAAGATCCTTCTTGATTGCATACTGGTCAATAAGAGAAATTTCCTGAGTTTCGTCGTCAACAAGGTATGACTTGATGATAACCTTGTCACCGTCAACAACAGTTGTCATAAAGCAACCGCCCATATCTCTTGTTGAAAGGTCAAATGCACAAGCTTCGCCGATAGGATCAATAGCATCCTCGTTAAGGCCGTATCTCTTTGTACCTGCTGTTGAGGGAAGGATGTGAACTGTACCGTCAGGGTTGTTTGCGAATGTGATTTCTTCGCCCTTATAGTTTTCTGTTACATAAGAAACGTCTGTAACAACCTCATCACCGATAACGGGATGTGAACGGTAGTAAACGTGGTCGTGACCTGCATAAACAAGGTCGATGTCAAGCTCAGCAAAGATTTCGCCGAGAACGTTTCTCATAATGATTGTGTCAGGCTTGTTGATGTTCTTACCCTCTGAGAAAAGAGCTCTGTGCATAAACACGAACTTCCAGTCAGCGTCTGAAGCTGTCATATCGTTGATAAGCCAGTTTCTCTGTGACTGTGACATCGGGTACATATCGTTTGTGTTAAGAACAGCAATGTGAGCGTTGCCGTAATCGAATGAATAGTAAACACCGTTTACCCAGTTAACGTTTGACTCTGTGTTCTCGTTTGAAAGATTGAACATTGAGTTGAAAACGTTGATGTTGAGCTTGTTTGTGATGTTACCGTCGTGGTTACCTGCAACGGGAGCAACTGTTGTTGACATATTTGAGAACTCAAAGTGCTTGAAGTACCAATCCCACTCTTCGTTTGTGTTGTCGTTAACATAGTCACCGAGAGTTGTTGTGAACTCTGCTTCGGGAAGAGTTGCAACTGCACCCTTAAGTGTTTCTGAAGCTTCAGCAAAGTTTTCGTCGCTGCTTGCCTGCACGTCAGCGATTGTGATGAATGAAAACTCGTCGTCACCGTCGTCTGTTACGAATGTACCTGCTTCGCTCCAGAGGTTCTGTGACTTGTCACCAACACGGTATGTGTATGATGTGCCTGCTTCAAGGTCAGAAACTGTTACCTTGTGGCAATACTGATCACGGAACTGATAAACGTTTTCTGAAGAATATGTTACAGCGTTTGCGAATGTACCGTCAAACTTTGCTGTCTTCACGATCTGAACGTCTGCATCTGAATAGTCTTCTGTGTACCAGCAGAAACCTCTTGATGTCATTGAATCACCGTTAAAAGTACAGCTTACTCTTTTGATTGCGTCTGTAGCTTCCTCAGCTGATGTTGCAATTCCTGAAATTCCGAAAACGAAAGTCAGGCAAAGAACAACTGCAAGGATTTTCTTTGAAATCTTTTTCATTTAAGTATCCTCCTTGAAAAATTTACAAAAATATTATACACCATTTGTCAATACACGGATAAGTGTAAAAACTCAGGCTCGTTTTGTGCAAGATTACGATTAATCTTCAATTATGAACTTTCTGAACATTACATTTTTGCGGTAATGTGTATATGTCAGGTAAACATATTCTCCGTCTGTTATTGCTGCCGGATAAGAGTATTCCGCATCCTTGTCCTCGTCCTTTTCAACCTCAACTGCAGGAAGGAAGGTTTCTCCGTTATCCTTTGTTATCGCATAGGAGATAATGTTTCTGTCACCCCAATCGGCACAGGCAATCGGATTGTGGAAAACCGCAACGCTTCCGTCAGGAAGCTTAACACAGTCGATACCGCTGTTATTGTTCGGAAGGTCTGCTTTTTCGGCAGGTGACCAATTCACGAGGTCTTCCGAAAAGCTTCGCAGAACGTAGCCTTCGGTTGAACGCAGAAGTGCATAAACCTTTCCGTCAGCCTCCCAGAGTGTCGGCTGAATTATGCCCTTGCCGACAGCCTTTTTGTGGTCGAATTCAATAAGATTGCTCTTCTGCCAGGTTTTGCAGTTATCTTTTGAGAAATCGATGAACGCATCCCATTTTGTATTTGTTTCAACAGAAGCGGGAGCAACAACAGTACCGTCAGAAAGCACGATAGCTTTGTTTTTAACAGGACCGCGTCCGCCCGATTTGTCGCCATCAACAAGCTCGGAAGCTTCGCTCCATGTTTTACCGCCGTCAGTTGACGTGCGAAGGTATGTCTGCCACTTCGTAATTTTCTTGCCCACCTTGAAGAAAAGGTAGATTGTACCGTCCTTTTCAAGAAGCACGGGATTCCAGCAGGGAATATCCTTTGTGAAAGACATCTGCTCAGGGTCTGACCATTTGCCGTTTTCGTTTGTCATAAGATAAATTCTTACGTCGTCCTTACCCTCTTCCGTGCCTGCAAAGAAAGCACAGAGAAGCTTTTCGCCAACCTTAAGGATTGTTGAAGCGTGGCACTGACTGAAAAATTTATCCTGCTCAAACAATAATGTATTTTCAATTTCAACCAATCTCATAATTACCTCTTTGAAAGTACTTCTGCTTCGTACTTTTCAATCTCCTCAAACCAGTTTTCACCTACAGGTACACCGCAACGCTCGCAGTATTCGTTCCATACATCAGCAAACGGATAAGTCTTCATTTCTTCCTGAAGAGCAAGAAGCTTTGTTGTGTTTGCACTGTCCTGAAGTGCAGTAAATTCTGCGTGCGGAGTAAGAAGAGCATTGAGCATTGCCTTCTGCACGTTGCGAAGACCGATTACCCAAGCTGCAACACGGTTGATTGAAGCATCGAAATAGTCTGTTGCGATGAACACACGGTCAAGTGCATCGTTTGCAACGATTTCCTTCGCGATTTCCTTTGTTTCGTCGTCAAAGATAACAACGTGGTCGCTGTCCCAACGTACACCTCTTGTAACGTGAAGAGCAATCTTCTTGTTGAAAAGAAGAAGTGAAGAAATCTTATCGGAAACAACCTCTGTAGGGTGGTAGTGACCGTTATCCATAAGCGGAGTGATACCTTTATAATTAACGTAAGAAAGGCTGAACTCAGCAGAGCCTACTGTGTAGGACTCAAGACCGATACCGAAAACCTTTGATTCAAGAGTTATGTAAACCTTTGTCTTGTCGTACGGCACTTCAAGAATTTCGTCGAGTGATTTCTTGAAACGTGCTCTCGGAGAGAATCTGTCTGCAGGGATATCCTTGTATCCGTCAGGAATCCAGATGTTCATAACGCAGGGAACACCTGTTTCGTTTGCGAAATATTCAGCAATCTTAAGGCAGGCCTTACCGTGATTTACCCAGAATGTTCTTGTTTCCTCATCGGGTGAAGAGAGAGTAAGGTTATCCTTTACCATCGGGTGTGAGAAGAAAGTGGGGTTGAAGTCAATGCCCATTCCTCTTTCCTTTGCGTACTCAACCCATTTTGCAAAATGCTTGGGTTCAATTGCATCTCTGTCCGCAAACTCACCGTTTTCAAAAATCGCGTAGCAAGCGTGAAGGTTGAGCTTCTTTTTGCCCGGGATAAGTGAGCAAGCCTTGTCGATGTCAGCCATAAGCTCAGCGGGAGTTGTTGCCTTGCCGGGATAGTTACCTGTTGTCTGGATACCGCCGGAAAGAGCTTCCTTTGAGTCAAAGCCGACAACATCATCGCCCTGCCAGCAGTGCATTGAAATCGGCAATGCAGAAAGCTTTTCAATCGCAGCTTCTGTGTCGATGCCTATTTTAGCGTACATATCTTTTGCATATTCGTAACGTGTCATAAATTAACCTCCGTTTGTGTTCATATACTTTAATTGCCAACAAGCCATAAGGTTTTGAAAGGTATATTTCCGCCTCGACTTCGTTAAAAATCCTTGAAATACGTCAGTATATCTGCAGATTTTTGCCTTGCCGAGTCAAAAAT
>JAFODS010000040.1 GCA_017380575.1 Clostridia bacterium | reverse complement strand
TGTAAGAGTAGTGATACTTTCAGCTGGGCAGTACTAATAGGTCGAGGGCTTGACCACAGTAAAACTTTGGTTCAGGTAAGAAGCGAAAAGCTACACTCAATTTACTAAACATGTCTTTGTTCAGTTTTGAAGGTGCGTAACCAATATAGACTTAAAACCGTAGCATCGAGCTGCGGTTTCTTTTTTTGCCATACACTTGACAATATATATCTATATATAGTACTATTAGTAAAAAATATAAGGAGTAGTGTGTATGAAGATGTTTAAAAAATCATTGTCTATTGTTCTTACTTTGCTGACCGTGTTTAGCATCATGTCTTTTTCACTTGTATCAGCAAGTGCAGGTGATGGGAATTTCGTTATCATAACTGACCAGGATGCGACACCTGCTGCCGGTGGCGAAGATAAACCCTATGCAACTTATGATCCTGAAACTGGCTATTGGGAAGGTATTATCGTTGGAAAACAAGCTGCAACCGGTACTGTATATAATAAGATAGATTTCTTTTCAGTTGTTCTTTATGATGGACAGCTTTTAAAGATTCACTGTGAAGAACGCCCCAATATGCTTGTGTTGAGATGTACTTGCGGTAGGGCACATTCTTCAGCATCTGTCGTTGACAACATATCTAATCATAAAATCCTTCACACTTGCGAATATAAAATTCATGGATTTTATAAAGAATCAGGTCATATTAAGGCTACGGTAGATGGAGTTGAGCTTGCTAATCCTGTTTATGCAATCAATGTTACTAACGGCAGACCATCATCATCGTATGCAGAAGTTGGCACAACTGCAACTCTTAAAGCTGCTCAGATCGACGGCAAAAAATTCAGTCATTGGGTAGTTAACGGTGCAACTGTTGCTGATGTGAATGCAAAAGAAACAACTTTTACAATGCCTGACAATGAGGTTACAGCCGAAGCTGTCTATACTGATTGTGATTGCGATTGCCATAGCGGAAATATTTTCACTATGATTAAGATTTTTATTCAGAATCTTTTTGCTGTAAATCAAGTCTGTGAAGGTTGCGAAGGTGTACACATTAAGATCATTGTTGATATTTTGATGCCTTTCTTAACTCCGGCATTAAGTTGAGGATTCTTTTTTGGCTAAACTCTTTACAATATATATAATAGATATAAAATTAGGAGATAGTTTATTATGTTGGGTTCATCTATGTTGCTGTTTTTTATAGTTCCTTTCGAGATTATTTATTCAGCCGTTTCAGGAGCTGGTGATTTGGTAGGTATTGACCTTGATGCTTTGATAGGTCAGATTGATCCGGAAATGATTGGTCCTACAATGAATCAGATTCTTCTTCCGTTTCAGGTTGTAGCAGATACTATTCTTCATATATTTATGTAATTTTTGGCAGGGGTAAATCCCTGCCAAACTTTTTTGTCTGGCAACAGCTGAAAACCCCCGGTTCTACCGGGGGAAACAGAACGCTTTAGTAAAAACAAAAAGCAGCACGCAAAAGAGTGCTGCAAAAAATAATAACCTCCTGATATAATAGAAGCGGTTTGGCGACTGCATTACTAAAATAAAAGGAGGATTATTATGTTTAAGAAAGATGGAACAAATGAAATCAAAAGCACATCACATTCAAAGTACAGATGCCAGTATCATATAGTTTTCGCACCAAAATATCGCAGAAAAGAGATATATGGTAAATTAAGAAAAGATATCGGAGAAATACTGCGAAAACTATGCGAACAAAAAGGTGTAGAAATTATAGAAGCTGAAGCTTGTATAGATCATGTACATATGCTTGTGAGTATTCCGCCGTATTTAAGTGTAGCACATTTTATGGGATATCTCAAGGATAAAAGCAGCTTAATGATTTTCGATAGACACGCAAACTTAAAATACAAGTATGGTTCAAGAAACTTTTGGTGTAGAGGTTACTATGTAGATACAGTAGGACGAAACAAAAGGATAATTGAAGAATATATAAAGAATCAGCTTGAAGAAGATTTTGCAGAAGATCAGATAAGTCTTAAAGAATATACGGACCCGTTCACGGGTGCCAAGAATAAGTAAGCAAAAATAAACAGCCGCACGTGAGCGGCTGCTTGTGATAGTAATGCGTTGTCAAACTTCTATGCCCCTTTCAGGGGCTTTGCCTGTAGGTGCCCCTTATAGGGGCTGTGCAAACCACTAGTTTACTAGTGGTTATGATTATAATGTTTTCATTATAAAATTAAACCCGTAGCATCGAGCCACGGTTTGTTTTTTGACTTTATTTTATTTCTATGATAATATTTCCTTGAGGTGATGTTATGAAAAATCTCAAATCTGTGAAATTTATTGCTGTTATTTCAGCTTTACTGAGTGTAATACTATATGGTGCTGTATTTGTTCAACCGATTAGTCTTATTGAGTTTCAGTCAGCACTTTTTTCTCTTTACTTTGCAGAAGCATTTCTTATTTTGACGGTAATATTACTTGTGTGTTTGGTTGTATGTGAAAAAACGTCAATTAATTTTGACAAAATCAAAAAGTTTTTAATGGTTTCATCTGTAATTATTATGGTAGGTTGTATTGTTCTGTGCGGTTGTGCTTATATTGATTGTTATAATGCTTATACACCGGAAAATAAGTTTAGTACCGACGGTGAATATATGCAGAAGTTTTATCCGTATCACGATATTAAAAACTATTCACGAGAAAGAAAAGACCCTATTGACCTCGCTGTTTCTCATATCCCCGGAACAGATTATGTTTATCTTTATTGTTTTGGTGAACATTTTTCTGATATAAATTATGATTATGAACTCGAATACATTAAGAGCATGAGTCCTTTTATGAATGTTAAATTTCTCGCTGAAAGAGCTGTACCGACTGCCTTCAATGAGTTGGAACTTGATGTTGTTGCAAAGGGCAATAAGATTGAAATAGACGGAGTAAACGTTACCGTCTATGTTGAAAATAACAATTACGGCGTTTTGATTAGTTCTATTGGTGAGAGCGTTTATGCATCTTTGATTGATGCTCCTGAAAATATTACAGTTGAAGATTTTGCGAGAGAAGTTATCAAGCAGTCTGATTTACTGAAAGAAGCTACAAAGGACAGGGCTTTTCTTGATGTGCCTATATCCGAAATCTTTAGCTGATAATGCTTAATTTTATAATAAATCTTTTCGTCCTTTTTCAGTTAAAATTTACACCATATTTTAGGTTGATTTGCAAATCGACCTACGATTGTTATTTCAAATCACCCGATAAATTCGGGTTTGTGGGTTCTTTGATTTAGCACAATCTATCTCTGTGCACGTAGGGACCGGCCTCCCGGACGGTCCGAAGATTCTGCTGTGTTAACGGACGGTCGAGGACGCCCGTCCCTACGCAGTTGACTGAAACCGTAATTGTAGGGTCGATTCACGAATCGACCACTAAATCATAACAATTTTTAAAGGGACGTCGAGGACGTCGTCCCCTACAATAATAATTTGAAAATTGCTCGACAAACCCGAATTTACCAAACTGTTAAAGAATTTAAAGGCAGAAAAAAAGAGTGGCTGAAAAGCCACTCTTTGCTTATTTATGATATAATGTCGCCCCTGAAAGGGGAGATGTCACGAAGTGACAGAGGGGTTCTTAATCGAAATATCTCTTAAGAAGACCCTGGAATGCCTTACCGTATCACTTATCTTTTCGGTAATCATATTTGTCTTCAAATCCGCATTTTTCACAACGATACTTAACTTTATAAAAGCCAAACCCTTGTGTTTGGATAATACTGATGCGAATATTCTTACCGATAGGAATACCCGTGGTAAATGGATTTATAACTTCTTTCCAACCGTCAATTTCCTGACAAGCAGGACAACGTTCAGGTATCATATTAATTAACCGAAATATCTCTCAAGAAGACCCTGGAATGCCTTACCGTGTCTTGCCTCGTCTCTTGCCATCTCGTGAACTGTGTCGTGGATAGCGTCGAGGTTAGCTGCCTTAGCTCTCTTTGCAAGGTCGAATTTACCTGCTGTTGCACCGTTTTCAGCTGCAACTCTGAGCTCGAGGTTCTTCTTTGTTGAATCTGTTACAACTTCGCCGAGGAGCTCTGCAAACTTAGCTGCGTGCTCTGCTTCTTCGTATGCTGCCTTTTCCCAGTAAAGACCGATTTCCGGATAGCCTTCACGGTGAGCAACTCTTGCCATTGCAAGATACATACCAACTTCTGAACATTCGCCTTCAAAGTTTGCACGAAGGTCCATAATGATGTCTTCAGAAACACCCTGAGCAACACCTACAACGTGCTCTGCTGCCCAAGAAAGATTGTTCTCTTCCTGCTTTGTGAACTTCTCTGCAGGAACCTTACACTGCGGGCAGAATTCAGGTGCTGAATCTCCCTCGTGAACATAACCGCATACGCTACATACCCATTTTGCCATAATAATTTACCTCCAAAATAATTTTAAATAATTAATTTTTTATATTCAATGCAGACATCCGTTACACAAGCCGATAAACGTTATCGTGTGTGATGTGATTTTTCCGTCTACAAAGTTTACTGCTTTTTTCTCGATATCCTCCAGTACGGGGTAGGCGACATCGTAAAGACGTTTGCACTCCGAACAGAGCATATGATAATGATTTAATGCGTTGCCGTCGAAGTGATCGGCTCCGCCGACTGAGATTTTCTGAATTGTTCCGTCATCGGAAAGCATATTCAGGTTTCTGTATACAGTCCCGAGGCTCAGGTTCGGCATCTTCATTTTAAGAGCCAGGTAAAGCTCCTCGGCTGTCGGGTGGTCATGCCTTTGGCATAACTCATCGATAATTGCATCACGCTGTTTACTGTGTTTTGTTACTGCCATTGTATGACCTCCTTTTACTCTCAAGTTATCAATAACAATAATCGTTACTGTTATTATAATCGATTTTCTGGAAATGTCAATACTTTTTTTGAAAAATTTTTGACTTTTTTAATATTTTACGTTATTATATCGATAATATAATGAATTTGTTGTCAAAAGGATGAAAAAATGAAGAAAATTATTGTTTGTATATCAATATTAACTGTTATTCTTTCAATGTTTGTTGCCTGCGGTGACAAGGTTGATGATTCGGAATCAACAACAACTTCAACAACGGCACATTCCGTAAGTACAATTGATCCGAATTATTCAATGACTAAACCTCAGTATACTGTCGGCAGCCCGAAGACAAGTGAAAAATTCGGTTCGGACAGCAGAGCGTATGTGATTGCTCATTATGATGAAAACGGTAATGTTGCAAAAGAGGACGTTTACGAGAACGGAAAAATGGTATACTATTACATTGTAACGGGTACAGATGAAACGGGAAATGCCATTCAGGTGAAGTATTATACTCCGCAAGGAAAGTTTGTTGCATTTTTCGATAACGGATTTTTCTTTGATGAAAAAGGAAATAAGCTACCGGAAGATTACATAGTAAATGAACTGAAAATGGAAGAGTAATTATGCTACGTTGTATGATTTAACCATTTAATAATCTCAAAATAAATATTTAGGTGAAAGAATGATGAAGATTAAATTTAGAAAAATATTTGAGAATTATCATATTATAGCACTGCTGGGATTTTTTTGTCTGATGTTTATATTCCATCAAAATTTATATTTGCGCAGACCTGATGATGATTTCTACAATGTAATTGCAAAGTGCGGTTTTGATAAAATATTAGAGTTTTTAAAGTGGCACTATAATTTTAAAAATGGAAGAATTTGGCTTAATTTTTTTGAAATTCTGACGTTAAAATTTGATGTTTATTTGTGGAGAATAATTAACCCTGTAATGTTTACTGTTCTGACATATTTTACAGGTCGATTGGTGACTCCATTTTTTCAGGACAAGCGAAAGGCTATAATTGCAGCTGTTATGTTTTACTTGATAGTTGATTATAGCTATGTTTCTTCCGGGGTTTTTTGGCTGTCTTCAAGTTTTAATTATTTAATACCTATGTTGACTTTTGTATTAGCTGTCTTTTTTTATACAAAAAATTTTTATTTAGCAACCCTACCTTTTGTTATCTTGGCTGGTTTTGCGACCGAGCAAAGCAGTATGATTACAATCGGATTTTTTGTGTTGAATGTTATGGATAAAGTTTTTTTAAAAAAAGAAAAACAAGTGATTAAAGAAGTTATATTTACAGTTGTTGCTATAGCTGGCTTATGTACCATTGTTTTTGCTCCGGCAACAAGTTTAAGAATGGACATGCATGCAGTTGAACCAAGTATAATTTCTTACATAAGCAGGTTTAATGATATATTGTATATGAATTGGTTGGGTTCTGGAAAATCAATTTCAATTATTGTTTTATTAACTGCTAGTGTATCTATACCTATTTTAAAAGCTGATTACAAGTCTAAATCAATTAAATATTTTAGTTTAGCATTAACTACTTTGTTAATAGCTTTTTGTTTAGCTAATTTAGTCAATATTATTTATTTTGGTAGTAGAATAGCGTTGTTATATTATGCTTTTTTAGCACTTTTTATTTTAAGTGTGTTATATAGTTCGATTGTTTTAGTTATTGAAAGAAAAACTTTACCTGTAATAATGTTGATTTTAGGTATTGGTTCTCAGGTTATGTTGTCGATAACTGATAAATGGATATTTAGGACATGCTTCCCGTGCATTGTTTGTTTTTCAGTTTATATATTGATTATATTCGGTGATTACGTGCAAACGATTCGCGATAAACGAAAAATCTTAATAGTTACATTAAGCTTGGCGTTGATATTTACATTACGAAATGTGTGTGGTGATATTAGATACATAAAAGAAAATAATACCGGAATTGAGTCTTTTTGTGAGAAAGAAGCGACATCGGAAGATTATAATTATGTACTAACCGATGCAGCAGATGGAACGTTTTGGTATGAAGGCGATCACGAGAAATTTTTTGAAGGGAAAATAAAATACAGCAATAACTAATAGTTAACAAAATTTTTAGGGGTTTCATAAAGAACACATAAACGTCTTTATGAAACCCCTATATTTTTAGATGAAATTAATGAGAAGATTGTTTGAATGTTTTTAATATATTTTATTTACTTTACCTTTCACAACATGAAACTTATTTCTCGTTGCAAGGGTAAGCAGAGGACCGTCAGATTTAAGATTGTCGGTGTAAACATCTCTGATAGTATATTCAGCGGCATCTTTCTTCATACGAACGATTTTTTCGCCGTCCTTACAGTTAAGCCCGATTGCTTTGCCTGTCTTCGGATCAAACTCTGTTGCAACAATAAGGTCTACACCGAGTTTGTCACAAATCGGTTTAATCTGAAAAACAGGGGAGGCTGAGCAGACGATAGTCTTTACACTTTTATCACGGTTAATGAAATACGGGTTGATTTTGTACGCGTATTTCTCCCAGAAAAGCTTTGTTTCTTCTTCAACATCGACGGTTTTCAAAGGACCGTAAAACGCTTCCTTGAATTTTTCTGTCGGGATAATTCCGAGAAGAAATCCGATGAGCGTTACAATATGCCACGGAATGTTAAGAAGAAAACGCGGATGCCTTCTTAACTCAAAAAGATAAAAGTATGTGCCGGATTCTCCGTTGAATATAGTTTTATCAAAATCGTAAAGATCAGCAATCATTAAAATTCAACATCCTTTTTGCCGTCAAGTGTAACCTTGACAGTCTTGTCACCGTAGATGATTTCATAATCACCCTTACCGTCCAATGTGAGCTTTGTAAGCTTGTTGTCAGCCCAGTCGATGTCAACCTTTACGCCACCCTTTGCTGTAAGACCGTGAATGTGGCCGTCAGCCCACTTGTCGGGAAGAGCGGGAAGGATAAGAATTCTGTTTTCGAAAGACTGCATAAGAGCCTGAGCGATACCGCTTGTTGCACCGAAGTTACCGTCAATCTGGAACGGCGGATGTGCATCAAACATATTCGGGAATGTGCCGCCTCTGCCGCGCGGATATCTCGGATTGATGTATCTGAGCTGATTGTCGATAAGCTTGATAACCTTCTCCTTGTCACGAAGTCTTGCCCAGAAGTTGATTTTCCAACCAAGGCTCCAGCCTGTACCGTTGTCACCACGGAGTTCAAGTGTTCTTCTTGCAGCCTTTGCAAGGTCAGGTGTTTTATCAACTGAAATAAGATCTGCAGGGAAGAGTGAATAAAGATGAGAAACGTGACGGTGATACTGGTCAAAGCCTACCTCATCCTTGTACCATTCAAGAAGCTGTCCCTGTGAGCCTGTTCTGAAGGGAAGAAGCTTCGGATTCTTTTCTTTGATTTCGGCAATAACGTCGCTGTCAGCACCGAGGACATCGGCTGACTTGAGAATATTCTGGAAAAGGTCGCGGATTATACCCATTGTCATATAGGTTGTTTCGCTGACTGAGCAATCCTGTCTGCCGATTTTGTATTCATTTTCCGGTGATGTTGAAGGAGCAAAAATAAGATAGCCGTCTTTGTCTTCAATAAGAAGATCAAGGCAGAATCTTGCAGCAGATTCCATAATCGGCAACGCTGTATCCTTAAGGAAATCTTTATCGAGTGTATATTCGTACTGCTCGTAAAGGTGGCGGCAGAACCAAGCACCTGCCATCGGCCAGAAAGACCATACGGGATTGCCCTTTGACGGAGTAGGAATTCTCCAAAGGTCAACGTTGTGGTGAACGCAGAAGCCGTTTGCATTGTAATAATTCTTTGCAACTTCTTTACCTGATTCTGAAAGCTCCCTGATGAAATCGATAAGCGGAGCATTCATCTCGGGAAGAGAACAGGTCATTGTCGGCCAGTAGTTCATTTCTGTATTGATGTTCGTTGTGTAGTTCGAACGCCACGGTGAACACATTCTGAATGTCCAGATGCCCTGAAGAGTCATAGCTTGAGAGCCTGCTCTTGAACCTGCGATTGTAAGATAACGGCCGTAGTTGAAAAGAAGACAGTAAAGATCATTGTCGTTTTCCTTGTTGCGAAGGAATTCGTGAAGTCTGCGGTTTGTGGGAGTGCCGTCCTTCTTGCTGTTGCCGAGGTCGATTGAAACTCTGTCGTAATACTTTTTGTGGTCTGCAATGTGACGTGCTTTTAATTCAGCAACGCCTTTTTCAACTGCAGCTGCAATTGTTTCACGGCAGATGCCTTCGTAATCCTTAGTTGATTTGTAAAGAGGCTTGTCCCAACCTTCGAAATTGCTTTCGGCTGTGAGAATAATATTTGCATATGTAGCTTCTGAAACATTGAGATATTTCTTTGTTGCCTTGAGCTGTCCGTCGGTTATAACCTTGAACATACAGCAGAATTCAACACCCTTTTTCTCTCCCTCGTAGTATTCAGGACCGGGGATAGGGTCTTTTGAAAAATCAATGTGTGACGGGCAGATTCCGCGAAGAATATATGTATCACCGCTTACCTCAACATCATATTTAAGGTCGCATCTGATCATTGCATTGAAGTCGAGCTTTTTCTTGCCCTGAGCTGTCATTGAATAAACAAGTACCTTGTCAGGATGGCTGATAAAGCCTTCTCTTGTGTATTCAGTGTCGTTTGCTGTGAATTCAGCCTTTGTAACAGCCGTTGCAATGTCAAGCTCACGTCTGTATTTTCTTGCACACATATGAATGTTTGAAGTTATTGTAAGCTTACCGAGCTGAAGATACCATTCGCAGTCATCGCCTGTGAAATTCTCTTCAATATAATCTCTTGACTCAATCATCTTGCCGCTTAAAGCAAGGTCACGAGCCTTTACAAAATGCTCAAACTTGTTTTCAACAACGTATTTATGTGAATAACCTGACCAAAGAGTGTCAAGGTTAAGGCCGATTGTTTCCTTGTCGCATCCGCCGAAAACCATTGCACCGAGGCTTCCGTTTCCGAGAGGAAGTGCCTCAACCCACTCTTTTGCAGGGTGATTGTACCATAAAACATGTGAACCGAGTCCCATAAAATTACCTCCGTAATTAAGTATAAATTAAGTATACCTTATTTATACAATTAAAGTCAATTGCTTGTATTGCAATTTTCGTTTTTTTATTATAAAATATATGAGTATTATTGTGTATTCAGGATTGGAGAAATTATGGCAGATAAGGTATTGATAATAGGAGCAGGTGCGGCGGGACTTATCGCAGCAGGCACTGCATCCGGTTTGGGTAAGGATGTTACGATACTTGAACGTAACGAAAGACCTGCACGTAAGGTTGTTATTACGGGTAAGGGCAGATGCAATGTTACGAATAACTGTAAGGAGCTGAACGAGCTTATTGCTAATGTTCCTGTCAACGGACGTTTTCTTTACAGTGCTTTTTCGAATTTTATGCCTCAGGATACAATTGAGCTTATTGAAGATATGGGAGTTCCTCTCAAATGTGAAAGAGGAAACCGTGTTTTCCCTGTGTCGGACAAGGCTCTTGATATTGTTGATGCACTTGTACATTACGGAACGGATGACGGTGCAGAGGTTGTCAATGCACGTGCAAAAGAGCTTATCATTGAAAACGGTGAGCTCAAAGGTGTACGTACCTTTGATGATGAAGAGTTCTATGCTGACAGTGTGCTTATTGCAACGGGAGGTATGTCCTATCAGGCAACAGGTTCAACAGGTGACGGATATGACCTTGCACGTCAGGCAGGTCATACAATCGTTGAGCCGAAGCCGTCGCTTGTACCGCTGAATGCACACGAAGGCTTCTGTTCCGAGCTTATGGGACTTTCTCTTCGTAATGTAGGTATGAAAGTCGTTGATACAAAGAAAAACAACAAAGTCGTTTATGAAGATTTCGGAGAAATGCTGTTTACTCATTTTGGCGTATCGGGTCCGATGGTACTTTCTGCAAGCTCACATCTTCGTGATATGGAAAAGGGAAGATATATTATTTATATCGACCTCAAACCTGCACTCGACTTTGAACAGCTTGATGCAAGAATACTCAGGGATTTTTCAGAAAATACTAATAAAAACTATATCAATTCACTTGGTGCACTTCTGCCGAGAAAGCTTATTCCCGTTGTTGCAAAGCTCAGCGGAATCAAGCCGACTGTAAAGGTGAACCAGATAACGAGGGAAGAACGCCACCGTCTTGTACAGTTGCTCAAAGAATTTAAGGTCACTGTTAAAGGTTTCCGTCCGATAGACGAGGCTATCATTACTTCGGGCGGAGTAAGTGTTTCGGAAATCAATCCGAAAACAATGGAATCAAAAATTTTGAAAGGTCTTTACTTTGCCGGCGAGGTAATCGATGTTGATGCGTACACGGGCGGATTTAATCTGCAAATCGCATTTTCAACAGGTAGGCTTGCAGGCGAGAATATATAAACGGAGGATATTTTTTATGGCTATCAATATCGCAATTGACGGACCTGCAGGTGCAGGCAAAAGCAGTATCGCAAAACTCGTTTCAAAGGAACTCGGATATATTTATGTTGACACAGGTGCTCTTTACAGAACAGTCGGTCTTTACTCAATCCGTAAGGGTATAGACACAAAGGATGCAGAAGCTGTAACAGCAACTCTTAAGGATATCGAGGTAAAGCTCGGTTTTGTTGACGGTGCACAGCACGTTTTCCTTAACGGTGAAGACGTTTCTGATGCAATCAGAACTCCCGAAGCTTCAATGGGTGCTTCAAATGTTTCAGCTATTCCTGCTGTCAGAACATTCCTCTTTGACTTGCAGAGAGATATTGCAAAAAATAACAACTGCATTATGGACGGCAGAGATATCGGTACGGTTGTTCTTCCTGATGCACAGATAAAGCTTTTCCTTACAGCTTCACCCGAGGCAAGAGCTGAAAGAAGATACAAGGAGCTTATCGAAAAGGGCGAGAAGGTTGAATTTCAGGATGTTCTTGATGACATCAACAAGCGTGACTATCAGGATTCTCACCGTGAAATTGCTCCCCTTAAGCAGGCTGAAGATGCATTGCTTGTTGATAACAGCGGTTGCAACCTTGAAGAAGGAACAGCACTTGTTATCGGTATTATCAAAGAAAAATTGGGTTGAGGTAACCGATGTCATATAAATTCGATTTCAGTAAAAAACACTCACGTTTTGTATACCGCATTCTCAGACCGTTAGCGAATATTATAATAAGACTGAAGTACAGAATGAGGTATATCGGCGTTGAAAATCTGCCTCAAAAGGGCGGGTTCATCCTTGCTTCAAATCATGTGATGGCACTTGACCCGGTAATTATCGCAATTGCCTGCAAAAGGCCGATGCATTTTATGGCTAAGAATGAGCTTTTTAAATATAAGCCGATAGGCTGGTTCCTGACTCAGCTTAATGCATTTCCGGTTGACAGAACTAAGTTCGACGAAGATGCAATCAACTACGCAATCGATGTTGTGAATCAGGGCGACATACTCGGAATCTTCCCTGAAGGTACACGTTCGCCTGACTTTACTCCGAAAAAGGGTAAGGGCGGTGCGTGCTGCATAGCAAAGGTTTGCAAATGTGATGTTGTGCCTGTTTCAATTTATACTTGCGACAAAGGAAAGCTCGGCACAAAGCTTACGGTGAGATACGGAAAACCGATTCCGCATGCGGATTTGAAATTTGATCCCGACAGTATGCGGATGAAGGATCTGAGGTACGCAACCAATTATATAATGGAAAAAATTACTGAACTCTGGGAGAAAGGTCATGGAAATTAAACTTGCAAAAACTGCAGGCTTCTGCTTTGGTGTAAACAGAGCTGTGGATATGCTTTACAAAATGGTCGAAGACGGAGAAAAGGTCTGCACTCTCGGTCCGATTATCCATAATCCTCAGGTGATAGAGGACCTTGAAAGTAAAGGTGTTAAGATAATCTTGGACGAAAATGATGTGCCGCAGGATACAAAGCTTGTTATCCGCACACATGGAGTTGAAAAGAAGGTTATCGATACGCTGAAAGAAAAAAATATCGATTTCTGCGACGCAACCTGTCCGTTTGTCCGTAAGATTCATAAGATTATCACCGAAAATTCAGACGAGAATACGCTTGTTTTAATTGCAGGGGACGAAAATCACCCCGAGGTGCAGGGTATACGAAGCTACTGCAAGGGCGAAAGTATAGTGTTCAAAAACGGCGAAGATTTAGAAAAATTTGCCGAAAACGACAAAGATTGTTCCCAAAAAGAAACAATTGTGGTCTGGCAGACGACGTTTAACACCGTAGAATACGAAAAATGTTTAAAAAAAATAAAAAAACACTATACAAACGCAAGAATATTTGATACAATATGTAGTGCTACTAACGAGCGACAGGAAGAGGCAATGCGTTTAGCCGAAACCTGTGACGCTATGATTATAGTAGGAGGACGGCAAAGCTCAAACACCGCGAAGTTGAAGGCTGTGTGTGAGAACTGTTGTCCGACCTATCTTATCGAAACTGCAAAGGAACTTTCTTCGATTAGTTTCAGCGGATGCGAAAAGGTAGGTGTCACCGCAGGGGCATCGACTCCGGCGGCAATCATAAAGGAGGTACTTTCAACAATGTCGGAAAACACAAACGCAATCGAAAACGTTATTGAAACAGCAGAGGAGGTGGCAGTTACTTCTAACGCTGAAGATATGAGTTTTATGGAGGCACTCGAAGAGTCTCTTAAAAATATGAGCACAGACCAGAAAGTCCGCGGTATCGTAACAGGTATTTCTCCGAGCGAGATTCAGGTTGATATCGGCAGAAAGCAGACAGGATATGTTCCTGCTGACGAGTACAGTGCAGATCCTACAGCAGATCCTATGAAGGAACTCAAGATCGGCGACGAAATCGGTCTCATCATCATGAAGACAAACGATCAGGAAGGCACAATTATGCTTTCTAAGAAAAGATTTGACGCTCAGGGCGCTTGGGACAAGATCGAAGCAGCTAAGGAGAACGACGAGGTTCTTTCAGGTACAGTTGCTGACGTTATCAAGGGCGGCGTTATCGTTATCACAAACGGTGTAAGAGTATTCGTTCCCGCATCTCTTGCAACAGCATCAAGAGGCGACTCACTTGACGATCTTCTTAAGACAAAGGTAGATCTTAAGATTATCGAAGTTAAGGCAGAACGCGGCCGTAAAAAGGCTGTTGGTTCAATCAAGGCAGTTCTCAGAGAAGCTCGCAAGGCTCAGGAAGAAGCATTCTGGGCACAGGCTGAAGAAGGCCAGGTTTACCAGGGTACAGTTAAGTCACTCACAAACTACGGTGCATTCGTTGACATCGGTGGCGTAGACGGTATGGTACATATCTCTGAGCTTTCATGGAAGAGAATCAAGCATCCGTCAGACGTTCTTGCTGTTGGTCAGGAAATCGAAGTTTTCGTTAAGTCACTTGACAAGGAAAACAAGAAGATTTCTCTCGGCTACAAGAAGGCAGAGGACAATCCTTGGGAAATCCTTCGCCGTGACTATCCTGTTGATACTGTTATCGAATCAGAAATCGTTGGTATGACAACATTCGGTGCATTCGCAACAGTTATCCCGGGCATCGACGGTCTTATCCACATTTCTCAGATTGCTGATCAGCACATCAGCAAGCCGCAGGATGTTCTTAAGGTTGGCGAAAAGGTTACTTGCAAGATCACAGCTATCGATTTTGACAAGAGCCGTGTAAGCCTTTCAATCCGTGCTCTCCTCGCTCCTAAGGCAGAGGAAGAGGCAGTTGAAGAAGTTGCTGAGGAAGCAGCAGAAGCACCTGTTGAGGAATAATCAATAACAAAATTAACGGAGATAATTCGAGTGAATTATCTCCGTTTTTTATATGGATAAATATAAAATTACAGCTTTTACAAAACAATTATTCCGCTTGTCTTTTCACGTCCGCATGGAAGAATAGCAGGTGAGGAGAGTGAGAAAACATCCGTACACATATCCTCAAGAGAGAAAACGTGTTTGCCGTACTCGTCAAGCTCATCGAAGTCAGAAGCCTTTGTAACAATCGGAAGCTTTGCCTTCTCCTTAGCTTCTTTAAGGATTTCTTTTCCTTTGTCGTTCATTGCGAGCACGTGGATGTAAGGCGGTTTTCCCTTGTAATCGTCCTTTGTGAATCCCATAAAAGCGTGAAGTACAATTCTTCTTATTCTCGCATGGGAATATCTCTTGGTTTTAGCAAGGCTGTAAAGCTCGTCAAGAGTTCTTGCTTTTAGTGCGGCATCGTGAATCCTGTATTCAATTCCTTCACTCACGTCAGGTGAAAGACCGATGTCTTCTGCACTGAGCTGTCGCATACAGCAAAGAATGCTGAATTCAAGCTTTTCATTAAGACACGGAGCTTTCTCTTCGCTTGCTTCACGTCTGTATATATCAGCAACACTCTGAGGAACATACATTTCCCATTCCCTGTTGTTTTCTCGTATCATTCGTCTTATTTCAGAAGCGGAAGCGAAGTTGTCACTTCTCATTATCGAATCGTGTGCGGCACCCTTTCTGCGGATTGTCATCGGAACGATGTCAGAAGCGAGTGTATCAAGTGCGTTGAGATATTCAATTCCGAGCGTGTTGTTTGCACCTTCAAGTATGTCAAAAAATCTGTTTCCGCAGACTGAACGGAGTGCTTCAGCACGTGCTGTTGCAAATCCGAGACCAAGGTCAAGATTTTCTTTCAAACGTTCTTTAACTTCATCGCTGTTGATTGCGTTTTTGCAAGCGATCAGCTCATCGATATTTCCGATTTCGCTTCCGAAGCTGAGTACGTCAACACAACCGAGTGCATCAAGAAGAGAAACGGCACCCAAAGCAAATCTTTGAGCGTAGGAGGAGCTCCAAAGGGTAGGCAATTCAATAACGAGGTCAACACCGTTTTTAACAGCCATTTCAGCCCTTGCCCATTTTGAAACAATGGCAGCTTCGCCACGCTGAACATAGTTCGAACTCATAACCGCAACGGTGTGTGTCAGCTCGCCTGTTTCAACGGATTTCTGCAACTGATACTTATGCCCGTTGTGAAAAGGGTTATATTCTGCAACAATTCCTCCGATTTTCATATTTTATCCTCCAAAATGCAAAATTTTGCTTGAAAAACATCATCTATGTGTTTATAATATAACAGAAATCAAATTGATACAATATGTTGGAGGGAAATTCATGAAAATTCTTGTTATTAATGCAGGTAGCTCATCACTTAAGTATCAGCTTTTTGATATGGAAAATGAGACAGTTCTTGCAAAGGGTATCTGCGAACAGCTTGGTAATGACAACAGCGCATTCACACACAAGGTTCCTGCAGATGAAAGCAAAAACATTAAGGACAAGCCCGTTGATATGCCTGACCACGCAACAGCTATCCAGATTGTTGTTGACGCACTTACAAGTGCAGAAAACGGCGTTATCGCATCAATGAGCGAAATCGATGCTGTCGGTCACCGCGTTCTTCACGGTGCTGAAAAGTTCAGCGGTTCAGTTCTTGTAACTCCCGAAGTTGAAGAAACAATCAAAGAGTGCTTTGAATGGGGCCCGCTTCACAATCCTGCAAACCTTACAGGTATCAAGGCTTGCCAGGCTATTATGAAGGATGTTCCGCAGGTTGCTGTTTTTGATACAGGCTTCCATCAGACAATGCCTGACTATGCATATATGTATGCTCTTCCTTATGAGTACTACGAGAAGTACGGTATCCGTCGTTACGGCTTCCACGGTACATCTCACCGTTTCGTAAGTGCTAAGACAATCGAGCTCCTCGGCAATCCCGAGCACAGCAAGGTTATCACATGTCACCTCGGTAACGGTTCTTCAATCGCTGCTGTTGTTGACGGTAAGTGCTTCGATACAACAATGGGTGTTACACCTCTTGAAGGCATTATGATGGGTACACGTTGCGGTTCAATCGACCCGGCTATCGTTCCTATCATTATGAAGAAGGAAGGCCTCACACCTGACCAGATGGATTCAGTTATGAACAAGAAGTCAGGTATGCTCGGCGTTTGCGGTACAAGCGACAACAGAACAATCGAAGCTCGTGCTAAGGAAGGCGACGAAAGAGCAAAGCTTGTTGAGTCAATGCTCTGCCACCAGCTTACAAAGTACATCGGTAGCTATGCAGCAGCTATGGGCGGCGTTGATGCAATCGTATTCACAGGCGGTATCGGCGAAAACAATCCGCAGTACAGAGACCGTGTATGTGACAAGCTCAAGTTTATGGGTGTTGAAATCAACTATGATGTAAACAATGCAATGAGAAGAGGTCCTGAGGGCGAAATCTCAACTCCTGACTCAAAGGTTAAGGTTTATGTTGTTTGCACAAACGAAGAGCTTATGATCGCAAGAGATACAAAGGAAATCGTTGGCTGATCAACCGATGAAAATTTTTATTGATGCTGACGGCTGTCCCGTTGTGGACATCACCGTCAGGATTGCAAAAGAAAAATCGATTGAGTGTTTTATAATCTGTGATACAGCGCACGAATTCAGCAAGGACGGTGCTAAAACCGTTGTTGTTGAAAAAGGTGCAGACAGTGTGGATTTCAGACTTGTCAATCTTGTTTCGCAAGGCGATATCGTCGTAACGCAGGACTATGGTCTTGCCGCAATGTGTCTTGCACGAAAGGCTGTACCTTTGAGCCAGAATGGGCTTGTGTTTACAGATAAAAATATTGAAGAGCTTCTTTTCTCTCGTTATGTTTCGAAGAAGATTCGTAATGCGGGCGGAAGGCTGAAAGGTCCGTCAAAACGCACCTCAGAACAGGATAAGAAGTTTGAAGAAACACTCAGGTTTCTGATAAATCAATAATCCGAAAGCAGAAAGCAAAGTCTTTCTGCTTTTTTTCTTGTATTTTAGTCGGATTAGAGTTATAATGGATGTAATTGAAATTAAAGGAGCGATAACATGGGAGTTTTTATTCGTATTCTCACAATTATCATGACGGTTTTCTCTTTGATAGGCTCGGCTTTGACGCCGTTTACGGTCTACAGTAAGATTGAAAACGAATTTTCTGATTCAACAAAAGCATCGTACTCAGAACTTTTTTATGAGTTGAGCGAAACTTCAAACAATCTCGAAACATGGCGAGAGGGTATGGTTTCAGGTAACGGTATGCAAGGCGTTATTACAAGCGGTGCACCGTATAACGATACTCTGATTTATCAGTATATGCATTTCAATCTTCCTAATCAGAATATCCGTTATACACCGGATACAAAGGACGAGCTTGAATATGTTAAGCAGAGCATAACAGCAGGCGAGGATATCGTTGATGATCTTACATATGACTTTGTTTATGCTTATCATCCGGGCGGAACTCTCCGTATTAAGCAGAACAAGCTTCTTCGTACAGGTTATGCAAGATATACCGATTACGAAACAGCTCAGGTCGGCGTAAGATATTCAGATATCTGCGGTACCTGGGAAAGAAAAACTTTCACATCTCAGGCAGATGACGTTACAATCACAAAGATCGGCTCATCAACATCCGGCAGTAAGGTTGATATCACTCTTTCAATGGACAATATTTCTGCTTATGCAAAGTACGGTCAGAGTGATGAAGTAAACCTTAAATACAAGAAAATTGTCGGTGAAAACTGCGATTATATTTCTTTCGTTGCTCATTATCCGAACTATGAGAACAGCGAGCTTAAAGAAGGCGGTTATTCAACAACAGTTTATGTTGTAACCGAAGGCGGCTCAAAGGAGCTTAAAGAAGGCAAGAAGGTAAAGGATGCACAGTATTGTGCAGACACAAATCCGCAGATCAAAATTAAGGATGCAGACAATGTTTACCTTATCGCTGTTTCGGGCAGAACACACGAAATGGGCGCATACGATGACTTTGCTGCAGCTGAAAGCTACGGACTTGTTGATTCTCTCGTTACAAAGGCAAAGGCAGTTGCTGATAAGTATACAACAGACGGTAAGTTCAACTATGACGCTGCTCTTAAGGCACATACAGATATCTTTACTCCCGAATACAATGCAGTAACATTCCGTCTTGGCGAAGGTAACAGCAAAAAGGCGAATGAACAGCTCATTCTTTCACAGATTCTTAAGGATGATCTCAATTCTGACCTTATGGAAAGATTCTACTACAATGCAAGATATGCATACCTTTGCTGTGCAGGCTCTGCAACACCGCGTCTTGGCGGTATGTGGTCAGGCGAATGGAATACCCAGTGGGGTTGCCGTTTCACAATGGACGCAAACGTTAACCTTCAGGTTTCTTCAATGAACACAAGCAATATGGAAAGCACATATATGGGCTTTATCAGCTTCATTCTTCGTCAGGTTGATGACTGGGAGTCCAATGCTTACGCTACTCACGGATTTACAGATGCAATCCAGGCTCCTGTTCACTCAGACAGTGACAGAGGCGTTCTTACAGAAAGTGACTATGCATATCCGTTCCGTTATTGGAATGCAGGAACAAACTGGATGCTTCAGCCGATATATGAAACTCTTCAGTGCTACGGTGATGTAGAGGTTCCTCTTAACGATCAGTTCAATATTGAAGAGCTCAGATCTGTTCTTTCTGTAACAGAGGAAGACCTTACTGACGAACAGGTTGAAGCAATCAAAGAAAAGGGCTACCTTGACCTCAGAAGTGAAATTCTTCTTCCGCTTCTTGTGAAGGCTGCAAACTATTGGGAGCAGATGTTCTCACCTGAATATTATACAGATGCTGAAGGCAGAATCCATTATGAAAAGGGCAAGACAGCACTTAATGAAGGCGAAACATACACAATCCTTCCGAGCTATTCTCCCGAAAATAATCCTGCAAACTATCCGAATCCGTCAACAGCAAATACAGCTATTGATATTTCAGCTTGTAACAATACATTCGGAATGCTTATCGAAATAATGAAGAGTGTTGACGCTGATGCTGACACAAGCAAGTGGGAAGCACTTATGGCAAAGGTTCCGCCGTATCTCTACGACGAAACAGGCGCACTCAAGGAGTGGGCAACAGTTGACTTTGAGGAAAATAACCTTCACCGTCATATCAGCCACCTATACTGTGTATGGCCGATGTTCGAAACACAGGACAATCCGGCACTCTTTAATGCATGTGTACAGGCTATTGAAAACAGAGCGAGCGAAAACGAAGCAAGCCATGCTTTCGTGCACAGAGCTCTTATCGCTGCAAGACTTAAGGATTCAGATAATGTTACAGGTGCACTTGTTGACCTTGTTAACCGCGGTATTTTCTACGATTCACTTATGACAAACCACCACTATAACCGCAGCAGTGCTTACTGCACAGACTTTGCAATCGGTTACCTCGGTGTTGTTCACGAGAGCTTGCTGTATTCAAACACAGGCAGAATTGAGCTTCTTCCTGCTGCACCGAATTCAGGCTTCTCAGTCGGTGAAATCAACGGCATCAAGGCAAGAACACAGGCAACAATTGACAATATGACATGGAACCTCGATAACGGTACGGTATCAGCTACAATCACATCAGATATCGACCAGACAATCCTTGTTTCCTGCGGAATTTCAGATAAGACTCAGACCCTGAACCTCAAAGCAGGCGAAACAGCAACAGTTAATTTCTGATAACACCCAAAACGGAGCGGATAACCCGCTCCGTTTTTACGTTACAAATTCGGGTTTGTAGAGTTCTTTGATTTTGCACCATCTATCTCTGTGCGCGTAGGGACCGGCCTCCCGGACGGTCCGCAGATTCTGCTGTGTTAACGGACGGTCGAGGACGCCCGTCCCTACGCAGTTGACTGAAACAAGATTCGTAGGGGCAGATATTATCTGCCCGACATTTTGCACATTTCTGACGGGACGTCGAGGACGTCGTCCCCTACAATAATAATTTGAAAATTGCTCAACAACCCCAATTTGTTGAACTGGTTTGATGAAATATATCGAATAATACAATAAAATTTCGTTCAAAAAATAATTTTCAAAAAATTTGAAAAAATTTCAAAAAAACACTTGCATTTTTGAAAAACTGTGATATAATAGCAAATGTTCTCGGCCAATAGGTTGGGAATGCAAAGATGAAATGGCGATGTATGGGAGCATAGCTCAGCTGGGAGAGCATCTGCCTTACAAGCAGAGGGTCACAGGTTCGAGCCCTGTTGTTCCCACCATACGGCCCGGTAGTTCAGTTGGTTAGAACGCTAGCCTGTCACGCTAGAGGTCGACGGTTCGAGCCCGTTCCGGGTCGCCATTTTATTTTTTTTGCCTCTGTAGCTCAGTAGGTAGAGCAGCGGACTGAAAATCCGCGTGTCGTTGGTTCGATTCCGACCGGAGGCACCATTTGCGGATGTAGCTCATCTGGTAGAGCGCCACCTTGCCAAGGTGGAGGTAGCGAGTTCGAGCCTCGTCATCCGCTCCAGACCACCCAATCGGGTGGTTTTTTACTTAAGAAATTAAAATTTAAAAATAAAGGTATTTGAGGGTGTAGCTCAGTTGGTCAGAGTACTTGCTTGACATGCAAGGGGTCGGTGGTTCGAGCCCACTCATCCTCACCATTAAAAAGCGTTGAAAACACTGCGTTTTCAACGCTTTTTAATTTTTCCGAAAACTTTTTAAGACCCTGAAAACAAGAAAAGGTCAACAAAAGGTCAACAAAAGGTCAACAAAGGGTCAACTAAATAACGACTTTTTAACAACTTTTAGTACTGATTTGATATTTATTTTCCCGTGCGGAAAGCGAGAAAATCATTGATGAACAATATACGGTTTCATGCGTTGTTTTGGTTTTTTGACGTGATGCTTGTCAGGATGCTTTTTCTCTGCCATAATATCACCTTCTTGTGCCTGTTGGCGATATTATAACACGGAAATCCTAAAGTGTGAAGTTGTATTTTATTAACCACTTGAAAAAGAGAAATAATATTGATATAATAGCACCACACAAAATTTTAATATCATTGTTTGTTCAGAAGTAGCATTTTTGGGTGTGTGCCTTTGGATGCATACACTTTTTTAATTTAAGGAGGCATAGCATTCTTTTTTTAAAATGAACTAAGATAAGAAAGGTTTGAAAAAATGGAAGAAAAAGTTTTAATTAAAAGTGAGCAATACAACGCAAAAAATTTTTTGAAAATACTACTAATCCTTGGCATAATTGTTACTGCTATTGCTCTGTTTCGTTGTTATGAAATTAGCAGTATGGTTTACAATACCAATTCATGGATTCAGGAACGATATGCAAATGAATTCGCCTATTTTCTGCAAGGATGTGTAGTTTACATTTGTCTCGTACCTCTTGGCTTTAGTCTTTTCGGTTCGATAATATATTTTTGGATTCGTAGTTTTGAACTTACAGTTACAAATAAGCGTGTTTATGGACAAACATCTTTCGGTAAACGCATTGATTTACCAATCGACTCTGTTTCTGCTGTTGGTACAAGTGCATTAAAAGGTATATCTGTTGGTACATCATCAGGAAAAATCAAGTTTATACTTATTAAAAACCAAAAAGAAATGCATTCGGTTATAGGTAATCTTCTCAAAGAAAGACAAGAGAAAGAAAAAAGTCAAACTGTAACAAAAGAAAATATAATTAACCAGACTATAATCAAACAAACATCAGCAGATGAACTTAAAAAGTTTAAAGAACTTCTTGATATGGGGGCAATTACTCAAGAAGAATTTGATGCAAAGAAAAAACAACTTTTAGGCTTATAATAATCACAGGGAACGGATTTTTCCGTTCCCTGATTTTTATGTTTCCAAAAGAGAAATGTATTTGTAAACCGTGTTTCTGCTCAGATCGCAGGATAATGCCTGTAAAACATCGGCGGTATTTGGTCAGATGTTGCACCTCGTCTTTTCCTACAGTTGATAATAATACAAATTTATGTTATAGTATAACAAATAAATTTTTCGGAGGCGTTTATGAAATTGAAAAAATGTATTTCCATCCTTCTCTGCGTTTCTGTGATTTTTTCATTTACTGTGCTCCCATCCAATGCTTCGGGCAGGACACGTACACATACACCTGCAATAATAAATATGGCAGAAGAAATTACGGGTGTAGTCGTAAATTACTTTGCGAAGTTAATTAACAAAAACAAAGGTACAGACGAAACCGCTGTGCCTTCTGCAACGGTCAATCCTCATTCGTGGGTTGAATATGAAGGCGAGCCGATTGTGAATCCCGAACAGACAGTGACTGCGGAAAACTGGATTGCAAACGAAATTGCTTTTGAAAGCAAAAAAGCATATGCGAACCCGTTCAATGATGTTGACGTTGAACTGCATCTCTGGGGCAACGGTAGACTTTATATTATTCCTGCATTCTGGGACGGCGGTAACAGCTGGAAAGTCCGCTTCGCTTGTCCGTCAGCAGGCGATTGGTATTTCAGAACTGTCTGCACAGATGAAAGCAACTCTTCGCTTAACGGAAGAACAGGTAAGGTTATCTGTTCCGAATACAGCGGTGAACACGATATTTACAAGCACGGTTTTGTCACAACAAACGCAGGCGAAAAGTATTTCACTTACGATGACGGCACACCTTTTTTCTGGCTCGGCGATACTCATTGGAGTCTTGGCGACGAAACGGTTGATATGGTTAAAACAATATGTGAAAAACGTGCTTCGCAGGGATTTACCGTTTATCAGAGTGAACCTATCGGAGCGAAGTTTGATTTCACAAACGGTATAACCGAAGATGATATGGCAGGTCTTGATGACTATGATGAAAAGTTCCGTATTATTGCAGAAAACGGTCTTGTTCACGCAAATGCACAGTTTTTCTTCTCTTATTTTATTGAACCCCTGATTTCAAATAATGGCGGTTTTAACGGTAATGAACCGTCCGATTCGGCAAAAGCTTACCTTGAAAAAGCCTGCCGTTACTGGGTTGCAAGATACGGTGCTTATCCCGTGGTCTGGACACTCGGTCAGGAGGTTGACAACGATTTCTATTGGAGCGAAACAAATCACCCCGAATGGGGATTGGAAAACAACCCCTACAAGCTTGTTGCGGAATATATTGCAAAACACGATACATATGACCATCCGCTTTCTGCCCATATGGAAAACGTCGGTGCAACATCTGTTTACGGCAACGGCGAGGGTGCAACGGATGAATGCGAGGTTTATTTTGGGGATGCAATGCCTTCCTGCTTCAGAGATATAAAAGCACATAATTTCTACGCTGTTCAATGGCATACTTCAAAAACGGAGCAAAGCGATTTCCGCGTTGAAAAAGATTGCTGGTATAACTCACAAGGCAAGCCTGCGATTAACTATGAGGGTCAGTATTGCTATCTCTGGACAAAAAACTTCGGCTCCAGAATGCAGGGCTGGACAGCCTTTCTTAACGGTATGTACGGCTACGGCTGGGGTGCTCACGACACATGGAGCTACCTTAATGTTTATGACGAAGAAAACGACAGCTCCGACGGTGTTGATACAATAACAAGCGAGGAAAAAATCAACGCAACGTGGCAGGATGCACTTGAATATGATAGCTCATATCAGGTCGGATATATGCGCGATTTCCTTGAAAGCAACGAGTGGCATAATCTTATTCCGAGGTTTGACAATAAGTCATATTTTGTGCCTGCAAACAATGTTTATTACACTTATGCAGGTAATGAAGATAACAGCGAAATTGTTATATATTTCTATTCGTTTACCGATGAAACCGTTGCACAGAATGCAAACACCAAATTCTACGGCGGAATAAAAACCGGCACAGTAGGAAGTCTTGTTCCGGGCGGAAGCTATACCTGCCAGTGGTTTGACCCGATCAGCGGTGAATACTCCGAGGAATATGAATTTACCGCTACACGCTTTGGTACATATTACATTGGTGACAGACCGCAGGCAACCGATATGGTTCTTCGCATAAGTGCTGCTGATAATTTCTGAACGAGTAATCGTATCTGACGAATTAATTTTACAGAACTGAAACAGGGAACGGCTAAAAACCGTCCCCTGTTTTTTCTTTCGCTGAAATGTAGATGTATTTCTGATACATGTTTCTGCTAAAACTGCAAACACGGGCAAACTCTGAAAAATTAATACTGCTAACGTTGTCTTTTGCTTATGAGTTGCAAGCAAGTCTTTTTTTTCATCTTACACAAAACGGGTAATGAACAATTGATTTTAAATTCTGTTTCTGCTATAATGGAATTTAAAGGAGTGGTGTGCATGAAAAAGGCTGTAAAAATCATCATTGCGGTTTTACTTGTTGTAATAATCGGATTTGGCGGGTTTGTATTTTTCAAAAGCTCGCAGGGTATTTCATATGATATTTCAGCGGTAGAAAAGCTTGAAACCGATGTTGAAATCGTTAAAGAAGATGTTGACAGCGTCACAATCAAAAAGAACAGTGACGGTGACTTCAAGGTTCTTATGTTCACCGACACGCACCTTAAAGGTGACAAGAAGCTTGATAATATGACAGTTTCCTATATGGTGGAAAATATCAGGACTCAAAAGCCTGACCTTGTTATTTTAGGCGGCGATAACGTTACATACGGCTTCAATAAAAAGCGAAACGTTCAGCTTGCAGAGCTTTTTGAAAGCCTTGGCGTATATTGGGCAACAGTCCTCGGTAATCATGAGGGTGACGGCTTTCTTTCTTACGAAAGAGAAAAGGTTATAGAGCTGTATTCTTCCTATGACCATTGCCTCGTTAAAGAAGGCAGATCAGATATTGACGGAAACGGCAACTGCACAATTAATATCCTTAATTCCGACGGAACACTTAAGGAGGTTTTCTTCCTTATGGATACGGGCGACCATATGAGCGAGGAAAGTAAGGCTGAATACGGTGTTACGGATGAGGACGATGTTTACGACGGCGTTAAAACCTCACAGGTTGAATGGTATAAGGAAAAGCACGATGCCATTGAAGCTGAATACGGTAAATTTAAGTCAGTAACAGTTGTACATATTCCGATCTATCAGGCAGAGAAGGAATATGAAGAAGGCGAATTCCTTTACGGTGAAAAGCGTGAAGGTGTCTGTGAATCAGGTTTTGATGCAGGTTTCTTTGACGCTATGAAGGAGAAGGGTAGTGCACAGGCGGTTTACTTCGGCCATGACCACGTAAACAATTTCGGTGTTATGTGTGAAGATATTCTTCTGTCATATATACAGCCTTCAGGCTACGGTGCATATAATATGGAAAGCAAATTTGATGCACCCGAAAACGAATGGATTCAGGGATGTACACTTCTTAATATCAAATCAGACGGAACATATACGGCTGAAAGAATATATAATCACCAGTAAAATCGAAAAATAAAAGTCAGGAGTTAAGCAGATGGGTAAATTAAAAGAAAAATTTCAGAGCTTTAAAAATAATCCCGATGTTGCATTGAAAGAGCAGGTCGGCTACGTTTCGGGTGTTTTCGGTAACTGTATGGGACAGGACTCTGTCGGTACATATACAGACCAGTTTATGTATGACTATATGGGTCTTAATTCAGGTCACATTGTTGCAATGAAATCTGTTACCACAGGTGTTAATATTCTTATTGCACCTATTGTTGGTATTTTGCTTGATAACAACCGTTCAGGTAAGGGTAACGCAAGAAGATTTATGATGGCTTCGGCTATTCCCTTCACTCTTTCTTCAATTCTTCTTTTTGTTGTTCCTTCGGCATCGCTTACATTTAATCTTCTGTGGAGTTTTATTCTTTATCTTACTTTCAATATTGCAGACACATTCTTTGACGTTGCATTATCAACTCTTTCAGTTCGAATGACACCAAATGCAAAGTCAAGAAAGAATTTCTATACTGTTGCACAGATCGCTTCAACCTTAGGCTCTATGTTGCCGGGTGGACTTGTTCCTATCATAATCGATATGATGGACGGCGATTACAACTCAGAAAAATGGGCATTCTTCTCGGTTGCTCTTCTTTTCGGTGTGCTCGGTCTTTTCTCAATGCTTGTACCTTGTATGACACTTAAGGAAAGAAATCTTGTCCTTCCGCCGAAGACAGAAAAGAAAGTGAAAATTGACTATAAGCTCATTCTTCTTAACAGACCGTTGTTGCTTCTTTCTCTCAGCCAGTGTGTCGATTCAATAAGACAGGTGTGCTATAACTCACTTCCGTTCTTCTACAAGCAGACACTTAATAATTACGGAATGAAAACATTTGTTGAAGCGGGTTCGGCAACTCTTTCTTACGGATACCTTCTTTCAATTCCGTTTATCGGTAAAAAGCTTTCTTCACGTGATATCGTTGTTGTAAGCTATCTGCACACAGGTATATGCTATTTACTTCTTGCTTTGTTCGGATACAAAAATCTTTGGATTGTCGGTATCCTCATCGCTCTCGGTGGTCTTCCGAATGCGGGTATGAATGCTGCAAGGCGCGTTTTGCTTGCTGACTCTACAGACTATATGGAATGGAAGAGTTACAAGAAGTACGGTGTGGCACAGCGTAATGAAGGCATGGTATTTGCTTTCAACACAATGGTTTCAAGAATCTCTGCTCTTTGGAAAGAGCTTCTTGTTAACGGTGGTCTTGCCCTTATCGGCTATCAGAGCGCACAGATGGTCAACGGTGAGATGGTTGAGGCTGTTCAGACACCCGAAACTCTCCACGGTATATTCCTTCTTGTTGCAATTCCGGGAATTATCGGCAATCTTCTTCCTGCTTTGATTATGTCGTTTGATAACTTTACAGGTAAGCGTAAGGAAAAAATTATGGCTGAACTTGAAGAAATCAGAGCTGAATCAAAAGCACAGCTTGAAGAAACTCAGACAGTATAATTGGCGAGGTAATAAAAATGCTTCCGAAAAAATGGGGGCAGGGACAGCTTTTTGCTTTCTCTGCCGTTGACGGTGAATCCTTTTTCAGCTCCGATTTTACGGGAACTTTATCGGGCGATAAAATCGGTGTGATATTTCACACAAAGTGCCGCAGAACGCTTTTCTTCACGGATGTGGCAACGAGCCTGAATTGTGTCGCTTCGGATATGATTTTGCTTGAAAATGCAAGTATGATATTTGCTGAAAGACATTTGGTAACAGGCGAAATCAACGGTAACGCAAATGTGTTCGTCAGCCTTGACGGAGAGTGCGAAATCATCAGAAAAGGTGATATCGAAATTCATAACACTTCCGACGGCGAGTATACGGCACTCCTTAAAAGAGAAAACAGATTCGTATTCGCTTACGGAAACAGTAGTGACAGGGTAGCCGAGCTTTGCGAAAAAGGCATAGCCCTCGATATTGAAGAGTTAAAAATAAAAAAGAGTAAGCCTTACAAAAATACAATTGACAACGCTGAATACGCACCCTTATATGCTAAATGCATCAGCGTGATGAAAAGTCAGCTGTATTCTCCCGAGGGTAACATCAGAAGAATATGGTCAACTCCTGACCGACTTCCGCACAGAAATATGTGGCTGTGGGATTCCGTTTTCCACGCGATAGGTCACAGACATCTTGACACAGAGCTTGCTGAAAACCTTATTCTTGCTCTTTTTGATGTTCAGCAGGAGGACGGATTTATTCCGCATATGGCAAAACCTGAAGAGATTTCTTCTGTAACTCAGCCTCCCGTTATCGCTTGGGGTGCATGGCTTGTATACCAAAAAAGCGGAAACAAAGAGTTCCTGAAAAATGTTCTCAAAAACAGCAAGGATTTTCTTCTCTGGTGTCAGAGTAACAGAAGAAAAACGGAAAAGGAACTTTATTCGTGGCATACAAATCCCGAGCTTAACAACCGTTGTGATGAATCGGGAATGGATAATTCGCCAAGGTTTGATACAAACAGTGACCTGTATGCAATTGATTTTTCCTGTTATATGGCGAACGAAACCCACTTTATGCAGAAAATTGCCGATGAACTTGGCGATAAAGATACTGCCGATTTCTTCTGTCAGTGGCACGAAAAAATAAAATCCGAAATCAACAATACACTCTGGTGTGAAGAAGACGGATTTTATTACGATTATGATATAAAGAATAACTGCTTTAACAAGGTGCAGTCTGTGGCATCGTTCCTGCCGATTTTTGCAGGAGTGTGTGACAAAGCTCAGTGCGAAAAGCTTGTTTCTCATCTTGAGAATCCCGATGAATTTGGTACAGAGTTCCCGATACCGAGCATATCAAAAAAGGATGAATCCTTCGGTTCGGATATGTGGCGAGGCCCCGTATGGATAAATTATAACTATATGATTTCAAAGGGGCTTACAGAGTACGGATTTGGTGATTCTTCGGAAAAAATTAAAGAAAAAACTCTTGCTGTTATCAATGAATGGTATAACCGAACGGGTACCGTTTACGAGTTTTATGACAGCGAAAACCGTACACCGCCTTATTGCTTCAACAGAAAAGGCGAGGTGGTTGAACCCTACGATTTCAGGGTTAAATATCAGTCAATCAGGGATTACGGTTGGAGCATTACTCTTGCATTCGACTTATTGAATGAATGATAAAATTAAGCACGATTTCCGTCGTGCTTTTTTTATTTGCAAAATCCGAAAAATTGTGTATAATAAACCCAAAGGGGGATGAGCGTATGAATACAGATAAGCTTGTCAGAAAATCTTTGCTCGGTCTTTCAAAGTCCATAATTTTTTCAATGCCTGAAAAGAATTTCACAACAAGTGAAAAGGCAAACAAATATATGCTTAAGGGCGACAATAAATTCTCAACGCAGAAAGGTGAACACTTCACCTGTGGTTTCGGTAAGAGTGTGCTTACACCCGATGATATTAAAATCAGAAAATATTTCATCGCAGGTTACGATTCAAACAACCCCGCCCAGGGTGTGCTTGACGATATGTTTGCTCGAGCTGTTTATATTGACGATAACACAGGTAGAGGCGGTGTTGTTATCTGTTCCGTCGATGCAGTAGGCATCAGCCGTAAGGATATTAACAAAATCCGAAAGCTTGTTATCGAAAGCGGTAAGATCCCGTCGCTCAAGTCAATCAATATCTGTGCAACTCATTCTCATTCTGCAATTGATACACAGGGCTTGTGGGGCGAAAAGCTCTTCAAATGCGGCAGAGATGAAGATTTTATGAAGCATCTTCGCAAGCTGACTGCAGATGCTATTATAAAGGCTTATGAAAACAGATCTGATGGCAGGATGTTATATTCTGTTAAAAAAACAGAGGAGCTTCAGTACGACTGCCGTACACCTGATACATACGATTCAAACCTTACTAAAATCCGTTTTGAATCTTTCGACGGTAAAAAGAATATTCATATAATAAACTTTGCATCCCACGCGGAGCTTCTTGGCAGCTGTACAAAGAATGTCAGCGCAGATTTCCCGGCATATATGATTAAGGAAATCGAAGCCAATAACGAAAACTGTGATGCAGTTTTTATCAACGGTGCAATCGGCGGAATGATTTCCGCAAAGGAAATCAAAAAGGTTTACCGCGAAACAATCGACTGTGAGGCTTACACAAAAGAGTTCGGTAAGAACCTTGGTGAAATTGCAAACTCACTCACCGCCGTAACAGAGCTTGCTCCGCTTATAAATGTCAAATCTGCATCTGTCAGCATTTCTGCTTCAAACTATGTTCTCATCCTTGCAAGATTCCTTGGTGTGCTGAATAACGATATTTCAAGAGAACGAAACAAAGGTGTTGCTTCGATTTATTCAGAGGTTGGATATCTTGAACTCGGTGAAAAAGAAATCGGAATGTTCCTTATTCCGGGCGAACTTTTCCCTGAACTCTTCAACGGAGAATTCCTCAGCGAAAAAGAGTCTGCAAACGGCAAAAAGGCAAATTACAACATTCTTAAAGAACAGGGTAGTGCAAAACATAAGTTTGTTGTAGGACTCTGTAACGATGAATTAGGCTATATCATTCCGGATAACGATTTCTTCCTCGATTCAAAGCTTCCGTATATCAACGGCGGTCACGATAAATTTGACCGTAACCATTATGAGGAAACGAACTCGATAGGACCGAACACAGCAAGAACTTTGCTTGAGGCTACAGAAAAGATTATCAAATCGATAGAGTAAAAAAATAACCCGTCACGGCTGACCGTGACGGGTTTTCTGTGCTGGTTATTATTCACCGATTTCTTTCTTTGCAACCTTGTCAAATACATCGGTAACGTCCTTTGACGGAGCCTTTGTGATGAGTGTAACAACAATTGCAACAATAAGGCTTGCGAAGAATCCGGGGATGATTTCGTAAATTCCGAGATCCTTGAGGAAGATAAGCCAGAGAATATCCACAGCAGCACCTGTGATGATACCTGCAACAGCACCGGCAAAGTTAAATCTTCTCCAGAAGAGTGAGAGCATAATTGCCGGACCGAATGCTGCACCGAACACGCCCCATGCATTTTCAACAAGATCCATAATTGTACCTGAATTCGGGTTAGCAGCAATAAGAACTGCGATAACAGAAATTGCAAGAACAACGAAACGTCCTGACCAAAGCATCTCTTTGTCAGAAGCTTTGTTTTTACGGATAATAGGCTTGTAAACGTCAACTGAGAATGCTGATGATGAAGCAAGAAGCTGTGAGTCTGCTGTGCTCATTGCAGCAGCGAGGATAGCTGAAAGGATAAGACCGCTGATAAGAGCAAACGGGAACAGCTTACGAACCATCTGAATAAATACTGTTGAGCTGTCAGCAATTTCGCCAAGAAGCAAGTGACCTACAATACCTGCAAGAACTGAGAATGTAAGGATAAGTACAGTCCATGTGATACCGATTTTTGCACTCTTCTTAAGGTCTTTATCAGAACGGAGTGACATAAAGCGGATGATGATATGAGGCATACCGAAGTAACCAAGACCCCAACCAAGACCTGAAACAACGTCTTTCCAGTTAGAGAAAAGATTCCAATAATCGTCGGGAAGCTGACCCATTGTCATTGCACCTTCGCCTGAGTTGATGATACCGAGTGCGAAAAGGGGAGCAACAAGGAGTGCACCAAGCATAAGGAGACCCTGGAAGAAGTCTGTCCAGCAAACTGCAGAGAAACCGCCGAGGAATGTGTAAAGAATGATAATAACAGCAGCAAGGTACATTGCCAGAGTTGCGTCAATACCCATAACTGTGTTGAAAAGTGTACCGCAAGCTTTGATGCTTGATGCAGCGTAAACTGTGTAAGCAATAAGGAAAATTACAGCACAGATAACCTGAAGAGCACGGTTGCTTGAGCGGAATCTGTTTGTAAGATACTGCGGAATAGTTATTGAGTCGTCAGCGGCGATAGAATAACGACGAAGACGGGGTGCTTCAATAAGCCAACTCAATGTGTAGCCGATACCAAGACCGATAGCAATCCAAGCCTGACCGATACCTGCTGCATAAATAGAAGCGGGAAGACCCATAAGAACCCAGGCGCTCATATCTGAAGCACCTGCTGACAAAGCTGATACCCACGGACCCATCTGACGGCCGCCGAGGAAGTAACCTTTGTCACCGCCTGATTTTGAGCGTACAAAGAAATATACGCCGATTCCGATCATAAAGATGAGATATACGCAGAAAACTATCATTTCTCCGTATTCTTTAAAAATGTTCATAATATATCTCCTCAAAACAAATTTGACATATTATATCACTTTTTGTTGTATCAATCAAGTGCTTTTTTGTAATAATGCTTTAAATTGCTAAAATATTATTAGAAAAATGAAATATATTGCTGAGCTTAAATAAAATCACCACTCTCAAACGATGAAGAGTGGTGAAAGTCTTATTCTTCTGAAAACATTTCTTTTCCGACTCCGCAAAGCGGACATACAAAGTCGTCAGGTAACTCATCAAATTTCTGACCGGGCTCAATACCATGTTCCGGATCACCGATAGCCTCATCATAAATCCAACCGCAAACCTCACAAATATATTTCATCTCAAAACCTCCTTAATGCAAGCTTTTCCACCAGCACCACCATTTATTCATTTTTTTATACAGTGTATAACAACAGCGGAGTGGGTTTTAATCCACTCCGCTGTTGTTATGTTTAGAAGCTATATTTATAAATTCCGCCGGTTTTGGTTTCTTTAACTCCGTTTTTCAGGATGATTTCCGCTGTTGAAGTTTTGGGAATTTCGATTTCAACGAATGTTTTTCCTTCCTCTTTTTTCCATTCGCAACGGATAACACCTTCTGGAGTTTTGATTGCGGTTTTTGACCACTGCATACCGTATTCTGTTTCAGGTGCAACAGTAAATGTCTTATATCCGTCTTTTATGTTACGGATACCTGCAATGTGTGAAAAGAGTGCTTCGTCGAATGTGCCGAGGAAATAGTGGTCAAACGAGCGGGTTGAGGGTTCCCAGCATTCCCATGCACTTGTTGAGCCTTTTTCAATCCAATAACCCCAGCTTGGGTAGGTTGTCTGCATAAGCAACTTGTATGCAACGTCAGCGTGACCTGTATTGAAAAGCACGGGAAGAAGGTGCTTTGTTCCTGTACAACCTGTATCAAGATGATAACCGTGAGTTACGATATCATCAACAAGGTTGTTTATAACAGTGTCTTTGTTTTCTTCATCAACCATTCCGAACGAAAGCGGAAGAAGGTTTGATGTCTGTCTGTACTGACGTCTGTTACCCTTCGGGTCCCAATGAGTTGTTTCGTAAATCTGCTTTTCTGGGTTGTAGAATTTTTTGTTGAAGTCCTTGCGGATTCTTTCAGCAACGCTTAGATATTCATCCTCATCGCCCTTGCCGAGAATCTTTGAAATCTCTGCCATCGTTTTAAGCATAGCATAAATATATGATGTACAGCAGATTTCGGCACCCTCGGACGGGTCACATATCATTTCGCTGAACTCATCGCATGACGGTGCAACCCAGTCGGAAAGCTCGCGTACTCTCCACGTTCCACCGAAGCTGTCGATATCTTTTATACCGTTAAGTGCAAACTCGCGAAGATGCGGATAAAGCTTTTCTGCAAAGTCTGTATTACCGCAGAAATTGATGAGTGCCTTTGTTGCAAAAACAAAAACTGTGTTCCATACAGGGGAGTTGCCGACACCCCAACTGGAGGTCGGAACAATGACGGGGACTGTGCCGTAATCCTTGAAGCAGTCATCCATAATGTCAACAAACTGTGCCATATAGGTGCTCATATCAAAGTTATACATCATGGTTTCGATTGCACAGTTTGCATCGCCGAGCCAGCCGTTTTTCTCAAAAACAGGTGTGTCTGTAGGTTTCCATTGGAAGTTGTTGAGGAGCGTCCTTCTCATAAGAGAATGAAGCTTGTTCACAAGCTCGTCCGAACACTCAAAAGAACCGATTGATTCCACGTCATTAGCAATTCTGTAGAGTGTAATATCGTCTGTAGTGAGGTTTTGAGCGTGGTTAGCAATTTCGATATAAAGGAAGCCTTTGTAACTGAATTTCGGCTCAAAAAGGGCAGGAGAGCCGTCAGAGATAAAACGATCCTGCTGAATAAAATCAAGTGGCCACCAATGTCCGTCACGTCCCTGATTACCGCCGACAGTGAGAACGTGACCGTCATCTGCAAGTTTTTCACCGTAGAGAATTGTGACCTGTTCGTTTTCAGGAGCGTTGATGCTGATTTTTGCCCAGCCTGTGATCATTTCGGGTGCTTTGATAAGCAGATTGCCGTTGTCAAGTCGGGTAATGCTTTCAGGCTTGAATTCGTCAATACGGCGGATGAACGGTTCTGTGTGTTCCTTGAGCTTGCCTGCAGGAGCATCAACGGGGATTACGTTTTTCCACTCGAAGTTTTTTCGACGTGCATCGTATGTTTCACCGTAGTAAATGCTGTTTGCGGTCGTCGGTCCGTCTTTTGTAACGAGCCAGCTTTCATCCGTTGCAATTGTTTTTTCATCAATTTCGATATCTGCAATCATTTTCAGAGCAGATCTCCAGGGTGCTGTGTCCCAATTCCATACATCCGTGGTTTCGTTGAAAAAGCTGTTACCGAGCTCGACTGTGACTGTATTTGTACCTTCAACAAGCAGATCAGCTATATCGAATACTCTGTAAAATACGGTCTGTGTATACTGTGAATGAGGAGGATTTAGGAGTGTATCGTCGGGGAGCTGTCCGTTAATCTTCAACTCAAAAAGACCCAGTCCGCTTATGTAAATTTTTGAATTTTCTGCTTTTTTATCAAGTATGAATTCTTTTTTGAAGATTGGTGCAAAACGTTCTTCAACAGTCATATCTGCACCAATCCATATTCCTTTAAAATTATGTGTCATATTTGTACCTCAAAAATAAAAGGTTGTATCAGCGGGGATACAACCTTTGTTTTAATTAATATGCCTTGCCCCAGTAAAGCATTTTTGTTGCAGGCTTTCCGCAGCAAACGCAAGTGTCAGAAAGATTTTCCTGCTCGAAGGGGATACAGCGTGATGTAACGCCTGCTTCTTCCTTGAGCTTGTCTTCACAAGCGCGGTCACCGCACCACATAGCCTTGATGAATCCGGGCTTGTTGTCAGCGATGTCCTTAAGCTCTGCAAAATCCTTTGCTGTGAATGTCATACTTGCACGGCGGTCGTAAGCCTTCTGATAAAGACCGTCGTGAACAGCCTTAAGAAGCTCGGGAACCTTTGTTTCAAGCTCGTCAAGAGAAACGAAAATCTTTTCGCCGCTGTCACGTCTTACGATAACGCACTGGTTGTTTTCAATGTCCTTAGGACCGATTTCAAGACGGAGGGGAACACCCTTCATCTCGTATTCAGCAAACTTCCAACCTGGGCTGTTGTCGCTGTCGTCAAGCTTAACGCGGCAAACGTCAGAAAGCTTTGAATAAAGCTCGTTAGCCTTGTCAAGAACGCCTTCCTTATGCATTGCGATAGGAATAATAACCATCTGTACGGGTGCAACAGCAGGGGGGAGAACAAGACCGTTGTCGTCACCGTGAGTCATAATGATTGCACCGATAAGACGTGTTGTGCAACCCCATGATGTCTGGAACGGATGGTGCTGTTTGTTATCCTTACCGCTGTAAAGAATATTGAATGCCTTAGCGAAACCGTCACCGAAGAAGTGAGATGTTGCACTCTGAAGAGCCTTACCGTCGTGCATAAGAGCTTCGATTGTGTATGTATCTTCAGCACCTGCAAAACGTTCTTTCTCTGTCTTTACACCCTTGACAACGGGCATAGCGAGGTAATTCTCACAGAAGTCAGCATAAACGTTAAGCATACGGATTGTTTCTTCCTGTGCCTCTTCACTTGTTGCGTGAATTGTGTGGCCTTCCTGCCAGAGGAATTCTCTTGAACGGAGGAAGGGTCGTGTTGTCTTTTCCCAACGAACAACGCTTACCCACTGATTGTAAAGCTTGGGAAGGTCGCGGTAAGACTGAATGATGTTTGCATAATGCTCACAGAAAAGAGTTTCTGAAGTCGGTCTTACGCAAAGTCTTTCTTCAAGCTTTTCGTTACCGCCGTGAGTTACCCATGCAACCTCGGGAGCAAAACCTTCAACGTGGTCCTTTTCCTTGTTGAGGAGGCTTTCGGGGATAAACATCGGCATGCAAACGTTTTCGTGACCTGTCTTTTTGAACATAGTGTCAAGTGTCTTCTGGATGTTTTCCCAGATAGCATAGCCGTAAGGTCTTATAACCATACAGCCCTTGACGCTTGTGTATTCGATAAGCTCAGCTTTCTTAACAACGTCAGTATACCATTTAGCGAAATCTTCGTCCATTGACGTGATTTCTTCAACCATTTTTTTCTGCTGTGCCATTTAAAGTTTCCTGCCTTTCAGATTGTAACGGCGTTGTGCCGTGGATATTATTCGTGTTCTTCGATATATTTTACCATATCCTCTACGGTACGGATATTTTCAAGAGCCTCATCGGGTACTTCAATGCCGAACTCGTCTTCAATGCTCATAATAAGATCAACAACGTCGAGGCTGTCTGCACCAAGGTCATCAAGAATATGGCTGTCGTATGCGATTTCTTCCGCATCAAGTTCAAGCTGGTCAGCGATGATTTCCTGTAACTTTTCGAAGATTGACATAAATAACGACTCCTTTATTTTAATATTAAATAATTATTAATTATAATAATCAACCTATTACAAAATATTAGTGATTTTTTGTACTTTTGTCAATAGTTTTAGTAATAATTTGTCTTAATGAAAACGGTTTGTTTTCTGTACATTTTTTAACAAATCGCATTTATTAGCTGTTAAATGAATAAAAACGGGGTGTAAAGTGAATTACTTTACGTAAAGGTTTTGTACTTGACCGTGTGGAAAATTCGGTGGAAAATGTGGAAAACTTAACGTAGAATCAATGTTTTTTTCTAAATTTTGTTAAAATTTTGTAAAGTTAAAAAGCTTTACTGACGGTTTTCAACACTTTCTGACAAAAAATTAACATTCAGATTATTCATATAAAAGTGTATATCCCGTTGCGGATTATTCACTGCAGGCGATAACTCGCTGTGCAAGCTCGTGCAGTTGCTCCATGCTTGAAAGCATACCTACCTCCTGGCGGAAGGCTGCTGCGCCGCGTATACCCTTTATGTACCATGCAGCGTGTTTTCGTGCTTCTCTCATACCTACTCTTTCGCCTTTATATCGGCAGATAAGCTCAATATGCTCTGTCATAACTCTCATACGCTCTGAAATGTCGGGTTCGTCGGGCATAGTTCCGTTTTCAAGGTATGAATTGATGTTTTCAAATATCCATGGTCTGCCCAAAGCACCGCGACCGACCATAAGAAAATCGCATCCTGTTTCGTCGAGCATACGTTTTGCACTCTTGCCGTCAACAATATCTCCGTTGCCGATAACGGGGATGCTGACAGCTTTTTTCACCTTAGCGATTTCGTCAATGTAAACGGGCGGAGCGTACATCTGCGTGCGTGTTCTGCCGTGTACGGTAAGGGCACTTGCACCTGCTGCTTCAATTCTTTTTGCGACCTCAACTGCGTTGATTGTGTCTGAGTCCCAGCCGATACGGATTTTGACCGTTACGGGAATCGGAGAAGCTTTTACAACAGCATCTACAATTTCACTTATGAGAGGCGGATTCTTAAGCAGGGCGGAACCGCCGCCGTTGCCTGCGATTTTTGGTGCGGGACAACCCATATTGATATCGATGAAGTCCGGATTGAAGCTGAGCGTTTTCAAGGCTGCTTCTGCCATAATCCCGGGATTGTCACCGAAAATCTGTGCACCTGCAGGTCTTTCTTCGTCCGAGAGAAAAAGAAGCTCCTTTGATTTTTTGTCCTGCATTGTAAGACCTTTGGAGCTTACCATTTCGCTGATAACGTATGCCGCACCGTAGCTTGTGCAAAGCTCACGGAACGCTCTGTCTGCAACTCCTGCCATCGGAGCAAGTGCTGCGTGGTTTTTAATTTCAATATTTCCTATTTTCACAAAATCACCAAAAAATATTTTACCACGAATATACCACAATTGTCAAAAGTATGATATAATTAATTAATTCTTTTAGGAGGCTTTTTTATGAGACTTCTTGTTATCGACGGAAACAGCATACTTAACCGTGCATTTTACGGTATAAAACTTCTTACAACAAAGGACGGAAGGTACACAAACGGTATCTACGGCTTTATGAATATTTTCCACCGTCTGCTTGAGGATTGCAAGCCGGACAGGGTGGCTGTTGCATTTGACGTTAAAGCTCCGACGTTCAGACACGAGATGTATACTGAATATAAGGCAGGCCGAAAGGGTATGCCGGACGAGCTTCGTGAGCAGATGCCTGTCCTTAAAGAGCTTCTTACGCTTTTAGGTTATAAGATAGTTGAAAAAGCAGGTTGGGAAGCGGACGATATACTCGGCACTCTCAGCGTACAGATGAAGGACGGCGACAAGTGCTTTATCGCAACGGGTGACCGCGACAGCCTTCAGCTGGTAAGTGAAAATACAACTGTTTTGCTTGCATCAACAAAAATGGGCAGAACACAGACTGTTGCTTATGATGCACAGAAGATTATGGAGGAATACGGTGTTACTCCGAAACAGATGATTGAACTCAAAGCTTTGCAGGGTGACAGCTCGGATAATATTCCCGGTGTTGCAGGTGTCGGTCCGAAAACTGCAGGTGAGCTTATTCAGAAATACGGCAATATTGATTATATTTATGAAAATATTGATACTCTTGAAATAAAGCCTAAGCTTCGCGAAAAGCTTGAAGGCGGAAAGGATTCTGCATTCCTCAGCCGTCAGCTCGGTACAATTTCTCTTGAAGCTCCGATTGATACTGATATGGATGCTTATACCGTTTCAGCAGGTGATCACGGAGCGGCAACAAGACTTCTTGCTTCGCTTGAAATGTTCAAAATGATTGAAACGTTCAACCTCAGTGCACATCACGCTGAGAATGAAGAAGTTTCATCGGCAGAAAAAGTGGACGTGAAATACGTTGACGAGCTTGCCGAAATCAGGACGGGCGATACTCTTTGTTTTATCCCCGTTTACGAAGACGGAGAGGTTGTTAAGATTGCATTCCTTACGGATGACGGAGTCTGCGTTGCAGAAAACAACAGCTTCATTTTTGCTTCACAGCTTGCAGAAATTCTTTCAGATGAGAAGAAAGAAAAAATCACCTATGACGTAAAACCGCTTCATTCCTGGGCGTTTGCACGCGGGGTTGAAATCAAAGGTAAAATCAGCGATATTATGATTGCGGGATATATCCTCAATCCGTCCGCAAGCGATTACCATCCGTCAAGAGTGCTTCAGGAATACGGCGGAGTTTTACCCGAAACAAGCGAAGAAAATCAGCTTGCTATTGATACTGCATCACTTAAAGGTGCATGGGAAAAAGTTTCTTCCGAACTTGAAAATAACGGTCAGCTTGAGCTGATGTACGGCATAGAAATGCCGCTTGCCAAGGTGCTTTCTTCAATGGAGGTAACAGGCTTCCTTGTTGACTCGCAGAGTATTGAAGAGTACGGTGCGGTACTTGAAACACAGATTAATTCACTCGTTGAAAAAATATATGACCTTGCAGGCGAAGAATTTAACATAAATTCTCCGAAACAGCTCGGTTCAATCCTTTTTGAAAAGCTGCAGCTTCCTGCAAAGAAAAAGACAAAGTCAGGTTATTCCACCAATGCGGATGTTCTTGAGACTCTTGCACCTGACTATCCGATAGTTTCTCTCGTGCTTGAGTACAGAACTCTTGCAAAGCTCAAGTCAACATATTGCGACGGTCTTAAAAAATGTGTTGCTCCTGACGGAAGGATTCATTCAACCCTTAATCAGACGGAAACAAGAACGGGCAGAATTTCTTCAACCGAGCCTAATCTTCAGAATATTCCCGTAAGAAGCGAGGTCGGCAGAGAGCTTCGTAAATTCTTCGTTGCGAAGGAAGGTCACGTTCTTGTTGATGCCGACTATTCGCAGATTGAACTTCGTGTTCTCGCTCATATTGCGGACGATGAGCGTATGCTTTGTGCCTTCAACGACGGTGACGACATTCACACAATAACGGCTTCTCAGGTTTTCAATATGCCGATAGAAGCTGTCACTCCGCTTATGCGAACAAGAGCAAAGGCTGTTAATTTCGGTATTGTTTACGGTATCGGTGCGTTCTCTCTTGCAAAGGATATCGGCGTAACAAGAGCTGAAGCCGACAGATACATCAAGGGCTATCTTCACAATTTTGCAGGTGTTGATTCCTACATGCAGAAGGTTATTGCCGATGCAAAAGAAAACGGCTTTGTAAGCACTCTTTTCGGAAGACGTCGTTATCTTCCCGAGCTTACATCTTCAAATGCAATGCTTCGTCAGTTCGGTGAAAGAGTTGCACGTAATATGCCTATTCAGGGCACGGCAGCGGATATCATCAAAATCGCGATGATTAAGGTTTACGAGCGTATGAAAGCGGAAAATCTCAAAGCTTGCCTTATTATGCAGGTGCACGACGAGCTTATTGTTGAAGCTCCCGAAGCTGAGGAAGAAAAAGTGTGTGCAATCGTTAAGGAAGAAATGGAAAATGCAACGGCTATGAACGTTAAGCTTACTGCAGACGTTCATTCGGGTAAGAGCTGGTATGAAGCAAAGGATTAAGAAAATCAGGTATACCGTTCCCGATATAATCCGCGGTGTTTCGGTCATTGCGATGATTGTTTATCATACAATGTGGGATCTTGTATACCTTTTCGGTGTATCTGTTCCGTGGTTTAAAACGGATATGGGATTCCTTTTTCAGCAGAGTATCTGCTGGAGCTTCGTGCTGATTTCGGGCTTTTGCTGGCACCTTGGAAAAAAGAAAATCAAGAGAAGCGTAATTGTTCTTGCCTGTTCGCTTGTGCTGACGGCAGTTACGGCAATTGTTATGCCCGAACAGATAATTCTTCACGGTGTCCTCAGTCTTATCGGAACGGCTATGCTTGTCACAATCCCTCTTGATAAAATTTTCAAAAAGGTTTATCCGTTATTGGGTATCGTAATAAGTTTCCTGCTGTTTTTGCTGACATATGATGTTAACAACGGTTTTGTCGGTATAGCGGGGCACAAGCTTTTTGAACTTCCCGAAAGCTTCTATATAAATACGGCAACGGCTTTTTTCGGCTTTCCGAACGATGCATTTTATTCGTCGGATTACGTGCCGATTCTTCCGTGGATATTTGTATTTTTTATCGGTTACTTTATTTATGCTTTACTTGAAAAGAAAAACAAGCTGAATTTTCTTTCACGGTTTACGTGTAAGCCGATTGAGTTTATCGGCAGACATTCGCTTGAAATTTATATGGCGCATCAGCCGATAATTTTCGTGATTCTGGTATTGGTTTATAATTGACATTTTATTTTTAGAGTTGTATTATATAATAAATGCTATAGTATAAATACTAAAAGGAGTGACAAAGATGAAAGCTTTATTAATAATGCCGTATAACTGCGATTTGATTCATGCAGTTTCTTTGCCACTCGGTCTTATATCTATCGGTTCATACCTTCAAAAAAACGGATATGAGGTTAAAATATGTGATTTGTCCGTTTCTCATATAAACATTGAAAAAGTTTTTGATGAATTCAATCCTGATGTTGTGGGTATATCTCTTTCGTCGGTTAAGCATATTGAAGGTGCTACGGAAATTTCAAAAAAACTTCAGAAAAAGAGTGTGCCGATTGTATGGGGCGGTACATTCTGTGATGTATGTGACCCTCAGATTGTTTTTGACGGTGCAGACGTAGATTACCTTAGCTTCTGTGAAGGAGAGGAAACTTGGCTTGAAATTATGCAGACCCTTGAAAGAGGTGGAGATTTAAGGACTCTTAAGGGTATAGCGTACCGTGATGATAACGGTAGAGCTATTGTAACTCCTCAAAGAGAATTTGTTGATTTGACGAAACTGCCGCTTCTTGATTATACTCTCGTTGATGTTAAAGCATATGCTCAGTATCTTTACGGATGTAGTAATCTGGTTTATGTTTATCTTTCAAAAGGTTGTCCGTCAAAGTGTACCTTCTGTGTTAATCAGGTTACACACAGATGCACATACAGACGTCGAGCCCTTGAGCATTTTATGAAAGAAACGGAGATACTCGTCAAGGAGTATGGTGTTGACGGACTGTACTTTTGTGATGAACTTTGCTTTAAAAATAAAGAGCAGGTCTATGAGGTCTGTGATGCATTTGAAAAATCGGGGCTTGAATTTTTCTGGGGATTCCAGACTCGTATAGGTATTCTTGGTGAAGAAGAGTTCAGACGCTGTTACGAATGTGGGTGTCGTTGGGTTGATTTCGGCATTGAAAGCGGAAGCAAAGAACAACTTAAGATAATGAAAAAGGGAATTCCTTATGAAAAAATAGAGCCAACCTTTGAAATATGTGATAAGCTTGGCATTATTTCTCTTGCTAATTTTATAGTGGGTCTTCCTGGTGAAACGGAAGAACAGCTTAAGGAAACTGTTAACCTTGCAAACAGAATTAAAGCAACTCAATGCTCTTTTCTTCAATATTGTATTTCACCTAATACCATAATGAGCAAAAAAGCTATTGAAGAAGGCCTTGTTAAAAATCCGGTAAGAAAACTGAAGGATTACAGAAAAATTGATTTCTTTATTTCACGGACGGACAATCTTTCAAAAATCAGGCAAACGGAGCTTAATGTTGTTCAGTCATATTATCTCTGGAATGCTGTTTTCAAAAAAGATTACGGAAAAGATGCTAAAAGCTACGATCTTTTGATTAAGCATATAACAACACTTCTTCGCAGACTTTCTTTTCTTTCGTTTTCAAATGGAGTAAAATGCTTGTTTGAATTCGTATATCTTGGTTTGCGTTTCTTTACGGATACCCATTTCCATCCGAGGATAATTAAAAAATATAATCTGAAAAAATAAAACGCAGTCTTCTGAAAAGAAAGACTGCGTTAATCTTTTTTGCTGATAATGCCTGTTAAAATATAAAGCGAAACAATCAGCAGTGTGAAGTTTTTCTTTGAATATATTGCTATGATTATTCCGAAAACAAGAAGAAAAACAGAGCACAGAATACTTAATGTTTTAACAGTTTTGCTTTCGGGAAACAGAGCTGAAAGTATGTGACCGCCGTCAAGTATTGAAACAGGCAGAAGATTGAAAAAAGCAAGTGCGAGGTTCATTATTGCTAAGTTTTCCTGTCCTGCAATAAAAAGAATTGCGGCAGCGAAGAGGTTAATCACGGGACCTCCCGAGGCAATAGCCGCTTCTTTCATCTCAGGCAGGAATTTTTTGTCCGTAAATATCTTTATGCCGAAATAACCGAAGTTGATAGAAGTAACTTTCCTTTTGAGCAAAAACATTGCAAGAAGGTGTCCGCACTCGTGAATAATACAAAAAACAAAGCAGTAAAAAGCCTGTGATTCAGGAAAAAGAGTCAGCATAAGTGCTATAACGGCAACAAACCAGAAGCTGACTTCAATTGAAATGTCACGGAGTTTAAAGTTCATACACGTCCGTCTTTTTCTTTTATGTAGTCAAGCGGGTCAACAGATGAGCCGTCAATACGGATTTCAAAATGCAGATGCGGTCCCGTGCTCCAGCCTGTATTGCCGACAAGCGCGATAAGCTCACCTGCACGGATGACCGAACCTTCCGTGACAAGAACCTCTGAACAGTGACAGTAAAGCGTCTGTGTTCCGTCAAAGTGCTCCATTAGAACAAAATTGCCCTTCTTTTCACCGTACCCCGTATCTTTTACAACGCCGTTGTATGCGGCAACAATACCTGTTCCTTCGTCAGCGGCAATGTCAACACCTGTATGAAGTCCGTACTTGCCCGAAATCGGATTTGTTCGGTAACCGTAGCGTGATGTAATACGACCGTGCAGAGGGGTTATAATTCTGTCGTTTTTTCCGAGCGATGCCATAACCGCAACGGCTGAGCTTTCTTCTTCAGCGTCCTCTCCGCCTTCACCGTTGTTGACTTCTTCTGTATCTGCAGGAGCCTGAGAGGTTGGTGTAATGCTTTTCATAACACCGTTTGCTGTGTTTTTTGCAGAGTCAAAAAGCTCTTTTGCACTCATATCGACAGACATAATTTTGTTGTATTCGTTCTTCAGAAATTCAAAGGTTGTCGGACTGAATTTTCCTGTGAGAAAAACAAGCAAAACGAAAAAAGCACAGACAACAGCCTGAACAAGAATTACCTTGTTGATTTTGTCGTCCGTGCGTTGCTTTTTTGTCAGGTTATCCGAGGAGTTTTTAACCGAAACATCTTTTTCCATAACATCACCTCAGGTAATTATTATGGAAGAAAGTCCGTTTTTATTCATAAAAAGAGCTGTTCCAAATCAGGAACAGCTCAATTGTTCAATTCGTTTTTTCAATGCTCAGGCTTGCACAGGCATTGAGCGAAAGGTCAGCCGTATTGCCGTTTAAGAATTCATAGTAACCCTGAGCACCGACCATTGCGGCATTGTCACCGCAGTATTTAAGCTCGGGCGCATAAAGCTCCCAACCGTGCTTTTCGCAAAGAGCAGTCATTTCTCTTCTGAGAACGGAGTTTGCGGAAACACCGCCTGCGAGTACAATTTTTTCGTAACCGAGGTCGATTGCGGCTTTTTCAGTGTTTTCAGTAAGGCAATCAACAACAGCTTTGATGTACGATGCACCAAGGTCGGGAACGTTGATTTTTTCGCCCTTCTGATTTGCAATGTTTATTGTGTTAAGAACAGCCGTTTTAAGTCCCGAAAAGCTGAAATCGTACGGAGCTCCGTCAACACGCGGGTGCGGCATCTTGTAAGCTTTGTTGTTACCGTCCTTTGCAACTCTGTCAAGGTTAAGACCGCCGGGATAGGGGAGCCCCATAGCTCGTGCCGCCTTGTCCATAGCTTCGCCTGCGGCATCATCGTGTGTGTAGCCGATAACCTTGAAATCCGTGTAGTCCTTTACCTCAACAAGGTGGCTGTGACCGCCCGAAACAACAAGGCAGAGGAACGGAGGCTTAAGCTCGGGGTGTGTTATATAATTCGATGCAATATGCGAACGAAGATGATGCACGGGAACAAGCGGAAGTCCCGATGCCATTGTGATACCTTTAGCATAATTGACTCCGACAAGCAAAGCACCGATAAGACCGGGTGCATGTGTTACGGCTACAGCATCAATATCTTCAAGAGTGCAACCTGCCTCGCTGAGGGCAGAGCTGACAACTCCCGAAATCGCTTCAACGTGTCTTCTTGATGCAATCTCAGGAACAACACCGCCGTAGATTTTGTGTTCTTCAACCTGTGAAGCAACAATGCTTGAAAGCACCTTTCTTCCGTCTTCAACAACGGCTGCTGCTGTTTCGTCACAGGAGGATTCTATTGATAAAATTTTCATTTTGTTTCACAGTCCTTTAAAACTCTGGTCATTATATATGCATCTTCGGTCGGGTTGGAATAAAAATTCTTACGCTGACCGACGATATTATAACCCTCTTTTTTGTAAAGTTCAATAGCAGGGGTATTACTTATTCTTACTTCAAGAGAAATAAATTCGCAATTTCTCTGTTTTGCACCGTGAGTTGCGGCATCAATCAGCGTTTCACCGATGCCGAGACGCCTGTATTCTGGGAAAACTGCAACGTTGGTTATGTAAGCCTCACCGCAGATTTCGTGAATTCCGATGTAACCGAGCACCTTGCCGTCCGAAACAGCAGTAAGAAAATGTGCATTTTCGTTACTGAGCTCTGCACGAAGTCCGTTTTCACTCCAAGGAACGGAAAAGGAAACCTTCTCAAGCTCTGCAATTTCTTTTATGTTTTCCTCACTCATCGGGACGATGTTCATTGTAATACTGTCGATGAATCTTTCAAGAAAAGCTTCAATTTTATCCGCACAGTCACGGTAGATTTCTGTATCTCCACCGAACGGGTCGGGGATACCTCCGTCAGGGACAAGAACCCTGAATGTCGGATTTATCTTCATAACTGCATTTTTATGGCTCTCGGTCATACATACCATAATATCTGTTTCGTCAAGGATGTACTGGTTGAATACCGTCGCACGGTGATACGAGAGGTCAGCTCCTCTTTCTGCACATACCTCAACAGCCTGAGGGGATGCCTCGTCACCTGTGTATGCTGCAAGACCGCAGCTTCTGCAGGTAATGTCCGTAATACCTCTTTCGGCAAGTATTTTTTTGAAAAGGCCTTCAGCCATCGCACTGCGGCAGGTGTTGCCCGTGCAGACAAATGTAATGTTAAGCATAATTATCACCGAGTTGATTATAGCATAAAAAAGATGCTTTTGCCACTTAAGTGTGAAAAAACTTTTACTTTTTCTTAACTTTTCCATTACTCTGTTTTTACTTTGATTTGTTTTAATTCATTCAACGGGTATTTTCTCGTTGTTGATGATGTGTTATAATAATGTTGTGGGGTGATGATTATGAAAACAGTTCTTGTCTGCGATGACGACGAGGCTATACTTAATTCAATTGAAATATATCTTTCACAGGAAGGTTTCAGGGTAATCAAGGCAAACAACGGTGAAGAGGCGATAGACCTGGTTCTGAAAAATGAGATTCACTGTATGGTGCTTGATATTATGATGCCGAAGCTTGACGGCTTGCAGACACTTCTGAAAATACGGCAGAAGTTCGATTTCCCTGTTATAATGCTTTCTGCCAAAAGTGAAGATACGGATAAAATCACAGGTCTTGGCTTCGGTGCGGACGACTATGTGACAAAACCGTTCAATCCGCTTGAGCTTGTTGCAAGAATCAAGTCGCAGATACGCCGTTATGTGATGTTTTCATCGTTTGAAAGGAAAAGCACACAGCTTGTTTCAGGCGGACTTGTTGTTGATACGGATGCGAAATCTGTCAGCGTGGACGGTCAGGAAATTAAGCTTACGGCAAGAGAGTATATGATACTTGAATACCTTTGCAGGAATATGGGTAAGGTGCTTTCATCTTCGCAGATTTACGAGGCTGTATGGAATGAACCGTCATTCGGAACGGAGAAAACAGTTACGGTACACATCAAAAACATAAGAGAAAAGATTGAAATAAATCCCAAAGACCCGAAATATATTAAGGTGGTGTATGGTCTTGGATACAAGGTCGAAAAATTTTAAGTACAGTTGGTTTACAAAGCTTCTGTGTATTGTGTTGTCGTGTGTATGTGCTGTCAGTGCGGTGCTGAGTTTTATTCCCTTGTTTTACCGTTGGATAATTACGGACGGTGAGATGAACTTTACCGAAAAAATTACTGTTTATGACACGACTTCTTTTGTCAATTACGTCAGAAGTGACATAAATGTTATGATCGGCCTGGCGCGAAAAAATGAATTTGAAGACAGGTACCAGCAGGAAAAGAAGGCCTGTGTTGAAAGCATGGTAGCACAGTTCAAGGCTGAAAAAGAAGAGCAGGGTAAGCAGGTTTATGATTACGGAGATTACGTAGAAGTCTATGATTACTACACGGTGAATCTTACTTATGAAAGTTCTGCTCTCGGAACGATAATGTATTCTTTTGCTCTTTCGTTAAATCCTGAAACTGTTGCGGAAACTGTTGCCTATCAGTTTGAGTCGGAATACCGCAACTCATTTATCGGTCACTTTAATGCTGAACAGCTTGATTTGCTTAAAAATGTCAGATACTATGCCGAAACAAAGGACGGAACGGTTATCTCAAACGTTGACAGCAAAGACAGCGTTATCAATGAAGCTTTTAAGGAATATGTTCATATCGTTGACGGAAACATTACGTGCAGTGAAAACATTAAAAATTCTGCTTTCATGGCAACAACACCTGCAAACTATTTCTCATCCTCTGCAGAGGTTTATTATTCAATCAATCCGAACTTTGTAGGTAACGATAAGTTTTCAAAGTTACAAAATACCGTTAACCTGACCAATAATATGGATTATACCGCAAAGATTACAACTTTGATTGTTTCAGTTGTCGGAATGATACTGTTTCTTGCCTTGTCTGTAGCTCTGGCAGGACACAAGGGCGGTGAACTGAAACTGTCATTCATAGACAAAGTTCCGTGCGATTTGCATCTTGCTCTGTCTGTGTTTGCTGATTTCTGGGTAGGCTTTGCCGCTGTCGGACTCGCATTTTTGCGGCACGAGCAGGTTCTTTGGGAATACGAAGCCGATTTCTGGCTTGAAGAAATTGTTGCACACCAGAAGCTTTTCATAATAATACTTTCAGCGGTTGTTACTGTGTTTGTTCTTATTCTCGCAGAACTTCTTACATCTTTTGCAAGACGAATAAAGACCAAAAGTGCAATTTTTAAACACACATTGATTTTTTATATCATAGTTGCAGTTTTAAAACTGCTCAGGTTTATCGGCAGACAGATTGCAAAGCTTTTCCGTAAGATAAAAGGATGGTTCAGGGTTATTGTTTTCAGACCGAAGAAGCTCAATAGAGGTGTTGCGATTCTGACTGTTGTGGGTACTGTTGCAAGCGTATTTGCACTTTTGCTTTGCGGATTTTTGCTTTGTATCAGTATTTATGATGCTACTGAGTTCGCATTTTTATTAGTGTGCTTAGTGATACTTGCTGTTCTTGCAGCCGATGCCTATGCATTGTACCGTGTTTTCAGGTATATGCGCTCACTCGATTCGATTATTGTCAGTGCAGAAAATCACGAACCGTTCGATATGAAGCTCAATGAAGTTCCCGAAAGTCTCAGACCTCTTGTTAAAGCTTATGACGATACAAACTCAGAACTTCAGAAAGCAATTATAAGGGCGGTTAAGGATGAACGCACAAAAACGGAGCTTATAACCAATGTTTCGCACGACCTGAAAACCCCTCTTACGTCAGTTATCAATTATATTGACCTGATGAAGCAGTGTGATATAACGGATGAAAAAGCTCTTGAGTATATGGGTGTAATCGATGAAAAATCAATCAAGCTCAAGCGTCTTATCGAAGACCTGATAGAAGCTTCGAAGGTTTCAAGCGGAAACGTTACGGTAAACAAGACTAAGCTTAATCTCAACGAACTTGTTACTCAGGCAATTGTAGAAGAAACTGCCGAGCTTGAAAAGCAAGGTCTGAAACTGGTTTTTGATGAGCCTGAACAGAAGGTTATAGTAAACGCTGACGGAACAAAGATTTACAGGGTGATTGAAAATCTTTTGTCTAATGTAAGTAAGTATTCGGCACCGAATTCAAGAGTATATGCAAGAGTTTATTCTGTGGGCGGTTACGGATATTTTGAACTCAAAAACATTTCAAACGAACAGCTTAACATCAGTGCGGAAGAATTAACCGAACGTTTTGTAAGAGGCGATGCATCGCGAAACCGTGACGGAAACGGACTCGGACTTTCAATTGCAAAGGATCTTTGCCTTCTTAACGACGGTGAACTCATAATCTCAATTGACGGTGATCTTTTCAAAGCAACTGTTAAAATACCGAAGTGATTTAAAAACTGTGGGGTGAAAATTTTGAAAACCTCACAGTTTTTTCTTTTTGTCTTGAAATTGTTATTTTTTTACGTTAGAATAAAAGTGATAATCTTAATACATTGAAATGGAGTTGATTTTGTGACAAAGGTTATTGCCGTGATAATGGCTGTTTTTACCTGGTTCGGTGCTGTACTGAATCCGGGTTGGAGCAAAATTGAGGGCGTTTACGGTGACGTCGAAGAAAGAACTCAGACAGTGTTTGATGAGGGCGAATTTATAATGGGCGAAAACGACCTTGTTGTTGCACCTTACGGTGACGACCGCAATGCGGGTACACCGGAAGCTCCGCTTAAAACACTTGAAAAAGCAAAAGAACTTCTCAAAGCCAACGCATCTGCGGATTCCGCTACAGTGTGGTTCAGAGAAGGTGCATACACAATAAACAATGTTGTTGAGTTTACTTCAAAAGATAAGGATAACGTTCTTTACCGTTCCTATCCCAACGAGAAAGTATATTTCTCAGGCTCAAGAGCAATAACAGGCTGGAGCGAAACAACAATTAACGGCGTTAAGGCTTTTGTTACTGATGTCAAAGTTGATTCGGATGACGATTATTTCCGTTCACTTTTCAAGGGCGACAAGCGTCTCTCGCGTTCTACATATCCGAAGGAAGGTATGTTCAAGGTTGCTGACCCGAGTGAAAGCGAGGGAATTGCAGGTTCTCACGCTCCCGACTTTTTCACTCATTCGGTTGCTTTTTATGCAAAAACCAATGAGATTCTTAACTTTGCAAATGCTTCCGATGTTGAAGTAAAGGTAATGCACTTCTGGTGTGACGAGCACCTTCCTGTTCATTCTGTTGATGCAGCAACAGGAAGAGTTGAAACAACAAAGCCGTCTGCAATGCGAATCAGAGTTGACGATAACTTTATCTTTGAAAACGTTAAGGAAACACTTACTTTGCCGGGTGAATGGTATCTTGACCGTGCAGAGGATAAGCTTTATTACATTCCTGAAGCTGGCGATACTGTTGAAAACACCGTTCTTCAGGCAGGTGTAAACGAACAGCTGTTTACTTTTAACGGTGTTGAGAATATTGCTTTCCAGGGTATAGATTTTGTTAATACCGATTGGGACTATGTTGACGGAAAGCATACCGGAAATCCGTTCCCCGCAACACATCCGTTATATAAAAACATTAAATACGGTGCCGATCATCCGCAGGCAGCTTTTGAAGTTCCTGCAGCGATTTATATCGTAGCATCAAAGGGTATAGATTTTACAGACTGCCGTTTTGAAAACATATCTTATACAGCAGTTAAGTTTGATAAAGGAACACAGGATTGTGACGTAACAAGTTGCTATTTTAACGGTATCGGAGCTAATGCAATCTTTATTCACGGCGATTTTGTTATGCCTGCAACAACGAAGAACATCAATGTAACTGACTGTCATATCGCTTACTACGGCAGAATTTTCAATAATGCAATCGGTATTCTTCTTACTCACGCATACGATTGCGACCTTAAATATAACGAAATCCATGACGGTTGGTATACCGGTGTTTCAGTAGGTTGGAACTGGGGGTATGCAGACCACCCGACAGATAAAATCGATATCAGCAATAATCTTATTTACAATATCGGTAACGGCTGGCTTTCAGATATGGGCGGTATCTATACTCTCGGTGTTCAGCCTGAAACCGTAATTTCAGGTAACGTAATTTATAATGTTGGCTGTGACGAAGGTGCTTACGGCTACGGCGGTTGGGGTATTTACCTTGACGAAGGCTCAAGCGAAATGCTCGTTGAGAATAACCTCGTTTACGATTGCTCATCCGAAACATTCCACCAGCACTACGGCAGAGATAACATCGTAAGAAACAATATCTTTGCATTCGGTGGCGAAGGTGCATTCATCATAACGAAAAATGAGGAGCACAATTCTCTTACATTGACTAATAATATTCTTGTTGTTGACGATGCTACAATCTACGCTTTTGATACAGAGAGAGATTGGTTCGTTGATGACAGTAACCTTTATTGGGACTATAAACGCGGAAGAAACGTTTATTCGGGCCATACAACAAAGCTCTTTGACAGAAAGTCACTCGTTATTCTTACCTCACAGGGTTATTACAATAATGCGGTTTATGAAGACCCGCTTTTCAAAGATGCTGAAAACAGAGATTTCACTCTTGCAGAAAACAGCCCCGCACTCGAAACAGGCTTCGTCCCGTTTGCATACGACGCAGGCACATTAACAAAATTCTGATAAAACCAATAAACGACCACCCTTGGGTGGTCGTTTTGTTCTGCAAATTCGGGTTTGTCGAGATGGTTTTAGCACAATTGTTAAATCGAGCAAAGCCTCCCTTGCCTAAAGGGAGGTGGATTTTGTGGAGCAAAAGACGGAGGGATACTTTGTAGAAAGTATTGAAGTTGCGTTATTTTATAAAAATATCCCCCAGTCACGACTTCGTCGTGACTGCCCCCTTTAGGCAAGGGGGCCGCATAAGTGCATCCTTCTAAGAACTCTACAAACCCAAATTTGTCGGTACTTTATATAAATCTTATATCCTGCAAATAAAGAAGCCATCGCAGGTGATGTAACTGCAATGGCTTTTATTACTTTGTTTATCTTATTTAATCCACTCTCTGATTCTCAATGGTATGTCCATTTCATCCGAGATTTTTTTGCAACGTTCAATCTCTTCTTCAGAGAGAACATCAACTACTGTAAATTTCACACTCGGTATATATTTCTTGCAATCCTCTGCAAATTCAAGAAGAGCAGGGTAGGCTTCCATACCGAACTTTGAACGTGCAACTCTGTGGTAACTCTCCGCATCGGGAGCGTTGAGGCTTATCGAAATGCTGTCAACGATTCCTTCAAGAAGGTGTGCTGTCGGCTTGCCGTTAATCAAATCAGAAAGTCCGTTTGAATTAAGACGGATTTTTAAAGCATGCTTTTCTTTAAGATACTTTGCGGTTTCAATAAGGTTGTCAAGTGCCTCTGTCGGTTCACCGTAACCGCAGAAAACAACCTCGCTGTACGGTGAAAAATCGAAACTGTCGATTTCTGCCTTTATTTCTTCAATTGTCGGGTCGCCCTTAAGCCAGAGTGATTCTGCCGAACCGAGTCCGTCACCGTTACTCCTGATGCAAAAAACGCAACGGCACGGGCATTTGTTTGTTATATTCATATATGCGCTTCCCGCATAAGTATAAATGATATCTGCCATAATAAATTCTCCGTATTATATAGTCAAACTATATTCTATCCTTGATTTTGATTTTGTCAAGAGCAATTGCGATGAAAATAAATGCAACTGCACTTCCGAGTGCCTGAATGATATTCCCGGGGATTGCGTAAAAGGCTGTAACCCACGGTGTAGCGGTAATTATATAGCTGAAAAAGTTACCTGAAGAAATGCTGAGAAGGCAAGCTTCGGCAATATAATATCCGATTATTGTAATAAGCGAAGCGGGAACAAGTGCAACAAGGTTTCTTTTGCAAAGAAGCTTGTCTTTCTTGCGTGAGAAGGCAAGGGGAAGGAGTGCCTTGATTATCATCGTCGGTATTATATATATAATGTATCCGCCGAGTGCATCCGCAAACATTCCTCCAAGTGCACCGCACAGCATCGCAAGCGGTGTCGGAAGCAAGCAGGCTGAGAGATAAATTACTGAATCACCAAGATGTATGTATCCGTTGTGTGAAGGTATTTTTATAAAAAAGGTCATAACAGCAACGGCTGCTGTAAAAACACAGGCAAGCGTCATTTGCTGCAAATACTTTTTCTGTCCGTTTCTGTTCATAAAAAGCCTCCTGAAAATTTCTTTATATAGTATACACCATATTTTGCGGTTGTAAATAGAAAAAACACGTTTTTCGGGTATACATTATATAATATATAAATTTTGTAGTGAAAATAAGCGTAGTTATGTAAGTAACTTGTAAATGCAAAGAAAGAAAATAAGATGCACAACTAAATTTCCTTAGAGCACATTCAACAAATTTTCCAAACTGTGTTTGTGCGGTTTGCTTTGTCGTCTAAATGCATACCTGTTTTTTCGTTTAAATTGCTCAAACAACTTAAATTTATTTGGATTTTTTTATGTTTTTTTTGGTAAAAATCTATTTACAAATTGCTTTTTATTTGTTAATATTACTATAAGCCAAAGTGTATTAGTGGGGCTTTATGTGAGCTATCGGGTCTCACTGGTCCACTTCCTGAGAAACTTGGCAAATTATTGGAGGTGTTTTTAGATGAAACAATCTAAAAGACTGTTGTCCGTCTTGCTCGCCATGCTTATGATGCTTTCAGTGCTGACAGTTGGTGCAAGTGCGTACAAAACAAACTATGAGAGACCTATGGGCTATGATACCAACAATGCCCCATATTTCTCAAACGACCAGTGTGCTTCTGCATTGCTTGACTTCCTTGATGACGACCTTTTGTCAGGCTTGGATGTTAACGAGGAGCTCCTTGGTATCGAGATCAAGATTTATTCTCTTGACTCTCTCTTCGACTCAGTTAATAACATCACTTCAAGTGCACTCTACGGTATTGCTACTATCCTTAACCTCGGTGATATCGAGGATTGTGACTGGTCAATTCCTAAGAACGAAAATTTCCGTCGCCGTTCCACTACTATGAGTGACCTTGAGTTCTTTGGTAAGTTCCTTCAGTTCATCAGCACGAACTCCGATCCGCTTTATAAGCTCATCGGTAACGACCTTGACCTCGGAATTATCGGTAACTTCGTTAATCTCAGCGAAATGATCCCGATGCTCGACGACCTTCACGGTTTCCTTACATATACTGTCTATAATCTTCTTATAGATCCTGAAATGCTTGAGGAAAACTATGACAAGGCAGGCTCAAACCTTGACGCTATCATCAACGATTTCCTTGCTAACCGTGCTATCAAGTTTATCTGTGATATGCTTGCAGACGCTGAAACAGGTGAAAACGTTGTTGCAGACTTCATCGGTCTTGAAACAAATCCGGACGGTACACTCAAGGATATGATGGGTCTTGTTCAGCTTTGCCCGTCACTTACACATGACGAAGTTGATATCACTAAGGCTTCTATTTATGATTTCTGCCGTGAAATCTTTATAGCTCTTATTGATGATATCGTTATTCCTTTCGCAGGTAGACTTCTTATCGACCTTCTTGAAATCCCTGTTGACGACCCGACAGCAGAGGAAATGTCATACGTTGATATGGTTATCAACCTCTTCGTTACATACGAAACAGTTGGTCTTCCTGAGGATGCATCAGCTGCTGAAGTTATGGAAGCTTTCCTTACAATGGTAGGCTGCCCGAACCCTGAAGCTCCGAACAACCTCGATAAGATCAACTATGGTCTTGAGTATGTTCTTAAGGAAGGTATCACAAGCTATGTTTACCTTCAGGACGATGGTATCGGCGGTAAGTACCTTACAGTTGCTCCTGACCTTATGGCTCAGCTCGGCGACCTCCTTAAGGGTGTTCTTCCGATTCTCCCGACTCTCCTTTCAGACTTCCCTGTTCTTACAGAAGAAGATACAGCTGCTCTTGAGCAGATGAACGACGAGCAGGTATTTGCTTTTGCAGTTCAGATGATTCTTGAGGCATTTGTTGACGGTTTCTATTTCCCGCATAACTGTAACTCAATCAAAGAGCTTGCAACATATACATTCGTTAACCTTGCAGCTGAAGTTATTCCTTCAGTTGACTTCGAAGCAAAGATCGAGAGTGGCGAGATTATCCCGAACTCAATGCAGTGTCTTGATGTTGCAGCAGCAGTTCTCAGATACTATATCATTGGTCAGTTCGGTTATATCCCCGGTGGTGCAGAACCTACATATCAGGCTGTACTTAACGACCCTACACCGTCTCTTGACAAACTCCTCAACGGTGTCTTCGATCAGCTCCTTGGTAAGTACGCTGTTCTCTTCAATCTCTATCCGACAGAAGCTCACAAGACAGAGGCTAATATGAACAGCCCGTGGTATAAGCTTTATATGACTGTTGGTCAGGTTCTTCCGCTTACAAACATCTTCTACGGTGTTGAAGACAGCCAGTACGGCATGGAAAACCTCTTCATCGACAGCATTATCGGTAACATCCTTAACTTCGATATCAATGGTCTTCTCAGAATCATTGGTAGAAGAGGTGACTCAGAGCTTAACAAGCCTCTCAGCCAGGCTCTTGTTAACCTTGTTGCTCGTGTTCTCAACGGTCTTTTCCGTCTTCCTCACGAAAAGGATTCTGTTGGTCAGCTCAACAACAATGAGTTCCAGCTCAACCTTATTGTTCCTTACGCTTATACAACTCTCGATGAACTCCTCATCGAAAGAAATACAACCGATACAGGCGCTTCATATCCTGCAAGATATAACAGCAACGCTGCTCTTAACGGAACAGGTCTTCAGAGAACAGCTCGTATGCTTCTCCAGTATATCGTAAATATCACAGGTCCCGGCACACTCTGCGGTGAGTCACTTGATATTCTTGCAACTCTTCTTGGTATTGTTGATCTTGATACGTTTGAGTATATGAAGGTTCACTACGAAGATAACTGTGCACCGGGTACATCATACACAATCAAGCAGCTCACAGATCTTTATAATGAGTATAAGATTCCTGATAACGAAGGAATTAAGTATTATGAAGATGATTATGAATACTTGACCGACGTTGACTATGAAATCTGGGCATTCAAAGATTATGAAGATGCTCTTGATCATGCTGAAAGCATTATCAACCAGTACAACGAGTCTGAAAACGATCCTGAAGTAGAAGCTCCTGCACGTGCTGATATCACATATGCATACTATGCACTCTACTACACAAAGCAGGATGTTCTTGACTATTACCCGACAACAGCTGATAACTACCAGCTCAACAAGATTTACCAGAAGGCACTTGCTGCTAACTATTCTAAGTTTGATGCAGAGGGCAATCAGCTTTATACAAACCGTTCATGGGCAGAGTATGAAACTGCAATGGCTTTCGCAGAAAAGGTTATGAATGAGTATAACCGCTATGCAGCAGCAGGCACACTTGGCGACTACATGCAGTCAAAGGTAAATATGGCTCGTGCTCAGCTTCGTGACGCTGTTTCAGGCCTTAAGGCTAACAAGGGTGATGCTGACTATTCAGAGCTTGAGTTCCAGCTTGCTCGTCTTGGCGACCTTTCTGACCCGAAACTCTTTACTGACGAATCAGTTAATGCAGTTATCGAGAGCTATATCGCTGCTTTCGATTTCAACAATGAAATTAAGTGGGATATCGACGGTCAGGTTTATGTTGACAATATGGCAAATGCACTCCGTGATGCTATCGACAACCTTCAGGCTATCCCTGTAATCGAGTTCTATGATCCGTATTCACAGTTCAGTGACAACGAGTTCAAGTATCTCTTCGGCTTTGCTGAGGACTTCTACAATGAAGAAGAAAGAATGATGTGGGGCGACGACTTCTACTTCTACTTCTCAATGTACTACGGTGCTCCGACAGCCGGTGACACAATGCTTATCGAGCCGACAGACGCAGGTTACGGTACAGGTTCTAAGATCCGAATCGCATCTGACCCGGACGGTGACGGTGAGTACACAACTGATACAGAGTACACAATGGTTATGTTCGGTGACATCACAGGCGACAGCTTTGTTGACGGTCAGGACGCAGTTCTTATGAGAGCTTATGCAGCTTCAATGCTTCGTGTTAAGGGTTATAACCACTACATTGGTTATGCCGGCGACATCGACTTCAGCGGTGCAATCGGTATCTCTGATGCTAAGGAAGTTGAAAGTGCAGGTCTCTATAAGACAACAATCAACCAGGCTCCTGAACAGTATACAGGCAAGACATTCACATTTGAACAGCTTGTAAATACAACAAGAGCTGCAGCATTATAATTCAAAATCAAATGACCGGCACGAAAGTGTCGGTCATTTTTCTTGTTTTACTGTGTTAAAGTTTATTGACTTGAAAAGAGTGATGTGATAAAATAATTATGTATAATTGTATCGTGGGATACGTATGTCAATTTTTAATGGTGGTGTTGAACATGAAATCATGCAGAAAGGTTATAAGCTTGTTAATTGCAATAACCCTCATCCTTTCATCCTTACCAATAACTCTCGCAACGAACGCTTCAGCGGCAGAGCCGAGAGCAACGGATGCTTCGCTGGTTCTTAAACGACCAGTGGCTTCAGTCTATGTTACAGACGTAACACGTGTTGCGTTTGAACGTTATTCAATGAGGCAACCATTGGGAAGCAATTCAGTTATCGTCAATGCAACTCCGTCGGGTATGCCCGAGCTGAACACCTCTTTCCCGACAGTAGCTTATGCGGGTGAAACTCCTGTTGCAACTCAGATTGCTTTCACACCGGGTGTTGAGCTTCCTTCTGCTCCGACTATTTCGTGCAGCAACACTACCGTAACTATAAGTAATTATTCATACTCTAACGGTACATATGTATGGAGTGTAACGGGCGGTACAGCAACAGTCGGTACAACACTTATTTTCACGGTTACTTATACATACACCGACTACAATGCCGTAACAGGTAAAAACTATACAAGAACATATAATTCATACGGTGTTTCATACGTTGATGCAATTGCAACCCCTGCAGGTGAATATTCAACAAAGAGAACTTATGAAGACTTCTTCTTCGGTCAGAGTACAAAGAACCGTTCGTATGTTGCATCTTATATTCTCGGTGCAAATACTTACGGTACACTTTATAATAACGGTGCAGGTGAGGGTAGCGTTTACTTTGAAAGCACAGGCTCAACTCCAGGCTGGACTACGGACTACGGTATGATGCACAAGTCGGACGGACACAGTGCGGACAGAGATTATAACATCGCTTACCATGCGGATGATAACCGACCGATTTCATACGTTTACTTTGACAGAAGTATTCATTCAACACTTTCGGACCTCAATCTTCGTCTTGTAACGTCAAACCTCGATGAGGCTTCAAATGAAGGCGAAAGAGTTACTGTTTCAGTAAGAAATAGCTTCATCAATTACGGTGTTGTTAACACCTATGACGGTGAAAAAGACGACGGTTCGCCGACAAATAACACCTATGCGGCAAGTGAAATAGGTCTTGCAACTTACGGCGGTTCAATCAAGGGAGCAGGTGCTTCGTTTAATCAGTATTTCACCGGTTCAGGTCCAAGCGGATCAACGGGTACATACGATTATACCGTTACGGTGAAGTACCAGACGGCGGCAGGTTGGAACGAAGTGTTCATTGGTCACACACACAGTTTGAGAATTATAACAACCGATAAAGGTAAATTACGTACTTTCATTGAGCAGATTCAGGGTACCGACCCAACAGTTATGACAACTGATATCCCTGAAGGTGGTTTCAAGGGTTACAATCCTCAGGAATGGTACTATTCAGCAGGTTGGGAAGCTTTCCTCAATACATACAAGTCTGCCCTTTCCTGCCTCAAAAAGCCGACTGCAACACAGGACGAAATCAACTCTACATACGATGCAGTTGTAAAGGCTTATAATGAACTTGAAATGAGAACGGCTGACTATTCTGTAGCATCAGCTTATTATAATCAGGCCTTAGCAAAGGATAAGAATTTCTATACACTTGCTTCTTGGGCAAAGGTACAGAATATCCTTGATGCATATCTTGATAATTACAGTGCAATTTATCAGCCTGCACTTGACAAGGTATCAGCTGATCTTGTTGCGGCACTTAATGCTCTTGAGGAAGCAACTGCCGACTATTCAGAATTCAATGCTCACCTCAAAACAATTAACGGTCTTATATCAAAATCCCCTGTTAATTACGGTATGCCAGCTTCTGAGGCCTACAACAACTGGAACAACCTTGTCCAGACACTAACAAAGGTAGGTTGTATATATGATGAGCTTGACGGATACATTGTTGCTGATCCTCTCCTTATAAGTGAGCAGGCAACCGTAAACGGATATGTTCTTCAGATTGAAAGAGCTATTAATCAGCTTTCGCTCAAAACAGCAAACTACACTGAATCAGCAAAAGCGAAAACTGCATATAAAGCTGTAAATCTCTCTCAGCTCATTGAGGACTGTGCAACTGATCTTACTGCTGCTTACAATGCACTTGTCGCACTCGACGGTAAAGATTTGTCTTATCAGGCAGATATTGATGCCGCAACAGCAGCGCTTAACGAGAAGCTTGCAAACCTCAGCTATAAGCCTGCAGATATTTCTGCAGCTTTGCAGATGATTGCGACTGCGAACAGCATCGACAGGAGTCAGTATGAAGATATGTCAGCTGTTGATAATGCTGTTGCAAACCTTGAAGCAAAGCTTGATCTTGACATCAGATATCAGAACGACATAAACAGAGCAGTTACTGCACTTCAGACAGCAATCGACAGCCTTAACAAGAATTCAGCTGACTATACTAATGTAGAAAATGCTATCGCTCTTGTTCAGGAGCGTGAGAATCTTATCAGAGATACATATGCTGATACATACGGCTTTACGGCTGAAACGTTCTATTCCAACTGGTCAACAGTTACAAATGCAGTTAATGCGGTTAAGTACGGTCTTGATTATACTCAGCAGGGAACGGTTGACGGTTATGCAACGGCTATTCTTAATGCACTTAATTCGCTCGTTGAAAATACAGCAGACTATTCAGCAGTAAGAAATGTTTATGACGAGGCTTATAATATAGTTACAACAGGTGAAAAGCTCTATACTGAAGCGAGTCTTGACAGACTTACTCAGGTATATACTTCAGTTGTTTTCAACAAACCTGTAAGCCAGCAGGCTGAAGTTGATGCATATGTTACAGCAATTAACGAAGCAATCGAAGCTCTCGAATATATTCCGGCTGATTACACTCAGGTAAACAAACAGTTTGCTCTCGCTCAGGAAAAGATTAATCTTAACAAAGAGTTCGAGGAAGCACATAACGGACACCCGTATTATACTGAGGATACAATATCAAATCTTGAAACTGTGGTTGCATCGGTTGACACGACTCTTGATATCAGACATCAGAAAACCGTAGACGGTTATGTGACATCTCTTTCAAGTGCAATTACTGCACTTAAGGTTGGTCCTGCTGATTATGCTCAGGTTGACGAAGCACTTTCAAGAGTGCCGTCAGATTTGTCGGTTTACACAACTCTTTCTGTCGCAACTCTTAACGCGACAATTAAAAATATCAACCGTACATACACCGCTGATAAGCAGGCGACGGTTGACAGATACGTAACCTCAATCAATAATGCGGTTAATAATCTTAAATTCAAGGCTGCAGATTATACTTCCGTAAATGCTGCTGTTCAGGCGGCTGAAGCTGAAATCGCAACAGGACTTTACACCGAAGACAGCGTTGCGGCACTTCAGTCTGTATTGGATTCTGTTGATTATACTCTTACTGCTGAAAAACAGGATCAGGTTAATTCTTACGCAGAAGCAATTTATGAGGCGATCGATAATCTTGTTGTAAAAAATCTTGCTCTCGAAAGATTGGAAGAGGCGATAAGAATTGCTGATGAGGAAATCGCAAAGGGTATTTATACCGATGAAAGTGTTTATGCTCTTCAAAGTCCATTAAATACAGCAAAGACTGAAATCGGTAATGCAAGTCCGAATCTTGCAAATCAGGATTATGTAAATATGCTTGCAACGCTTATCACAGATTTGACAGCATCGCTTGAAATTAAACCTGCTGACTACACTGAGGTTGAAAACGCAATCACTGCAGCGAATGAAAAAATCGCAACGGGTTGGTATACAGAAGATTCTGTTGCGCTTCTTCAGGATGAAATTGCCAAAGTAGACTATACACTTGATATCACTTGTCAGGAACAAGTTCAGCGGTATGCAAATGCTATTGTAGATTTTACCAATAAACTTGAATTAAAATTGGCAGATTACACAGAACTTCAAAAAATCCTGGATTTGCTTGACAATTCCGACTCAGAGATTTATACTAATGTATATGAAAACTTTAATGAGGTAATGTCCCTTATCGTATCCTATAGAGAGGAAACAGTATCTCAGAATATGAATCTTACCGCTGACAAGCAGGCTCAGGTTAACGAGATGACAGCAACTCTTCAGGGTTATATTGATTCTCTTATACCTGCTGAACCGGTTGTTGTTGAACGCTTTGAAATTGTAGGCGGTGCATCAGTTAAGACTCAGGGTGGCGTAAACTATATTGTTGGCCTCCAGCCGAGCCTTACAAAGGCAAAGTTCCAGTCAACATATGCGGATTATGAAAACGTAACACTTGTATATAACATGACAACAGCACGTTACATGGGTACAGGCTCAACAATTACAGTTAAGTCAACAGCAACAGGCGAAGTGATTGCAGAGTACGTAATCGTAATCTATGGTGACGTAGACGGAACAGCAACAATCAACGCAAGAGACTCACTTGCAGTTATGAACTCAATTTCAGGTGCAGCAGATTCTCTTACAGGTGCAGCAAAGCTTGCAGCTAACGTTGAAGGTACAAGAACAACAATCAACGCA
>JAFODS010000039.1 GCA_017380575.1 Clostridia bacterium | reverse complement strand
GCTCATTTCGTCATTCACTGACTATTTTTTAAATCTCGTTACCGAAATCTCTGTTAAAGTACGTTTTGCATCTCTCGCAAAACTCAGAAATCTTTTCAGGGTTTTTCTTTCATCGTTGTTTAATTTTCAAGGTGCTTACCTGCTACCGAAGAGCTCTTGCCCTCGCGACAGCTTTGCTATTATATCAAACCACCCCTCCTTTGTCAACACTTTTTTACAAAAATTTTCAAACTTTTTTCTGCTTCGTTCAACTTCGCCGGGTGTTTTGTTGAAAAACAACATAAATTTCAAAAATCCTGATAATTATTGTTCTTAATGTATACTAATCACCGTTAATCCGCCTGTTTTATCCTTTCCCTTCGGAAAATTTTTCTATCCAAGTGTTGACAACCTGAGTGTGATATGCTATTATGCAAGTGTGATATCACAGGTAGCACACCTGAACAAACCAACGAAGTGAAGGTGATATGATGTTTGAAATCGACCTCAGGAGTCGTATTCCAATCTACGAACAAATTAAAAACCAGATACTTTTGTACATCCGTATGGGAGTTTACAAGCCAAACGAACAGCTCCCGTCCATACGTGCAGTTTCGCAGCAGACCGGAATCAACGTAAACACGGTTAAGAAAGCATTTGCCGATCTTGAAGCAGAGGGCGTGATTTATTCACTCGTCGGCAGAGGCTGTTACGTTGCCCAAGGTGCTGTTGACAACACATCGATTGCTGAAAAGGCTTTGAAGGAAATTGAACCAGAAATACGCTCAATGAAAACAAAGGGCGTTGACAAAGCCACGCTTATCAGCCTGATTGAGCAAATATATTCGGAGGATGATTGATATGATTAAAATATCCAATGTTACAAAAACCTTTGATGATTATACTGCCGTTGACAACATTTCAATTGAAATCGGAAACTCTTCAGTTTACGGACTTGTCGGCTACAACGGCGCAGGTAAAACGACATTACTTAAGATGATTGCAGGAGTTTATACCCCTGACAGCGGTAAGATTGAGCTTGACGGAGTTGACCTTTTTGCTCATCCCGAAAAAAAACAGGAGCTTTTCTACGTTCCCGATGACCTTTATTTCGGAGCCGCTTCGTCAATGAAGAGTATGGCAAAGTTTTACAAATCCTACTACCCGAACTTCTGCGATGAAACATTTCATAAATTAGCTGAACTTTTCGGACTTGATATAAAGAAAAAGCTTATGGGATTTTCGAAAGGTATGCAGAGGCAGGCCGAAATGGTGCTTGGTCTTTCTACCCTGCCGAGGGCAATTCTTCTTGATGAATCTTTTGACGGACTTGACCCTGCCAAGAGAAACCTTACCAAAAAGCTTCTGCTTGACTATATGGCAGAAAAGAACTGTTCTGTTATTATTTCTTCGCACAACCTTCATGAGCTTGCTGACATGTGTGACCACATCGCTCTTATTGACGGTCAGAGAATTGCGATTGACTGTGCAGTTGACGATATGAACGGCAGCAGATGCAAATTCAGACTTGCATACACGCAGAATGTTGATAAAAACATTTTCAACGGCATTGAATACAAGAACTACAAGGCTGACGGAAAGCTTGTTTCCTTTACCGTTTCAAAAAACATTGAGGAAGCGGAAAAAATTATTGCCGCAAGCAATCCCGTTCTTATTGAAAGATTCCCGTTATCACTTGAAGAAATATTCCTTGAAGAAATGGAGGATACGAATTATGACTTTGAAAAGCTCTTCTCATAAACAGTTTACCGCAATGTTCAGGCAGTCTGCCAAACAGACTATGATTCTGCCGATACTTGCATTTCTCTGTCTGCTGTTTTTCTCTGCCTTGCGGTGGGATTTTGAACCGACATACAAAACATTCGTCGATAAAACCCCCTACTTCTGGGACGATTTACGTATGCTCGGCGGTGTTATCGGCCCTGCTAATTGTTGTTTTGTCGGTGCAGGTTTAATAAATGCACTTACACTTTTCAGCTTTGTCTGGAGCAAAAAGCACAGCAACGTTATCTTTTCTTTGGGTATGAGCAGAAAGGACATCTACTTTGCAAAGGTGCTTGGAGGTATTGTTCCGATGACAGTTGCAATACTTGCCGGTGCGGCAGTTGAGGCTATCAGTTGTGTTGCAGCTGACCTGACGATTGATGCACGCTTCTGGGCAATGGCGGCATTTGTCACGATGCAATACATTATTATATACATATTTGCCTTCGTGTTCAGCTGTGCGATTCTTTCAAACACCGGTAACGTTGTTGAAGGACTTATTTTTACCGCAATACTTTCAGCATTTTCTTTCGTTTTCGCTGAGTTCCTTGAAGGTCTTTTCTGGGGTTACACTCACGGTGCGGCAACTATGACTGCATTAGAAGTTCCGCATCCGCAGGTTAACTGGTATATGCCGTTTTTCGCATTTTACAACCTTGATAATGACGAATTTATGACAAACTATTTTGATTTTCCCGACGAGGTCGGAAACCTTACAGTCTACCATTGGTCAGGAATTATTTTTGCCACTGTTTATTCTGTTATTGTCTGTCTTCTCGGTTACATTGCTTTCAGAAAACGCAGAAACGAAATCGGCGGCACCTGGGGACGTGCAAAAGGACTTAACGAAATTGTTTCTGCCGCTGTCGGCTTCTATGCATTCGTTTTTGTTACCTTTGTATTATTCGGAGCTAAACACGGCAACGGTAACATTGCTTCAATTGCTGCAGGTTTAGTTGCGTTTCTTGCCACAAGCGTTATATTCAAGCTCGTTTTCGGCAACAAGAGAAAGAAAGAGTTTGTTGCAACACTCAAGCACTTCCCTGCTTATATTGCAGGCTTCGCAGTATTTTTCATCATCTTCTCAGGCGGACTTTTCGGATATTCGTCAGAAATTCCCGATGCGGATGAAATTGAAAGCGTAAAAATCGCTTCCCCTCACCATATTTTTATGGAGGATGCACTTTCAACAGATTCTATGCTTGCACTTTATCCGCAGAATTCAGCTCTCGTACGTCCGAGTTACTCATCATTCTCAGAAGACAGTCTCGGCTATTCTTACTACCTGAACGAGATCTTTACAGGTATAATCTACTCCAAGCAAGAAGATATTGCTCGAGTTACAGACATACACAAAAAGCTGATTGAAGACGGCAAAATCAAGGACAATGCCGCTGACGCTGTCGGTACATATATCGAGATTACATACACCCTGAAGGACGGAAGTATCGTCAAGCGTTATTACAGTGAGGCTACGGAAGAGCTTGTCTGGAACCTTATTCTTCTTAACGATACAGATTCCGTAAAATATGCATTGAAGGATTATCTCGGCACAACAACACATAACACCGACGAATATCTGAAGCATCTCTTTAACATAACAGACTACGAAGAAGTTTCTACAAGCATTTCAACTCAGAAATACATCGAGCTGTATCACGACGGCAACTTTAACGCCATGTCCAAGGTTTCGGATTTCATCCTCAACGAATGCTTCCTTTTCCCGAAGGATATGTCCAAGGGCTACAACCTCGGTTATATTGACACTGAGCTTTACAAGGCGATTGCCACAGATATGGAAAATATGAGTGCAAAGCAGTACTATGCTCACTCTGCTGAGGATGAAATCGGTGTTCTCGCTTTCGGTCTTAGCTCTTATTATATTCTTGATGAGGAAGGATACCTTTTGCACGGTGAAACCGAAACCATACCTGAAGGCGGTTTCGGAGTATCATCGTGGAACCTTAACTCAGGGGACACCAAGACCGTTGTTCTTACAAAAGATATGGAAAACACAATCAAATATCTTGAAAAACACGACCTTATGAAGCATTTTGAAAATCATCTTGACATCGGTGATATCAAGCACGTAAGACTCGCTACTCTTACTGACCTTTACGGAAAGGATAACCGCAGTATGAACTGTCCCGTTTTCTACGCTTCATACTGGACGGGAGAACAGATGGAAATATACACCAAACCTGACAGCCACTTTAATATGTACAGACCTTTTGATAACGTTGACACGGTTATCGAAGACAAAACCGAGATACAGAAGCTTCTTGACAATTCAGTTCTTTACGGCTTCTGTACAAATAAAAATCAGATTATGGAAATCACTTATGACGACGGCGGTACAGCAACCGTTATGATACAGTAAACTATGAAGAAAGCTAAGAAACGACTCAAATTTATATGTATCACGGTCATTGTTATTACTCTTCTGCTCGTTGCTTCATCTCTCGGGTTGCACTCGCCAAATAAGCCTACAAGCGGTAACGTTGCAACAACCGAAAACGGTTGGAACCTTATACTTATTAATAAGGATAACCGCATACCCGAGGATTACGAAGTGAAGCTTACCAAGCTCGCAAACGGCAAGAAGGTGGATGAACGTATTTACCCCGAACTGCAGAAAATGTTTAACGATGCAAGAGCATCAGGACTTTCGTTGTTCGTTGCTCAGGGATACAGAACCGAAGAAGAACAACAGCTGTTACTCGACCAAAAGCAAGAGGCTTACGAAAACGAGGGCAACTCGCCGAAAGAAGCAAGAAAACTTGCCGAACAATGGGTTGCAGTTCCCGGGACAAGTGAGCATCAGATCGGAATTGCAGTTGACATCAATGCAGACACAGAAAAATGCAAAGCAGAAGATGTTTATGACTGGCTTGCCGATAACGCTCACAAGTACGGATTCATCAACCGCTACCCTGCTGACAAAACAGATATCACGGGAATATCAAACGAACCGTGGCATTACAGATACGTCGGAGTTGATGCGGCAACGGAAATTCACAAAAAAGATCTTTGTCTTGAAGAGTACATAGAGACACTTAACAATTAAAGAAACAAGCTCTCTTTAAACGGAGAGCTTGTTCTTTTTTTGCAACGAACGAATATTTTTTCTTGAAAAGAAATTACATGTAAGTTATAATGATAAAAACTTAAGGTAAACAAGGAGGGCAATTAAAATGTTTGCAACAGTTTATTACTTTCTTTATACGGTATTGCGGAAGACCGTATTTTTCCTGCTCGCAGGTATTATGTGTCTGAGCACATTCAGTCCGCCCGAATATGTTGAGCCGCAGATTAAGAATCAGGACACGGGAGTTTATTTTCTCCCCGATTACGGCAACACGCTTATATCTTCACACAGAAGCGGAAAAGGTGCCGCACCCGAGAATACGCTTATGGCTGTCAAGTCAAACCTCAAATATGCAGAAGAGGATTCAGCGATAATCGAGATGGACGTTCAGCTTACAAAAGACGGCGTAATCGTTTTGTATCACAGTCTTTTCCTTGATGAAATGAGCGACAGTGCAGAATATTTCGGTTTTTCAAACATACCTGTTTTCGCAAAAACTTATGAAGAACTCCGAAACCTTAATATGGGGGAAAACTTCAAATCAGGCGACAGTTATCCCTACAGAGGTCTCAGAGGTGATGACATTCCCGATGAAATCAGAATGACAGCTCTTCGCGACGTTTTCGCCTGCGTTGAAGGCGAAGCTCCCGGAAAATACAGATATATTATAGAAATCAAGTATCCTCATCCGTGGGCACCGAAGATTGTTGACGGCATTTACGAGATGATGTGTGAATACGACCTTGCAGACCGTGTTATTATCGGCACTTTCTGGCCCGATGTTTCTTCTTATATCGACAAAAACTATCCCGGTGAAATTGACCGTTCTGCAAATCCGTTTGAAATTGTTGATTTTTACGGCTGTTATATGAGAAACGAAGATCTCAGTAACGAAGACATCAAATTTGCCGCACTTCAGCTCCCATACTATTGGGACGACGGTAAGCTTCTTATTGCAAACCTCGGACAAACAGGACTTATCGATTACGCTCACAAGTATGGAATTTCCGTTCAGTATTGGACAGTTAACAATGCCGATGATGCACGACAGCTCGCAAAATCGGGCGCCGACCTTTTGATGACTGACTACCCTGACCGAATCCGCGATGCTCTTTACGGCGAATAAAAATAAATAAAGAAGAAAAACGCTTGTAAGAAGTCATATCTTACAAGCGTTTATTTGTTTAATCTTATTTATTGTAGTTTCTCTTGATTTTAAGAGTAGTTGTTTTCGGGAATTCTGTGTCACGCGTCTTAACCTTTGAAACCTGCTTGAATGCGGGCATCTGCTTGTTGAATTCACGGACATCCTTTTTAATCTGTTCTTTTGCATCCGGCTTTTCAACTGTGTCAAGGAAGAATTCAGCTGTAATAGCTCCGTTCTCTTCATATACGAGAACTTCCTTGATATAGTCAATTTTCATAAGCTTTTCTTCAATTTCTTCGGGAGAAACATTCTTACCGTTGCTGAGAATGATAAGATTCTTCTTTCTGCCGCGAAGGAAGAGGAAGCCGTCCTTGTCGATATAACCGTAGTCACCTGACTTGAACCAACCGTCATCAAAAGCTTCAGCTGTTGCTTCAGGCTCGTCATAGTAACCCATCATAACGTTTGTACCGCGGATATAAACTTCACCGATACCCTCTTCGTCAGGCTCGTGAATTTTGATTTCGTTACAGTCAAGAACCTTACCTGCACTTCCGAAACGGAAGTCATCAAGTCTGTTAACAGTAACAACGGGTGAACACTCTGTAATACCGTAGCCGTTAACAACCTGGATACCGAGATCATAGAGACCCTTTTCGTATGTAGTATCAAGGTAAGCACCGCCGCAGATGATCATTTCAAGCTCGCCACCGAGGTTTTCGAGAACTTCCTTGAAGAGCTTCTTTCTTACGTCAATGCCGAACTTCATAAGGAAGTTACTGATCTTAAGACCCTTCTTGAGGATTTCTTCCTTGCCCTGTTTCTTAGCTGTGAACCAGATTCTCTTATAAATTGTTTCAACTGCAAGAGGAACTGCTGAGAAATGCTGAGGATGCCATGTAGCGATATCCTTCTGAATATCCTTAAGGCCCTTACAAATATAGCCCCACTCAGCAAGAAGCTGACATGCGATAAGAGCACTTGCCCAAGAGAATGTATGGTTAAACGGAAGGAATGCGATTGTATGGCTTGCTGTCATAGCACGGCAGGTTGCAATTGCATTTGAGCAAACATTCTTGTGCGAAAGCATAACGCCCTTACTCTTGCCTGTTGTACCTGAAGTGTAAACGATGAAAGCAAGGTCATCGCCCTTAACTTCCTCTTCAAGGAAGCTCTTGTTGCCTGCATCAAGGCTCTCGTGACCCTTTTTAACAATCTCATCAAAATCTTCCATTTTGATGTATTCTGTGATAACAACTTTATCAGAAGCCTGCATCATCTTGATTGCGCTTGCATAATCCTTTGTGTAGATAATAGCGCTGCATCCGCTTCTTTCCATAAGCTCAACAAGATCCGCGTCAGTCAGTTTGGCATCAAGAGGAACACAAGTAAGTCTTGACATACCGCAAGCATAATAGCATGCAGCCCAATAGTAGCTGTTTTCGCTGAGGATAGCAACCTTCTTACCTGCCATACCACAGTCATAAAGATACTGACCTATGCCGACAGCGTCGTGAAAGCTCTCCTTGAACTTCTTTTCCTTAACCTCACCTGAAAAATCATTGAAAACAAGGTGTCTTTTGTCGCCACCGATTTTAACACCGTAAAGAACGATTTCCTTAAGGGTATCCATATCAGGGAAATTACCATAATTTGTGTAACTTACCTTTGTTTTAATTTTTGCCATTTTTACTCTCCGTTTCAAAAAACACTTTTTTCTCTTTTTGCAACATTCCAGTTCAAAAGTGTATATTTACTTTATTGCAACAATATCTAATATTTATGAACAAATTGTTAACAAGGGATTATTTCAAAAATTTTCGTCTTGACAATTAATAATATTAGTTATACAATTATACAAATACTAAAAATCGTTGATGCAGACGGCTGTTTCAGGCGGAATTTTCAGAGAGTTACGCACACGGTGAAAGCGTGATATTTTCTGCGATTCAGTTACCACTGCGGAGAGCATTCCGAAATAAGGAATGACGTTTTGCCACGTTACGGCAGTTAAAGTGGCGGCAAAATGCCGCAATTCGGGTGGAACCGTGGAGTTTTATGCTTCATCCCTTTTTTGAGGGATGGAGCTTTTATTTTTTCCTGGTTCCCCGCCAAACAAAACAACAATACTCTAAGGAGGAAATTTTATGGTAAAAGTAACACTTAAAGGCGATGTCGTTAAAGAATTTGAAAACGGCATCACAGCTGCTGAGGTTGCAAAGAATCTTGGTATGGGTCTTTACAAGGCTGCATGTCTTTGCAAAATCAACGGCGAATACGCTGATCTTCGTACAGCAATTAACGAGGACTGTGCTCTTGAAATTCTCACATTCGATGATGACGAGGAAGCGAAGAAGGCATTCAGACACACAGCTTCTCATATTATGGCTCAGGCTGTTAAAAGACTTTATCCCGAAGCTAAGCTTGCAATCGGCCCCGCTATTGCAAACGGCTTCTACTACGACTTTGATGTAAATAAGGCTTTCTCTCCCGAAGACCTTGAAAAAATCGAAGCTGAGATGAAGAAAATCGTAAAAGAAGCTCTTCCTCTTGAAAAGTTTGAGCTTGATCCCGACGAAGCTATCGCAATGATGGAAGAGAAGGGTGAAATCTACAAGGTAGAGCTTATCAAGGAGCACGCTGACAAGGGCGAGAAGATTTCGTTCTTCAAGCAGGGCGAATTCGTTGAGCTTTGTGCAGGACCTCACATCCCCGACACAAGCAGAGTAAAGGCTTACAAGCTCACATCCTGCACAGGTGCTTACTGGCGTGGTGACTCAACAAAGAAGATGCTTCAGAGAATTTACGCAACAGCTTTCACAAAGAAGGACGAAATGGAAGAGTACCTTGCAGCTGTTGAAGAAGCAAAGAAGCGCGACCACAACAAGCTCGGCCGTGAGCTTGAAATCTTCACAACAAACGAGCTCATCGGTCAGGGTCTTCCGATCCTTCTTCCGAAGGGTGCAAGAATCATCCAGCTTATGCAGCGTTTCATCGAGGATGAGGAGCAGAGAAGAGGCTGGCAGCTTACAAAGACTCCTTATATGGCAAAGAGCGACCTTTACAAGGTTTCAGGCCACTGGGATCATTATAAAGACGGTATGTTCGTACTCGGTGACGAGGAGAAGGACGACGAAGTTTTTGCTCTTCGTCCGATGACCTGCCCGTTCCAGTATCAGGCATATCTTAACCGCCCGCGTTCTTACCGCGACCTTCCGCTCCGTTACAACGAAACATCAACTCTTTTCCGTAACGAGGCATCAGGCGAAATGCACGGTCTTATCCGCGTTCGTCAGTTCACAATTTCAGAAGGACATCTTATGTGCCGTCCCGACCAGCTTGAAGAAGAGTTCAAGGGCTGTCTTGAGCTTGCAGTTTACTGCCTTAAGACACTCGGTCTTTACGACGACGTTTCATACAGATTCTCACAGTGGGATCCTGCAGATACAGAAAAATATATCGGCTCAACAGAGCAGTGGGATGAAGCTCAGGGCGTTATGAAGAAGATTCTTGACAATCTTGAAATCCCGTACAAAATCGGTGTTGGTGAGGCTGCTTTCTACGGTCCGAAGCTTGACATTCAGATCAAGAACGTATTCGGCAAGGAAGATACACTTATCACTATCCAGATTGATCAGATGCTTGCTGAAAAGTTCGGTATGGAATATACAGACTCAGACGGAAGCAAGAAGAATCCGTATATCATCCACCGTACATCAATCGGTTGCTACGAAAGAACACTTGCTCTTCTTATTGAAAAGTATGCAGGTGCATTCCCCGTATGGCTTGCTCCGACACAGGTTAAGCTTCTTCCGATTGCTGACAGACATCACGATTATGCTTATGATGTAAAGGCTAAGCTTGAAGCAGCAGGAATTCGTTGCGAAGTTGACACAAGAAGCGAAAAGATCGGTTACAAAATCCGTGAAGCTCAGCTTGAAAAGATTCCGTACATGCTTCTCGTTGGTGACAAGGATATCGAAGCAAACTGTGTATCAGTGCGTAAGCGCGGCGAAGGCGACATCGGTGCTATGGGCATTGACGAATTTGTTGAGCTTATCGTTGAACAGGTAAAATCAAGAATCATTTTCTAAAGTGAGGTAACTGCAATGTCTATTGAGGCAGGTAAAAATTACCTCAGACAGTTCGGTCTTGAGGACAAGGTTCTTGAATTTGACGTTTCAAGTGCAACCGTTGAGCTTGCGGCTCAGGCTGTAGGTGTTGAGGGCAAAAGAATTGCCAAAACTCTCTCCTTCAAAATCGGCGAGGAACCGATTCTCATCCTTGCCGCAGGCGATGCAAAGGTTGACAACAAAAAATATAAAGCTACTTTTTCCGCTAAGGCAAAAATGCTTACTCCCGACGAAGTGGTCGAGCTTATCGGCCACGCGATCGGCGGTGTTTGTCCGTTCGGCATAAAAGACGGCGTAAAAACTTATCTTGACGAATCGCTCAAAAGATTTGAAACCGTCTTCCCTGCTGTCGGCAGTTCAAACAGTGCAATTGAAATGACACCCGCTGACCTTGAAAAATACGCTCAGAATTATATTGGCTGGGTTGACGTCTGCAAGGGTTGGCAGGATGAAGAGTAAAGGAGGATTTCCTATGGCAGATTTCCGTTTCGGTTTCACAAGAGGTTTCGGAGACGCTGAAATTATCAAAAGCGTCGGTGCCGACTATCACGAAGCAAACCTCAGCAATTTAGGTGAGCTTTCAGACGACAAGGTTGACGAGCTTATTGCCGAGGCAGCCCAAAACGGTTACTCCTACGAAGCAGCAAACTGTATGATTCCCGGAGAATACAAAATCACAATCGACAATCCCGATTATGATGCTGCTGACAAATACCTTGAAAAAGCAATCAGCAGAGCAAAACGTCTTGGCATAAAAATTGTTGTTATGGGTTCTTCAGGTGCAAGAAACTTCCCCGAAGGAGTCAGCTACGACACAGCATTTGAAAGACTCGTTTATTTCCTTAAAAATCACGTTGTTCCCGTGTGCGAAAAATATAATATTGTATGTGCACTTGAAAATCTTTCATATGGTGAAAGTAACATCCTTAACAAAATTGAGGAATCACTTAGGGTTGTCGAGGCAGTGGGCAGTCCGTTTGTTAAAATCCTTGTTGATTTTTATCATTTCGGTCACAACAAAGACAGCTTTGATTCAATCAGAAAAGCTAAGGATCACATCGTGCACATTCACGTTGCAAGTGTTATTAACAACAGAGCTTATCCCACCTTCGGTGACGGTGAGGATTATGCCGAGCTTGTTAACCTTCTTCGCGAAATCGGTTATGACAAGCGTGAGGGACGAATCAGCTTTGAGGCGCGCGTTCCCGAAAACAAAGAATTCATTGACTGTGCTAAAGACAGTCTTGCTGTTTTTAAAAATCTTTAATCAATCAGGTGATACCTATGAAATATGCAGTAATTTTATATGACGGTATGGCGGATTATCCTGTACCGGCACTCGACAATAAAACACCGATGATGCTTGCGAAAAAGCCTAACTTCGACCGTCTTGCACAAAAAGGTGAAGTAGGTCTTGTACGTACTGTTGCAGAAGGACTCAAGCCCGGCAGCGACGTTGCAAACCTCAGCGTTATGGGTTACGACCCGATGAAATATTACACCGGACGTTCCCCTCTTGAAGCTGTAAGCATCGGTGTTAAAATGGCCGACGACGACATTGCACTTCGTTGTAACCTTGTCACACTTTCTGACGAGGAAAATTATGACGATAAGACAATGCTTGACTACTCTGCTGGTGACATTTCAAGTGCCGATGCCGCTGAAATTATCAAAACTGTCCAGGAGCATTTCGGCAACGACGAATTCACATTCTATAACGGTGTAAGCTACCGTCACTGTCTTATTCATCACGGCGGTACTGTTGAGCTCGGTAATATGACACCTCCGCACGATATTTCGGACAGAGTTGTCGGCCCGTACATTTCAACAGCTCCGACAGCAGAAAAGCTTGTTGAACTTATGAGAAAGAGCTACGACCTTCTCAAGGATCATCCCGTTAACAAGAGAAGAATTGCAGAGGGCAAGCGTCCTGCAAACTCAATCTGGCTCTGGGGTGAGGGCAAAAAGCCGATTCTTCCCCTCTTCGCTGACCTTTACGGAATCAAGGGCTCTGTTATTTCTGCAGTTGACCTTCTTAAGGGTATCGGTATTGCTGCAGGTATGAACACTCCCGAGGTTGAAGGTGCAACAGGTTACATCGACACAAACTTTGAGGGTAAAGCAAACGCTGCTGTCGAAGAACTTAAAAACGGTGCAGACCTTGTTTACGTTCACATTGAAGCTCCCGACGAGTGCGGACACAGAAATGAACCTGAAAACAAGGTAAGAGCAATCGAGCTTATTGACGAAAAAGTTCTTCCGGTTATCATAAACGGACTTGAGGAAATCGGTGATGATTATAAGATTATGATTCTTCCCGACCACCCGACACCGATTGTTACAAAAACACACGCAAGCGACCCTGTCCCCTATATGATTTACAAAAAATCAGCAGAGAAGGACAGCGGTGTTGATTCAATCAATGAAGAAACAGCAAAAGCAACAGGTGTTTACGTTGACTTCGGTCCGTCAATGATGAAAAAATTTATTGAGGAATGATTTTATGAAAATGAGAATGCCGTCCATTCCGCTTATCACGGTTGATCCGTATTTTTCGGTATGGACAGATAATATTAACTCAAAACCCACTACTCATTGGACAGCAGCTGAAAACAATATTATCGGTTATGTAACCATTGACGGCAAGGTTTACCGCTTCCTTGGTGATGACGACAACAGAAGCATTACAAAGATGAATGTTGTTAGTGTTGATGCAGATGCTTTCACAACCACGGTTGTTTACGAGTCGGAAGAAATCCGTCTTACAGCTGAATTCACTTCACCGATGCTTGTAACAGAGCTTTTTTATGCATCACGTCCTGTTTCATACCTTAAGCTTGCACACGAAAGCCTTGACGGAAAAGCACACAAGGTATCAGCTAAGATTTACGTTACCGAAGAGCTTGTTCTCAACAAGGCAAATGAAGGCAAAGCATGGTCAGAAGACGTTGCGATTGACGGACTTTCCTGTGTAAAAATCGGCAGCGGTGACCAGAAAATTCTTTGGAGAAGCGGTGACGATGTCAGAATTGACTGGGGCTACTGTTACCTTGCAGCTGAAGGTGAAGCAAAAACAGGAAACGCTGTTATCGAAAACCTTTATTCAATTTACCTTGAATCTGAAATTGAAAAAGAAAAGCTTTTCCTTTTTGCTTATGACGATATTGAAAGTATGGTTTACTTCGGTGAAAACCTCAAAGCATACTGGAAAAATGACGGTAAAACGATTGAAGAAGCTATCAGGGAAGCTGCCGGTGAATATGATTCGCTTCGTGCAAAATGCGATGCTTTTTCAAAGAAAATCGAGGCTGATGCAGTAGCTAAGGGTGGCGAAAAGTACGCAGAGCTTCTTCTTCTTGCATACAGACAGGTTATGGCAGCTCACAAGCTCGTAGTTGACAAGGACGGAAACAACCTTTACATTTCAAAGGAATGTTTCTCCAACGGCTGTGCGGCAACGGTTGACGTTACTTATCCGAGTGCTCCGATGTATCTTCTTTACAACACCGAGCTTCTCAAGGGTATGCTTCGCCCGATTTTCCGTTATGCCGCTTCAGAAGCATGGAAATACGACTTCGCTCCGCACGATGTTGGTCAATACCCTCTCGTTAACGGCCAGGTTTACGGCAACAATGAACTCAAATGGCAGATGCCTGTTGAAGAATGCGGAAATATGATTATCCTCGTTTCTGCAATCTGCAAGGCAGACGGAGAATTTTCATTCGCTGAAGAGAACTTTGAGCTTCTTGAAAAATGGAGCAAATATCTTATCAAATACGGCAAAGACCCTGAGCATCAGCTTTGCACGGATGACTTTGCAGGTCATCTTGCTCATAACTGCAACCTTTCTTTAAAGGCAATTATGGGTATCACGGGATTTGCCGACATCCTTAAAAATCTTGGCAAAGAAAATGAGGCAGAAGAGCTTCTTGCAATTGCAAAGGATTATGCGGACTCATTTATAAAGAACGCTGAAAACGAGGACGGCAGTTACCGTCTTGCTTATGACAGACCGGGCACATTCAGCCTTAAATACAACTCTGTCTGGGATAAAATCTGGAAGACAGGTCTTTTCCCCGAAAGCTTCTTCAAGAGTGAAATTGAAAGATACAAAAAAGAAGCACTCCCCTACGGTGTGCCTCTTGATTCGAGAGAAAAGTATACAAAGTCTGACTGGCTTATCTGGGTTGCGTCACTTGCTGACAACAAGGATGATTTTGAATTTTTCTCTTCACTTCTCTGGAAAGCATATGACACTATGAGAACAAGAGTGCCGATGACCGACTGGTACTACACGGACACATCCGAAATGGTCGGTTTCCGCCACCGTACTGTTCAGGGCGGTTTGTTCATCAGGCTTATGCTTGACTAAGAGGTAAAAGCGATGAACAACAAAACAATGACACGTGAATCAAAACAGCTTTCACGTCTTAACAAAACCAAAGCTAAAGGCAACTACCGCGGTTACTTTCTTGTTCTTCTTTCTCTGATTGCACTTGTCAATATCCTTGATGAAGTTACAAGCAACCTGACCGTTACAGTACAGTCCTCGTTCGTTACGGAATTTTTTGTAAACAATCCATTCTTGGGTAAATTTTACAAATATGAAGAAGGACTTGCCCTTCATTCGACAATAGGCATCGTTACCTATGTGTTCGGAATTATCACTCCGTTTTACAAAGCACTTGCCGACAAATGGGGTCGTAAACCTCTTTTTGCGATTTCGACTCTCGGAATGGCTCTCGGACTGCTGATAATCTATCTTTCCTCAAGCTACATAATGTTCCTTGTCGGTTTCGCTTTCATAAGCTTCTTTATGGGACACGATATTCAGATTATCTACATTCTCGAAGAAGCACCCGACAAGCACCGTGCAAAGATTTACAGCTTCCTTAAGAGCTTCGGCATTCTCGGAGTTATCCTTATTCCGACACTCCGTGACCTGCTTATGGGTGACGACCCGACAAAATGGCGTGAGATTTTCCTCACTCCAGCAATCCTCGGATTTGTTGCGGTTCTTCTTGTTATCCTCTTCGCAAAGGACACAAAGGTTTTCATAAGTGAAAGAACAGCTTATCTTTCACGTCCTTTTGAAGAAAGACAGAAAGAAAAAGAGCTCCGCAAGCAGCAGAAAGAAGCACAAAGAAATCAGTCCGGCGTTTTCAACGGTGTTAAGTACATTTTCGCAAACCCCGACACAAAGAACCTTATTATTTCTCACATAATCTTCGACTCTGCGATGCCCGCAATCGCTCTTTACTTTGAATCTTCGATGCACAAGGTAGGAATGAGCACAAGCGAGATTACAAAGGCACTTTTTATGGTTCCTGTTATCTACGCTTCAATCACATTCCTTTCAGGCTTTATTGCAGATAAATTCGGCAGAAAAGCAACTGTTACGGGATTTTCTGTTACTTGTATTATCGGATATTCACTTTTCGTTGCAGGAATCCTTCTCGGTTGGAATCCTTACCTGATTGGTTCGTTTGCAGGACTCTATCAGGGTTCATACTGGATCGGCAGAGATTATATGAACGTTATGATGACAGAAAAGGTTCCGACGGATATCAGAGCTTCCGTTGTCGGAGCTGAGGGACTTCTTGTTATAATCGCTCTTGTCGTCGGATACGGTCTTGCAATCGCGGGTATGATTTTCTTCCCCATCTGGTGGACCTGCCTTGCAATTTCAGTTGTTGCTGTCGGTATTGCGGCAATAATGTTTACAACAAAAGTAAAAGAAACAAAAGGCGTAAACCTCGACACAATCGAATAAAAAAATCAACTGCTTGTACTTTACAAAAGTGCAAGCAGTTTTCTTTGTGTTATTTCTTTTTATTTACGTTATAAAGCCCGTATTTCTTTTTAATTTTCGGGAACATCGTTGAATAATAAACAACCGTAACGAAGGTTTTTCCTGCTGAATAAATATTGCTTACAGCATTTTTTATTCCGCCTTCCGCAAAATGTACAAGCACATCCACAGCCTTTTCAACAAACATATTTTTTGAAGAAGCTTCTTTCTTTTTACGTGTAAAGGTCAGCCAGTCAAAATAGCTTTTCACTACCCTCAGCTCGCGGTCAGAAATTGACGAATAATTCTTTGAAAGGCTCTGAATCTGACTTGACGCTCTTGACTCAAGAAAGGCTTTGTCAGGATCAAGACGATTTGATTCTACGAGTTCATTACCCATAGGCGTTTTCAGAATTACAACATAGTAGTTGAAAAGAAACGCATCAACATTAAGACTTAACGCAAACTCGGCAGTTTCTTTAAGTTGTTCGGGAGTTTCATCAGGAAATCCGATTATAAACGAGCCGAATGTAGTTATACCGACTTGAGTACACATATCAACGAAGTTTCTTATGATATCCTTGTTCATCGGCTTCTGAATTTTCCTGCGTGTTTCCTCACTTCCCGTTTCAAGTCCCAGCATAAGCCAACGACAGCCCGAATCGTACATTCTTCTGAGCTTTTCTATATCCTTATATGCATCTGCACGGGTTTCTGCTCCCCAGAAAAACTTAAGATTGTTTTCATTCCTGAAAGTGGTTATTTCTTCAATCTCTTCGTCAGTCAGCAAAAGAAATTCATCCGAAAAATTAGCTCCGTCGAGTCCGTAATTTTCTTCAAGATATTTTATTTCATTCAGAACGTGACGGATGGGACGCTTTCTGTGGCAGGAATTATAAAACATTGTGTTATAGCAGAAAGTGCATTTGAAAGGACAACCTCTTGAAGTGTATATATAAAGCATATTTTTACAATGCGGAAACTTTCTGAAACACTTTCTGACATCGATTAAATCCCAGTCAATTTCAGGAATATCTTCAAGATTGGTGTCGTTCACATTCGGAGTTGTTATAATCTTATCTTCTGCTTTATATGTAATACCCGAAACACTTAAAAAATCCTTGTTATTTTCAAGCTCATAAATTAATTTTTTAAGCTTTATTTCGGTTTCTCCCGTAAGGACAAAATCCGCATAACCTCCACCGACAATCTGCTTTGAAAAAGCAGCTGCAACAACTTCCGCCCAGACTACCGTACAGCCGTGTTTACGTGCAACGGTTGAAACCTCTATCGCATCCTTAACCGATGCTGTGGGCGGTGCATAAAGCATAAGAAGTTGCGGACGGAACGAACTGAAAATCTTTTCCGCCTTACGAAAATCAACACATCGGTCGTGGACCATAATCTCGTGACCGAGCGACTTCATATATGAAGCTGTTACCATAATATTTCTGCAGACAGGATATGTAGTTCCTCTCATAAGAAATCCTGCAGAAGGCTGAACAAACAAAATCTTCACACAAACACACCCTTACTATCTTTGGGTTTTAATCTTTTTTCTAATATCTACTGCCGCATTAGGACAAACCTCATCGCAACAAAGACAGCCTATACATACTTTTTTATTAAGAACAATTTTTTTATTTTCAATCGAAAGTGCATTCTTAGGACAGGTTACAACACATTTTTTACACAACACACACTTTTCATTCATCTGCGGATAACTCATAAAAACAGCGGAAATTAGTTTTTCTGCCGTTGTTTTTACTTTTGCCGTAAGCTTTCCAAATCCTGATGTTGCATTAAATCCGCTCGGAAGAAGTATTGGTTTTTCAAGGCTGAAATCAGCATCCCCGATAATTTCCATATCCTCTTGCACAAGATTTTTCTTTCTTGAAGCAGAAACTGTTGCAACAAAGTCTTCAGGAACTCCGAGAAAATTAACAATATAAGCATCCATAGAGAAAACATCGCAGGATGAAAAGGTAAGACCAAGATGTCTTTTTTTGCCGTTTGTGGGTCCGTCGCCTTCCATAATATCGATTGCATCAACAATTGTGAAATCCGGTTTTACCGTCTGTGCAAGCTCAACGAGCATATTTGAGAAATCGTTAACCGCCGGATATTTTGCATGAAATGCCGGCTTCTGCAAACCCGGAATACATCCGAAAAGATTTTTCACTCCTGCAGTAATACAAGTCATATTGTGAGTTTTAAGCTTTGGAATATTTATAATAAAATCCGCTTCACTAACAGCATTTATTATATTGAAATTTTTATTTACACTATCCTCGGGAGAATTGATATCCTTGCTTTCAAAATCCGTATTGAGCTTCGCAAACTCCGATAAAAATGAATATCCCGTTTTTCTGTAAACCGTTTCCATTTCAGAAAACAAAAGTAACGCTCCTCCGGGACAATCTGCTACAGTAATATCCTCGACACCGATGTTTTTAAGATAACGTATAACCGCATAAACAAAGCGAGGGTTTGTCGTTACGGAAAAAGCGGCATCTTTATCCACAACAAGATTCGGTTTCAAAAGAACTTTTGCACCTGCGGGAATTTTTGATTTTATATCGTGAGCCTCAAAGTGTCGCGAAACCGCATCATAAAGAGCTGTGTCATCATATTTTTCAACCTTATAAACCGCATATTTTCCCATAATTTTCACCCTTTGTTCTTAAAAAGAATATCGAACCTTGTAAAAAAACGGCATAATCAAATTATGCCGTTTTTAATATTATAAAATGCCAACGCTTGTCTGAAGAATCATAAGAGCATCAAGGCTGTTTATGTTGCTGTCGCTGTTCATATCCGCGATTTTAGCCTGTTCTGAAGTAAGAGTAATTAACTGTACTGCATGCTGAAGAACAAGAAGTGCATCCGAAGAATTCACTTTCTTATCTGAGTTAATATCGCCCTTTGTAACAGTGGGTTGTGCACCTTCGACAATATTTATTTTATATGTTGTATAAACAGCCGTATCTGATTCAAAATAAATTTCAACTGTGTTTTCACCGAGCTTGTAATCTCCGCCTTTCGGTGAAACGAGGATATTCTGGGTTACGACACCGTTGCTGTGCTTTGTTTCCTTGTAAGCAACGTTTTTTGTCTTGCCGTCAGAATAAGTTACCTTTACAACAAGGCCGTTCATATCGAGCATACCTCTGTCCTGATAGAAAGAATGGTATCCACCCTGATGCTTAAACGAAATCACGCCTTCACGAGGTGTAAACACACCCAAACCTTCATCCTCAGGGAATTTCCAATAACCGTAATCCCAGTCTGTACCCTGATAGAAAGTTGTCTTTGTCGGTAAAGAAACAACCTCGATTTTTTTGATTGATGCCGCTGCTGCGTTAAAAGTAAGAAGCGACATAGTCATTATAATCGCCATAAAAACAGATATTACTCTGCTGAACTTTTTCATTGCATTTTCCTCCGTACTTAATTATGTATTATATCTGTAGTATTATAATATTATTGCGTTAAAAAGTCAAATACTTTATACTCCGCTGAGATCAAAGTCGGGAATAAAATCTGTTGATGACGAGTCTATTTCCTGAATAAAGACGTTTTCAAATCCGAGCTTTTCCGCATAGTCAAGCACCATACCATACTCTCTTTCGCCGAGTTTACGGTTTATTGTCGGATACTCGGAAGCTTTACCGCAAGGAGTATACTGACTCATAAGACTAAGAACAGTGTCTATGGGAAGATTTTCCTTCACCCAATCCAGCATTCGCATTGCCTGACTGACATTACACGGAAGAACAAGATGGCGGATTATAATACCTTTCTGCATTATTCCGTCTTCGTCAAAAACATTTTCTCCGACCTGCCTCTGCATTTCAAGCACAGCTTCCGATGCGACCGTAAAATAATCTTCCGCACCGCTGTACTTTTTCGAAACAGCTTCGCTTACATATTTAATATCGGTAAGGTAGATATCAACCAAGCCTTCAAGCTTTTTAAGGCTTTCAACGCTGTCATATCCTCCCGTATTATACACAACGGGAACAGACGGTTTATATTTTTTAAGCGTTTGAGCAAGCTGTGCAGAATAATGTGTAGGATTTACAAGGTTGATATTGTGTGCTCCCTGATTTTCAAGCTCGCGGAAAATTTCAATAAGCCTTTCTTCCGTGATTTCCTTTCCGTAAGAATTGCGGCTTATTTCGTAATTCTGACAAAAAACACATTTAAGTGAACAGCCTGAAAAGAAAACCGTCCCGCTTCCCCTGTCACCGCTGATACAAGGCTCCTCCCAGAAATGAAGAGCCGCCCTTGCAAGCTTGTAGTTCGCAGGTGCACCGCAGATACCTTTGAAGGAATCGCGGTCAATATTACATTTTCTCGGACACGAATTGCAAATAAACATACATACACCTCAGTCGATATTATAACATAAAAAATTTACTTGTCTATAAGTTCAGGGTATGGTATAATAATTTTTAATATGTATACGAGGTGTTCACTATGAAAAAAATTATTTCCTTGATTTTATGTATGCTCTTTGTTGTGTCAGCTTTTTCCGGCTGTGGTAACAACAAATCTCCTGAAGACAATACAACCAATCCGACAGCTGAAAGTGCCGCTGTCCGTCACGTTGAAATGACATTCAAAAACTACGGCACAGTAAAAATTGAGCTTTACCCGAACGAAGCTCCGATAACCGTTGAAAACTTCATCAAGCTTGCTGAAAGCGGTTTTTATGACGGAATCGGTCTCCACAGATATGTAGAAGACTTTGTTCTTCAGGGCGGTGACCCCGACGGTGACGGCAGAGGCGGTTCAAAAGATACAATCAAGGGTGAATTTGAAATCAACGGTGTGCAGAACAACATCAAGCACAAGCGCGGTGTTATTTCTATGGCTCGTACACCCGTAGATTATGACAGTGCATCATCACAGTTCTTTATCTGCCTTAACGATATGACAGCAAGCGGACTTGACAGACAGTATGCCGCTTTCGGTATGATTACAGAAGGTATGGATATCATCGACAAAATCTGTTCAGAAACACCTGTTTCCGATTCCATCCCCAAGGATCAGCAACCGGTTATTGAAACAATCAAAGTAATTGACTAAGAGGTGCTTACATTGAGCAGTCTTGACTACCTTAACAGAGTCTATTTAAGAATTGACCTTGACAGAATCTGCGAAAACACAAAAAAGATAATTGAAAAAGTCGGCACAGCAACCAAGGTTATGCCCGTTGTAAAGGCTGACGCTTACGGCCACGGTGCTATCGAGGTTACAAAAGCGCTCAGCGAAATCGGCACTTACGGCTTTGCCGTTGCAACTGTCGGCGAGGCACTCGCCCTTCGACGTGCAGGTATTACGAAGCCGATTCTCATTCTCGACTTTGTTTTCCCGAATCAGTTTGAAACTATTATAAGAAATGATATTATGCTCACTGTTTTCCAATACGGTATTGCAAAAAGCCTTAACGAGGCGGCAAAACAGATGGGTACAACAGCTCATATCCACCTTAAGGTTGATACAGGTATGGGCAGAATCGGTTACATTCCCAACGACGAAAGCATTGAAGAAATAAGACGCATTTCCGAACTTTCGAATATCGAAATTGACGGTATTTTCACTCATTTTGCCTGTGCTGACTCAGCAGACAAAACTTCAATGAACACTCAGCTTGAGCGATTCAGAAATTTTGTCAGCAAGCTCGAATCACTCGGAATCAATATTCCGACAAAGCACGTCTGCAACAGTGCCGCAATCGTTGATATGCAGGATAATTTTCTTAATATGGTACGAAGCGGTATCATCACATACGGACTTTATCCTTCTGACGAAGTGAACAAAGAAAATCTTGACGTAAAACCTGCGATGGAGCTTCACAGCGTTGTTATCAACGTAAAAACAATCAACAAGGGTGACACCGTAAGCTACGGTTCAACTTATGTTGCAGAAAAGCCGACAGTTATTGCTACAATCCCTGTCGGATATGCAGACGGTTATCCCCGACAGCTTTCAAACAAAGGCTGTGTACTCATTCACGGTAAGCGGGCAAGAATCGTCGGCAGAGTTTGCATGGATCAGTTTATGGTTGATGTTACGGATATTCCAGATGTTCTTATCGGTGACAACGTTACACTCGTCGGTAAAGACGGTGATGAATTCATTTCCTGCGAGGAAATCGGTGAGATTTCGGGCAGATTCAATTATGAATTCCTTTGCTGTATTACCCGCCGTGTACCTAGGGTTTATATCCGTAACGGAAAAACAACAAAAATTGTTGACTATTTAGAGTGATATTTATGGCACAGAAAAACGAAAAAACAAATGTTATGCGTATTCTGGAGCAAAAGAAAATACCCTATACACCGCACTTTTATCCGCACGGCGAGGGTATTCCGACAGACGGAGTTACTGTTGCAAACTTCGTTGGCAAGGATGTAAGCTCCGTTTATAAAACGCTTGTAACACGCTCCGCAAGTAAAAATTATTATGTTTTTGTTATTCCCGTCGCAGAGCATCTTGACCTCAAAAAAGCTGCAAAGGCAGTTAAAGAGAAATCAATTGAAATGATACGTCAGGATGAGCTTCTTCCTCTGACCGGTTACATCCACGGCGGATGCAGTCCTGTAGGAATGAAAAAGCTTTTTAAAACAACTTTTCATACTGATATCGAAAAGCTCGAAACTGTTGCTGTAAGTGCAGGCAAGGTCGGAGCACAGATTGAGGTTTCCCCTTCTGCTCTCATAAAGCTTGTTAACGGAAGAACAGCCGACCTTATTTTTTCAGAACAAATGAATTAAGGAAATAACCCACTACGGCACCCGCAAGGGTGCCGATTATTGCATCTATAACCGTGTTTCCCTTTATTATAAAAGACATTACTATTCCGACAAGTAAACCTACTACAGCAAAAATCAAGCTTAATTTCGTTGTGTTATTCATAAAATTCACCTCACGAAAGAATTATATCATAATTGTTTAAAGCTTACAATCTTTAATAATTTAAACAAAAATACTTTTTTGATTGAAATTTAAATGTGCATGTGTTATAATAACAACATCATTTACCAAGGAGGCGATATGATGGCAGAAAATGCTGTATCTGTAAATGAAAAAACAGAGCAGCAGGAAATTAAAGCCGGACGCACCATATCCAATAACCGACGCTATGTCGGTTCAAAGGAAACAGTTGCATATGTTGTTTATGATATCTCTCAGAGTTTTAACATAAACAAGTATCAGGATATTTTCATCACCGACATCGTTCAGGTCGGTTTGAAATTCCAGACAGTTGTTACTTTCATCAACGGTATATGGGACGTTATAAACGATATTTTCCTTGCCGCTATCGTAGACAGAACACGAACAAGATTGGGTAAATTCAGACCATGGCTCCTTTTTGCTGCAGGTCCCGGATTTTTCCTTTCGATCATTTATTGGCTTCTTCCGATTTTGTTTGCAAACACAGGACCGTATAATGTAGGCAAGCTTGTTTTCTACCTGCTTTTCCACGTTGTTAACGAAGTTATCGGTACAATCAGCGGAATCGCAAGAACAGGTATGCTTTCAACAATCACGCCGAACGTTATTGAACGAACGCGACTGATTACTCAGGCTCAGTTGCTTTCAGGTTTTGTTGAAAAAGGTCCCGAGATTCTTATGGGTCTTCTTATTGACCTTGTTAACCACGGTGTTCTTAAGATACCGATGAAGGCTTTGTTCGTAACCGGTGGTGTTTTCACTACAGCTGTTGCAAGTGCAATGGGACTCTTCTTTGTTTTCTCAACAAAAGAGAGAATTCTTCAGCGTAACGAAAAACCCAGCGTTGTTCAGGGCTTCAAGTCAATCCTCAACAACAAACCTTTGTTGATTCTCACATTGACTGAATTCCTTTCAGCGTTCGGTATGGATACAGGCGTTAACTACTACTACATAAACGTTCTCGGCTTTGCTTCAATGACTACGGTTGTTGGTATTCCCGGTGCATTCGTATCACCGACAAGCTTTGCCTGGGTTACTAAAGCAAGAGAGAAATTCTCAACAAGAGTTTTGTGGATTGCAAGTTCACACGTCAGCGACGTGCTTATGCTTGGCGTTTTCGCTGTCGGTTCAATCAACAAGAACTACAAGAAGCTTGCAGTTATGATCCCCGCGTTTATGATCCGAGAAACAATCTGGATGGCTTTCTGGGGTATCAAGAACGTTATTCCCGAAGAGATGCGTAACGAATCCATTGACTACGGTGAATGGAAGAACGGTTACCGTACTGAAGGTATCACAGGCGTTGCAAAGGACCTTTCAAGAAAGCTTGTAAGCACACTCGGTGCTACAATCAAGTCAGCAATCCTTGCAAGCATCGGCTACAAAGAGGGTGCAGGCTTCGGCAAACAGTCAGAAAAGACTGAGTACTATCTCTTTATGATGTGTACGTTGCTCCCGACAGTTACAGGTATTCTTGGTCTTATTCCGAAATTCTTCTATGACCTTTCAGGTGAAAAGAAAGAGCGCATGTATCGCGAACTTGCTGAACGCCGTCAGAGTGTCATTGACCAGATGAAGGAAATTGACGAAAAACCGCTTGAAACTGATAAATAATTCAATCAGCTTAACACCGCAATTTCGAAATGAGATTGCGGTGTTTTTTCTTTTTACAAAAATACTTTCTGTTTCCTGACTAAAAGCTTAATATTTTAGTTGAAATACCTTGTAAGCTGTGATATAATGGGATAAATTTATATAATTATGTCCAAAGGAGGCGGTATAATGGCAGAAAGCGCTGTTTCTGTAAACGAAGTAACAGAGCAGCAGGAAATTAAAGCCGGACGTACCATATCGAATAACCGACGTTATGTTGGTTCAAAGGAAACAATTGCATATGTTGTTTATGATATCTCTCAGAGTTTTAACATAAACAAGTATCAGGACGTTTTCATCACAGATATCGTACAGGTCGGTCTGAGTTTCCAGACTCTCGTTACTTTTGTTATCGGTATATGGGACGTTATCAACGACGTTTTCCTTGCTGCTATTGTTGACAGAACCCGAACAAGATTGGGTAAGTTCAGACCCTGGCTTGTTTTTGCTGCAGGTCCCGGTTTCTTGCTTTCTCTCGTTTATTGGCTTCTTCCGATAATCTTTGCCGGAACAAGTCCCTACCACGCAGGTAAGCTTGCTTTCTATATGATATTCCAGCTTGTCAACAACCTTAACGGTTCTCTTAATGCTATTTCGAGAACAGGTATGCTTTCAACAATCACACCGAACGTTATTGAAAGAACAAGACTTATCACACAGGCAAGCTTGTTCTCAGGTTTCATCGAAAAGGCTCCCGAAATTCTTATGGGTCTTCTTATTGACCTTGTTAACCACGGAGTTCTCCCGATTCCGATGAAGTCACTTTACGTTTCTGCAGGTGTTTTCACTTCAGCCTGCGTAAGTGCAATGGGTCTTTACTTTGTTTTTGCAACAAAAGAAAGAGTTCTTCAGCGTAACGAGAAGCCGAGTATCCTTCAGGGCTTCAAGTCTATTTTCAACAACAAGCCGTTGCTCATCCTTACTCTTACAGAGTTCCTTTCAGCATTCGGTTTGAATACAGGTCTTAACTACTACTACATAAACGTTCTTGGCTTTGCTTCAATGACTACAATCGTTGGTATCCCCGGTGCATTCGTTTCACCGACAAGCTACGCTTGGGTTACAAAAGCAAGAGAAAAATTCTCAACAAGAACCTTGTGGATCGCAAGTTCACACGTCAGCGACGTGCTTATGCTTGGCGTTTTCGCTGTCGGTTCAATCAACAAGAACTACAAGAAGCTTGCAGTTATGATCCCCGCATTTATGATCAGAGAAACAATCTGGATGGCATTCTGGGGTATCAAGAGTGTTATTCCTGAGGAAATGCGTAACGAAGCTATCGACTACGGTGAGTGGAAGAACGGCTACCGTACTGAGGGTATGACAGGTGTTGCAAAGAACCTTGCTCAGAAGCTTGTTGGTACACTTGGTAACACAATCAAGTCAGCTATCCTCGCAAGCATCGGTTATAAAGAAGGCGCAGGTTTCGGTAACCAGAGTGAAAAGACAGAGTACCTTCTCTTCATGATGTGTACACTTCTTCCGACAGTTACAGGTATCTTCGGTCTTATTCCGAAATTCTTCTATGACCTTTCAGGTGAGAAGAAAGAGCGTATGTACCGTGAGCTTGCTGAACGTCGTCAGAGTGTTGTTAATCAGATGAAGGAAATCGACGAAGTTCCCGCAGAATAAAACCAAATTATAAAAAATTACACGGCAGAATTAATTTCTGCCGTGATTTTTTATTTAAAGTTATTTTCACAAATTCGGGTTTGTCGGGATGATTTTAGCACAATTATTAAATCAAGCAAAGCCTCCCTTGCCTAAAGGGAGGTGGATTTTGCGAAGCAAAAGACGGAGGGATACTTTGTAAAAAAACATTGATTTTTCGTTATTTTATAAAAAATATCCCCCAGT
>JAFODS010000012.1 GCA_017380575.1 Clostridia bacterium | reverse complement strand
GCAACGAAATAAAGGCGGAATGCTACGTTTTTCAGCGGTTTATCCGTTTGTGAATCCGTAACGCGGAGAGTTATGCTTCCGTTTTTGTCAAGGGAAGTGGCAGCTTTCGGAGACAGAGTAAACACAACAATAGCGAAAGACAAAAATATTGCAACAAGCGATACAAGTTTTTTGATTTTCATTCCTTTAGCCACCTTTCTTTTGAAATTATTTTTCATTCTTTTTATCTTTTTTTGTTTTCTTTAATTTCTTTTCTTTCTTTTTCGGTTCTTCGGGAAGTTCCTGACCGTTGTTTTTAGCCTTTTCTCTTTGCTTTGCCTCATTAATTTTCTTTTCCTTAGAGGATTTGATCATAAGGAAGATGAGGAGAGCACCGAGTATCGGAGCTGCAACGGCAGGTGTTACGATAAACGGGTCAATCTGATATGCCTCGGTGATGACATTGATTTTCTTTTCTTCCTCAATGTTTTCAATTCTTGTTCCTCGCACGAGCATACGGTGAGTATTGATACCGTAAGGAGTACAGGTTACAAGGGTACAGTAGTCCTGTCCTTTTTCAACATAAAGGTCATCAATCTGGTTCGGCAAAACAATAAGAACCTGGTCAACCTGATATGTGATTGTACGGTCAAGGATAGTTATTGTAAAAATATCACCGACCTCAACCTTATCAAGGTTAGTAAACAGCTTTGCAGAAGGCAGTCCACGGTGTGCAGAAAGCACAGAATGAGTATTTACACCGCCGACGGGAAGACTTGAACCTTCCATATGACCGACTGCGGAGTTCAGAACCTTGTCGCTTGTGCCGTGGTAGATGGGAAGCTGAATTTTAATCTTTTCAATCGTGATGTAACCCATCATTCCGTCACCGTTGACGTCGAGAGTTGAATAATATTGGTCATCAAGCTCGCTGTATCCGACAAAAGGAAACGAAATTTTTCTGAGCTTTCGGTTATAGTCATCAGCCTTATCAAAATATGCCTGAAAGTCTTCGGGAGTAAGATCGACAATCAAGTCATCATAGTTCATAATTGCCTGCGACTGTCTTTTCTCGTTCCAGAAATCACTTATCGTCGGATAAAGCAAGACACACAAACCAACGAAAAAGATAGCAACCAGAGCTATAGTCGAGCTCAGACCGCTTTTCTTTTTCTTATTCTTGGTCTTTTTCACTTTTTTCTTTGTGTTTTCTTTCATAATATATCTCTTGATTCTTTTAAAATTTTCAACGCCACAACCGAGATTCGGTAACGGCGGTCAAAACTTTAACTGTGTTTCAGGATTACCTCTGCCGGCAGGGGGCCGGCAGAGGATTTTTAGTTTTTACTGTGCAGCATTTGCCGCGGGAATCTTATGATTCTTCGGAATTATCAGAATCTTCTGATTCTTCGGAATCTTCAGATTCTTTATCCCTTCAAGCAAATGTAGCCATTCTCTTCTTTGAAACAAGAACTACGAATGCTGCAAGCATAAGGAGACCGCCAACGATGTAGAAGATTGTTGTACCGATGCCACCTGTTTCAGGGAAGAGACCACCGGTCTTATTTTCTACTTCGATTGTTGCAGGATCTGCACTATTAACTTTGTATGTAGCTGTAAGTGCAGCTTCATCGTATGTGCTTGTGATAATAACATCGAGGTCAGCTGCGAGCTTGTTATAGCCTTCGGGAGCCTCTGTTTCGTGAAGCTTGTATGAGCCTTCATCAAGACCAACGATTTCGAACTTACCGTTCTTATCAGTTGTGATTTCTGTAACTGTGCCTTCAGCGTCTACCTTATATGTAGGAACTGCAGCACCTGCTACCTCTGTGAATTTGATAGGTGTACCATCAGGATAATCTTCACTTTTTTTAGTAGGATCAAGAAGCTGGAACTTAGCGCCTGCAAGTGAAACCTTGCTGTTGCCGTCCATTGTGTACTTCAAAACATCAATTTTCCAAGTGTATGTTGTTGTCTTGTGTTCAGCTGTTTCCCAAGTGCTGTCTTCACCGTATGAAAGGTAAACTGTGTTGTCGTTACCGTCTGTTACGATGTTAGCGTTCTCGTTAAGAGTTGCTGAGTAGTAAACTGTAAACTTTGTACCCTTAGCAAGACCTGCGATAAAATCATTATCGAACTTAACATCAAATGTGTGACCGTCAGTTGCAGGATATACTACAGTGTAGTTAGCTGTGTCAACATCTGTGCCGTCAGCAAGCTTAACAACTACGCTGTCAGGATTAAATGTAAGACCAGCTTCCATTGTATCGTGCATTACATAGTTTGTTGCACCAACACCAACAGTGATTGTTGACTTGTAGTTAACAACCTGATCGATGTCAGCGTCGTTTACCTTACCCCAACCTTCGTCAGCGTTTTTCATTTCGCTGTCTTCCTGAACAAACTTATCGATGTCAGGCTTCTCATTCTTTTCAGTTGCTGTAAAGTTTGAGTTTGTGTTTGTGAGTGCGCAAAGAGTACCAAGTGAAGTGTCGATTGCATAGTAGCCGAGGCCAAGACCTGTGAATTCAACTGTTTCACCGGATGCCTTAGCTGTTGCAGTTGCAGCGATACTCTTAGCCTCTGCATAAGCGATAGCTGCCTTTGCAAGAGTCTGGTCAACAGCAGTAACGCCGTCTTTGAGCGCAACTGTTGTCTGATCCGCATTAGTTGTTACTGTAAAGTAATTTGTTGCGGGTTCTGCTGCAAAGAAATCTGCCCAACCGTCAACGATTGTGTAGATACCCTTGTCACCTGCTGCGTTTGAAGGTGCAAAATTAAGCATCTTATAGATGTTGTAATCTGCACCGTCAACAGCATTAGTGATAGTGATTGTGCCTGCATCTGCTGCAAATGCGAATGTTGTTCCCATAGTGAGAACGAGTGCCATTGCCATTAAAACTGCAAATAATTTCTTCATAATCTTACTTCCTTTCTATAATTTAATTTGCAATTTTGTTTTTTTCATCATATTCGGGTCAGCATAGGGAAACAGTTAAAATCCGAGCCCGTTTTCAGCCGGATTTTCGCCGCCCCTTCGGCAAAACACAAACAACCCGAGAGGATTTATTGTGTTTTGCCAAGATTAACAACCTAATTAATTTCTGATAAAATTGTCCCCCTGAAACAAAGTTTTCAGAAATTTCAGTGGCTTAGGGTACAGTAAACCTTTTTCTTTTCAAACCCGATACGTCCAAAAAGCCGATTCAAGAACGACTTTCAGACGGGTTCGGATTTGTACTGTTTCCCTAGCCAAGGAGGTTTTTAAGCCTCCTTTCCCGTTTACGACGAATCAAACTATACAAAATCGGAACTGCCGTTATGGCAAAACCGATTGTTGCCGTGAAAAATACCATACCACCCGTTTCGGGAATCAGGAAGCTTCCCGAGAAGTTTTCAATTGCGATAAGGGTGGTAACGCTTTGGATAAAGCCGTCGTCATCGGTATCGTAGAAATAGAAATATACTGGCTTATCCAAAAGCTCATACCCTTCGGGTGCGACAAGCTCAACGAACGCGTATGGTCCACCGGGGGTAAGAAACTGTGTTTCAATATTACAGGTTCCGTCTTCACCCGTTGTATAAGTGCCGATATATTTGAGTGTATTACCGTCCTCAGTAATCAAAGTCGGTGAAATACCCTGTGGAAGCACCGGATTTTGTTCACCCACAGGACCGTAAAGAATGAATGTTGCTCCCGGAAGCGGATGGTTCGTAATGCCGTCCTGCTTGATAAGAGTTATTTCTTGGTTTGAACCCGATGCACCGCCGCTGTAGTCATTAACACGGAATATAGCATCAACGATGTCGGAAACCTCGGCCTTACCGTCAACAACAATTGAGTTGCTGACAGAAACCATACCGCTTTCCGTGATAAGTGTCTGATAATCGATTATGATATGAAGCTCATCAGGAACAACAAACGTCAGCTTATTGCTTGCAGGGTCGTAGGTGATTGTGTATTCATATCCGCTTTGTTCAGAATCAAAATCCACCCAGTTGCCCTGAGCATCCTCATACTTGAGCTTGATTGAATTCCAATAAACGGAAAGATTTTCTGTCATTACGTCCTCAATCGTCAGTGTGTCAGCACCTTCGAGGATATCAAGTGCACCGCGGTTGACATGAATACCGAATGAAAGCTTTGAATCTTCCTGAACAACCTGTTTATCAAGAAGTCCCGTTTCAAACTCAACGGATTCGTGTGCAGTACCCGAGGTGTTATCATTTCCCCAAGTAAGCTCAACTACGTTATCAAGCTGATACTTTGAGTGGTCGGTTGTGGCAAGATGCTCATCCTTAACCTTGAGCTGATAGCTAAAAACATACTTACCGCCGGCATTGACGTACTCATAGTAAGCCTTCAGGTTTTTATTATATGCAAGCCCGTCCCATCCGGATTCAGTGTTGTATTCAAGAAGTTGGAAATCTTCTGCACGTATATCGAACGAATTGCCTGATACTGTGCCGTTGTACCTGTACTTCGCAAGCCATGTGCTTGTATTGTACGGTGAATAACAAGTAACAACAAGCGAACCGTTGACATATTCAAGCTTTTCGTCAAAATCATCGTGGAACACTACGTTTGTTGTCTGGTTGTGGATATATCCGCTGTGACCGCCCGAACCCGGAACGGAGTTGTTGAACACAACGTTGTAATCAATCGTTCCGTTATCGTTGACCTGACCTTTTTTGGTTATCATCGGTGAGTATTCATACTGTGAACCCGCAACACCCTGAATAGCCTGTGTAAAGTTCATATAAACTTCGTTTGACATTTTGTATCCTTCAAGAAGGACATCTTCAAGGGTTTTATCGCCTGTAAGCTCACCGACCCATTCAGTACCTGTTTTTGCATCAAACGGAAGTCTGTAAGTAACCTTGAGTGTCGCATCTTCATTGAGAAGCCACTTCGAAGATTCAAACATTGTGTCAGGATTCGTGTCCGCTGTGTTAAACAGGATATTGAAGCTGTGATGCTGATTGCCATCTGCCGGAGCAACAAGAATATATGTGTTTTCTGTCGGACCGTCTTCTACGTAAGGAGTAAATGTTACAACCTGTCCGCTTTCAGTTGTTGCTGTTATAACAAGATTTTCGGGAAGGTTCTGAACATAAAGACATCCTTCTGCATTGTTGTATCCCCAGAAAGCTGCAAGGTCAGTAAGGAAGAAATGTCCCCATTCCTTGATAGCACCTGAAACATCCGCTTTAATTTCGAAGTTTACATATTCACCGTCATTACCGCTTGCGTGCTTTTCAACGTGAGGCACGAAACCGATAACGTCTGCCGAACCTTCAGTACCCTCAGGTCTTGTGTTGATGATTGCTTCAACTCTGTTTTTATGGGTATCGGTTTCGCCTTCATCAAGCGGCGGGAAGGTGGTGTAATAAATAAGATCGAATGCATAACCCGAAGGAAGTGCAAACTTCATTGAAATTACACCGTCAGTATTTGTGACTGTTACCTGATCCCAGCTGAGGTAAGTGTCCGGGAGTCTGTTGCCCCATTCGTCATAGCGTTTAATCGTAATCGGCTGGTCTGTGTAATATGCCAGGCCTTCACCGAGGGTATCGATAATAACAGTACCCTGAAGGTTTTCGGCTGTTTTTCTGATGCCAACGCCCCATTCGATAACAGGAATTTTGTTACCCTGAGCATCGGTAAGAACAACCATTTTACCGTCTTTTTCAATTTTATTGAATTCCACCTTTATCCAGTCTTCCGCCCATTTGTAAACATTTCCACCGTTCGGATTTTTACCGTTGGCATCGATACCGTTCCACATATTAACAAAATCATTTGAAAGAAGATTTTCATACGGAGTTGATTTATATTTGATAAGGAAACCTTCTCCCGCTGAGAAATCAGGGAAACCTGTAAGTCGGAAGCCTTCTTCAGTACCTTGATTGTGTTTAGGATGGTCGCTGACTGTCGGCTGCGGAACAATAGGATTGCCGTCAAGGTCTGTTACCACGATTGTATCTCTTAATGTATAGTGATTTTCCCATATCTGGTCATCAATAACAAGGTCCTTGACAAGTCCGTGCGTTGCTTCGACTTTGATAGTATATTCAAGCGTGTTATCATCGTTATTATATTCACCGTGTGTTTTTGTAACATTAATACCTGCTTCGCCATCAATGTCAAGGCTGATTTTAATATCATCGTTGAATTTTATTTCTGTAGATTCGCCAGACTGTGTTGCATCAACCATTGCACTGAAATCGATAGTGAAGTCAACGTTACCATATTTATCAACGAAGTTGACACCGTTGGCATCTTCGTAAAATTTAACTTTCAACAATCCGTTGGCATCAACATAATATTCACCAACGTCTTCAACCGTACCTGCTTCGGTTTTTGCCGAAATCTTGTGCCAGCTGTCAAACTCGTCACAATGGAGGTTTGACGGAATATGATATGTAAGATATCCTTCCTCATTGTGCTCAAACTGAATCCATGGACTGCTCGTGTTAATTTCGCTGAATTCAAGTGAAACAACGTAAGACTGACCGATATGAACTGTTGAACCACTGCCAAGCACATTGCCGTTCAGGTCTTTAAAAACAGCGTCAACAACTTCGTCTTCAAGATGTGAGATGTATATAATATCCTGATTTGCTGCAGCCATCATAATCAACGGTTCACTATCGTAAACGCTTTGCGGAGCCGAACGCCTGAGATTGTATGTTGTAGGAGTTACACTGTTCGGGATGTAATACTTAAGCTTACCCTCAAGTATCGGCCTGACAGTACCGATCTCCGACTCGCCTTTATCAACCGAGGTGATATGTTCTGCAACATAAAGCTTGCTTGTTTTACCATATCCGAGAACATCATCAGTTTTGGTGTAGTTGACTTTCTTTACCTCGCCGTCAACATCGCCCTCGATAACCATAAGAAGATTATCGCTTCTGTAAATTGCAATTCCCGTGCGGTCTGCCTTACCGTTAGCATCCGTATCGAAGAAAACAACGTCGCCTCTTTCACCGTCATAGCTTTCAGCTGAATAATAAACATACTTTTTATCCCACGCCTGTCGCATCGATTCTGCAGAAGCACTTGTTAACAAATCCGAATTGTTGATATTAGCGTGATCGATACAGAAAGAAACAAACATCGTGTTCCATTCGCCGTAAGGACTTCCGTACCATTCACCGTAACGGGTGTAATTATTCTTTTCAGCGAATGCATTGTATTCATAGTTGCGGTCGCTTTCGCTGTATCCGACCTGCGACGTTGCAACAGCAACAAGATTTTCTGAAAGATTGTTTGTGATTGTTATATGTTCTAAGGTTTTCAGCCAGTCTGCTGTTGTTTCCGTGTCAACTGTCTTGTCAGGGAAGCATTCTGCAGTATGAGTATGCTCAGGCTTAAGGCAGACAAGCTCGTCACCCGAATAACAGCTGCTGATATGAGTATGTTCATCAAGCTCGCACAGTGCATCACTCGTAATTGTAATACCGACAAGCTTAAGGCACCAGAAAACTGCAATTGCAACAATAAAAGCAATAACGGGGAACAAAGCAATTATTCTTTTGTTTCTTACTCTGAATAACTTATGGTCTTTGAGATATTCATGATTCACACCTGACATAATTGCTTTCCCCCTTTCTGTTATTTTTTCAGCAATTTACTCCTGGGTTTTCTGTTCATCAGGATTTTCGATATTTTCCTGATATTCTTCATAATCTATGTCGCCCATCTTCTCGAAAGGCCAGATTCTGAAGAAAATCTTACCGACAATCTGTTCGGAGCTTACAAGTCCTACAACCGAGCTTCGGCTGTCGATTGATGTAGAACGGTGGTCACCGAGAATGAAGTAGTGATTTTCGGTTACATGAAACGGAAAATCAATATCACATTCACCGAGGGCACGGTCAAGAATGTACGGTTCGTCCAGCAATTCATCATTAACATAAACAAAACCTTTTTCGTTAATGAAGATTGTATCTCCCGGTACACCGATTATTCGTTTTATAAGAAGTTTGTTCTGATATGAGAAGCAACAAAGCTGTCCCCTTTTCAGATTTGGTGTTTTTATAAGAACAACAATTTCTTCATCATTAAGAGTCGGTTCCATACTGCTTCCCTGAATCTGCAGAACAGGCAAAGCGAGAGTTGCAATAAGCACAGCAATAGCCGCCACAACAATAAGGGAAGAAAGCGTACTTTTCAGCACCTTTTTATACTTACGGCTGTATTGCTCTTTGGCAATTGCTTTTTCAATCTGCACCGACGTGGGAAATTGAAGTTCTTTTTTCTTTCTTTTGAATGCCATTTATTAAAATTTCCTCCGTAAAGAAAGTAGAAGAATTCAAATCATTTTGTTTTTGATTTAGGTTTATTTTTCTTTGAACGTTTAGATGCTTCCTGAGCTTTTGAAAAAAGATTCAGAATGGACGGCTTTTTACCGTTAGGTTTCTTCAGACCGACAAAATTCTTTTTCGGTTTTTGGGCAGAACCTTCAGTCATCTCCTTAACACTCTGTAAAGCTGTTTCCAATTGCTTTGCTGTTTCGTTAAGAAGCACTGCACTTTTTTCTATGCTGTTTTCTTTCTTTGCTTTTTCAAGTTCTTCTCTGAGTCTTTCGTTTTCGCGGGTCTCTGTAAGAAGAAGCTCCAGCAATTCAAGTCGGCTTAACCTTTTTAATTCTTTGTCAGTCACAAAATCAACGCCCTTATATACTAATAAATATAGATACCCATTACATACTACCACAATGGACTTCAAAATACAATAACATCATGATTATTTTTTAACAATACGGCCTAAATGTCGATTATCAAAGAGTTGTATGATATTAAAACCAATCATAAAAATTTCCGAATCAATTCTGAGATTTTGAAATCGCTCGCAAAATATTCTGGTAATAAATTAATTTTATGCATAAATTTAACAGCCAACAGATTTTTGAAAGTCTGTTGGCTGTTTTTGTGTTAGTATCTGTAAAACGGGCCTTTGTGTTTGGCTGATTTTTGTTTCTTTTTAATTGTGAGCACGGGCAGTGCAATTGCGGTGGCAATCGGAGCCAGCGGGGACAAAACAAGTGCAAGGACACATATCACTGCCATAAGAACATCGCCTGCATGTGAGGTGTAAACGGGAGTATCCATTCGTGGCTTAGGAATCTTTGTCAAATCAAGTGTTCCTTTTCTGTCCGGTGCAGAATTATTAAACAGCATCGGTTCAATAATTTCAGAAACGGAATAACCGCCAAGATACTTGTCTTTAACATTTACAAACGGTTGTGTATCAATAATACTGTCAAGCTTCGCACACAGCGACATCAGCACCTTGTATTCAGATGTATTAGGGGTGTATGCACCGTCACCGATAAGCATATTAAAAGCAGATTCAATGATAAGGTCAAAAATCTTCAGATTTTTAATTCTGTTGTACTCTTCAGCCGTCAGCCGTGCTTTGCCTTTGACAAGAAAATAAATATCCTTCACCGTAAGGGTATCCATTAACTTTTTCACCGTTGTATTTGAGCCGGTAACCATTCGGTAATAGTCATCGTAGAAATTCTTGTGATAATGCTCAAAAAGTGTTTCTTCTTCTATCGGTGTATTTTCAACGGCATTTATATATTTACAGTTATATTCAACTGTTTTGCTTTCTCCGTTAAGCTCAATTTCTCTGTATGCCGGAGGGTAAAATCTGACACTTGGCGTGGTGATATCCCAGATAAGATTGCCGTTGTCACTTCTGAGATAGCCGACATCGCAGAAATGCGAATGCCCCGTAAAAGCAAGGTTGAATCCCATATCAGCAAGCATATGTCCAACTGCAGGAGAACGCATATCACGATTTTCTTTTCCTGCACCGATTCGATGTGCAGGAACTGCGGGAAGCATCGGATGATGCGAGCAGACGAATATATATTTTTTATCTCTTTCGGCTTCATCATACATCTGCTTCATCCAACGAAGGCAGGACGGAGAGTAAGTCGGGCTTTTATCTTTCAATGCCTCTTCGTTACGGAAAATATCATTGAGCATAAGGCAACGCGTCTTTTCGTCAAGATCCAGGCAATAAGAAAAGCTTGGTTCGTGGACAGAATACGCTTCATCCGGACCGAACTCACGGTAGATTTCCCATATTTCCTCGGGTGAAAGTGCAGGCACAAGTCCAGGAACAATTTCTTCATCCGACAGAGAGGAAAACTCATCTTTTACAAGCTTTCTCCAGTCCGCTTTTTCAATATCGAACCACGGACTGTTCCAAGGGTGGCTTTTATACTTCGTTTTTTCACCGTATTTTCTTGCATAGGCTTTGTGATGGTGAAAATCGTGGGTAGCAAAAATTACATATATTTTTGTTCCGTTTCGTTTAACTTCGCGAAGAAAAGCCGAAAAATCTTCGTGTGAATAATGGTCTCCGCTGTTAGTAAGGTCGCCGACGATGAACAAAACATCGCAGTCCTTTGAAGCTTGCAAAACAGCTGCTTCTGTTACCGCAGGCTGGAGCATCAGCTCTTTGTCCGTTCTGTCGGCTATCATTCTTCGCGAAATATAATGTGTGTCAGACATCATTACAAATTTCATATAAACACCTTCTGTGTGCGATTTTCTTATATAAAATATGCACCTCCAAAAGCAGTTCACATTTCGAGGTGCATATCATTCGTGTAAGATAAGTTTTAATTGATTTTAACCGGTTCGGGGGTTTCCGCTTCTTTTTCCAGAAGCGAATTACGCTTTTCAATCATAGAAGCAGACTCAACGGGTATTCCGCCGTGAAGCTCACCGGGTTCTGCAAAGTTAAGTCCACCCTCATATTCTGACGGGAAATAGCCTTCCTGAGCGAGCTTTTCCCTTTGCTTAAGAACTTCCATAACATATTCGTGCTGCGGATTGTTGAAATCCCAGAAAAGATACGGAATAATCATAAGAACGAAGCCCGCAAGGTCAAACAGCAACGGAACCGCAAGAATATTGAATCTTGCAGAATCGATATAAAGGACGTCCCAATTTGAATTGAATCCGTTTTTGAGAATAATTACAGGGATTATCAGGCTGACAAATGTGGTAACGGGAGAAATTATCCAGTTGAACACACCGCTGAAATTCTCAAGTCGTTCACCTGAAAGATACATCTGATAGTCGTTCTTTCTGATAGTCATATCGCTATCGGCAACGTCGGGAATTGCGTTTGCGAAGCCTTTAACGAATTCACATGCAAAAATAACAATACCGCACATATTCTGGTTTGTAGGGAAAGTCATAATCGTCAGCATTTCCGAAACAGCACACGTTGCACATATGATAAGTTTAGAAATCTTCAGAGTTCTGTATGAGAAGCGTCTTACAAAGTACGGTGCGACGAAGCTGAGCGGTGTTGACCTGAAGCTCATCAACGTTTTCATCAGGCCGTAAATTGCACACTGGGTATACATACGGAAAGAGAAGAAATACATAACATTTACAATGCTTATCATTCCGTTTCCGAAAGAGTCGAGCAATGTAGAAATAGTATTCAACCAGTTATATTTATTCTTCATTACCTGAGAAATTCCGTACCACAAGGAAACCTTCTGTTTCTTTTCAAGCGGTGGCTGAGGGATTCTCTCTGTAATATTTCTGACGCTCAGAAGGGTTAACGCGCCCATAGGAATGAAGACTGCAGGAACAACAAACCTATAAAATCTTATATCGCTGAAGGCAATTCCGAAAATCGGAATTATAACATCGAACACATTCCTTACAAAATGCGACAGCTTTACAGGCCAGGTTCTTATAAGCATTCTTTCGTGAGGATTCGGTGAAATATTCTGAGTGCACTGTTCAATAACATTGTCAAACGGGAACATATCATAGACCATAAACAGAAGATATGCCATCCACATTCTGTCTTCAACAAGCTTTACATTATATATCGGAAGCCAACCGATAAGGATTATCATAACAGCCTTCTGGAAAAAGTTTGAAAACAGAACATATTTATATCTTCCGTATTTCGGAACAAGCTTCTTTCTCCAAAGAATGTTACGCAGTCCCCCGTATGCATTCGTAAACAGCTGTATGCCGAAAATTTTAAGGAAGCTTCTTGCACTTACGCCGTTAATTCCGTTAAGCACCTTAACTAACGGCAACGGAAGAAATGCGGAAGAGTCAAACAGTATCATACAAAGTCCGAGGAGTGAAACTATACCGTAAAAAGTAAGCAGTTTTCTTTCCGTTTTCTTTTCAAGAATACCGAGATTATCGTTAACGAACCAATTCAGAACATTCCACAGATAGGTCAGCGGAAGTCCGATAAGAGTGATAACAGAAAAAGCAAGGTACGGCAGCTTATAATGGTACATTATAAGGAAGCACGACGCGCTGAAGCCAAGATATTCAAGAGGAGCTTTGATGCTGTAATTCATTCCGACGCCAAAGAAAACTGTCATATATTCTTTGAACGGAACGTAATTGCCTTTTGCTCTGTCCGGCTCATTCCAATGATTTTTTATGTTCTGAAAAGCAGCTTTTGCTTTACCGTCAGCCATCAGTTTTCACTCCTTTCCTGTCCGTAAACAGCTTCTACGTCTTTAAGGGAGCTCGGGCTCTTTTTCGGAAGCCAGTTTTCACCGGTTTCAACCGAGTCTTCGTTTTTGGCACCGAGATATATTTTTTCGCATCCCAGGTCACCGTAAAATGCATGATGACCGATAAACTCTACGCTTTCAGGCACATAAATATACGTAACCTTTTCGCAGTATGAAAAACCGTCAGAACCGATTGATTTTACTCCGTCAGGAATTGTGATTTTTTCAAAACCCTTACATTTGAAGAATGCAAGACTTCCGATTTCCTTCACTGATGAAGGGATATCAACGTACCTCAGAGCCTCGCAGTCGCTGAAGCACGATTCTTCAATTTTTGTAACTGAGTCGGGTATTACATAAAAAGCTTGCTTTGCAAACTGTTTTTCATATTCTTCGATTTCGACTGTTGTTTCATCACCGTATTTTTTTGAAAACTCAGCAAGGAACAGTTCAACGGTCGCATCACCTGCAGGCGCGGTAATACCCGCTTCAAGTGCAGTTCTGTACCGGTGGTTCCTCATAGGATGAAGGATAATTTCTTTCATATCCTTTGTATACAAAACACCGTCCACAGAAACGTAATTCGGATTTTCAGGGTCAACGATTACCGCCATAAGGTTTTTGGTGTAGTAAAAACAATGCGGTTGAAGTTCCGAAACATCTTTGCCGATAAAAATAAAACGTACATATTCGTTACAACTCATAGAAAATTCACGAACTTTGGTAACCGGTTTTGTCGGGTCGGAAACACCTTTCTCGTCCCTGACATAATCGATATGCAGCGTTACATCATCTTCCTTGCCGACAAACTGCTGAAGAGTATATCCACTGTCGTTTTCTTCGTATGTATACATATCAGAGCTGATTGAATAGAAGCTGAAATACAAAGAGAGTCCGACAAAAAAAGTTATTATAACTATAAAAAGAGCCTTAAAAACCGTGTTTTTTTTGCCCTTCATTTTCAAATCCGGCTTTTTGTCAAAAAGCGGATCATAAAGCAATTCGGTTTTGCTGATTTCAATCTTGTCAGCCATCCAATTTGCCCTCCTTTTTGAATTAAACAAATTTCGTTTTCCGTATTATATCATATTTGTTTGGTGACTTGCAACAAAATTTTTAACAAGCGTCGTAATATTTTGATTATTTTTACTCTTTTTTCTTTAATGTTTATCTAAGAAAAACAATCCCGAAAAGCCTTAAGCTCTTCGGGATTGTTTTGTTATGAAAACTGTGAATTATAAAGCGTGCTGTAAAATCCGCCGAGCTTTATAAGCTCATCGTGAGTACCCTGCTCGGTGATTTCTCCGTCACGGACAACAAGAATCGTATCTGCATTCTGTATTGTTGAAAGACGATGTGCAATTACAAAACAGGTACGACCCTTCATAAGGTCATCCATCGCACTCTGAATCTGAATCTCGGTACGGGAATCAACGTTAGATGTTGCTTCGTCAAGAATAAGCATCGGTGCGTCCGAAAGAAATGCACGTGCAATTGTTATAAGCTGTCGCTGTCCTTTTGATATATTTACACCGTCATCGGACAGAATCGTGTTATAACCGTCGGGCAGACTTTCAATGTATGAATCAATCTTCGCCGCCTTTGCCGCCGCTTTGACCTGTTCCATTGTTGCATTTTCTTTTCCGTAAACGATATTGTCATAGACCGTGCCGTAGAAGAGCCAGGTGTCCTGAAGAACCATTGTGAATGCAAGGCGTAAATCTGAACGTTTTATTTTAAGTGCAGGGTTGGAATCAATTCGTATTTCACCCGACTGCGGGTCGTAAAATCGCATAAGCAGGTTGATAATCGTCGTCTTGCCTGCTCCGGTCGGACCGACTATTGCAACTGTCTGTCCTTTTGATGCGTTTACCGAAACATTTTTAAGAATTGTTTTTTCGGGAGTATAGCCGAAAGTTATATCGTCAAGTTCGGCATAACCTTCTACTACCTTCAACTCCTTCGCATCGGGCAAATCAAGAGGTTCGGGTTCTTCGTCCAAAATTCTGAAAACACGTTCAGCAGCTGAAAATGCCGACTGAAACTCGTGTAGAATATTTGAAAATTCATTGATTGGCCCTGCAAACTTACGCGAATACTGAACAAACTGAGCAACACCGCCAAGCGAGATAAAGAACAGCGTTCCTGCCGCAACCGTTCCGCTTTGAGAATACATATAAAGTATACCGCCGAAGATTGCAACAAGAGCTATTGAAATATTGTTGATAAGATTGATTGTCGGGAACAGCAAGGCCGCGTTATATTCCGCGTTATAGTAGGCATTCATCGCGTCCTCGTTACGTTCGTTGAAACGGTCAGATATAACGTCCTGTCTGCCGTAGGCTTCGATTGTTCTTGCGCCCGAGAGCATTTCTTCAGCATAACCGTTAAGCTCACCGTATTTCTTCGACCTTGCACGGAACAATGGCCTTACCTTTTTTGAACGGTAGCGGGTGAACAGAATTGAAACCGGAACGGTGAAAACAAAAATAAGAAGCATCACCTTCGAAATCTGCCACATAAAAACAAGCGAACCGACAACCGTATAAACACTCGTCATAACCTGTACTAAGTCGTGCGAAAGAGTGCCGTTAATCGTATCAATATCGTATGACAGGTGGCTTATTATATCGCCCGTTGAGTGAGTGTCAAAATAACCGACAGGAAGTGTATTGAGCTTTTCAAAAAGCTCTTTTCTCATTTTATAAGTGATTTTCTGGCTCAGGTGAATCATAACAACCGCAAGGACATAAGCAAGCACTGCGGATGCCGCGTAACAGATTATCATTTTGATAACATTTTCCCACACTACGGGATAATCCACACCCGATGTGGTTTCGATTGCATCAATTGCCGCCCCAGAATAACGCGGACCGAGGAGCGAAAGCTGATTTGAAAGCAATGTAAAAATAACCGCAGGGATAAACAGATGCCATTGGCTGATAACGTATCGACCAAGCCTGAGCATTATACCCTTGTTATCTCTTTTGTGAGGTGTGTTGTTTTCGTTTATCTTACTCAACAAAAGCACCTCCCATCTGGGATTCGCTGATTTCGCGGTATTCGGCACAGCTTTCAAGCAGATACCCGTGCTTGCCCTGACCGATAACCTGACCGTCTTCAATCACGATGATATGGTCACAATTTTTGACAGAGCTGACTCGCTGTGCGACGGTGATAACCGTTGAATCCGACATATTCTCGTCAAGAGCCTTACGAAGATTTGCATCGGTCTTGTAGTCAAGTGCCGAGGATGAATCGTCAAGAATAAGAATTTCGGGAGCTGATGCAATTGCACGTGCAATAAGCACTCGCTGTCGCTGTCCGCCCGAGAGGTTTGTGCCTTTTGAGGAAAGCTTGTGTGAATAGCCGTCCTCTGTAGCCATGATAAACTCGTGTGCCTGTGCGGTTTTTGCAGCTTTTATTATTGCATCCTTTGATATATCTCTGCCGAAGCGGATGTTTTCCTCGATTGTTTCGGCATAGATAAAATCATTCTGCAATGCAACACCGAACATTGCAGTAAGCTGTTCGCGGGTGTATGATTTGATGTTCTTTCCGTTAATACGTATTTCGCCCGAATCGGGCTCATAGAAACGAAGTAAGAGCTTTATGAGGGTAGACTTACCGCTTCCCGTTGCACCGATAATGCCGAGCCGTTCACCTTTTCTGAGCGAGAGAGAAATGTTCTGAATGTTATTCTTCTTACCTAAATATGAAAATGAAACATTGTCAAATTCGATGTGCACACCACTGTTTTCGCGGTTATCCTCGACTACATCGAACTTGTCGGGTGCATTAAGAACCTCTGCAATTCGGTTAGCAGAAGCCGCACATTTTGTATACATAACAAACATTCTTGAAAGCGACATCATTGCCATTGAAATGAGCGTGAAATACTGCATAAAAGCAATAACCGTTGCAGGCGAAGACAAACCCTTAGCAACCCTCAGAGCCGCAACAGCTACAACAGCGGCAATTCCGAGATTCATAAGAAGTGTCATTGACGGGTTAACTATACCCATAATTGTGCCCGCATGTCTTTCCTGCTTTGAAAGCTCTGCATTCACCTTGTCATATCTGCGGTTTTCATGTTCATTTTTAGAAAGAGCCTTGATAACCCTGATGCCCTGGGTATCCTCACGTGCAACACGTACCATGCTGTCAACCGACTTCTGCACTCTGGTATAAAGCGGAACGCCTTTTCGTGAAATTCCGTAAACAGTTACAAAGATTATAGGTAAAGTTGCAATCATAACAAGAGCCAGCGCACTGTCCATAATAAGAGTGAGAGAAATACCGCCGAGAAGAAGAATAGGTGCTCTGACACCCATTCTCTGCATCATCCCGATAAAATTATGCACGTTATACGTATCCGTCGTGATTCGTGATTCAAGCGACGGGATTGTGAATGCATCCGTATCGGCAGATGAAAGATAGAGTGTTTTTTCAAAAAGCTCCTTTCGCATCGCCTTTGAAAAATTGGTTGTAACCCTTGCAGCCATACGGTTTGCGATAATATTACCAAGGCAGGCTACAACAGCGAAAAACACCATAACCCCACCGTATGCAAAAACCTTACCGACGTTCATTTCGGTAATTACATTTTCAAGAATATATGTTAAAATGTACGGCAAAACAAGCTCCGCCATTGTGCCCGTGACCTTAATTGTAAAGCCGACAAGCATCCGCAGACGGAAGGGCTTGAGATAAGATAAAATTCGCTTCATTCTTACAACTCCGTAGAAAAATAATAGGGAAACTGTACAAAAATTATACTGCCACGTTTTTTCGGTGTCAATAAAAACGGAATATACAAAAGCAAATAAAAGACAGAAAAATTTTCAGGCATCTGATTTTGACATTCAAAAATTAATATGCTACAATTACTTCGTAATCGTGAAATAAAGATTATCAAAAAACACTTCTTATAGTCGAGTACCCTATAAATTTTTAAAAGTTCTTCGCTACGTGATTTTTAAAAATTCAAAACAACAAACAAAGACAAACGGAAAGATTTTTAAAAACCCTAACATCTTTAAATCTGCTCTGTTTTTGATTCTAAAGGAGACATGTATGAAAAACGATATTCTCTTTCTTTCTATTCTCTATCCTCGTGATGAATGCGTATGGGATAAATATGTAAAAAAACATAGAGGTCAAAATATTAGTGCAATTCAATATGCGTTATTAGAAGGCTTAAGTTCAAACGAATCAACAGAATGCACAGTCTTGAATACATTATTGGTACCACTTTTTCCAATCGGCTATAAACTCCCAATTGTACGTGGTCAAAAATTTTCGATTGAGCACATCAAAGAAAGCAAATGTTTCTCGTACTTGAATGTTAGAGGGTTGTATACCAGTTCACTTTTTTATGGTGCCAAAAAGCACCTGAAACAATGGGCAAACAAAAAAAATGAAAGCAAAATTGCAATAGCATACTCCCTTACCTCTTATACTGTTAAAGCTATGCATTATTTAAAAAGAGTTAACCCAAATATCAAAACAATGATTATTGTTCCCGATTTGCCTGAATACACCTACAGAGAATCAACCGGTTTTCTAAAAAAAACAATTTCATCTTTAGGAAAAAAGAGAGTAGAAAAAAGCCTACAGAAAAATTTACCTTTCGTAGACAAGTTAATACTGTTTTCTGAAAAAATGAACGAAAAGCTAAACGCTTCAAGTTTTACCGTGTTTGACGGAATTGCGACTGAAGATTTCAAAAACATTAAACCCGAAAGACTGTTTCCGGACGATATCATAGAAATTTTATATGCCGGTGGTTTAAACGAATCATATGGTGTTCAGCTTTTGCTTGACGCTTTTAACTTGTTAAAAAGCAACCAGTATAAACTAATTCTTGCTGGACGCGGTCCTATGCAGGAAAAAATCAAAAAATATGCTGAAAAAAATTCAAAAATTATATATTTAGGAGAAGTGCCGAGATCGAAACTACTTTCTTTGGAAAAAGGTGCAGACGTTTTGATAAATCCGAGAATAAACAGCGGCATATTTACCAAATACAGTTTCCCATCTAAAAATATGGAATATCTTTCCTCCGGTGTTCCAACAATAGGATATCCATTAGAAGGAATGTCTGCTGAATATAAAAAGTATATAAATTATTTTAAAGAAGAAAATGCTACATCTCTTGCAGAAACAATTGAAGCAGTATGCGAAACAGAACACGAAATAGCAAAAAAACGTGCAAATGAGGCACAAGAATTTGTTTTTAAAAACAAAAATAAAAATTTTTGGGCAGAACATATTGTTCAATTTGCAAATGAATAACAAAACTTTCTCTTCTGCAGGCTACTCGTCATCGCTTTCGAGCCACAACTTCTTTCGTTCAATTGATAGAAATATACCATTTGAAAAATAAAATTATATCATTAAAATTCAAATATGTTAAGCATAACCCAAAATTTTCGCCAACAAGGAACAGTATGTACAACAAAGTTTACATTGAAATTACTAATATTTGCAATATGAACTGCTCTTTCTGTCACGGACACATCAGAGCTCCCAAAAGAATGAGCAAAGACGAATTCAGTCTTATCCTTGATAAGCTGACAGGACAGACCGAATATATTTACTATCATCTTATGGGTGAACCGCTTACACATCCCCTGCTTCCCGATTTTTTAAAGCTGGCAATCGGGCGTGGTTACAAATCCATCATAACAACAAACGGCACTCTTATCAGTAAGCGTAAAGAGGAGCTTCTTTCCTCCGGCATCCATAAAATAAACATCTCGCTTCACAGTTTTGAAGGCTTGGCTGACGAGAATTATACACGGCATATATGCGAACTTGCAGACTTTGCAAAATGTGCCGCAGACAAAGGAATTATAATTGTTTTCCGTCTTTGGAATAACGGCTTTGACGGCGGTAAAAACGAAATCGTTTTCAATCTTCTGAAGGAAAATATTCACGGAGAATGGGCTGAAAACACCCGCGGAATCAGAATACGGAATAAAATTCATCTCGAGTGGGGTGAGCGATTCGAATGGCCCGACAGCAAGGTAGAAATAAAGGGTGAAAAATTTTCCTGTTACGGGCTTCGCGACCAATTCGGTATTCTTTCGGACGGCACGGTTGTCCCCTGTTGCCTTGACAGCGACGGTATTATAAATCTCGGCAACATATTCAACGAAGATATTGAAGCGATTCTTAATTCTGAAAGAGCTTTGAAACTAATTGAGGGATTCAAGTGCGGTATCGCATCTGAAGATTTATGTAAAAGATGCGGATATGCACAAAGATTTGTGTAGATTAATTTAATAAAACTTAAAAACCGATATTGCCTGATTACAAACAATATCGGTTTTTGTATTTTTATTTAAGAATTTTCCTAAGTACGTTTTTAGCCAAATCTTTTAATTTTTCTTTCATTGATCGATTTTCAATAAGCTTCTTTGCTTCTGAAATATACAAATCCGGATCTCCTGCAACTAATAGCTTAAATTCGGGATAGTTTTCATTGTTGTTTTTCAGATATTCTCTTGCCCTTTGTACATTTGGAAGCTCCAACGCATTCAAAATCATTTCTTTAATTTCTTCTTCACTTAAATATTTTATACTATTTTGAACATGATTATATAACCAACCTGCAGTCTCGGCAAAATGCATACGAACAACTTTGTCTTTATACTCGCCGTTCCACTTTTGTAAAAATGACCACTGGTAATCCTTCAAAACACTCATATTTTTCATTTCGTTTTTTCTAAAAGAACCGCTACCACCAAGAAGATTTCTATATACATAAATCTGCTCATAAATATACAAAGCTTTATTTATATCCTTTAACAGATGTAAATTCAGTATAAAATCTTCTCCCATAAAAATTTTCTCAATATCTTTCGATTTAGGTACATTTTCAAACAATTCTTTTTTATAAACCTTATTCCAAACATTTCCGGTTATTTTTGAATACTCAAAATAACTGCACAACAAAATTGGATAATCATACTCTAAGAAGCTTTTCTTTTCTACTGCCAAATTAGGAGGAATGTTTTTGTTCTTTTTGACATACGGTAATTTGTTTACCACTCCAAATTGAATAAAATCATAATCGCCATCTAAAAAACTATTTTTGATGATTTCAAAACTTTTTTCATTATAGTAATAATCATCTGCATCACAAAAAATAATATATTTACCCGCTGCCCTTTCGACACCAAAAATGCGCGTTTGTAAACATCCGCCATTCTCTTTTCGGAAATATTTAACTCTTGGATCCTTTTCAAGAAACCTTTTGCAAATCTCACTTGAAGAATCGGTTGAACCGTCATCTACAAGAATTAATTCAAAGTCCGTAAAAGTCTGACTCAATATTGAGCGGATGCATTTTGAAAGATATCTTTCGGCATTATATATAGGTACAACAACCGAAAGCCACGGATTTCCTGCGTTATTATTCATATAATAACCCCCAAACTCTAACACAACTATCATTATTCGATTAATATTAACATTTTTGCAATGTTTTTTCAACTCATTTTTATCCAACTATAAAAAGAGATTTATTTCCCTATTTTGCTTTTTGAGCAAATATATCCGATATAAATACAGTATACTATTCTGTAGAACAATATTGGGAGGGTTACAGTATGTGTTTCAAAAAATACATTGCACTTATTCTTACTGTTGTTACGGTGTTTTCATTATCAGCTTGCGGCAAGGGAAAAACTTCTGATAATCCACAGGAAAACACAACAGACAACACAATCGATATCAGTCAGGAGCTGACAGACAGCATCGCTGACAATACAACAACTTCGTCAGTTGACGGAACCGACACTTCGGGTTCTTCAGGTACTGAGCCTTCAAGCGTTGATACGAGTGAAAATTTGTCCGTCCCTGCAAATGCACCAACAAAGAATAACAACGACCCGTCAGGTTGGTCAGCCGAACAGATTGTTGAAGCGTACAAAACTGCGGCAAAGAAGACACATTCTTCCGTTAAATCTCAGCATCGTATCGAAATGAAGGAAGTCCTCGTCAACGGCAAAGAAATCGGCTTTGTTGTTCCGATTATGTCGGCATTCCTCAAGAGTAATGAAACCGACAAGGACGGTATCACGGGCGGTTACACCAATCTTACCGCTGCTGATGTTGCGAGTGCAAAGGCTTACAAAAACGGCAGTGCAACCGTTATTGAAATGACAATGAAAAAGCAGACATCGGGTGCAAGTGAGGATGCAAACAGCGGTTCTGTCGGTCACGCTATCACAGGTGTAGGTGACATAGGTGCCGTCGCAAAACAGCTTGAGGATAAGCTTCCGCTTGAAATTAACTATAACGAAACTAAAATTTACTACACTAATCCGACGGTAAAAGTTCTCATCGACCCGAACGGCAAAATCGTAAACGGAACGTGGCAATATACAGTTGACATCCGACTGAATAACTACAAAGCTTTCGGTCAGCCTGTCGATTCAACATCCATTGTTATGGTAAACACTCTTACATTAAACGGCGGATTCAAGAAAATGTAAAATCAGAATTTATAGCTGAAAACGGCGAAGGAAACTTCGTCGTTTTTATTTTTCTGAGATGTAGAAATATGTCACAGTTTGTGATATAGTATTGTGGTTGACATTTTTACGGAGGTGAATTTATGCTTGAAATCGCTGTTATTCTTTTGTTCGTCGGTGCCCTTTTCGGTTGTGTAGCACTCGGCCAGTCAATTCTTATTGCTCTTGTTTTCGGCTTCATTCTTCTTTTTTTCTACGGCATTTATAAAAAACACAGCGTCCGCGAGATGCTTTCACTTGCTTTTTCAGGTATAAAAACCGTCCGCAATATTCTGATTAATTTTGTTCTTATCGGCATCATAACTGCCGTCTGGCGTGCAGGCGGAACAATTCCGTATATCGTTTACCACGCGACCAAGGTCTGCGACCCTTCCGCGATGGTGCTGATTTGTTTTTTACTCTGTGCCCTGATTTCTTTCCTGACGGGTACGGCATTCGGCACTTCGGCAACAATGGGAGTTATATGTATCACCATTGCAAACAGTATGGGAATACCGATTCTTTTTTCGGGCGGTGCTGTTATTTCGGGGGCTTTCTGGGGCGACAGGTGTTCGCCGATGAGTACCAGTGCTTTACTTATCAGCTCGCTTACAAAAACCAATCTTTTCAAAAACATTGCAATGATGTTCAGAACGTCAGTCGTTCCGTTTGTAATCACCGCCATCGTCTACCTCGTTATGGGACTTGGCTTTGAATCCGATTTCGACATAAGCTCAACGCAAAGTCTTTTCGCAGACAACTTCAACCTGCACCCTGCGGTAATTATTCCTGCGGTTGTTATCGTTCTTTTCTCGCTTTTTAAAATAAACGTAAAAATTACGATGAGCGTAAGCATAATCTGCGGTATGCTCGTTTGTGCTTTTGTTCAGGATATTCCTTTTGCGGAAATTCTCCGTATGACTGTTTTCGGCTATGCACCCGTCAAGCCTGACATTGCTTCCCTTCTTTCGGGCGGCGGTATGGTTTCGATGGCAAATGCTTTCCTGATTGTATGTATCTCTGCCTGTTATTCAGGTATGTTTGAGGGCACGGGATTACTTCGCTCCGTTCACGGTGTGCTTATAAAAGTCAGCAATAAGCTGACACCCTTCGGATGTGTCTTTGTCACTTCCATCCTCTCGAGCCTGATTTCGTGCAATCAGACACTTGCAATAATGCTTGCACATCAGCTTTGCAGTGATATTGAAAAAGATAACAGTAAAATGGCATACTACCTTGAAAACACAGCGGTTGTTATGGCACCGCTTGTTCCGTGGTCGATTGCCGTCAGCGTGCCACTTACTTCAATCGGTGCACCGTCTGTTTGCATACTTACAGCGTGTTATCTTTACCTTATCCCCCTCTACAATCTGGCTCTGAGTTTTATAAAGAAAAAACGCAAAAATAATTTCCCCGATAAAAATTAAACTGATAATTAATTTTAAAAACTATTTATTTTTCATTCCGGTTATGATATATTTTTCTTGTACAGAGAGGAAGTTTGCTTTCATCTGTTTTATACAGCCATACCCTATCCTTCAAACGAAAGCGGTGCATTTTATGAAAAACACAAAGAGAATTCTTGGCGGTATCGTTATTATTGCGGCAGGCGTACTGTTTGCGTTAAATTCATTGGACATTATAAACTTCAGTATATTTTTTGACGGTTGGTGGACATTATTCATCATCATCCCCTGTGCGGCAGGACTGATCACTCAACAGGAAAAAACAGGAAATCTTATCGGCTTATTGGTGGGTGTGTTTTTACTGTTGTGCTGTCAGGATGTTTTAAGTTTTTCACTGCTCTGGAAGCTTCTTCTGCCTGCAATTATTGTAATAATCGGTGTTAAAATGGTCTTTTCAGGTTTCTTTAACAGCAAGGCTACTGAAATTTTTTCCACAATGAAACAGGACGGCAAAAAACCTGTAACGGGTTGCGCGGCTTTTTCAGGCTGTGACCTCAATTTTGACAATGAAATATTTGAAGGAGCAGAGCTCACTGCCGCCTTCGGAGGCGTCGAATGTGACCTTCGCAATGCAATTATAAACAATGACTGTGCTATCCACGTTTCTGCCATTTTCGGCGGAATTGATATTCTTGTTCCCGATTATGTTAACGTTAAATCCAACACAACAAGCATCTTCGGCGGTGTATCCAACAAAACATCTGCAAACAAAAACGCTCCGACAATCTACATCAGCGGAACTTGTATGTTCGGAGGAGTTGAAGTAAAATGACAACATTTCAGAAAACAGTCAAATACATTGCAATGGCATTGGCAATCTTTCTTTCAATCAGTATTATCAGCGGTATATTGGACGTTCTTGCTATATTTACAAGAGTTTATGAAAGTGATGCTGTTACGGATGAAATCACAAAATATTCGGTTGCTTCTGAAATAACTGACCTTAAAGTAAATATAAAAGCTGCCGATTTTACAATTAAACGCGGTGATACCTTTACCGTTGAAAGCAATTTAAAGAACCTGAAAATTTCTGAAAAAAACGGCACATTGGAACTGAAAGAGAAGAAAAAAGCAAGCGTCCTTTATAACGGTGCCGTGCTTACCCTGTATGTTCCGGAAAGTGTGAAATTCAATAAAGCAGAAATCACTACCGGAGCAGGAAAATTTACCGTTGACGGAATATCGACAAAAAATCTTATGCTGTCGTTGGGTGCAGGAGACGTTGATCTCAATTCCCTCAACTCCACATCTTTTGCAGATATTGACGGCGGTGCAGGAAGAATAACAATCAAAAACAGTTCTTTCAGTGACCTGGATCTTGATATGGGCGTCGGCCAGCTCAACTTCACCGCTTCCGTGTTTGGTGACGGTAAATTTAATCTTGGTGTAGGTGAAGCCAATCTTTCTTTTATCGGCAATGAAGAAGATTATTCTACGGATATCGACAAAGGCATCGGCAGCATCAGTGTAAACAACAGAAATATTACCGAATACGAAACTCACGGCGGCAAACTGGGCAATATCGAAATTGACGGCGGGGTCGGCACAGTTAATGTGAATTTTAAATAACTTTCTTTATCAGGCAACCTGAAACAAAACTTCAGGTTGCCGTTTTATTTTTTGTGCTGAAAAACAGTAATTATTTAGTTAAAACCTCGACAAAGTTTACGTTTATCAATTGACATTGTTAACAATTTATTTTATTATAAATATGTATGAAAATTTATACTAAATAAAAGGAAGTGTTTTAATGGACAAACAGTACGAAGCTTTATTTACCCCCTGGAAGATAGGTAACGTTGAAATCAAGAACAGAATCGTTATGTGTCCGATGGGCGGTACATCTTTGTTCGGTTGGTTCGAGCTCGGCGGTTGTCACTTTGACAAGGAAGCTGCAAAGCTTTTC
>JAFODS010000011.1 GCA_017380575.1 Clostridia bacterium | reverse complement strand
CTTGATGCTTATCTTTCACCCGAAATGAAATCTACAGGTGAAGCAATAGGTTATGACGATAAATTGAACAGAGCACTTTATAAGGCTCTTCAGGCATCGGGAATGCATCTTCAGAATTATGGGACTGTTTTTGTAACAGTTGCAGATAAGGATAAAGAAGAGACACTTCCTCTTATCCGCCGTTTCTATAAGCTCGGTTTTAATATTCAGGCAACTAAAGGAACGGCTCAGTTCCTTAAAGAACACGGCATAAGAACTCACGTTCTCGGCAAAATCAGTGAAGGAAGCACAGAGATTCCGGAAGCGCTTCGTCAGGGTCATATTGCTTATGTTATCAATACAAAAGACCTTAATGCACACGAAGAAAACAACGATGGTCATCAGATTCGCCGTTACTCAATCGAAAACAATGTAACAATATTTACTGCACTCGATACCGTAAAGGTTCTTCTTGATGTTCTGGAAGAAACAACTCTGACCATTTCTACTATTGATGCCTGATTTAGGTTAAAAACAATATTTATATAAAAATAACAGGTGGTCATGTCACTGCTTGAATGAAGAAAGAGGTATTACAATATGGAAAATTTGAAACTTTTATATACAGGAAAAACCAAAAATGTTTATGAACTCCCTAACGGTAACTGTCTGTTACTGTTTAAGGATGATTGCACAGGAAAAGACGGTGTATTTGATCCGGGTGAAAATTCAGTCGGTCTCACCATTGAAGGTGTTGGTGATGTGAATTTACGTATGTCAATTTATTTCTTTGATAAAATAAATGCCGCAGGTATTCGTACACATTATGTTTCTGCAAACCTTGATGATACTACGATGGAGGTTCTTCCTGCAAAGGTTTTTGGTAAAGGGCTTGAAGTTATCTGCCGCTATAAAGCCGTAGGCTCTTTCTACAAGCGTTACTCTGATTATTGTGAGCTTGGACAGGAACTTCCTGCTTATGTTGAAACTACATTTAAGAATGATGTTAAAGGCGATCCGCTCGTTACAAAAGATGGTCTTGTGGATTTGGGCATTATGACTGCCGAGCAGTATGATTCGCTTAAATCGCAGACACAAGCAATCACAAAAATTGTTGCTGATGACCTTAAGGGAAAAGGGCTTGATTTATATGATATTAAGTTTGAATTTGGTTATGATGCCGATGGCAATGTAATGTTGATTGACGAAATTGCATCCGGAAATATGCGTGTATATAAGGATGGAGAATATGTTGATCCCATGACCTTAAACAAGCTGTTTTTTGCATAATGTAAATTTGACGCAGGGTGGGATTTTATATCTTGCCCTGTATTATTTTATTTAGAAAGGAGCAGCATGCTATGGGAGGATTTTTCGGTGCTGTAACAAGCACAAATTGTAAATATGATGTTTTCTTTGGCACAGATTATCATTCACATTTAGGGACTAAATGCGGAGGTATGGTGTTTTATGATGAAGAACAAGGCTATCAAAGGCAAATTCACGGTATAGAAAGCACGCCGTTTCGCACAAGATTTGAAAGTGATTTGGAGAAAATGAATGGTACAGCAGGAATCGGATGTATTTCAGATTCTGATCCCCAACCCTTGTTGGTGCGCAGCCATCTTGGTCTTTTTGCTATTGCTACAGTAGGGATTATCAATAATGCAGAAGAATTGATAGAAAAAACATTTTCAGGCAAGGGACATCAGTTTATGGCAATGTCATCCGGTAAGATTAATTCAAACGAGCTGACGGCTGGACTTATCAATCAATGCGATAATATCGTAGATGGAATCCGATATGCACAGGAGGTTATTGACGGTTCTTGTACAATTATTATGATGATGCAGAATTCACTCATTGTTGCACGTGACAAGGTTGGAAGATTACCTGTTGAAATCGGAAAAAAGGATACAGGCTATTGTGCTTGTATTGAATCCTTTGCATTTCAGAAGCTTGGATATGAGATGTGCTATAACCTTGGCCCGGGAGAAATTATGAAAATTACTGCGGATGGATTAAAGCAGTTATCCAAACCCGGGGAGAAGATGAAAATTTGTGCATTTATGTGGACTTATTACGGATACCCTAATTCAAATTACGAGGGGGTCAATGTTGAGGTGATGCGCTGCAAAAATGGTGAAATTATGGCAAGAGATGAAGCACTGAATGGAGAAATTCCCGATGTGGATTATGTTGCAGGTGTTCCGGATTCCGGTGTTCCTCATGCTATTGGTTATTCTAACGCAGCAGGAAAACCATTTGCACGCCCGTTCATTAAATACACTCCTACGTGGGCACGTTCGTTTACGCCATCCAATCAGGAAATGCGTAACCTGATTGCTGAAATGAAACAAATTCCCGTTCCCGAAAGGATAAAAGATAAAAAACTGCTTCTCGTGGACGATTCTATTGTCAGAGGAACACAACTTCGCGAAACGGTTGATTTTCTTTATCAGTCTGGAGCTAAAGAAGTTCACATGAGGTCGGCCTGTCCTCCAATAATGTTTTCTTGTAAATATCTGAATTTTTCTCGAAGTAATTCTGAAATGGAACTGATTGCAAGGAAAATTATTCAGCAAGAGGAAGGAGAAAACGGTAAAGAGCATATTGCGGAATATGCTGATAGCAGAACGAAGCGCGGAAAATGTCTGCTCCATACTATTTGCAAGGAAATGGGTTTTGATTCGCTTGGATATCAGAGCCTGGACGGGATTCTTGAAGCTATTGGAATTGATCGTGACAAAATATGCACTTACTGCTGGACCGGCGAAGAATAATATGAAAGGAAATGAAAGTATGATACGGATTGGTATATATGGATATGGAAATCTTGCAAGGGGTGTTGAACTTGCTGTAAATACGGCAGGTGATATGAAACTTGTTGCAGTTTTTACAAGGCGTGAGCCGGCAACCGTTGAAATTAACTCTGTTGATGTGCCTGTAATTAATGCTAAAGATGTGTTGGAATGGAAGGATAAAATTGATGTTCTGGTTATTTGCGGCGGTAGTGCCACAGACTTACCACAACAAACACCTGAACTTGCAAAACATTTTAATGTTGTTGATAGCTTTGATACACATGCAAAAATCCCCGAACATTTTGAAAATGTAAACCGTGAGGCAATCAACTCAAAAAAGGTTGCTGTTATTTCAGTCGGATGGGATCCCGGTATGTTTTCAATTATCCGGATGTATTCATCAGCAGTCCTGCCTTGCGGAAAAGACTATACCTTCTGGGGAAAAGGAGTAAGTCAAGGACATTCGGATGCAATTAGAAGAATCCCCGGTGTAATAGATGCAAAACAGTATACAATTCCTGTGTCCTCATCTTTGGAAAAGGTTAGAAGTGGTGAGTTGCCGGATTTATCAACGAGAGAGAAACATATCAGAGAATGTTATGTTGTTGCAGAAAAAGACGCTGATTTAGCAAAGATAGAGCAAACAATAGTAACAATGCCAAATTATTTTGCCGATTACAACACAATAGTTCATTTTATAACCGAAGAGGAAATGAAAAATGAACACAGTGGAATTCCTCATGGCGGCTTTGTCATCAGGAGTGGCAAAACCGGTATAAACAGCGAAAATCAGCATATCATCGAATATAGCTTGAAGCTTGATTCGAATCCTGAATTTACAGCCTCTGTGCTTGCAGCATATGCAAGAGCCGCATGGAGATTATTTGAAAAGGGTGAAAGCGGTTGCATGACAGCGTTTGATATTCCACCCAAATACCTGAGCCAAAAAAGTGATACGGAATTGAGAAAAACAATGTTGTAAAGAAATAAGAGTATTATATTTTAAAAAATTCAAAACAAAAAAATTTTTAAAAAACAAAATAAAGTTTTTATCAGAAAATAGTTTTAAAAAATTCAAAAAACTCTTGACAAAGTATTTTTTGCGGTGTATAATATGTTTTAAAATTTGAATATCACAAAAAAACGACTGTGACGAGGACGGTCGGATTGTGGAGCCTGGAGAGAGTTGCCGGTTGGTGCGAGGCAATGGTGAGACTTTCCAATGACTTATCACCTCTGAGTCGAAGGACCGAAAGCGAAAGTGAGTAGACTCCTTCCGTAATGCTGCGTAAAGGCAAAGGGCTTGTTAGAGCTCGGTAAGTGACGGGGATTTTTATATTTCCGTAATTTGAGTGGTACCGCGGGTTATTATAACTCGTCTCAAAGTTATCTTTGAGGCGAGTTTTTTGTTTTATTCAGATTTGTAACCAAATATCAAATTTGTCAGAAATGAAAGGAGACAAAAACAATGGATTACAGTTTGAAAGAAGTAGCAGGAAGAATCAAAGACCTGCGAGAAGCAAAAGGATACACACAGGAAGAGCTTGCAAAGCTTTGCGGTGTATCAGTAGAAGATTACAAGGTCTTAGAAAAAGGCGAAACAGATTTCAGCTTCACATTTATCTACAAATGTGCAAAGGCTTGCGATGTCGAGGTTGTAGATTTGCTTGAAGGAACAAGCACAACCCTTACCTCCTTTGCCATCACAAGAAAAGGTGAAGGACTTAAAATCGTAAAGAAGCACGGTGTAGAATACAATAACCTTGCTCCTAAATTCAGAGAAAAGCTTGCGGAACCCTTCCTCGTTAAATTCCCGTATCTTGAAGAAGAGCAGAATGCTCCGATGCAGTTAAACTCACATAACGGTCAGGAATTTGATGTTATCGTCAAAGGTTCGCTCAAAGTTCAGGTTGGAAATCATGTGGATGTGCTCCACGAAGGCGACTCTATTTTCTATAACAGCCTTATCCCTCACGGAATGGTTGCAGTATCGGAGGGCGGTTGTGAATTCCATGCTGTTGTATTAAATCCGCATGACGGAACAGTTTCCGAGGAATATCCCGAAGCACCAATGGTTGCTGCAAAAGCTGCTGCTAAAAAGAAAAAAACAGAAACAGTTGCAGATAAATTTATCGAATCATTTTATGATGAAAATGGCGTTTTCAATGGTATCAAATTCAAGAACGCAGATAAATTCAACTTTGCATTTGACTGTGTGGATGCTATCGCCGAAAAGAATCCTGATAAACTTGCTATGATGTGGGTTGCAAATGATAAGACCGACAGACGCTTTACTTTCAGCGATATGAAAAAGTATTCTGCAAAGACTGCAAACTACTTTGAATCTCTCGGTATCAAAAAAGGCGATACCGTAATGCTCGTACTAAAAAGACATTATCAGTTCTGGTTCTGCATGCTTGCACTTCATAAAATCGGTGCAATCGCAATTCCTGCAACAAATCAGCTTGTAGAACACGATTTTGATTACAGGTACAAAGCGGCAAGAGTAAAAGCAGTCGTATGTACTGCTGATGGAGATGTATCTAACGAGGCAGAAAAGGCAGCAGTAAACTATCCCGGTATGGTTAAGGTTTTGGTTGGCGGAGAAAAAGAAGGCTGGCACAATTTCAATGTTGAAATGGAACGCTTCAGCACTCATTTTGACCGCACAGAAAACACTCCTTGCGGTAACGATCCGATGCTGATGCTCTTCACATCAGGTACAACCGGATATCCGAGAATTGCAACTCATTCATATAAATATGCACTTGGTCATTATCCCACTGCAAAGCATTGGCACAATGTCAATCCTGACGGACTTCATTTTACAATCTCTGATACAGGTTGGGGGAAAGCTCTTTGGGGTAAGCTCTACGGACAATGGCTCTGCGAAGCGGCGCAATTTACCTATGACTTTGACCGTTTCCATTCAGAAGACATTTTACCGATGTTTGCAAAATACCATATCACAACATTTTGTGCACCGCCTACAATGTACCGTTTCTTCATTAAAGAGGATTTGTCAAAGTACGACCTTTCTTCTATCGAGTATGCAACAACTGCAGGCGAAGCATTGAACCCTGAAGTGTTTAATCAGTTCAAAAAAGCAACAGGACTCACTATCATGGAAGGCTTTGGTCAGACCGAAACAACACTCTCTATCGCAAACTTTGTTGGTTCCACCCCGAAAATCGGTTCAATGGGCAAACCAAGTCCTCTTTATGATGTTGTTGTCCTTGATCCGGACGGAAATGAATGTAAAACCGGTGATACAGGTGAAATCTGTATCAGAGTTAAAGATGAAGTTCCTTGCGGTCTCTTCATCGGTTATTACCTTGATGAAGAAAAAACAAATGAGGTATGGCACGATGGATATTATCACACAGGCGACCAGGCAACGATGGATGAAGACGGATACCTTTGGTATGTAGGAAGAATCGATGATGTTATCAAATCATCAGGTTATCGTATCGGACCTTTCGAAATCGAGAGTGTTATCATGGAACTCCCATATGTGCTTGAATGTGCAATCACACCTGTGCCTGATGAAGTGCGCGGTCAGATTGTAAAGGCAACCATCGTACTAGTAAAAGGAACAGAAGGCACTGATGAACTCAAAAAAGAAATCCAGGAATATGTTAAAACACACACAGCTCCTTATAAATACCCAAGAATCGTTGAGTTCGTGGATGAACTTCCGAAAACAATCAGCGGTAAAGTAAGAAGAGTTGAAATCCGTAAAAACGACTTGGAAAAAATGAATAAATAAATCTAAACATAGCATATATAAACGAGGTGATTTAAGTGAAGAAGACATATGTAACTTCCATGCCAAATCATATTGGCGCATTTTTGAAAGCAAGTAAATGCTTTTCTCAACTCAATATAAATATTACCCGTGTAAGTTACAACAAGGCTGTTGATTCACACACCTTGTTTATAGATGCGGAAGGCACGGAAGAGCAATTAAAAAAGGCAGATATCGAGCTTGAAAAAATAGGATATCTGCAGAGCGACACAAATAAAACAAGTATTGTTTTGGTAGAATTCCGTCTTTCTGATGTTCCGGGAAGCGTAACAAGTGTACTTGAACTTATCAACAAATTCAATTTCAATATTTCATATATAAGCTCCCAAGAGAATGGAACAGACTATCAATACTTCAAAATGGGTTTGTATGTTGAAGATTATGATAAGGTTTCAGAGTTCCTGAAGGAAGCGGAAAAGCTATGCAAGGTTAGAGTGATAGACTATAACAGTTCTGAAAAGGTTTATGACAACAGTATATTCTATAATACCTATGTTTTAGGTTTGTCACAGACAATGGGACTTTCAGAGGATGTAAGCCGTGAACTTCTGGTACATGTTAATCTTGCAATGCAAACTCTTGATGAACAGGGTTTGTCACCATACAGAACTTTTGACAGCATCAGTAAATTTGCAGAGCTTTTAGGTGCATCCAAAGGGAGTAGTTTTAATCCGCGCATAAGCACACATAAGATTACTGATAATACTGAAATAACTCTGATTGAGCCTCCGTGCGGAAGCAATACGATTATCATAAAAAGCAATGATAAGATTTTGTTTGTAGACAGTGGATATGCTTGTTACAGCGATGAGATGATCAGGATTTTCAAGAAAATTGTTCCGGATTTTGAAAATATGGAAAAAACTATTCTTGTAACTCATGCAGATGTTGACCATTGCGGATTATTGCCGATGTTCGATAAAATAATTACAAGCAGTAAAACCGCAAACTGCCTACAGAGAGAATATGAGGGTAAGAATGGATACAGAGAAGAAAATCCTCTGCACAGACCATATATCAATATCTGTAAAATTCTCACTTCATATAAGGCAGTAAATCCTGAAAAGATCACGGCAATGTGGAATGATGTAGAAAATCCATCAGAACCGCTTACACAAATTGGATTTTTTGATTTTGAAGAATTACAT
>JAFODS010000038.1 GCA_017380575.1 Clostridia bacterium | reverse complement strand
CTTTCTCTGTCTTGCGGAACACCGAAATCTAAAGAATTGAGAATCATACATTCATCGTTCTGATATCCTATTGACTCCAAAAAAGACAGCCATTGATTCAAATCGCCTATATTTGTAGCAGCTTTTATTGTTTTAACATTTTCCAAAAGAAGATACTCTGGAAGCCTATTGAGCTCGTTAAGCTCTTTCAGAATTCTTTCGATCTCCCACAACAAACCGGAACGGGTACCAGAACCTTTACCCATTCCTTTGCCAAGGCCTCCGGTGGATAAATCTTGACACGGAAAACTATAAACCAACAAATCTGTGTCGGGCATATCAGCACCTTTGAGTTCGGTTATAGAACCATAATTGTTCGCTTTCTTATTCGATCTATATAAATCACGTCTTTGATCTTCCGTTAATCGTTTAATATCATAAGGTTTGACAGAATCCGCACTAAAAGTAAATCGTGATAAATAAGCATCTACTTCAGCAATATCCTGAGGGACCGATACTTTTTTATCGTGGCAATGAATCGCAGCATAGCACTCTATAGCATCAATAAACCAATCGCTAATACCTACAATTTCATAATTTATGTTCATTCGTTTTAAAGCGGAAGCTTGTGCTCCTATACCGGCAAAAGCCTCAAAAACACGCAACTTTTTTTGTCGTTTATTTTTCATTTTAAAACACTCTTTCAATTAAATCTAATAATTACTCCGCTGCTTTGCCTGACCTTGTCCATTCATCGACTTCGCTGACTTTGAATTTCCAAAGGCGGCCCATCTTGACGGCGGGCATATTACGCTTTTCAATCCAGATAAGAACAGTATCACGGCTTACACCGAGATGTTCACAAATCTCTTTCATCGAATACCAACGTTCAACATTAGAATTCATTTTTGTGTCCTCGCTTTCATAAGGTATAAAAATACAAGATAAATATAACATATAGGCGAGGAGTTATCAATGATTTTTGCCGATTTATAGGGAAAAATTATGATTTTTATTGAACGATGAGTTTTTTGCATTAAAAATGTATCTAAATATATATGACGAAAATTGCAAAATGTTACGCAATAATTTTAAGATTTTACAAACTTCTATCTTTTGCACAAATAAACGACATTTTACTTATGCATAAACACCAACAAAATCTATCTTGACAATAGAACAAATGTTCTATATAATGATTGTGTAATTTATGAAAAGGACAGGATGTTGAATGTATAAGGACGATAACACATTGATTGATATGGACAGAATTCCAAATATGGACGAGCTGAGGGAGTCTTTCAAAACTCACGATTTTACGACTTTGCAGGTTTACGGCGAGGATGAGCTTGACCACGAGGACAATGCCGGGATAGCATATGTCGCTTCGGTTTTTAATGAGAAATGGGACGAGCTTGCAAGAGAGAAGGGGCTGAGAGGTCACATATCCTGCTATGATAAAAACGAAAATCCGCTTATGCTTCTCAGAAACGGCACATCTCAGGTTGTCAGCGAAGCGGTTTACAAGCTGATTTGTGAAAATCCCGACGGTGTCGCACAAATCATTGAGCAGTTTTCATCGGCTTTCGGTAACACGGAAAAGGCGGATGAGCTTTTAACCAAAAGCATTGATACTGCTTTGGATGCTATGCAGTTCAGTGAGCTTGCAAGCATTGTCCAGAGTGTGCCGGCACACGAGGATTTCAGCCACAAGCAGCAGAATTTTCCTGCGGCGGATTTTGACCGCAAATGGAATCACAGCAGGGCAAAGGTTACGGTTGAATCGGTAGATGAAATTGACGAGCAGACCGCCTATGCGGAAGATGTGAGTGAGATAGTTTTTGCTAACGAAAGGTTTACTAATTTCTGGGGAAGCCTGAGCGAGGAAGACCAAACGATTCTAATGTATTCGATGAACAATATGACACAAGCCGAAATAGCGGAGAAAATGGGTTTCAAAACTCACAGCGCAGTCGGCAAAAGACTTGCAAAGCTGAAACAAAAGTTTATAGAGGCATAAAAATAGGGAACAGCCGACTGAAAAGTACGGTTTGTTCCCTGCTTTTATTTATACATCTTATAATTATCTATTATCTTTGAGTTTTAGTCCATTTTATATGTTTTATAGGATCTAAATCATTCCCATTTTCGTTGAACGACCTCATTTTTCATAAGCAAAAAATTATTACTGTTAGAATTTATAGGGTTAAGTTTTTCTCTTTTGATAAGATCGATGATATTCTGACGTGAACAATCAAGAATATCACAAGCTTCGGTAACGCTTATTATTCTATTCGATACAAAACATTTAAAATCATCTAGATTCAAGTCGATTGCTTTGCCTGTATCATATAGTTTATCATAGGGTATAGATAAAACAGTTCCCCAAGCAACTCCATATCCTCCGGTAAGGATTTCAACTGAGTTAAATATCTCCTGTTTAGATAAAATCGAAGTGCAATTTGCTTTCTCAATCAGCTGCGTGATATCACACTTTTTAACTTCTCCATTTCTAAAAAACAGAAGAATACAATTGTTTTTTAATGGAACAGCATCTTCTATTCTTTTGCCAAAACGAACGTCAAAATTATTTGGAAGTTTATCAATGGAAATAGGATAAAGATAGTAGTCGTCTTGTGCACATCTTCCTTTAGACAACATTAAGAGTTCAAATTCATCATAGTATTCTAAATTGTTTTCTTTAAGTATTTGACCAAGATTTTGTCTGTCGGGCGGGATAATTCTCTGTTGTACCCACATTTTACTGTGATAAGAGTTTACGGTCTTTTCTCCTTTTTTTAAAAATGAAGAAAGGAGAAGGGGGATTTCCCATTCATCAGCATCCTCAGGAAGCTCAATATAAAATGTTTTTTCAGTTTCATAATAAATAAGATAGGCAAGATTTTTAGCTTTTCTCATAGATTCACTTCTTATTGCGAAAATCTTCATAAAACTTAAGCCTCCTCCAAATCATTTCACTGATTTTATCAAGCAATTCTTTAGGTAAGATTTTATCAACATCTTCAAAAATTCTATTAAACTCTTCTTCCTCGGGAATTTTAAAATCCGGAAGTTTATCTTTGGGGATTAGATTCAGATTTTCGAGAGTTGAATTAGAGCCAATATAACACTGTACTCTTTTATCTTCCATTACATCTATATGATCAAGTTGTGAACAATCACTTTTTGTGCTAAACAGCAACGAAAGTCCATGGTCAAAAAGAGGGGCTAATCTTATAGTTTTCTTTTTCTTGTTGCGAAGCACCTCAATATTGGCTCCATGTCTATCACGATTAAGAATAATAAAATCAACAACGAGCATTTCATAAATATATTTTTCCCAGCCTTGTCTTATGCAAAAATCAAAAGGCTGTTCACCTTCTAAACGTTCTAACTCATAGTAATTATCCAGTGCAATTTTATCTTCGCCTCTTTGTTTAAAATCATCTGATGCACATACTAAGGTAGTACATACTTTACCATCAAGAATTATGTCGGCGTTAATCAGTTGATATGACAGATGTTCTATTCCTAACAAAGCAAGAAGTCTATCCACAATTATTTCATTGACACTTTCATGTCCAATTATTCCTTTTATAGTGTCGTAGTCAGATAATTTGTAGTATGTTTTCTTTTTTGCAAGTTCAGAATATGCTTTAAGAAAGGTTCCTGCTGTGCCTGATGAATTTCTTACTTTTGCCCAACTGAGATATGTTAAATCCTGTTTTTCCAGAATAATTTTTTTATCCAAAATCTTCACCTCTTTTTTGAGTTACAGCAATATTATACGATCTTACTTGCTAAATGTCAAGAAAATCTAAATATTTTTGCATTTCGCTACCGCTTATAATCCATTATACCAGATAAAATTTGCCTATTATATATGCTTTGTAGTTCTTTTTCTATCCAAACGAGCTGATATATTTGCACATCTGTAAATTATCGAACCTCTTTTATTCGCCCCGCTTTATGCGGGGCTTTTTCTTTTTGTTCCGCTTACTTGGATTTATTATAAAATTTTTCTCCAACCTTTGGAACATTTTGTCTTTCTTGTGTCGTATATGGTTGGAGGGCAAAATCATTATCAAAAAAGGAGTGAAAATTATGCAAACTTCAAATGACTCTCTTATTCTCGGTATTGACCACGGATACGGGAATATCAAAACAGCAAACAAGACTTTTGGAACGGGTGTTTATGTGAGCGACACCGAGCCTGCTTTCAAAGACAATTTGCTTACGTGGAACGGTAAATATTACACAATCGGTGAAGGTCACAAGGAGTTCGTTGCCGACAAAATTCAGGATATGGATTACTATGTTCTGACCTTGGCGGCTGTCGCTTGCGAGATTCGTGCACGTGGACTGCGTGAGGCTAAAGTTCACTTGGCGGCAGGTCTTCCTCTGACCTGGCTCACTGCACAGAAGGAAGCTTTCCGCAGCTACCTTTTGCAGAACAAAGAGGTTGAATTCAGCTTCAACGGCATTGACTACAGGGTCGAGTTCACGGGTGCGGATATCTTTCCGCAGGGATTTGCCGCTGTTGCGAACAGACTTCACGAATTCAGCGGAACAAATATGCTCTGCGACATCGGCAACGGTACGATGAACGTTATGTTTATCAATGAGAAGAAAGCCGAAAACCGAAGATGCTTCACGGAAAAATTCGGCACTCAGCAATGCGTGATTCAGGCAAAAGAAGATATGATGCGTACTCACCACGCAACGGTTGACGAATCGGTTATCACCCGTGTGCTTCGTTTCGGCAAAGCGGATATTGCGGATGAATTTCTTGAAACGATTACGAAATCCGCAAAGAACTATGTTGCCGGGATTTTCCGCAATCTTCGCGAACACGGCTACGACCCGAGAACGATGCGACTGACGGTTGTGGGCGGTGGCGGATGCCTGATTAAAAATTTTGCCGACTGCGACAAATCTCGAATTACCGTTATTGATGACATCCGTGCAACCGCAAAGGGTTATGAATGGTGCGCAACGATACAACGAAAAAGCAGCGGTAAATGAATATCAGAAAAATCACCCTGCGGCTTAACCTTGACAAAGAGAATGATCGCCTTGCTTGGGAGTATCTTCGCTCGTTCAAAGGTCAGTCGTACACCGAAACGGTAGTCAACGCTCTTATCAGAAAAGATTGGGCAGAGGTTATTGCCGAGAAAATTCTCGAAAATCTGAAGTTTCAACCCTTACCCGAAGAAAAAACGATAGATGAAACCGAGCAGGCTCAATGCGACGAAGCCATCCTCGATTTCATCAACAGCTTTTAGTGACGGCATTTTTGCCGTCACTTTTGCTTTCCTCAAAAAACTATGACGGCACTTTTGCCGTCACGCCGAAACGGACTGTTTCAAACAATGCCCTCCTAAACGAAACAGTCTGCTTCGGTAATAAGAAACGGATAAATCCGAAAAACATCTGTTTCTTCAGTCTTAGCAAGCATTGGATTTATTGTAATAAATCCGCTTGCGGGGTAAACCCCGAGAATCAAAAAAGAAAGGAATGAACATTATGCAGAAAAGAATCCACCGAGTAACAGTTTGCCTTACAGAGGAAGAACACATCAGGCTCAATGAGATGTGTAAGGCAACCGGACTCACAATGTCAAAGCTGATAAGATTTCTGCTCAGCGGTTATTTACCTGCACAGGCTCCTCCTGCCGAGTATTTTGTGCTGATAAAAGAACTGCGTGCAGTCGGCAACAATCTTAATCAGCTTGCAAGAATCGTCCATTCGGGCGGTTATCTCAACACTGCCGAGCTTGAGAAAGCTTGCAAAAATTTCAATGAGGTTTCGGAAAAGGTTGACGAAGCCTTTGCACCCAAAAGAGCGTGGCAGTAACTAAAATATTCCCCGTAAAAGGCAGGATTGGCAAATGTATCAACTACGTTATGAATCCCGAAAAGACAGTTGAAACTGACGGGTGGATGTATGTTGACGGCATCAACACCGTTCCCGAAACAGCGGAGAAAAATATGATGTCCGTAAAGCACCGCTACGGAAAAGAGGACGGGATAATGGCTTATCACGTAATTCAAGCTTTCGCACCCGGTGAGGTTACACCCGAAGTCGCACACGAAATCGGAATGAAACTTGCCGAGAGAATGTGGGGCGACAGGTTTGAGGTTATTGTTTCAACGCACCTTGACCACGAGCATATCCACAACCACTTTGTTTTCAACTCCGTATCTTTTGTTGACGGCAAAAAGTATAACGATGACAAAAGGAATCTTTACAGATTGCGTAAGATGTCCGATGAGCTTTGCAGGGAATACAAGCTGTCGGTTGTTATGAATCCGAAGAAGTCAAGAGGTATTCCGTATAACGAGTATATGAACGAAAAGAATATGAAGCTTACAAAGAATGCGATTATCAAAACCGAGATTGTCGAAACGATACTCACATCAATAAGCCGAAAGGACTTTTTCAATCAGATGAAAAAGAAGGGATACACCTTTAATTTCACAAGTCGATACTCAACAGTTTATCACCCTGCGTTCAAAAGACCGACAAGGCTTCTGACTCTCGGTGATGACTATGTTCCCGTGAATCTGATAAAACGCATTGACGAAAGCTGGCGCAGATACCGTGTTGATCTTCCACCGCAGGATAATCTCTACAGACAGTATATTGGTGATGAGCCGATTGTTGGTTATGCACAGACCTATGTGCGGTTTATAACCATTGTTGAAGCGGTGAGAAAAAGACCGGATAACAACAGAGTTGCGGTTAAATACCTTGCCGATGAAATACGAAAGCTGAACAGACTTATTGAACAGCAAAACCTTTTGTGCGGTAACGACATTGAAACTCCGGAACAGCTTGAAGCCTATAAGCAAGGCTGTAAGGATGAGCTTGCAGAGCTGAGCGAGGCGAGAAATATTCTGCGAAGCAAATTGAAAACTGCTCAGAATCACGGTGATGAAAATGAAGAACGAGAGCTGAAAGAGTATATTTCAGATCTTTCCGGAAGGATGAAGATACTGCGAAAGAATATTACCGTTTGCGAAAGGATTGAACAGAAGAAGCCTGAAATTGACGAAATGCTTCAGGACATCAAAGAAATTCACACACCAATCAGAAATAAAAATTATGAAAGGAGCCGTTAATATGGCAAACAGAAAATTAAAATCTGCGGTTAACATACCGCTTGAAAAAATCCGTCCCTTTGAGGGACACCCCTACAAGGTTCTCGATAACGATGAGATGAACGCCCTGATTGAAAGTATACAGGAGCAGGGCATTCTCTCACCGCTTATCGTAAGACCGCTTGAAAATACAGAGGATGAATACGAGCTTATCTCGGGACACCGCAGACTGAGGGCGGCACAGAAGGCAGGGGCAAAAAATGTTCCTGTCTTTATTTATGCCGTCAGCCGTGATGAAGCCGCAATAATGCTCGTGGACAGTAATCTGCACAGAGAACATATCTTACCCTCCGAAAAAGCCTTTGCTTATAAGCTTAAATTGGAGGCACTTAAACATCAAGGTAAAACTTCGACACAAGTTGTGTCGAAGTTGAGAAGCGATGAAAAAATAGGAAGTGAAAATGACGAAAGCAGAGAAACAGTCAGACGGTTTATCCGTCTGACATATCTCATCCCCGAGCTTCTCGACCTTGTTGACGAGGGCAGAATTGCTCTCACTCCTGCAGTTGAGCTGTCTTATCTTACCGAAGAACAGCAATATAGTCTGCTCGGCACTATTGAGGTCGAGGACAGAACACCGTCACTTTCGCAGGCGGTACGATTTAAAAAGCTCAATCAGGCAGGTCAGCTGACAGATGAACTCATTGATTCAATAATGCAGGAAGAAAAGGCAAATCAGCGTGAAATGTTCCGCATACCGATGGAGCGTTTGCAGAAAGCATTGCCCGATTTGAAGCCGAGTCAGGTTGAGGATTTCATCATCAAAGCCATTGTTTACTATCAAAAACACTTGGACAGAAAGAAGGACAAGGGTGCGAGATAATCCGCACATTTGTAAAGGAGGTTTGTAATGAGTAATATTGATATAAATAAAATAAGCAATGACCCCGAATACTGTTTTGCGGCTTTGAAGCTCATTGAACAGTTATTTAGGGACGGCAAAATCCCGGAATATATGTTTCACAATATTCTGAAAGATTATGCGGATATTGTGGACGAAAGCAAGTTCATCAAAGGAAATCACAATCAGACAAAGGAGGACACAATATGATAAATTCAGATTTCGGAAAACGACGGGTAGTAATCTATGCCCGAGTTTCCACAGACCACAAAGAGCAGCTGTCGGCGCTCGAAAATCAGCTTGATTGGTATGAGCCGATTCTCAAGGCAAGACCCGAATGGGAGCTCGTTGACAGATATATTGACGAGGGTATCACGGGCACATCTGCCGAGAAAAGACCGCAGTTTATGAAAATGATAAGGGATGCCAAGAAAAAGAAGTTCGATTTGATTATCACCCGTGAGGTTTCCCGTTTTGCCCGTAACACGGTTGATACCCTGCAGTACACCCGTGAACTCAAAGCGATGGGTGTTGAGGTTTTCTTCATAAACGATAACATCAAAACCTTTGACGGTGACGGCGAACTTCGACTGACGATTATGGCAACCCTTGCACAGGACGAAAGCCGAAAAACATCGGTAAGAGTAAAAAGCGGTCAGCAGACATCAATGGAGAACGGTGTGTTCTACGGCAACGGCACCATTCTCGGCTACAGGCGAGTTGAAAAGCTGCTTGAAAACAACAAAAAGCACGTGGACTTTTTTATCGACCCCGTGCAGGCTGAAACGGTAAAGCTGATTTATGAAATGTATCTTGAAGGTCACGGACTTATGCAGATAAAGAATGAGCTTGAACGCAGAGGCTACAAAACCGCAACAGGTAAAAGCAGATGGTATGAAACAGTCATATCCAACGTTCTGAAAAACTCGTTTTACTGCGGTATCATCACTTACCACAAGGAATACACGCCCGATTACCTGACACAGAAAAAAGTTAAAAACTACGGTGAAATCGACCTTGTGCAGGTTAAGGGCAGACACGAGCCGATTGTAT
>JAFODS010000010.1 GCA_017380575.1 Clostridia bacterium | reverse complement strand
GCTTTCGCAAACGCATTCCTCGGAATCTGCCACTCAATGGCTCATAAGCTCGGTGCTTTCCACCACCTTCCTCACGGTGTTGCTAATGCACTTATGATCGAAGAAGTTCTTCGTTTCAACGCTTCAGAAGCTCCTGCAAAGATGGGTACATTCTCACAGTATGACCACCCGCATACACTTGCACGTTATGCAGAAATTGCTGATTACCTCGGACTTGGCGGTAAGAACGACAACGAAAAGCTTGAAAACCTTATCAAGGCTATCAACGACCTTAAGGCAACAGTTGGTATTAAGGCAACAATCAAGGATTACGGCGTTGACGAGAAAGTATTCCTCGATAACCTTGACGAAATGGTTGAGCAGGCATTTGATGACCAGTGCACAGGCGCTAACCCCCGTTATCCTCTTATGAGTGAACTTAAGCAGATGTACCTCAACGCTTACTACGGCAAGCATTTTGTGGAAGCAGATATGCCCACAGCTGCTGACATCGAAGAAGGCGCAAAGGTTGACGAAGTTAAAGTAACATACCGTAAAGGTAAGAAAGCATAATTAAGGGAGGTAACCGAAATGAAACTTGACAGAGTAATAGCAGTAAGAAACAATAAAACTATCTATCGTGACGGCGACAAGTGCGTTAAAGTTTTTAACGAAGATTATTCAAAGGCAGATGTTCTCAACGAGGCTCTTAATCAGGCTCGTATTGAGGAAACAGGTCTTAACATCCCCAAGGTTCTCGAAGTAACAATGCTCGACGGTAAATGGGCAATCGTTTCAGAATATATCAAGGGCAAGACTCTCCAACAGCTTATGGATGAGGATGAGGAAAAGAAGAACGAATATATCGAACTTCTTGTTGATATTCAGCTTGGTATTCATTCTAAGGAATGTGCACTCCTCAACAAGCTCAAGGATAAGATGAACAGAAAGATTGGCATCAGCGAGCTTGATGCAACAACTAGATATGACCTTCACACACGTCTTGAAGGTATGCCGAAGCACAAGAAGGTTTGCCACGGCGACCTCAACCCCTCAAACATTATCATCACTGAGGATGGTACACCGTACATCCTTGACTGGGCACACGCTACACAGGGTAATGCTTCAGCAGACGCTGCAAGAACTTATCTTCTCTTCTGGCTTAACGGTGATATCGAAGGTGCAAAGACATATCTTGATACATTCTGCAAGAAGAGCAACACTGCTAAGCAGTATGTTCAGAAGTGGATGCCCATCGTTGCCGCTTCACAGTCAGTAAAGGGCAACGAGAAGGAAAGAGAATTCCTTCTCTCTTGGGTAGATGTAGTTGACTACGAATAATCATATAAGGAGAACAAGATAATGAAAATTACAGTATGTATCGGTAGCTCATGCCATATTAAAGGTTCACGTCAAGTAGTTGAACAGCTTCAGTATCTTATCAAGGAAAACAATCTCGGTGATAAGGTTGAACTCGGCGGTACATTCTGCATGGGTAAATGCCAGCAGGGTGTCTGTGTAACAGTAGATAATGATTTCTTCTCAGTTACTCCCGAAACAGTAGAAGAATTCTTTAATAAGAACGTAAAGGAAAAGGTATAATATGCTGATTCAGGTTTGTGTAGGCAGCTCTTGCCACTTAAAGGGTTCGCCCGAAATCGTGGAGCTTCTGCAGAAAGCCGTCAGTGATTATCATCTTGAAGACGAGGTTGCGCTTGCCGGCAGTTTCTGTATCGGCAAGTGCAATCGCATTGGTGTAACCCTGCAGGTCGATGATGATATTTACACGGGCGTAACAAAAGAAAGCTTCAAAGAGTTTTTTGAGGAAAATGTACTTAAGAAATTAAACGAAGGGAAGTAACGGATAATGCCTAATTGTCTGACACTTAAAAAATCAAACTGCAAAAACTGTTATAAATGCATCCGCCACTGTCCTGTAAAGGCGATCCGTTTTTCAGGCAATCAGGCGCACATCATCGGTAACGAGTGTATTCTCTGCGGTCAGTGCTTTGTTGTATGTCCGCAGAATGCAAAGGAGATTGTTGACGAAACAGAGAAGGTTAAGGTGCTCCTTCAGTCGGGCGATCCTGTTATTGTTTCGCTTGCTCCGTCTTTTATTGCAAACTATGACGGTGTAGGAATCAATTCAATGCGTAAAGCACTTAAAAAGCTTGGCTTCTATGATGTTGAAGAAACTGCAATCGGTGCAACGATCGTTAAAACTGAATACGAAAGAATGATTGATGAAGAGGAGAGGGATATCATCATTTCCTCCTGCTGTCACTCAATCAATCTTCTCATCCAGAAGCACTATCCGTCAGCTCTTCCTTATCTTGCTGATGTTGTATCTCCGATGCAGGCACATTGTAACGATATCAAGCAGAGATATCAGAATGCAAAGACTGTATTTATCGGTCCCTGTGTTGCGAAAAAGGACGAAGCAGAGCATTATGAGGGTATTGTTGATGCAGTTCTTACTTTTGAAGAATTAACCGAATGGTTAAAAGCAGAAAATATTGAGATTGAGCAGGAAACAGATAATGACATCTGCTCACGTGCACGCTTCTTCCCGACAACGGGTGGTGTGCTTAAGACAATGACTCACGAAAATCCGGGATATACATATCTCGCTCTTGACGGTGTTGAAAACTGTATTGCCGCACTCAAAGACATTGAAAGCGGAAAGATTCATAACTGCTTTATCGAAATGTCAGCCTGTGTCGGCAGCTGTATGGGCGGTCCGGTTATGGAAAAGTATCACCATACTGAAACAGTCAAGGATTATATCGCTATCGCAAAATACGCAGGTGCAAAGGATTTTGAGGTTTCACAGCCGAAGGCAATTGAATTGAAAAAGCATTTTGAGTTTATCGAACAGCGTTTACCTGTACCTTCAGAGCAGGAAATCAACAGTGCTCTTCGTCAGATGGGTAAATTCAAGCCCTCACAGGAGCTTAACTGCGGTTCATGCGGTTACAACACCTGCCGTGAAAAAGCAATTGCTATCATTCAGGGTAAAGCGGAAAGCTCAATGTGCCTTCCGTTCCTTAAGGATAAAGCAGAAAGCTTCTCTGATACAATCGTTAACAGCTCTCCCAACGGACTTATTGTTCTTAACGATCAGCTCGAGGTTCAGCAGATCAATAAGGCTGCAAGAGAGATTATGAATATCCGTTATGCATCCGATGTTCTCGGAACTCAGGTTATCAGAATTCTTGATCCTGTTCCGTTTATGAAGGTTCGCGATACAGGCAGGGAAATCCGCAACGAGCGTGTATACCTTGCAGAATATAAGCGTTATGTCGAGCAGACAATCGTTTACGACCGTGATTCAAGACTGCTTGTCGGAATTATGCGTGATGTAACGGATGAACAGTACGCGAAGGAAAGAAAGGACAATATCAGTAAGCAGACCGTTGAGGTTGCGGACAAGGTTGTTGAAAAGCAGATGCGTATCGTTCAGGAAATTGCTTCACTTCTCGGTGAAACAGCCGCAGAAACAAAAATTGCTCTTGCAAAGCTGAAGGAGTCAATAACCAATGAATGATTTATGTGCTGATATCGGATATAAAAGTATAAATCATCACGGTGAAGAGCTTTGCGGAGACCACGTTGATATAGTTGAGCCCAGCGATGACTCTATGGTCATAGTTCTTTCAGACGGTTTGGGAAGCGGTGTAAAAGCCAGCATTCTTTCTACGCTTACCTCAAAAATTATATCAACAATGCTCGCAGAGGGCTTATCTCTTGAGGAATGTGTTGAAACAATCGCAGCAACATTGCCCGTTTGTTCGGTGCGCGGTGTTGCGTATTCAACATTTACCATCATTCATCTCAAGAATAACCGTACTGCCGAGCTTATTCAGTACGATAATCCTCACGCGATTATAATCCGTGATGAAAAGAATTGGGATTACCCAAAAACAGAAATGAATATCGGTGGTAAAAAGATATTCAAATCTGTTATTAATTTGCAGGAAAACGATGTTTTTGTTGCGATGAGTGACGGTTGCCCTCACGCAGGAATCGGTATGTCATACAACTTTGGTTGGAAACGCGAGGATATCATCGATTTCATAGAAACTCTTGTTCCTGCAGGATATACGGCAAAAACACTTTCAACAATGCTTGTTGACGAGTGTGATAAACTCTACGGTCATAAGCCGGGTGACGATGCAACAGCTTGTGTTGTGCGAATCAGAAAAAGAGTTCCGATGAATATGCTCTTCGGACCTCCGTCAAACCGTGACGATGCCGACAGAATGATGTCGCTCTTCTTCTCAAAGGAAGGAAAGCACATTATTTGCGGAGGAACAACTTCCTCGATTGCCGCAAAATTCTTGAGAAAACCTCTCAAACCATCGCTTATATTTGAGCAGAGCGATGTTCCTCCAACAGCGGAACTCGAGGGAGTTGACCTTGTAACGGAAGGCGTAATTACAGTTAACAAAGTTGTTGAGTACGCAAATGATTACCTCGGTGAAAACAATTTTTATGAGCATTGGAGCTTCAAGCGAGACGGTGCATCGCTTATCTGCCGCCTTCTGTTTGAAGAAGCTACGGATATCAACTTCTACGTAGGTCGTGCGATTAACCCTGCTCATCAGAATCCCGATCTGCCCATTAATTTCAACATCAAGATGAATCTTGTTGAGGAGCTCTCAAAGGCTCTTAAAAAAATGGGTAAAAGAATCAAAGTAAGTTATTTCTAAGGAGTGTGCAAATAATGAAAAAGTTTGATACAAAAGTACAGTATCTGAAATATAAGGTTTTGCGTCAGGTAGCACGTGAAGCATGGAACGACACACTTCTTCAGAATCTTCTTGACATTCCGCAGAAGATTGTGCCCGGTAAAACATCAACAATGCGTTGCTGTGTTTATAAAGAACGCGCAATCCTTGGTGAGCGTGTAAAGCTTGCAATGGGCGGTGACAAGGAAAATCCGAACGTTATTGAGGTTATCGATATCGCTTGTGACGAATGTCCTGCAGCCGGCTATGAGGTAACAGATTCATGCCGCGGATGTCTTGCACACAGATGTGAGGACGTTTGCAAACGCGGTGCGATTTCGTTTGACCATAACCACGTTGCACATATTGATAAGTCAAAGTGTGTTGAATGCGGTCAGTGTGCAAAGGTATGTCCGTTTGCTGCCATTGTTAACCGTAAGCGTCCTTGTCAGATTGCTTGTAAAGTCAAAGCAATTTCAATTAATGACGATAATGCCGCAAAAATTGACAACAACAAATGTATCCAGTGCGGTGCTTGTGTATATCAGTGTCCGTTCGGCGCTATCAACGATAAATCTTATATAATCAACGTTATTGACATTCTGAAAAAGAGTCAGAATAATGAAAAATATAAGGTCTATGCAGTTGTTGCTCCTTCAATTTCAAGCCAGTTTACTTATGCAAAACTCGGTCAGGTAATTACAGGCCTTAAGGAACTCGGATTTTTCACTGTTGTTGAAGCAGCTCTTGGTGCAGATATGGTAGCTATGAGCGAAGCAAAAGAGCTCAGCGAAAAAGAGTTTTTGACAAGCTCCTGCTGTCCTGCTTTTGTACAGTATATAAAGTCAGCATTTCCGGCACTTGTTCCGCATATATCTCACAATCTGTCACCTATGGCAATGCTTGCGAAATACATCAAAGAGACCGACGAGGGTGCAAAGGTCGTGTTCATAGGACCTTGTACTGCAAAGAAAGCAGAAGCACAGCTTGATACAGTCAAGCCATACGTTGATGCCGTTCTTACTTTTGAAGAGCTTCAGGCACTTTATGACAGTAAGGATATTGATATCACAACTCTCGGTGAAGATGTACTTGATAATGCTTCTTATTACGGAAGAATTTTCGCACGTTCAGGCGGTCTTTCTGATGCAGTCGTTCAGGCTCTGACTGAACAGAAGATTGATTTTACAGTAAAATCTGCTGTCTGTGACGGTATCGAAGCCTGTAAAACAGCCCTTCTTAAGAAGAGTAAAAATGTTCTTGATGCAAACTTTATCGAAGGTATGGCTTGCACAGGCGGTTGTATCGGCGGTGCAGGATGTCTTACTCACGGAGAAAAGAACAAAGCACAAGTTGATGTCTACGGAAAAGAAGCACTTGAAAAAACAATCAGTGATGCGGTTTCCATCTTGAAATAGTTAAAAATAAATTCCTGCACATTACATATCTTTTTGTCTTCGTTATGTAACGTGCAGGTTTTGTATTTATGATAATGCAGTTATGTCGCCCGATACTTTCGGGCGACAATTATTTATTGGAATATTAAATCATTACAAACTATCTTAGTTATCTTATTGTGTAATCTTTATTCCGATTTTCTCCATATACCCCTCCGGTAAAACATCACCGATAGAACCGTTGCAACTGACCAACCGATAGGCCAAGCAAGCCAGATGCCAGTTGTACCGAACGTGTAGCAACAACACCGCTATATCAAACGCTCAGCACCATAAAAATTGATAGCAACGAAAAAAGCGTGGTTATGATTGCCAATGAAATCAAGCAGTTGTGATAATGTCAAATAAGAGTTTGTCGAACTGAAAATATTTTTTGAAAATAATAAGAATTGCTAATTTTAAATCTTTTTTAAGAAAACAAAGTGGCATCCTAATGGTCCGTAACAGCCAGAAATAAATAATTCGAACTCTTTACCGATTGGTGAAGAGTTCGGATTGTGATTATAATTGAATAACCATCTCTTGAGGCAAGAATGCCCTAAGAGATGGTTTGTTTTAGGTGTACTTTATGCTCTAGTGATGTATAGTATTTTTACATTATGACCTGCATACATGCTTCTGACGAACTTTCTGCTTTCGCAGTGCCCGTTGCACGCAGGTGCTCTTCCACCGTTGATACGGTGCAACGGTGGCACTTATCAATGTGTAGCCTCAGACCGCTTCAAAGTACAAGAAATCATCGGGAGAACAGTTGTTATTTACGATATGCCGGACGACTTCAATTCGCAACCATCAGTCAGTTTCGGAACAAAAATTGCCTGCGGAGTAAAATTCCCATTTGACTTATTGAGAATCGTTTCCTTTTTCACCTAAATAATTAGATAAATGCCAAACTCCCGTGGATTGCTCCACGGGAGTTGAACTTTTATTTATATCATTTTGAAATACTTTAAAGCATCCATAATAGCATCCTCTTTTTCTTTAGGACACTGTGGTACACGGTTTTTACCTTCGCCTTTGTTATAGCATTCTCTTTCAATAATCCCACACTTGGTTTTTACCTGTGAAATATAAAGAGTTGAAACTTTAAGACCGTACTTCTCTAGCACATAATCCTTGATTTCCTGATATGTTGCCTTGGTTTCAGCGGCAGTTATATCAAGCTCTGAAAGGTCAAGTTTTATGTCGATATGTGTGTCCGCTTTGCGTTGGGACAACAGAACAACCGTCTCTAAAAGTTTTTCTGAGGAATAAACAACTTATTTTATTTATAACTCCTACTCAACCAACCCGTATTTTACTTTGATACGGTCCATTTTTTCAAGCATCGGCTCGGCAGCGAGCATAATAAATATTACAGTTCCGAAGCCGTGTACCAGGTCCATAGGAAGACCCGAAATGTAATATGCCATCAAGGCTTTAACTGTTATTGTCTGTGACGAATACATAAGCATTGATGCCGGGTTCATTATTCCGCCGTAAATAACAACAGCGGCAAACGCACCGAAAACGGCAAGTGAAACCCGTGTTCTGCGAAGCCATCCTTTTTTGAAAAGAACACCCGCAAGAAAACCTATAATACCCATCGCAAACATCTGCCACGGTGTCCACGGCCCTTGAGAGAACAGCATATTTGAAAGAAGCATTGTAACGGCTCCTACAAGGAATCCCGCTTCTCCGCCGAAAGCAACACCTGCGATTATTGTGAGCGCAAGAACCGGCTTGAACTGCGGAAGCATAAAGAAAAGACTTCTGCCTGCTATTCCGATTGCACAAAGCACGGCAATCGTTACAAGCTCTCTTGCCTTAGGTTTTCTGCCCTCAAACACGAGAATAAACGGCAACATACACTCTAAAAGCACAAGCAGTGCGACAATGTTATACTGTCGGTTGTCGAGATAGAAAATTCCTGCAAATATTGTCAGAGGAATAAAGAGCAATATAGCAACAGATGCCACAATTGTCCGCTTGCTTAAGTTCCGTTTTTCTTTCGGTGTCTGCACTATAAGCGGCGGTTCGCTCCGTCTTCCGATTGCAATCATAAACACGGTAAGAGCAACAAACAAAATCCCGTAAAGCCATAATTGGTTTTTACCCGCTTCACTTATGCCCGAAGAATTTATAAGTGCTGATAAATCGGTAATTCCTGTTGCATAGAAAAACACAGCTAATGAAACAAGCCCTGATGCTGCAGCAAGAATTTTTCGCCATAGCTTAAGCGGTTCAGGCTTGAAATTTACACTTCTCGGGGCAGGTTCGGGCAAAGGTGTTATTTCATCCGTACTTTCTTTTTTCTTGATTTCTCCGCCACAGCACGCAATGATTTCATCAACCGTTACCGCCTCGGGAATAATATGCCTTGCCATTCTGTTTGCAGAAGTAGTATAGAAGCTGTTTCCTGAGAAAAACTCACGGGGAGTGCCTTCTGCGACAAGATTACCGTCAAAAAACATACCGCATCTGTGTGCATATTCTGCACAGAAGGTCACATCATGGCTGACCATAAGCACGGTTACGCCCTGATTTGTCAGCTTACCGATAATATCTGCAAATGTTACTTTGAATTCTGCATCAAAGCCTTTTGTCGGTTCATCGAGAAGAATTATATCGGGTGCGGTAAGAAGAACCTTTGCAAGTGCGGTTCTTTGCTGTTCACCGCCTGAAATATCATATGGATGTCGGTCAAGAAAGTCAGTCAGCGAGCAAAGACCAACTACACGGGAAACCTGCTCATCCTTTTCTTTCTTTGAGATTTTTACATTACTGAGAGCCTCATATAAATCCTCCCGCACAGTTCTTTTTACAAAAAGCGCCTGCGGATTCTGTGGTAACATTCCGACTTTTCCGTTTGCTTTTACATTACCTCGGTAAGCCTTGCGAAGTCCCGAAATTACTTTCAGCGTTGTTGTTTTACCTGCACCGTTACCGCCGAGAATTGCATAAAATTCACCCTTGTGCAGAGTGAGAGAAAAGCCTTTTATAACATCAGGCAGGTCTTTTTCGTATCTGAACCATATTTCATCACACTCAAGAGTTATTTCGTCAGTATATGTATGCACTTTTTCCCTTTCAAGGGGAAGAAGTGCTTTTTCTTTGCTTCTTTCAGACAGGAACTCACTACCGTCACGGACTGTCAGAGGACAAGGAAGATTTGTTTCAACACCTGACCACACTCTCATTGCTGTCGGCATAGCAAGGAACATTCCGTTATCCTTTTGACGAAGATGAAGTCCAACTTTTTCGGGAGAATTATCACTGATAATTTCACCTTTCTCCATAACAATAACTCTTGTTGCAAACGGAAAAGCTTCTTCAAGTCTGTGTTCGGTAAGAATAACCGTTATACCGAGCTCACGGTTGATTTTGCCAAGAAGAGCGAGGAAATCAGAAGCGGCAATAGGGTCAAGCTGTGCCGTAGGTTCATCGAGAACAAGTATTTTCGGATTCATACACATAACCGAAGCAAGGCTGAGAAGCTGTTTCTGACCGCCTGAAAGCTCGGTTACATTCTTATAGAACCAATTTTCAATACCGAAGAATGCTGCAACCTCTGCCACACGGCGGCGGATAGTCGGCGTATCAAGCCCGAGGCTTTCAAGTCCGAAGGCAAGCTCGTGCCATACCTTATCGGTTACCACCTGATTTTCGGGAGACTGAAGCACAAATCCGATTTCCTGTGCCTGTATTCTTTCGTCAACATCTTTCAGCGGTTTGCCGTCGAAGAGGATTTCACCGTTAACTACACCGTGAGGTGTAAGGCAGGACTTAAGGTGACGCAGAAGTGTTGATTTGCCGCAGCCTGACGGACCGCAAAGAATCAGAAATTCACCCTGATTCACCTCAAAGGAGATATTACGGAGAGCTTTGTTTTCCTGCTCGGGATATGCAAAGCTTACATTTCTGAAACTGAAGTTTTCCATTTTCTCTCCTCCTTTAAGTTTAATATCACGGGTGTAATGCAAAGTGCGGAATATACACAATAGAAAGGTATTGTTGTCATATCAAATGCGGCATAGCGGATATCCGGAAAATATCTGAACCCGAAAGCATTAAGTATAGTTCCTGCAACAAGAAACAATCCACAGAAAGAAAGCCATGCAAGTGTATATTTATCTCTTTCATCAAAGCGATAAATTGAAAATGCAGTTCTGCCTTTTAATCCGTATCCGCGGCTTTTCATACTGTCAGCTGTTTCAATGGCATTTTCGAGTGACCAGGTTATCATAATTGAAAAGATGTGAATTGCCGTCTTTGTTCTCTGGAACAGACTTCCGTTTGAAACATCTCTGCCGATGCTTCTCTGTGCTTCGGTGACAGTCTGCATCTGCGATTTGAATTTAGGAACAAATCTTAAAGACATACTAAGAACAAGAGATAAGGCAGGAATAACCTTGCCGAAAAGATAGATAAACTTGTCCGTTGTCATCACTCTGTTAAACGACGAAAACCACATCAGCGTTGTAATTATCATCACACCTGCAGAAAAACCGTACAAAATACTCTCAAGCGTAAGAGGATTGCCATTCGGGAAATACAGCAGAGTTGTTGCACCCTCGTGATTGAATGCAGGGTTGATAAATGCAGTCAGAAGCACCATCGGCAGACAGTATTTCAAGAGAAATATCACACTTTTCTTCCCGTTTATACTTACTGCATAAATAACAGCACACATGAGTGAAATCCCTTGTGCCAACGGGTGCGTCAGCACAAGAGAAAAGCTTATCGTAAATGCAAAATATATTAAGTTTATAAAAGGATGATATTCTGAAAATGAATCTCTCATAAATTTTACCAAGTTCCTTCACGACCGACATCGTTGCCGAGGTCACATGTATAACGCCATTCCACTTTTTCACCGTCTGCAAGCTGATAACGGGAGCAACCGTAATTGGGATACCATCCGTTAACACGGTACATCCATCCTGAAAGCTCACCGCAGTCAAATTCATAAAGATTGTTTATGCCTTCAATATAGGCACTGTTATAAACAGGAGTCCATGAGGATTCCATATGTATGTTGTTTTCCTTACAAACACGCTGAAGCACATCATAGACTGATTCACCTTCATAGAATGTCACCTTTGTAGGCGGTAAAATAACACCGTCTGAAGGTACCAGATGACGTTTATCAGGGTCAAGGTCAGAAAGGTTATTCAGTATTGTTGAGCATTCAATGGAAAAGGTGCAGGTATATGTCTTTTTGTTGTTGATTTCCTGATTTTCAGGCTCAACGGGCATAGGCTTTCCTTCGGGTACGGGGTCTGTTTCATATTTATCTTTTTCTGTTGCCGTACCGTCAGAATAAACTCTGTCACCAGAGCTCTGTGCACCTGAAAGATAATTGTCTTTTTCGTTGGTGGTTGTAGTATCTGAAGAATCGTTTTCTGTCGGATTTGTATTTTCTGCAGTAGTGTCTTCTGTATAATTTGTTTCATCAGGCAGAATTTCAATTTCAGAAACAATCTTGTTTACAGATATATTCAGAATACTTGTTTTACTGCCTGTTACAGAAACAGAATAAACACCCTTGCCACCGTTAAAAGCGGTTGCACTGTCTGCTGACCATTTTTCGTTGATATGAATAGAAAGCAGTGCAGGAAAACCAAAATCCTTCGTTTCGGTAAAAGTGACCTTTATGCCTTTGTCTGATTTGTTCAGGACAACGGATAAATTTACATCCTTTGTTTCATTGATGTCACTGCCGAAAACAGTCCATTCGTATTTAATGTCATTTGATGAACCTGTGAATGTGGCGATAGCGTTCTCGTTTCTGATTTTATCTAAAACACTTTTCTCAACAATCCCGTTTTCTGAAATAGCTATGGGTTCATTAAGGTTAACCTGTGCATAATTACCACTGCAGGCTGTAGTTGTCATAAGAAGCACTAAGGCTAATATTAAACATATTATTCTTTTCATTTTAATCTCCTATAACAATTTTGCTGTTTCTGACATTAAGTGTACCGGTTGTCATTGCCAGACTTTGTGTTTCGTCTGATGCTGCAAAAACAGCATCTTCGAAAACAAGGTCACATACATCACCTTTGCGAAGACTTCCTCTGAGACGGAATTTCAGGCGAAGCACAACATTGTCGTCCTTTGCAAGCAAGTCTTTGTCAAAAGCATTCTTTCCGCCTGTTGTGTCAAGGTACATAATGTTTATTTTACCCGTTTTGTTGCATTGAGTCGGGTTACAGCTCCAGTCCGGCAGTCTTTGCTCAATCTCTTCGCCGTCATTACGGATAAAAACGTTACCTTCTTCTATACCTATAAACTCAAGCTTTGATGGGTCAAAAACAATGCTCATACTTGCAGCAGGATATATAGCTTCACCGAAAGATGATATTGTCACGTCGAGGGTGATTTCATCTGTTTCGGAAAGGCTGATTTTCTGCGGAGTTTCTATTGTAAGTGTAGGTTTGCCGAACGGGTTTTCACCGCAGAATGAAAAAAGGAGAATCAGTATCAACAAAAGCAGTAAAACGCCGATTGAGATACCAATTTTTATTCTCTTTTTTGTTTTCGGTTCCAATTTACTTTTGCTCATATTCATTCTCCTAAGAGGGGTGGGAGTGTCAGTCCCACCCCTTAATAATCAGTTAGTAGTTCGCTGTAATAGTTGCTGCCTTTGTAACAACGATGTATTCACTGCCGTCTACAAACGCTTCAACGATGCCGAGAGCATCAAATGTATTGATTCTGCTGTCGCTGTTAACATTGAGGGCGAGAATCTTGTCATCTGACGGTGCATCTGTTTTACGAAGCCAGGAATCAACTGCACCGAGTGCATCCTGTGCATTGATTACTCCGTCGCCGTTTGCATCACCGAATGTGATTTCATCAGCATTGTCATCCGAGAGAACAAAATTCTGCTTATCAACAAACTTCGCCATATCAATTGAAGAATCAACAAGTGCAACGTAAGTTGAAATGCCTGTTTTATCAGAGATTTCTGTGCTGTACTTGAATTCATAACCATTGATGCCGTCGTTGTAGCTGAGCTTTGCACCGGCCTTTGCACCGACAACTGCTACTGCAACGGCCATTTTCTCCGAGGGGATAAGGTCAACATTATCACCAACATAGAGACACATTGCACTATAAGAAACACCTGTTACAACATTTACCGTACCGCTTGCATCCGTAATGTCAACAATAATCATAGAGTTTTCATCTGCAGAATCTGAATTGAGTTTAACTGACATTCCGCTGATGTTAAAGCCAAGCTTGTCGCCTGAAGTTACGGAATCGACACGGAAAGTAATTGTGAAAAGAAGTGCCGGGAAGGTGGTTCCGCTTACTGTGATATCGCTGTGGTTGTTAGCGTCAAAGTAAACTGCACGGAGCTTGCCTGTGCTTTCTTCAACGTTGTAATTTACCGTTCCGCCCGAAAGACGGCTTTCGGCTGTAACTGCCGTAACGGTAAGACCTTCGGGAACATTCATAATAAAATCAATAAGCTTGTAGCCTGCGTTATTATCCCACTGGTCAATGCTGATTGTTGCGTTGAAAGTTTTGCCGACCTCATCGGATATTTCAGCAGGAAGACCGAGAGTTGCTGTCATCTTGCCGGGAATGATTTCAATATCTTCATCAAATGCAACATCAGACATATCAAAAAGATTTGTTTTGTTATGTATAAAACGCTTGTAAGCAACAAGAGCGTAGCAGGACTGGTCAGTAGCCATGCCGTTTGCACCTGCACCAACGATATGCTGGAACTGCGCTTCGCTTTCAAGATAATGACTTAAGAGTCCGTCAACAACAGATTTTCCGTTCTTTACAAAACGGCTGTCTGTGTCGGGATTGATACCCCATGTTGTGCAGGCAACGATTACCCACGCACAGCTTTCAGAGCATTCGCTTCCGCCCGATGCAAATGTGCCGTTTTCGTGCTGCATTTCTGAAAGACAATCAAATGCTTTTTCACATGCTTCAGCTACAGCTGTCTGATTACGGTAAGGATACAAAGCCTGAAGTGCCATACCCGTCATATCAGGGTCTGATGCATAGTCAAGATTTGCAGACAAAGCCCAACCGCCGTCGTTATGCTGTCTTGCAAGAATTTCATCTACACACTTCTGACGGAGTGTAGTATCACTGATTTCATAATTGTTTGAGTCAAGAGCGATAAGTGCCCATATCGTACCGTTAAGACCCTGCTTTTTAATCCAATCAAAACCGTTCAGGCTGTATGCTTCAACAAGATTCCAATTACCCACAGAAGTTGCATCCTTACCGATAGATGAAAGAGCAACAATAAGACGGGAATTTTCAGTTGATTTGTTTTTGTGGAGTGCACCGTTCATATTAACCGATGAAGCTGTTTCATTTACTGTTGAAACAATACGGTTGTAGTAATCATTAAAATATGTGCTGTTCTTTTCAAAATATTCGCCACGTGCAAGGCTCAATACTGTCCATTCACCTGCATTTGTTCCAAAAGCGGGTTCTTTGATTGTATCAGCAAGCTGTGCCATTGTAGCATTAAGCACAGCGCTTACATCCTGAGGCTGATGGTCAGCTTCCGCTGATGTAACTGTTACCTCTGCATAGCCGGGAGCAGAAACGATTGAGCCGGCATATTCGTTACCGTAACCGCCATCAACCCAAAGATACCATTTTCCTGCAGAGGGGAATGTGATTGATGCACAACCGCTGTCATCAGTTGTAACACTTCCTGTCTCGTTATAGAGTGCTTTACCGTAATGTACTTCGTAATCAGGAATTTCAAGGAAAACAGAATTGTATTCGTAGTCCTTTGTGCCTTTAATAAGCTTGATATCACAAGCCTTGGCTGCTTCTGCGGTGTAAGAATGTGTTACATCACCGTTTGCATCAGCAAAATAATGGAAGCCGTATGCCGAGTCCTGATAAAAATCCCAGCTTGTGAAGCCTGCAAGGTCAATAAAGTCGCCTGCTTCAAGAACAATCTGGTCAGAAGTTGCACCCCAACCCGCGCTTGCAAGAGGATACTGACCATTCAGATAATAGTTAAGATTTTCATCTCTGCCGAAAAGACCGCCTGCAAAATATGAGCTTCCGGGACTTCCTGTAAAAGTTATCTCGCTCCAATCGCCACCGTAAAGCTCTTCGTGAGCATAGATGATAAGCTGTAAGGCGGTAATATCATATTTACCGTCACCGTCTTCATCATAGAGATATTCAGAAAGACCGTATTCATTCAAATCAATAGATTTAAGTGTTTCAAAGGATACGGGAATATAAGCAATAGGTGTACCGTTTTTATCATTTATATATTTATCATCATAGCTTACAGACATATAAACATATTCGCTTTCTGATGCAACAGACATAAGGGGTGTTGCTGTTAGCAGCATTGCGATGGCAAGAATAACGCTTAAAATTCGCTTTTTCATTATTGAATCTCCTTTTTTATATTTTTCATTTTGTTTTAACCGAAAGTATCCTGTTATTTTGGTTCGGTTCTGTGTTTCTCCAACTTCTGTCGTGCAGAAACGGTTTGGTTTTTGGACCTGATAGTTGCCCTTTTTCTCTTTTTTGATTTTACAGGAACAGGTTTCGCTTCTTTTAATCCGGCAGCTTCCAATGCTCTTGGCCACGGTCCGAGGTAGGCTTTGATTCGTGACCGTGTGGGTTCATCAAAATCATCCTTTTTGGGCAATCTTCCGAGTTCCTCAGCTTTTCTTTTCAAAAGTTCTGCCGCCCAGCACTTTTTCTCTTCTGATGTCACTTGTCAAACCTCCTTTACAAAATAAAAAATACCCTTTCAACCAAAAAGGTCAAAAGAGTACAACAGATTAACGCGGTACGACAACAATAACTTCGGACTGCACAAAATAAAAAAGAACGCAATCCAAAATCTACCATACTACGATAAATCGGTTGCACTCTTCTCACCAAAGTTGTGTTGAACCTAAAAAGACACGGCAGGTGTTCTGACTTAAGGAACAGATATCAAAGCAGATTATAACCGCAGAAATGCAGACATTAATCTGATTTTCAATTCCTACACAGTAATGGCGGTTGTTCAGGATTCGAACCTGATTTCCCTATTAAATCTACTCAGCTTACAACTTTTCAAAACCGTATCTCTTTATTTCAGTATTAAATTTTGTACATTATAGCACAATTATTATATATTTTCAACATATAAATCTAAATTAATTTTTAATAACCTTCTGTAATGCCTCAAAAGCATCACAACCAAAAAAACTCCCGCAGAAAAATCTACGGGAGTTCACTGTTATTCAGGCAAAGAAAAAATAAATCCGAACGCCTCGCCGACTATGGCTAAAGAGTTCGGATTTATCGTATTTGGCAGCGGAATAGGGATTCGAACCCCAACAAACAGAGTCAGAGTCTGTCGTGCTACCGTTACACAATTCCGCTAAAGAACAAGAGTTATTATACACACGGAAAACGGATTTGTCAACACTTTTTTTAAAAATTTTTAAAGTTTTTTCATTTTGCTTTTGCGGTTTTCTTTTCAAGAATAATTGCGACGGCTAAAGCGGAGAAACCTGCAACGAGCTTACCCACGATTACGGGGACAATATGCTTTTCATTATAAGAAAGAGTGAATGCAAGGTGATCACCGAAAACGAAGGCGGCGGAAACTGCGAATGCAAGGTTCATTACTCTGCCTTTGCGGTTCATTCTGTCTGCACTTTCCATTGTAGCAATTGAATTTGCGAGCGTTGCGATAAGACCGACAACGGAATTTTCATCAAGGCTGAGCTTTTTGCCGAGTGCAGAAAGAGGCTTCTTAAGAAGCTTTGAAATAATTGCAATAAGCGGGAATGTTCCTGCGAGAGTAATGCAGATTGTGAAAACGGTCATAGCACTTTCCATAAGCGGAGCTGTGTTTTGAAGAATGATTTTACCCGTAAGTGTCTGGAAAATACCAAGAGCAAGACCGCAGGTGATAAGGATTGAAATAAACTTGCCGAAAAAGGAAAAGATTTTGATTGTGATTTTTGGAAACTTAAGAAGACCGATAATAATAATAACAGAAATAAGAAGGGCAGGGATAAGATTAAGAATAACCGTCAACGGTGAAATACCCATTGTAACACCTGACACAAAACAACCGAGCGGAATTGTGCAGATACCGCAGAGAAGTCCTAAAAGCACGTCGTCGTGATTTTCTTTTTTTGAGGACTGAAGTGCAACGGGAATAGTGAATGATATTGTAGCACCGAGCATTGAAGCAACACAAAGCCCGTGGAAAGCTCCGAGAAGTTCATCTGTCGCAACCGAATCTGCAAGTGCTGCACCGCCCATATCGTTTGCGATAAGTATACCTGCAAGTGCGGACGGGTCAAAGTGAAAAAGGTTTGCAACAGGCGTGATGACAGGCAGAAGCAGGTCGGCAAGGGCAGGGGCAATCGTCATCATACCAAGCATTGAAAGAGAAAGCGGTCCGAGAGTTGTCAGTCCTTTTTCAAATTCATCACCGAGCTTCAGCTTGTTGCCGAGGACCTTGTCGAGTGCACCTATTACGGCGAAAACCGCCATTATTGTTGCAAGTATCTGTGCCAAAATATCACATCCGTTTTTTATACTCCCTACATTATACAAGGACGGACGGCTTAAAGCAAGATAATTTTATTCAATATAAACCGCAATTGCTGTCATATCGTCAAGGTGCTTGCCGATTTTTCTTTCGCACGCGGAGTTGATGATGAAACGTGCGAGTTCGTCGGGAGAGTTACTTGTGTCCCACGTCCGCAGTTCGTGCTGAATCCAGTTGTTACAGTCGCCAAGCACACCGTCGGATACCATTAATATTATATCTCCTTTAGCGAGGCTTGCTGTTGCATTTGAAAAACTGATATCTTTAAGAATACCTATCGGCAGGGAAGTTTGCTCGAGCTGTGCGACGCTGTCTTTGTGACGTATAAACGTTGCTGCCGCACCGGCTTTCATGAAATCTGCCTTGCCTGTGTAAAGGTCGATACATACAACGTCGAGAGTGGAAAGGGATTCGTCCGTGCTTTTGACAAGCAAGGCGGAATTGGTTATGGAAAGTGCACAGTCAAAGCTGACACCTGACTTTACAAGCTTTGAAAAAAGCTCCGTTGCCATTGCCGAGTCGATAGCGGCACGGTTTCCTGTTCCCATACCGTCGCTGAGAATTACTATGTATCTGTCATCGGCATCCCTGAAGCTTCTGTAATAGTCACCGCATACGGGTTCATCATCCGTTGCACGGCTGATTGCACCGATTGCAACGTTGAAATCTACACTCTGCCTGAAAGTGAGGATGCTGTTTTCACCGTCTTCTTCAAGGTCGGGCAGATTGAGCTTTGTGCCTGTTACGGTTGAAAGACTGTGGGTGAAATTTGTTATATTAAAATCTGACCGAGGCTGAGTAACATTCAGCGAAACGGTTGCTCTGCCGAATTTATCAAGGTAACAATCCGCAGTGTTTACATTAAGCCCGAATTCGCGTGCCTCGTTTGCACAAAGCTCTGCAATGTCAGCGTTTGCTCTGATGTCCTCATCAAAGTCGGTAGCGAGATTATTGAGAATGTCCGCAATGTTGCTGAACTGTTCGCACATAAGAGCCTGAATCTGTTCAACTCTGCCTTGTGCCCCGAGTGAAGCGACGAAGGAAAGATAGCGGTCGTAAAGCTCGCTTCGCATTTCGCTGAAGCTGTAGCAAGAGGTATAAAAGCCTTTCGGAAAGCGTGTTTCGTCAAGCTCAGCATGGTTGGAGAGCGTTTGGGCAATTTTTTCTATGTCCTCATCCGTGGGGTTTTTCACTTCGGGTCTGCAGCTTTCTTTCAGCTCACATTCGGAACAAACCTTGCACCATGCACTTTTTAAAACGTGGTTGAGCCGTGTCTGCATCAACGGATTGAGCGTGCTCTGAACAGTCGAGATGCAGGAAGAAACTTCATTTATTGCGTCTGATGTTTCAATAAGCCTGCCTGTCAGCTCCCGTGTACTTTCGTTTCTTATGCAGGTCGGTATGGGTGCATTGACCTTAGCTGAAAGAGCGTCGTAAACGCTTTCGGGAATTGCAATAAAAACGGAGCAGGCAATTATTCCTTCAAAGATTGCCATATATGAGGTCAGGTTGCCGTCAGCAAAGGCACATACCGTAAGAGGCAGAAGATAGCCGGCGGCACAGAAAAGCTTGCTTTTTCGGGAAAACTCTCCGCCAATAAGTCCGCCGAGTGCATAACCGATACTGACAAGCCCTATTTCAACGCTCAGTCCTGCAACCGAGCCGAGGCAGATTCCGCAAAGTGCACCGCCGTTCGAATTGCGGAGTCTTGCACAAAGCAGAACAAGAAATGCAAAAACAACCGTTACGGGCGAAAGATGAAAAAGCTTGTATTTGTAAAACGGCATAAGAATAATTCCGACGGCAAGAAAAACAGTCAGAATTTCCGAGGTTGTGAAAAAAGAAATTTCTTTTCTGCCCCAGACGATTTTTGCAGAGTGAAAGAAAATATATGCACCTGCACAGCAGAGCAGGGATTCATATGTAACGGAAAGAATGGCTTCGATGTCAAAGCCTGTCGCAAGTATGATTGCCGAGCCTGTAAGAAAAAGGCTGAAAAAAGAATTCAGCAGAAGTGCAATTCCGTGAGAGGCATCAGGCAGATATCTTTCATAAAGATTGCGGATAAGTATGCACAAAAGTGTAGCGGCACAGTATTTTACACAGTCTGTACCGTCAAAAAAGAAAAAGGCACCGATGATTCCTCCTGCCCCTGCCCAGAATGAATTTGCCACGTTAGATGCGGCGGCAAGAGAAACGGCAAACGGTGAAAATTCACCTGAAACAAAAGGGTTGGTCAGCAAAAAAGACAGTATGAAAGTCAGCAGACTTTTTACAACGGGATTGAATTCGAATGAATTTACCGTATCGGCACTTTTACGGATAACAAAATCCCTGACCTTTGTTATTTCCATATTTTTATTCCTTTCCTGAAGTTTTTATCTATTCTATAACTTCAGGTCGAAAAATTGTGTCGTATCAACTTGCAGATAAAACGGATAAAATATCATAAATACGTGATTTAAAAAACATATTGTAATTTACTGTGCTGACGTGCTATAATATATTGATTTAATATTTTTAAAATTTGGTGAGTAATATGGAAAAAGAAATGACTTCTCCCCGTGAGGATTTAATAATCGGAAGAAACGCAGTCAGCGAAGCTTTAAGAGGCGGAAGAGCAATTGATACTCTCCTTGTTTCAAAAGGTGAGCGAAACGGCTCAATCGGCAGAATTATTGCGGAATGCCGTGACCTCGGTGTTGTTATCAAAGAGGTTGACCGCAAGAAGCTTGACCTTATGTGTGGCGGAGCCGTGCATCAGGGAATTGCCGCTTATGCTGCATCGCACGAGTATTCGACGGTTGACGATATCTTTGCACTTGCAGAGGAAAGAGGCGAAAAGCCTTTCATTATTATATGTGATGAGCTTGAAGATCCGCACAACCTCGGTGCTGTTATCAGAACGGCAGAGGCTACGGGCGTTCACGGTGTTATTATCCCGAAGCGTCGAAATGCTTCCCTCAGCTATGTTGTAGGTAAGGCTTCGGCAGGTGCTGTTGAATATGTGCCTGTTGCAAGAGTTTCAAACATCGCACAGACGATTGACGAGCTTAAGGAAAGAGGTATCTGGTTCTACGCCGCAGATATGGACGGTGAGGATTGGTGCAGCGTTAATTACGACGGCGGTGTCGGTCTTGTAATCGGTTCAGAGGGCAGAGGAATCAGCCGTCTTGTTAAAGAAAAATGTGATTTTACGGTATCGATGCCGATGAAGGGCAAAATAAATTCACTTAATGCGTCGGTTGCGGCAGGTGTTCTTATGTACGAAGTCGCACGACAGAGAGCAGGAATAAAAGCAAAGGGGTGAAAACCTTGTCTGAACTTAACAGAGATGAACTTCGAAGTCTGCTTGAAGGAATAAGAGAAGAACGTCTGATGAAGGGCGTTGACGAAAACGGTGAGCCTGCAAGAATCTGGTCAAACGAAGATATTGACCGTCTGCTCGGTATTGCTGAAGAAATGCAGTCTGAAGCTGATGCACAGGAAACGGAAAATGCATACACAAAGACTGTTGAAATTCCTGTAATTGAAGAGGAAGAAGATGAAGAGCCTTTCTTTGAAGAAGATATCAAGGTGGTTGATATTTCCGAATCCAATGAACCTGCAGAAAACAAGGACAGACTCAGATCTATTTTTAATGATGAGGCTGCACCGATAAAGAAGATAAAATCTTTAAAGAAAAAGGTTGCTAAAAAGACGGGTCCGAAGAAAAGCTTTTTGGAAAAAGGAAAGGATTTCCTTGATTCATTAAAAAACACGCAAAGGCAGGAAAATCAGTCCTTGTTCCTTGATGATGAGCTTGACGAATTCGAAGAAGATGAATTTGACGTAAACGAAGATTATATGAACGATGAGGATTACAACGGAGAAACAATCCGCATCGGTGATCTGAGCGAATTTGAAACAGACGTTGACGGAGCTGACGGAAAAACCAAGGCGATTTCCTTCGAAAAACCCGGACGTGTGATACGAAAGGGTATCAGCAAGGATGATTCCGACCTTGAAGGTGCACCGACAATTGTATCTGTCGAAGAAGAGTTTGACGAAAATTCCCCGTATAACGAGGATTTCAAAAAGCAGATCCGCGAAGAGGAAGAAAGCGGACAGATTAAGATGGAAGGCTTTGTTGATGTTGATCAGCACGAAAAGCCGGAAAAAATTGAAGAAAGCGAAGCTGAAAAAGAGCTTTTCAAAAAGAGGAAAGCAAAGATTGATAACTTCGTTCTCTTTGGTGACGAAAACGAAAATGACCCATACGGTACAGACAGTGAAAAAGAACGACTTGGCGATTTGTTCGGAACTAACGACGACAGACCGCGCCGTAAGGAAGAGCCTGAATTTGTAGGCGTTGAATATTCACAGATCAAGGATGCAAGACGCGTTCGCAGGTATCTGAACACACAGAAGAAAAAAAGTATGCATCGCGTAATAATCCAGACTGCACTTCTTGTTTTTGCAATGCTTACAAGTATTGCGGCTGCAGCTCACACAACCGTTGCAGGTGACAGCATTATTACAATCTTTTCGGGATTTGTGACGATTGTTGCATCTCTTGTTACAAGCAATCAGATAATTGCTTCTGCTTTTGAAAATCTGAAAAAGAAGAAGTTTACTGTTAATTCTGCAGCAGTGGTTGTGTCAATACTTTGCTTTGTGCAGACTCTTCTTATGTTTGTACTTTATTTCCTTGATGAAAACACAGTCAGTGTTTTTGCAGGGGCAGGAGTTGCGTCGCTTCTTCTTGCAGAACTCAGCTCTTATGTTACTTTCAGCAGAACTTCTGATGCACTCGAAATGTGTACAGGTATAAACAAGGATAGTCTTTACAGCATCGATGCCATAATGGACGACAAGGATGTAGTGGAATTCGGTAAACACGTGAAATTGCCGAGCCCACGAATCCGTTATTCGGGCAAAACCCGTTTTCCGTCGCACCTTGTTGAGCTTTGTACAAGCGAAACCCATACGGATAAAAATATGAAATTTATGTTCTTTATCATATCTGTTATGGGACTTATAAACTTTATTATTTCCTGGGCAGTCAGCGGAAACTTCCCTGTAGGCTTTGCGGCTTTTGTTGTAACGCTTGCGACCTGTGTGCCGATTTATGCAACACTTCTTGTTCAGCTTCCGCTTCGTTGGGTTAACAAGTTTTTCAATAAGCTCGGTGGTATGATTTCCTGCCAGGATGCGGTAAATGAGCTTTGCCGAACAAACACAATCGTTCTTGACAGCAAGGATTTATTTGATCAGAATCTTTGTGCTATGCACGGCTTCAAGGATTTCAAGAATGTCCGTGTGGACGATGCAATGCTTTATGCGGCGGCAATGGTTATCCGCTCGGGCGGACCGTTGACAGGTGTTTTTGACCAGATGGTTGTCAACAGACGTGATATTCTCCCAACGGTTAAATCCTTCAGCTACGAAGAAAAACTTGGCGTTTCAGGCTGGATTTACAATCAGAAGGTAATCCTCGGCACAAGGCAGATGATGCTTAATCATAACGTTGATGTGCCGGGAACGATTGACGAAGACAGATATCTTATTTCAGGTCACGAGGTAATATATCTTGCGATTGCTAACAAGCTTGCGGCAATGATGGTTGTTGACTATGCACCGAACAAAAAGCTTGTGCCTTACCTTAAAAAGCTTCGCGATGCAGGAGTCACAATCCTTGTGCGAAACTGCGACCCGAATGTGACGGACGTAATGCTTTCTCATTGCTACGATATGCGTCTTGATAACATAAAAATTCTCAATTCTTCATCAAGCCGTATTTTTAAAAAGTACAAGTCACGTCCGAAGCTCAACTCAAGGGCTGTTGCAATCAATGACGGTACAACGTATACTTTTATGCGGACGTTCTGCATTGCCGATATGCTTCGTCACGTGTTCAAAATCTCAAACACGCTTATGCTTATCGGAATACTTATGAGTTTTGCGATTGTCCTTATCCTGTCAATTATTAATGTTGTAGCGGACTTGCCTGCGATATTTATAATACTTATGCAGGTGTTCTTTACGCTGATTTTTACAGGCGTAACAAAGATTCTTTCTTCACGATAAATTTTCAAAAAAAGGTATTGACAAACCGCGGATATAGTGTTAAAATACTTGCACAACAAAGTGGAATGGTTCGTTCCCACCTTAACGGTCTCGTCCGTGCGGTCAATATTCAATGGCGGTTTTCCGTCTTGTATTATGTGATTTTGCACGGGTGGGGTATGTTCCATCCGTGCTTTGATTTTATTATTAAGCATTTGGAGGTGCTTGAACATCGCTACGAAAGAAACTCAGATCAATGAAGAAATCCGCGACAAGGAAGTCAGAGTAATCGACTCCGAAGGTAATCAGCTTGGCGTTATGCCGATCGAAGAAGCTTTACGCCTTGCAGAAGAAAAGAACACTGACCTTGTTAAAATTGCGCCTCAGGCAAAACCGCCTGTCTGCAAAATTATGGATTACGGCAAGTACCGCTTTGAACAGGCAAAGCGCGAAAAAGAAGCCAAGAAAAACCAAAGAGTTATTGAAATCAAAGAGGTTCGTTTGTCACTCAACATCGACACACACGACTTTGAAACAAAGGTTGGCCACGCTATCAAGTTCCTGAAGGGTGGTAACAGAGTTAAGGTTTCAATCAGATTCCGCGGCCGTGAAATGGCTCACCCGGAAAACGGTCTGGTAACAATGAGCAAGTTTGCAGATGCCTGCAGCGAGTTCGGTACAGTTGAAAAACCCGCAAAACTCGAAGGACGTTCAATGCTGATGTTTTTAGCAGCCAAATCATCCAAGAATTAATAAGGAGGAAAAAACCATGCCTAAAATTAAAACACACAGCGGTGCTAAGAAGCGCTTTAAGCTCTCTAAGAACGGTAAGCCGATCCGTGGCCACGCTAACAAGTCACACATCCTTAACAAGAAGACAACAAAGCGTAAAAGAGGTCTTCGTCAGACAGTTGTTGCTGACACAACAAACGTTAAGCAGATCAAGCGTTTGATTCCTTACAAATAAGAACGTGCTGCTTACGGCAGCAAAAGCTAATTAAAATTTAAATTGGAGGTAACTTACCATGGCTCGTATTAAAGGCGCTACCATGACTCGTAAGAGAAGAAATAAAGTAATGAAGATGGCTAAGGGCTACTATGGCTCAAAGTCAAGTCTTTTCAAGACTGCTAAGCAGGCAGTTATGAAGTCCGGACAGTATGCATATGTCGGACGTAAGCAGAAGAAGCGCGACTTCCGTCGTCTTTGGATCACAAGAATTTCAGCAGCTTGCAAGATGAACGGTATGAACTATTCATCATTCATGAACGGCCTTAACAAGGCTGGCATCGAACTCAACCGTAAGATGCTTTCAGAGATCGCAATCGCTGATCCCGCTGCATTCACAGCTCTCACAGAGAAGGCTAAGGCAGCTCTTAAATAATAAAGCTTATATCACGCCCCTTGATATATGGGGGCGTGAATTTGTCTTTTTATAAGTAACACTTACAGGGCGTTTTTTAATGATTTTTCAGAAAAGGAGTGCTTGCAATGGAACGTCTTACGGCGAAAAATAACGAAAAAATCAAGTCTGCCGTTGCGGTACGCGACAGCGTTAAAGTGCGTCGTGAATCGGGACTTTTCTTCCTCGAGGGTGCGCGTCTTTGTGCCGATGCGGCGGAAAACGGCGTTACTGTCTGCAGAGCTTTTTTAACAGCGAAAGCTCTTGAAAAGTATTCCTCATATGCTGAAAAAATTATTGCATCAGCGCAGGAAGCTTACGAAATCAGTGAAGAAATTTCGGGAAAGCTTTCGGACACACAGAACCCTCAGGGCATATTCTGTCTTTGTAAAGCAGAGGGTAAAAATGCACAGACTGCAGAAATCAAAGCGGACGGAAAGTATATTTTTCTTGAAAATGTGCAGGACCCTTCTAACCTCGGTGCGGTAAGCCGTACAGCGGAAGCACTCGGCATTGACGGCATTTTCGTCTGCGGAGGCTGTGATATTTATAATCCGAAGGCACTCAGAGCATCAATGGGCTCAGCTTTGAGAATTCCTGTTTATTCGTGCGAAAATGCAGTTGAACTCATTGAAAATCTCAACAAGAAGGGTATGCTCACTCTTGCCTCAACTCCCGACAGCTCTGCGGAGCTTATTACGGATGTTGATATGTCAGGCGGAGTTGTTTCTGTCATTGGCAACGAAGGAAACGGTATCACGTCCGAAACGATGTCTGCTTGTAAAAAGAAAGTCACAATCCCGATGGGCGGCAGAGCTGAATCGCTCAACGCTTCAACTGCAGCGGCAATTCTTATCTGGGAGATGGTGAGAAAATGAACGACAAGCTTTATTGGATATGGCTTCAGCAGACCTTAGGAATAAGCGTTTCAGTCAGAACGGACGAAATTGTTTCTTATTTCGGTTCTGCACGTGCACTGTATTTTGCAGGTGAAACAGAATGGAGACTGTCGGGTATTTTCACTCCGAAACAGATTGCAAAGCTCAATAATCAGGATTTGACAAAAGCGAAGAATATCCTTGAAACCTGCGTTAAAAATAATTGGCAAACGGTTACTCCTGATGACGGGAATTATCCGTCTATGCTTTTCAAACTGCCTAACTTTCCGTTAGTTCTTTATGTAAGCGGAGATTTGGACTGTTTGAAAAACAAAATAACCGTTGCCGTTGTCGGTACAAGAGAGCCGACTCTCAACAGCTCACGTGTTGCACGCAAGCTTTCGGCATCAATCACACGTTCGGGTGCGGTTGTTGTCAGCGGCGGTGCGTTGGGAATTGACTCTTCAGCACATCAGGGTGCATTGGAAACGGGCGGTAAAACAGTAGCAGTACTTGGCTGCGGACTTGACTGTACTTATCCCGTTGCAAATATCGCCCTTCGCAAACAGATTTCGGAAAACGGAGCACTTGTGACGGAATATCCTCCGGGAGTTCAGGGCGTTGCAAGGAATTTCCCGATCCGTAACAGAATAATTTCGGGTCTTTCTTACGGTACGCTTGTTATTGAAGCGGGAGAAAGAAGCGGTTCGCTTATAACTGCGAATTATGCTCTTGAACAGGGCAGGGATGTTTTTGCAGTACCGGGCGATATTCTTTTCAGCGGATTTACGGGTGCAAATAAGCTTATCCGTGACGGAGCAAAGCCTGTATTCAGCGCAATCGATGTCCTTGGCGGATATGCTATGATTTACCCTGAGCTGATAGATTACGAAAAAATTGAAACAACACTTAACATTGATGAAGAAGAGGTTCGACCGATGTCTGAACAGCCTGACGTTAAAGAGGCGGAGCCTGTTGTGCAGAAAAAAGCGGAGCCTGAAGGGCTCAGCGAAAATGCACGTAAGGTTTACCGTGCCTTTGAGAATGGCGGAATGCAGATGGAAGAACTGATTATGAAAACAGGTCTTGGCGTTAGTGCTTTTGCCTGTGCTATGACCGAGCTTGAGCTTTTCGACCTTGTTGAGCTTCAGGCAGGCAAAAACTATAAACTGAAATAGGATGATAGATCAATATGTCAAAGCTTATTATCGTGGAGTCACCCACAAAGGTTAAGACAATCAAAAAATATCTCGGAAAGGATTACGATGTAACCGCATCAATGGGACACATCCGTGACCTTCCCGCAGCAAAACTCAGCGTTGATATCAAAAACGATTTTGCTCCCAAATATTCGGTAATAAAGGGAAAGGAAAAGCTCGTCAAGGAGCTTAAGGCAAAGGTTGCCGAAAGCGACGAAGTGTTCCTCGCAACCGACCCTGACCGTGAGGGTGAAGCAATTTCGTGGCATCTTGCAACCTTGCTCGAGCTTGATATGAGCAAGGCGAACAGAATCACATTCAACGAAATCACAAAGACAGGTGTCGAAAACGGAATGATGGCACCGCGTTCAATTGATATGGATCTTGTTAATGCACAGCAGGCAAGACGTATCCTTGACCGCCTTGTTGGTTATAAATTAAGTCCGTTTATTTCGCAGAAAATCCGCAGAGGTCTTTCAGCAGGACGTGTTCAGTCTGTTGCTGTAAAGCTTGTTGTGGACAGAGAAAATGAAATCCGTGCATTCGTTCCCGAAGAGTACTGGACACTTGATGCAAAGTTCATTGCACCCTGCAGAAAAAGCTTTTCAGCTTCATTCTACGGTGATGAAAGCGGTAAGGTGAAGATTACAAACAAGGAACAGGCTGATGCATACCTTGCACGTCTTGACGGTGCAAAGTACACAGTATCTTCAATCAAAAAGGGCACAAAGAAAAAGAATCCTGCACCGCCGTTTATCACATCAACTCTTCAGCAGGAAGCATCACGTCGTATGGGATTCCAGGCTCAGCGTACAATGCGAACAGCTCAGGAGCTTTACGAAGGTGTTGAAGTTGCAGGAATCGGTACAACCGGTCTTATCACATATATGAGAACTGACTCTCTTCGAATTTCGGAAGAAGCAAGAGCTCTTACAAACACATTCATCACGGACACATACGGAAGCAAGTATCTTCCCGAAAAGCCGAGATATTATAAATCAAGAAGCAATGCTCAGGACGGCCACGAAGCAATCCGTCCGACAAATCCGATGCTCACACCTGAAAGAGTCAAGGGTAGCCTTACATCTGACCAGTATAAGCTTTATACTCTTATCTGGAAACGTTTCATCGCAAGCCTTATGGCAAGCTGTGTACTTAATACAGTCAAGGCTGAAATTCAGGCTGTGACAGACGGCAAGGATGGCTACTGCCTTTTCAATGCATCAGGCTTCAGCGTGAAGTTTGACGGCTACACAGCACTTTACGAAGAAAGCACAGACGAGGAAGAGGAGGATGCATCAAAGCTTCCCGAGCTCAGCGAAGGCGACAAGCTTAAGCTCAAGGAGCTTCTGGGCAATCAGCATTTCACTCAGCCTCCGTCAAGATATACAGAAGCTTCACTTATAAAGGCTCTTGAAGAAAACGGTATCGGCAGACCGAGTACTTACGCAACAATCATTTCAACAATCGTGAAGCGTGAATACATCAAGCGTCAGCAGAAACAGCTTACTCCGACAGAGCTCGGTGAAGCAATCACAAGCCTTCTTAAGGATAAATTCCCCAAAATCGTTAACACAAAATTCACTGCAGGTATGGAAACAAACCTCGACGAAGTTGGCGAGGGCAACCTTGACTATATCGCAATGCTTCACGAATTTTACGACGATTTTGATAACACTCTTCAGAAAGCAAAGGCAGATATGAAGGATGTCAAGATTCAGCTTGAAGAGGATATGACAGATATTCCGTGCGAAAAGTGCGGAAGAATGATGGTAATCAAAAAGGGCAGATTCGGCAAATTCCTTGCTTGTCCCGGTTACCCCGAATGTAAGAATGCAAAACCGCTTGTTATGCAGACAAATGCAAAATGTCCGAAGTGCGGCGGCGAGGTTATCGAGAAAAAATCAAAGAAGGGTTATACCTTCTACGGTTGCGGAAACTGGCCTAACTGTGACTTTATGACATGGGATAAGCCGACAGACGACAAGTGTCCGCAGTGCGGAAAGTCACTTTTCAAGCGTAAGGGCGGTCTTACCGTCTGCCTCGATGAAGCTTGCGGTTACGAAAAGAAAACAGAAAGAAAATCAAGAAAAAAAGCAGAGGAATAATATGAACGACGTTCTTGTAATAGGTGGCGGTCTTGCAGGTGTTGAAGCTGCATGGGCGCTGGCAAACAACGGAATATCGGTTACAATAGCGGAAATGAAGCCCGAAAAGCGTTCTCCCGCGCATAAGAGCGATATGCTTGCAGAGCTTGTCTGCTCAAACTCGCTTAAGGCACAGAGGCTTGCTTCAGCCGCAGGACTTCTTAAGGCAGAAATGGAGCTTCTCGGCTCGGTTTGCGTTGAGTGTGCAAAGGAGTGCAGTGTTCCTGCAGGCGGTGCTTTGGCTGTTGACAGAGATAAGTTTTCAGCGTTGGTAACGGAAAAAATAAAATCTCATCCGCTTATCAGCGTTGAATGCAGAGAAGTTACGGAAATTCCCGAAGGCAACGTAATTGTTGCTGCAGGTCCTCTTGCTTCGGATGCACTTGCCGAGAATATCAAAGCTCTCTGCGGTGGCTCACTCAGCTTTTTTGATGCGGCTGCACCGATTGTTACGGATGAAAGTATTGATAAATCCTGTGCTTTCTCTCAGTCACGTTATGACCGCGGCGGTGAGGACGATTACCTCAACTGTCCGATGAATAAGGAAGAGTACGAAACTTTTTACAATGAGCTTGTAAATGCAGAGTCTGCAGAGCTTCATTCTTTTGACAAGAAAAAGGGTGTCTACGAAGGCTGTATGCCGATTGAGGTTATGGCTTCGCGCGGTGCGGATACAATGCGTTTCGGCCCTCTTAAACCCGTCGGCTTACGCGACCCGAGAACGGGACACAGACCGTGGGCTGTGCTTCAGCTTCGCCGTGAGGATGCAAGCGGTACGATGTATAACCTCGTAGGATTTCAGACAAATCTCAAATTCGGTGAACAGAAAAGAGTATTCTCTTTGATTCCTGCTCTCAAAAATGCCGAGTTTATCCGTTACGGTGTTATGCACAGAAATACATTTATCGATTCACCCCGTCTTCTGAACAGCGACTTTTCATTCAGAGGAAGAAAAGGTCTTTACTTTGCAGGACAGATTACGGGTGTTGAAGGCTATATGGAATCAGCTGCGGCAGGTATTCTTGCAGGTCTTAATATGGCAAGATACTTAAAAGGTGAAGAGCCGATAAAGCTCCCCGAGATAACAATGCTCGGTGCACTTTCAAACTACATCAGCAACGAAACGGTTGAAAACTTCCAGCCGATGGGTGCGAATTTCGGTATAATTCCTCCGCTTGACGAACTGATAAGGGATAAAAAATTACGTTACGAAGCTCTCGCACAGAGAAGCCTCGACTTTTATAAAAAATTACTCTCTGAAGAAAGGAGAGGCGAAGATGAAGAATAACATAAAGGAGTTGCAGGAAAAGCTTGGCTATACCTTCAACGACGAAGCCATTCTTATCCGTGCACTTTCACATTCATCGTATGTGAATGAAAACCATTCTGCAGGCGATTCAAACGAAAGACTTGAATTTCTCGGCGACTCTGTTCTCGGTCTTATTACTGCAGAAAATTTCTTTAAAAACTATACAAAGCTTCCCGAAGGCGAGCTGACAAAGCTCAGGGCTGCAACAGTTTGTGAAAAATCACTTGCAGGCTTTGCAAGACAGCTTGAACTTGGTAAATATCTCCTTCTCGGCAAGGGTGAAATACTTACGGGTGGCAGAGAGCGTCCGTCAATTCAGGCGGATGCATTCGAAGCGATTATCGCTGCAATTTATCTTGACGGCGGAATGGAAGCTGCAAGGAATTTCGTTCTTAAATACATCGAAGAAGCAATCCGTCAGCAGCAGTCAATCCGAGATTATAAGACGATGCTTCAGGAGGTTGTGCAGAGAAATCCCGGTGAAATTATTGAATATGTTCTCACGGGAGAAACAGGACCTGACCACGACAAGCGTTTTGAGGTTGAGGTGCATCTGAACTCAAACGTAATCGGCAGGGGAATCGGCAAAAGCAAAAAGAAAGCCGAGCAGGAGGCTGCAAGGGAAGCCTTGGAGCTTATGGGGCTGTGAGGCATATAAACGTTGCTCTGTTTGTACCGCATAACGGTTGTCCGAATCAATGCTCGTTCTGCAATCAGCGTGCAATTTCAGGGCACAGAAATCAGGTTGAACCGTCCGATGTAGATAAAGCGGTGCAGATTGCTTTGGAAAATCCCGAAAGCAAGGGTGGAGAAATCGCTTTTTTTGGAGGCAGTTTTACTGCAATTGAAAGGGAAACGATGGTTTCGCTTCTTTCGGCAGCTTACAGATATGTTGAAAACGGAAGCTTCAAAGGAATCCGAATTTCAACACGCCCCGATGCTGTTGACGAGGAAATCTGCAGAATTCTTAAAACCTACGGTGTAACAGCCGTTGAGCTCGGAGCACAAAGCCTTGATGACAGGGTGCTGATGCTCAACAAAAGAGGACACACGGCAGACGACATCGTAAAAGCAACAAAGCTTCTTCAGAAGAACGGTTTTGAAACAGGATTGCAGATGATGACGGGACTTTACGGCTCAACGGATGAAGACAGTATTGAAACCGCACGTAAAATTATCGGACTTAATCCCGATACAGTCAGGATTTATCCGACGGTCGTGCTTGAAAATACAGAGCTTTGCGAGCTTTACCGAAAAGGTGAATATCATCCGCAGGGCGTAGAAGAGGCGGCAGAGCTTTGTGCCGAATTGCTTCAGATGTTTGAAGAAGCGAAAATAAAGGTTATAAGAACCGGTCTTCATTCAGGCGGTGACGTCGAGGGTGAATTCGTTGCAGGTGCTTATCATCCTGCGTTCAAAGAAATCTGCGAAAGTAAAATTTATTTAAGAAAAGTAACGGAGCTTATCCGTGCAAATAAAATCCCTGAGGGAAAAATAGAAATCCGCGTGTCACCGAAAGCTGTTTCGCAGATGACGGGACAGAAAAAAGCGAACATCGAAGCACTTAAAAAGCTTGGATATGAAGCGAAAATCACAGCGGATGAAAGTATTGAAAAATACAAAGTTTACATATTAAGGAATGAATCATTATGAGATTAAAAGCACTTGAAATGCAGGGCTTCAAATCGTTCCCTGATAAGACAGTCTTTAATTTTAATCACGGAATGACAGCTGTTGTCGGTCCTAACGGCTCGGGTAAGAGTAATATTGCCGATGCTGTCCGTTGGGTTCTCGGTGAACAGTCAACAAAGAATCTCCGCGGTTCAAAAATGGAAGACGTTATCTTTGGCGGAACGAAAATCCGTAAGGCTCTCGGCTTTGCGGAAGTTACCCTGAAGCTTGATAACTCAGACAGAACGCTCAATAACTGCGATAAGGACGAGGTTGCCGTAACCCGACGCTATTACCGTTCGGGCGAAAGTGATTATATGCTCAATGGTGCTGTTGTCCGTCTTCGTGATATTCACGAGCTGTTTATGGATACAGGTCTTGGCCGTGACGGTTATTCTCTCGTCAGTCAGGGCAGAATTGCTGACCTTATTTCTTCAAAGTCAGGTCAGCGCCGTGAAATGCTTGAAGAAGCGGCAGGAATTTCGCACTTCCGTTACCGTCGTAACGATGCAAACAGGAAGCTTGCACAGGCAGAGGAAAATCTTGTCCGTCTTCGCGATATCCTTGCAGAGCTTGAAAGCCGTGTCGGACCCTTGAAGGTGCAGAGCGAAAAGGCACAGAAATTCCTTGTTCTTGCAGCTGAAAAGAAGGAGCTTGAAATCGGTCTCTGGCTCAACACAATCGAAACTTCAAAAACGAAGCTTCGTGAGCAGGAGGACAAGCTTTCAATCGCTCAGGCACAGTATGACGGAATTGAAGCCGCACTCAACGTAATTGAGCAGGAAACAGAAAATATTTTCACAAAAAGCCAAGAAATCACAGTCCGTATCGATAATCTCCGCCTTAATGCAACCTCATACGAGGAGCAGGCTGTACATATCGACGGTGAAATTTCTGTTGAGAAAAATACAATCCTTCATAATAATCAGACGATTGAACGTATCCGACGTGATATGACAGATGCCGCAGACAGTGAAAAGGGACTCAGCTCAGAAATCGAAGAGTCAAAGAAAGAAATCGACGAATTGCTCGCTGAAATTGCAGCAAAGAAGAATGAACTTGACCTCGCTGCAGCTGACATCGCAAATGCAAGACTTGAAAACAGCGAGTTTTCGGATAAGATTGCAGACCTTTCACAGAAGATTACTGAAATTACAAATAAAATTGCCGACAAGCGAATTGAAGAAACAACAGCCAATTCTTCAATCGAAGAAATTATGGGCCGAGTAAGCAACATTGACGGTGTTCTTTCAACACGTAACGGCTACATAACCGAGCTTGAGGGCAAGAAAAACGAGTGTCAGGCAGAGCTTGACAAAATGAAAGAAGAAGAAACACAGATTTTAAACGCTGTTTCGGGATACAATCTCCGTGTTCAGAACCGTGAAGAAAAGGCGGAAAAGCTTAAGGGCGAAATTGATGGCCGCGGTCTTGACATTCTTCAGAAGAAGGATAAAATCCGTATTCTTGACGAAATGGAAAAGAACATGGAAGGCTATTCGGGTGCGGTTAAGTCGATCGTACGTGAGGCAAAGGGCGGAATGCTCCGCGGTATTCACGGTCCGCTTTCACAGCTTATCAACGTAAGCGACAGATATGCTGTTGCTGTTGAAACAGCTCTCGGTGCGGCAATTCAGAACATTGTTACAGACAGCGAAAATGATGCAAAACGTGCAATCAACTTCCTTAAGGAGAAGAAGGGCGGTCGTGCAACATTCCTTCCGCTTACATCTGTTAAGGCTAAGCCTTTCACAGAAAAAGGACTTGACGATTGCTACGGATTCATCGATATGGCAGATCAGCTTCTTGATTACGAAGAGAAGTACAGCGAGGTAATCAAGTCACTTCTCGGGCGTACAGCTGTTGCAGAAGATCTTGACAGTGCAATCGCAATTGCGAAGAAATATGACTACCGTTTCAAGATTGTTACCCTTGACGGTCAGGTTGTAAATGCGGGCGGTTCAATGACCGGTGGTTCAAGAGGACACAACGCAGGTATCCTCAGCCGAGGTAACGAAATCGATAAGCTCAATGCGCAGATGAAAGAGCTTGTTGCACAGCAGCAGGTAAGTCAGGAAGAATATAAAAAACTCAGCGAAGAGCTTGCTCTTGTTAAAGCTGATCTTGATGCTTCACAGGCTGACCTTAAGCGTATTCAGGAAGATGTTATCCGTAAGGAAAGTGAGCTTTCACTCATTGACGGTAAGCTTGATACTGCAAATGCGGCTCTTGAAGAGCTTCGCCGTGAAAAGCAGAATGCAAACCTTCGCATCAGCGACCTTGAAGAGCTCAAGGAAAAGGCTCAGGCTGAAATTGACGGATTCAACAAAGAACTCGGTTCCTTGCAGGCTGACCTCGACGTTGTTACACACGGCAGAGAACAGCTTGAGGAAAAGAGAGAAAACCTCGCTCAGCTTGAAGCGAAAATTAATCTTGATATCCTTGCTTACGAAAAGGATATTCAGGCAAGACGTGAAGCTGTTGATTTGCTCATAAGACGTATGGCAAGCCACGAGGGCAAGCTTGACGACCTTAACGAGGAAATTGCAGTTATCGAAAACGCAAACAAAGAAATTGAAAATAAAATAGTTGAGCTTGAAAAGAAAGCGGCAGACCTTCGCTCAATGGGTGCACAGTCCAAGGGCGACGTTGAAGCACTTATCAAAGAGCGTACAGAATGTGATGCCGCAAGTGCAAGACTTCGTGCAGAGGAACGCGAAAAGAACTCTGAACGCGAAAAAATCAGCGGTGAGCTTGCACGTCTTGAAGAGCGAAAGGAAACAATGCTCAAGCAGCTTGACGATGCAATCAACAAGCTCTACGACGAATATCAGCTCACAAAGAGTGAGGCTGAAGCAATGAACATCGTTATCGACGATTACCAGAAAGCACACCGTACCTTGCAGGAAATCAAGGGCAAAATCCGTGCTCTCGGCAGCGTAAACGTCGGAGCTATCGAGGAATATGCCGAGGTTTCGGAGCGTTATGCCTTTATGAAGGAACAGCTTGACGATATCGAGCGTTCACGTGAAGAACTTACACGCCTTATCAATGACCTTACAGGCAGAATGGGCGAGCAGTTCAAGGAGCAGTTTGTGCGAATCAACAGCTACTTCGGCGAAACATTCGTTGAACTCTTCGGTGGCGGTAAAGCTGAGCTTATTCTTGAAAATCAGCACGATGTGCTTGAATGTAACATCGAAATCAAGGTTCAGCCTCCCGGAAAGAACGTTCAGAACATCGACCTTCTTTCAGGTGGTGAAAAGGGACTTGCGGCTATCGCACTTCTCTTCGCAATCCTCAAGGTTTCGCCCTCACCGTTCTGTATCTTCGACGAGGTTGAAGCTGCACTTGACGATGTCAACGTTACACGTTACGCTCAGTATGTACGCCGTATGACCCAGAACACACAGTTCATTCTTATCACGCACAGACGCGGTACAATGGAAGAAGCAGACGTTCTTTACGGTATCACGATGCAGGAGGAGGGCGTTTCAAAAATGCTCGAACTCCAGACAGCAGAAATGGCAAAGAAACTCGGTATTACCTAAGAGGTGGTATTTATGTTAAAACCCCTTGCATTCAAACAATACACAACAAACGAATTAAAACCGACAGGTTGGCTTAAAAATCAGCTCAGAATTCAGGCGGAAGGTCTTTCGGGCAACCTTGATAAAGTCTGGCCGGATATCCGTGACAGTGCCTGGATAGGCGGGGACTGCGAAGGATGGGAAAGAGTGCCGTACTGGCTCGACGGCTTCATTCCTCTTGCTTATCAGCTTGAGGATGAGGACCTGATTGCAAGAGCGAAAAAATATATCGATGCAATTATCGAGCGTCAGCAGGAAGACGGATGGATTGCACCGTGTCCGAAAGAAAGAAGAAACGAATATGATATGTGGGCGGTCTTTCTTATCTGCAAGGTGCTTGCACTTTATGCCGATTGTGCAAAGGAAGAAGAAAAAATTCTTCCCGTAATTTATAAGGCACTTAAGAATCTTGACCGTCACATTGAAAGCAACATTCTCTTCGATTGGGCGGCTGCAAGGTGGTTTGAATGTCTTGTTCCTCTTATGTGGCTTTATGAAAGACAGCCTGAAGACTGGATGCTCGACCTTGTGCAGAAGCTTGAAATTCACGGCATTGATTACGAAAAGCTTTTCTCAGATTGGCGATATGCCGAAAGACGTGAACGTTGGAGTTTCCTTAACCATGTTGTAAATATGGGTATGATGATAAAAGCATATGCTCTTCTTTCACGTTTTACGGGTAAAGATTCAAATGCATTTGCGAAAAACAGTATGGCAATCCTTCTCCGTGACCACGGAATGGCCTGTGAGCATTTTTCAGGTGACGAATGCCTCAGCGGAAGAAGTCCGATTCACGGCTCAGAGTGTTGCTCCGTAACTGAAGCAATGTATTCCTACGAATGGCTGACATCAATAACAGGCGATGCTTACTGGGCAGATATGCTCGAAAAAGCAACCTTCAATGCATTGCCTGCAACAATAAGTCCCGATATGTGGTCGCATCAGTATGACCAGATGTCAAATCAGATGCAGTGTGTACGTTTTCCTGACGGTAAACAGCCGTTCGATACAAACAGTGAGGAATCGCACCTTTTCGGTCTTGAACCTAATTACGGTTGCTGTACTGCAAACTTCAATCAGGGTTGGCCGAAGTTTGCGATGAGTACGTTTATGAAAGCCGAGGACGGTGTAGCCGTAACGGCAATTGCTCCGTCAAAGCTGATTGACGGAAATATAACGGCAGAGATTGTTACAAACTATCCGTTTGAGGACGGTTATTCAGTTACTCTCAAAGCTGAAAATCCGTGTGAAATTGCACTCTATCTCCGAATTCCTGAGGGTGCGGTAAACGCGAAGATTGACTTAGCCGAGGCAAAAACAGGCTATAATAAAATCACCGTAAAGCTTGAAAATGAAGTGACAGTCAATGTAAGCTTCAACTTCGAAGCAAAGCTTTGCGAACGCGACAATGATATGTATTGCGTAAGACGAGGCAACCTTACATTTTCACTTCCCGTTGGTGAAAGATGGGAAAAGAAAGAGTATGTCCGTGACGGAGTGGAGCGTAAATTCCCGTATTGCGATTACGAGATTTATCCCACAACACCGTGGAACTATGCTTTTGCATCTGACAACTTTGAAGTAAGCTTCGGCAAGGTTGGAAAAGTGCCGTTTTCACCCGAAGAAGCTCCGCTTAAAATTAAGACAAAATTTGTGCCGATAGAGTGGAATATCGTTGACGGAATCTGTTCGGAAGTACCGTCATCAAGAGTACCGACAGGCGAAGCCGTCGAGCTTGAAATGATACCTTACGGTTGCACAAATATCCGAATGACGGAAATGCCGTTGGTGAAATAAAAAATTGGCTACAAAATGTTGTAGAAAAAGAAACAGCAGAGTGAAATTCACTCTGCTGTAATTTTATTTTTGTTCCAAATATATTAATTTACCCCAAGTCCGTTTTTTATTTGACGGACATTTAGCAGGTTCTCCCATATAAAATATATCATAATACGACAGAACTTTTTTAAAAACAAGAATGTTTCCTTTTTTACCAAGAGTATAAAGATGGTTGAAAATCTCATCATCTTCTGGGTGCCAATGAGTCAGTTGACCTTTCCAAGGAGAATCACTGATTATTTCAATGCAAGAATCATAACCATCGCAATACGCTTTTATATAAGAATTTTTATATAATTTCCAAATCAGGATATCACCGTTCAATTCAGGAACAGAGTGTAAATCAGAAATCTTAAGAAGTTCGTTGTATATTTCTTTTGTAGTCTTTAAATTACTCACGAAATCGCCACCTTTTCTTCAATAATACCACAACAAACCTTAAAAGTAAATTGAATAGTATTTTTGTTGAAGATTTTATCTAAAATTTCGTAATAAACTCTTGATACTTGCAACATTTTCTGCGATAATATACAATGTATATTTATATTGGGGTATAAGTTGAAAAACTATACCGCCTTAAGGAGCATTTAGTATGAGCAATTATGAAAAACTTGCGGAGTTGATGTTTCCGAACATAACAAAAACTCCTGAGGATTATGAAAAAATATATCCCGAAAGAGGATTGTCAGAGGGTGCGAGAGTTTCACGTTTCGCACCGAGCCCGACAGGTTTCCTCCACCTCGGCGGTCTATTCGCTTCAATGGTTGCACGTCTTACAACAAGAGCAACCGATGACGGTGTTTTCATCCTTCGAATTGAAGATACTGACAAGAAGAGAGAGATTGAAGACGGTGTTTCTGCAATTATTCAGGGACTTACAGATTTCGGTATGGAGCCTGACGAAGGTGTAATCGGCTTCAATTCCGAAAGAGGCGACTACGGTCCGTATCAGCAGAGCCACAGAAAAGAAGTTTACCAGACGATTGCAAAATCTCTTGTTATAAAAGGACTTGCTTACCCTTGCTTCTGCTCGGAAGACGAGCTTACTGCAATCCGTGCTGAGCAGGAAACTGCAGGCACTGCAATTCAGGGTTACTTCGGCGAATGGGCAAAGTGCCGCGAGCTCAGCTTTGAGGAACAGCAGGCAAACATTGAAGCGGGCAAACCCTTCACAGTTCGTCTTCGCTCACCCGGTAAGCCTGAAAACAGAATCAAGTTTGAAGACCTTATCAAGGGCAAGATAGAAATGCCCGAAAACATTCAGGATATCGTTCTTCTTAAAACTGACGGTATCCCGACATATCATTTCGCACACGCTGTTGATGACCACTTTATGAGAACAACTCACGTTGTCCGCGGTGACGAATGGATTTCCTCCGTACCTACACACATTCAGCTTTTCAAAGCTTGTGAATATAAAGTGCCGAAGTTTGCACACATTTCTCCGATTATGAAGGAGGATAACGGCGGTAAGCGTAAGCTTTCAAAGCGTAAGGACCCCGAAGCTTCTGTTTCATTCTACACAGAAAGCGGTTACCCGAAGGAAAGCGTTATTGAGTACCTTCTCACAATCGCAAACTCAAACTTTGAGGATTGGAGAAAGACAAACAAGGATGCACCTCAGTCAGCTTTCCCGTTCAACCTCAAGAAGATGAGTGCAAGCGGTGCTTTGTTTGACCTCAACAAGCTCAACGACGTCAGCAAAAACGTGATTTCACTTATGACTGCTGAAGAGGTTTACGAAAAATCACTCGCTTGGGCAAAGGCATTTGACGAAGAGCTTTACAATCTTCTTTCTGCCGACGAAGCATTTGCAAAGGGAATCCTTTCAATCGACAGAGGAACAGCAAAGCCTCGTAAGGATATTGCAAAATGGGACGAAATAAAGGATTACATTTCATATTTCTACAATGAAATCTATACTCCTGATTACACACTTCCCGAAAACGTTTCAAAAGAAGACGCTGCGGCAGTTCTTGAAGCTTACCTCAACGTTTTTGATGCAGAGGATGACAAGGATACCTGGTTCAATAAAATCAAGGAGCTTTGCGAACCTCTCGGCTTTACTCCTAACGTAAAGGAATATAAGAAGAATCCCGAAGCTTTCAAGGGTCACGTCGGCGACGTTTCAACGGTTATCCGTATTGCAATAACATCACGCCGCAACACACCTGACCTTCATTCAATCATCGCCCTTCTCGGCAATGATGAAATCAAAGCAAGACTTACAAAAGCACTTAATGAATATAAATAAGAGGAGGTAAATGAAAATGGAAGAAGAAATGAAAGTTTCCAATTTTATTCACGATTTTATAGATGAAGACCTTAAGAACGGTGTTAACACCCGTGTACAGACCCGTTTCCCGCCTGAACCGAACGGATATCTCCACATCGGTCACGCAAAGGCTTTGTGCATCGACTTCAGCACAGCTGAAAAGTATAACGGTATCTGCAACCTTCGTTTTGACGATACTAACCCGTCAAGAGAAAATGTTGAATACATCGAGGCTATCAAGGAAGATATCAAGTGGCTTGGCTTTAACTGGGAAAATATCTACTATGCTTCAGGCTATTTTGATTTTGTTTACGAGTGTGCTCTTAAGCTTATCGAGGACGGTAAGGCTTATGTTGATGATCTTACAGCAGACGAAATCAGAGAGTACAGAGGTACACTCACAGAGCCCGGTAAGGAAAGCCCGTACAGAAACCGTTCAGTTGAGGAGAATATGGACCTCTTCAAGAGAATGACTGCAGGTGAATTCGGCAACGGTGAAAAGGTTCTTCGTGCAAAGATTGATATGGCTTCACCGAACCTCAATATGCGTGACCCTGTTATTTACAGAATTTCTCACGTTTCTCATCATCAGACAGGCGACAAATGGTGCGTTTATCCGATGTACGACTTTGCTCATCCTCTTTCAGACGCAAGAGAAAACGTAACATATTCACTCTGCTCTCTTGAGTTTGAAAACCACCGTCCGCTTTACAACTGGTTCCTTGATCAGATCGGTTTTGATGAGCCTCCGCGTCAGATTGAGTTTGCACGTCTTAACATCAACTACTGTGTAACAAGTAAGAGAAAGCTTCTTGAAATGGTTAACAAAGGAATCGTTGCAGGTTGGGACGACCCGAGAATGATTACTCTTTGCGGTATGCGCCGTCGCGGATATCCTGCAGCAGCCGTAAGAGATTTCATAAACAGAATCGGTGTTTCAAAGGCAGACAGTACTGTTGACTACGGTCTTATCGAAGCTTGTGTAAGAGATAATCTTAACCTCAATGCACCGAGAGCTATGGCTGTTCTTAAGCCGCTTAAGGTTATTATTGATAACTATCCCGAAGGAAAGTCAGAAGAGTTCGAAGTTGAGCTTCATCCCGACCATCCTGAAATGGGAACACGTAAGGTTATCTTCTCACGTGAACTCTATGTTGAGCAGGACGACTTTATGGTTGAACCTGTTAAAAAATATTTCCGTCTTTTCCCCGGCAACGAGGTTCGTTTCAAGAGTGCATACTTTGTTAAGTGTGAATCTTACGAAACGGATGAAAACGGAAACGTTACCTGCCTTCATTGTACTTATGACCCTGAAAGCCGTGGCGGTAATTCACCCGACGGCAGAAAGGTTAAGGGCACAATCCATTGGGTAAATGCAAACGACTGCATCAAGTGCGAAGCTCGTCTTTACGACAGACTTTTCAGCGTTGAAGAGCCGGGTAAGGAGCACGATTACGAGGAAGACCTTAACCCGAATTCACTCACAGTTATTGAAGACTGCCTTCTTGAGGGCGGATTCGGCAATGTGAAGCCGGGCGATACCTTCCAGTTTATGCGTAACGGCTATTTCTGCGTTGATAAGGACAGCACAGAAGACAAGCTTGTCTTTAACCGTACAGTTGCTCTTAACTCATCATGGGGCAAGTAAAGGAGAAATCATATGAAAATCCTTAACAGAATTGTAACGTTCATTCTTGCTGTTGCTGTTTTTCCTGCAGCAGTCACAAGAATTATGATAAGAATAATCATAGCACCCGGCGGATTGCTGAATTCGGTTATGGGTGATACAGCAATCAAGGAAGAATTAAGCGTTATCGATATTATCAACTATATTCAGGAAGGCACTTTAGATTTCCTGAAAGATCTTTTCAATTTCGATAATTTGCCTATTGAAGTAAATGCAGTTAAGGGATGGCTCTTTGCATCAGCTGCGATGCTTGTGTTGGCACTTCTTATTGCACTTATAATTATGGGTTGTGCACTCTTCACTCAGGCTCATAAAACAGTTATGGGATTCAGCTTTGGCGGTGCATTGTCCTGTTTCCTTGCAATGTCTTTCTTCACCAAGTTCACAGCACCTTTCACAGCAGGTAAGGTTGACATCGGTGCAATCCTCGGTAAAAATCTTGAGGGTACGGAAGGTATTGTCGGTTCAATTTTATCTTCGGCAATTTCAGGTGTAGTCGACTTCAAGGTTTTCCAGCTTGGTAATGCTGTTATAACAATGGCTTTGCTTTTCATCGGAATTTTATTCTGGACATTTGCTTATTATATAACTCTTTCTCCCGAAGCAAAGGCGGCAATTAAAAATCCGCCCGTAAAAGAGAAGAAGGTAAAAGCAAAGAAAGAAAAAGAAGCCAAAGCAAGTAAATAAACTCAAAAGTCCGGTTTTTTGCCGGACTTTTTTACGTTCTTAAAGAGTGGTTTCAGCTTTTTGTAATTTGACAACGCTTGTTTTATATGCTACAATTCCGTATGTCTTGCGGGGAAACAGGTGAAAATCCTGTACGAGCCCGTCGCCGTGAGGTGCAAAAAAAGGTTTCTTTCTTGCCTGATGCCGCAAATCAGGGACAAGCCATTGGATAAAACCGAGAAGGTGAAGGAAATGCACCGAGTCGAAATATCCGCCTGACAAAAGCTCTCTTTTTTAACTGCGAGTGCCGGTTTGAGTTTTACTCAGAGAGAGGAATAAAATTTTATAGGAGATGCAAAAATTATGCAAAAGACAAAATTTAAAAGAATTTTGTCCATAATCCTTTGTATCGTGATTGTTGCGGCCATATCACTTTTTACAATTGGATGTACGGACAAAGACACAACAGGAACCACTTCACCTGAAACAACAGGTTCAGATGTTTCCGAAACCCCCGAGGTAATCGGTCAGGGTGAAAAGAAGTTCTTCTTTATTGCTGAGGATAAAGAGGGCAAGGAAACAAAGTGGGAGGTTCATTCGGACGAGGACACCGTCGGCAAGGCTCTTATGGCTGAGGGAATAATCGAAGGTGAAGACGGCCCTTACGGACTTTATGTAAAGACCGTAAACGGAACAACTCTTGACTACGATAAGGACGGCTTGTACTGGGCTTTCTACGAAAACGGAGGATACGCTCTTACGGGTGTAGATCAGACGGAAATTACCGAGGGACAGACCTATGCATTCAGACCGCAGAAGTAAGCTTACGGTAAAAGAAGTTGCAATTTTCGCTATGCTTGGCGCGTTGATGTATGCTTCCAAGGTGCTTATGGATTTGCTTCCGAATATACATCTTATAGGCACATTTATAGTAGCGTTTACGGTAGTTTACAGAAGGAAAGCACTTTATCCCATATATATTTTTGTGTTTGTTACGGGACTTATTTCAGGATTTGCAACATGGTGGTTGCCATATCTTTATATATGGACAGTGCTCTGGGCAGCGGTTATGCTTCTGCCGAAGAATATACCCGAAAAGGTAAAGCCAATCGTCTATATGGTTATATGTGCTCTTCACGGCTTTTTGTACGGAATACTTTATGCTCCGTGTCAGGCACTCATTATGGGTCTTGATTTTAAGGCTATGCTTTTGTGGATAGGCTCAGGACTGTATTTTGACCTTATTCACGGCATAAGCAACTTCTTCTGTGCACTCTTGGTAATACCGATAGTGAAGATACTGAAAATTGCAGAAAAAATAAGATAAAACAGCGAAATCCGCCGAGATATCGAATCTCGACGGATTTTTTTCATTATGAATTTTTAAGATTAATAATTCTCTTTTCTCATCTCGAAGTAGCTCTGCGGATGGTTGCAAACGGGGCAAACTTCGGGAGCCTTCTTGCCGATTACGAGGTGACCGCAGTTGCGGCATTCCCACATAATTTCTTCGCTTTTTTCGAAAACAGCCTTCATCTCAACGTTGTTGAGAAGTGCACGGTAACGCTCTTCGTGAGATTTTTCAATTGCAGCAACAGCTCTGAACTGAGCAGCAAGTGCTGTAAAGCCTTCTTCCTCAGCGTCCTTTGCAAAACGGTCGTACATATCTGTCCATTCGTAATTTTCGCCTGCAGCTGCAGAAGCAAGGTTTTCTGCTGTGTTTCCAAGCTCACCGAGAGCCTTGAACCAAAGCTTAGCGTGTTCCTTTTCGTTGTTAGCTGTCTGCTCAAAGATTGCAGCAATCTGCTGATAGCCTTCCTTCTTTGCTACACTTGCAAAGTATGTGTACTTGTTTCTTGCCTGAGATTCGCCGGCAAAAGCTTCCATAAGGTTTTTCTCAGTTTTTGTTCCCTTATACATGGTAAAATCGCTCCTTTAAGTTTTTTTATTTCAGCGGAAATCTTACTGTAATTTCTCCGCTTGTAAGTGTAATTTTTTCTCCGTTTTCAAGCACGACAAGACCGCCTTTTTCGTCAATGTCAACTGCCTGAGCCTGATGAGGAATATTATCTTTGAAATAAGTTATCTCCCTGCCGATAACATTGGACTTTTCCCTGTATTCACCGATATATTTTTCAGGATTACTGAAAATCAGCTCGGAAATATTATTGGCAATTTCAGCGGCTAAAACATTTCTGTCGATATCTTTTCCGAGTGAAACGGCAATATCCTTGATTTCGTCGGGGAAATCGACTGTTGAAATGTTGACTCCGACTCCGACAATAAGCTTTTTGATGATACCGTTTTCGCTGACGGATTGAACAAGTATACCGCAGACCTTTTTGTTTTCAATGTAAATATCGTTTACCCATTTGATTTTAACATTAAAGTTGCAAAGCTTTTCAATGGCTCTTGCACAAGCTACTGCAACAGCACAGGTGACTCCCGTAAAATCAAAAGCAGGGGAGTCGGTGTTGAAAACCATAGAAAAATAAAGTCCGCTGCCGTTTGGCGAAAAAAAGCTTTTACCCTGACGTCCTCTTCCGTTAGTCTGCCCATCAGCGACAACAAGAATACACTCTTCAGTATCCTTACAAAGATTTTTTGCAACATCGTTGGTGGATGTGACCGTGTCAAAAACAAAAACCTTAACAGGGTTATGAATCAACGAACTTATTTTTCCCTCATTAAGCATTTTAAAACCTCTTTAATGCTAAATTCACAATAAATATCTTTACTAAATAATAATATCATAAACTTTTTGACTATACAAGCACGAGAATTAATTTTTTGAATAGAATATACTATATTGTTTACGGAGGTCAGGATGATGATAAGCAACTGCTTCTACTATGGGGTGTATTCTCCGAAAGGATTTTATTCTCTTGCCGCAAAGCCGGAGTTTTCAGCGGAGAAAAATTATATTATAAAGGGATATTCCGTTTCAGCGAAGCAGAAGCTTTTTGATTCAATAAAAAATGAGCTTGACAATCGGGGGATGAGCTATATCGATTTTTGTGCGGATGAAAGAAGCCTCGGACTTTACAGTGCAGATGCAGGATTCAGAATCCTTGACGGTACATATGATACGTTTGCATATTCAACCGAAACTTTTTGTCTGGATGACGAAACGAAAAAAATAAAAAGCCTGATTCTTTGCCGTGAGGAGGCAGTGAAACGTGCAGAGCGATTCCTGACGGCCTGCCGTTGTATAAGTAACGATATGATGCGTCTTGATTCATCGAATATGGATATTGTAAAAGTAAACCGATTTTCGTCACGTCTGTGGTCTTCGATGGGAGGTACACTCAGAGGAACGGTCGGCACAGAGCATAAACGTTTTGTGACCTGCTTCACTCCTGACGGAGTCGAGCTTAATATGGAAGCTTTTGACATTTACTGCGAAAATATAACTGTAATCTGCGACCGCACGGGAGCTTGTGCAAGGCATATTACGGACAGGGTAAGGCGATATGCACTGAGTGCAGGGTACGATGTTATTAGCTGTCTTTGCCCGCTTAACACGGAAAGCGGAGCCGAGCACCTGATAATTCCTGAGCTGAAAGCAGGAGTTTTTGTGTCCAAGTATTTTCATAAGGGCGATTTCGAAAACAGCCGAAGAGTTTCTTCAAGAAGATTTCTTGTCCCTTCGGAAGCTGAAACAAAAAAGCGGATGGATTTCAGCCTGAAGGCATACAAAAGACTTATGCAGGAGGTTTTTTCGTCACTTGAAACTGTAAGGCTGTGTGATGAAAAAATTGATATATTGAGTGCGGATTCGCTTTCAAACGAGAAGATACAAGATTTTATTGAACTGATTTTTAAATCTTAAAAAAGAAAGCGCTGTACTTCGCCGAGTTCCCGTAAGAAAACAAAAACTTCCTTACGGGAACTCGGCGTTTCACACAACGTTTTATCTTTATATTCAGAAAGTGAAGCTGTATACGTCAGTAATGTTTCCTTTTTCGGTAACATCCTTGGTGGTCTTTTTATCCTCGCTTGAAAGATTCATTTTCATTTCAAACGGTACATTAACGGTAAGCTCCTTGAGGCAACCGTCCTTAACCACTGCAGTTATTTCTGAAGCAGGGAACGATGCCGTTGCTTCTGTTACATAATAATTGTCGAATGCACTTGCTGAACAGTCTGCATAGTTAAGAAGGTACGGGTAAATCTTACGCGGTATATAGTCCTTAGAATTTGCTGTGTCGGCAACCAATACAATTTTTACTGTATATGTTGACGCGTCTTTCTTTGTAACGGTTGCAGTTTTAACAAGATTCGGATCTATGTGGGCATCAGGGCAGAATTCAGAAATTGAACCCGTTGCTTTATTGTAACCGTTTTCAAATGTAACGGTCAGCTCGTCACCCTGTTCATCAATTCCTACAGAATCCTTAGCGTTCTTGTCGTTGACTGCTTTTGATGTGTAGCGTGTTCTGTATAAAACCTTCACTTTACCTTTAGCTAATGAATCAAAAGCATCTGCATAGAACTGAATGGCTTCATTTTTTGAATATGATGTCGGATTGTCAAGACCGACCGAAATCTGTAAAACACGAAGAGCATCCGAAGAGTTGACAATTCCATCGTTGTTAAGGTCTGCTCTTTTCTTGTCAAACTCTTTGTCAGCATAACCGACAGCGTGACGCAAAATCAGAAGTGCATCCGAGGAGTTTGTTTTTCCGTCGTTGTTTGCATCTCCGCGAACGCCTGCAGCAAAAGTTGCAGGCATAACTGCAAAACAAATTGCAACTGCGAGAATAACCGCGAAGATTCTTTTAAATGAATTTTTCATATTAATTCTTCCTTTTTCTTAATTATAGAGAATCAAACATATCTGCACATATCAAACATCGAAAAATCCCATGCATCAAAGCCCGCTTTCGCGATGAGCTCAACAGCCTTTTCTTCACCGATGATACGTCCCGACGAACAAATTTCGGTAGATGTTTTCATAGTCAGAACTCCTTGCTTACCATCTGTTTTCTACATATTCACAGAAAGCGAAAAGGTCTTTGATTTCGATTTTTGTTCCGTCATCAAGTGTGACATCACCGTTCCAGATTCCGTAAACCTGGTGACAGTTCATTCTGCCTACTTTGAAGTCTACGTCGCTGTGGTTATCAAGCGTGGGTGTCATTGTCATATTGAATCTGCCGTCTTCCGAAACAAACTTCCATTCTTCCATAAATCTGCCTTTGGGGAATTTTTCAACGTCGATTGCACCGAATTTATGTGCTTTACCGTCGTAGAAAATCGCTGTTTCAGTCGCGTGACTTTCGTTTCCGATTGCCCAGGTGATTTCAAAGCCGAGAAGATGCTTTTCACCCTTTTCGTCGTAGTGGTACAAAGAGCCGCTGCCCCAATACCAGACCATTTTATGAACTGTATTCACTCGACCCCAGTCCATAGAACAGAAGGCAGTATCCTTTGAGATTTTATAAACATAATCTCCGTATTTGAAAGTACCTTCGCAAGGCATACACATCTGCTTTGTGGTCATAAAATATTTTGTATCATCCTCATCAAAGGGGAGAACTGTTGTAATATTTTCAGAACCAGGGAGAATATCCATTTTAATGTTTACGTCGCAAAGCTTACCCTTGTGCATCTTTTTGTATTTAAGAATACGCTCGGTTTCTCTTGTGTCAAAGTCAAATTCAGCCTTGCCGATTTTATCCTTATAGCGGTTAGGTACGTCGCCCTTTGCGGGAGGAACGTGCTTGTTTGCACCGATGAAATACTGAATTGCATCAACAATTACTTCACCTGTTGCAAGGTCGGTGATTTTTGCGCTTACGTAACCTCCGACGTTGATGTTCGCAAAGCTGACAAGAATCTGCATTTTTCCGTCAGTAATGGTATAAAAGTCCCATTCCTTACGGCTCATAATTCCAGTTTTAACGTAGTCACGGTTGTATGTAAAGTAGTTGCGTCTTGCCCAACCTTTTGCGAGGAGCTTTCCGTCAGGGGAAAGGAGAGGTGTTTCTTCTGTATATTCAATCTGCTTTGAAGGTTCTTTCCAATCCTTGAAAGGTACATAGGTTCGCGGTAATTCTTTGCTCATTTCAATTCCTCACAGTACAAAAAATATTAATAAATTTATTATATCAAATTAAGTGAGGAAATGGTATGTTTTTTTCACCAAAAATCTGCATTATATTTTGACGGATAGGACAAAGCTGATTTCTTTACAAAGTGTGGTGAATATGATAGACTGAAGTTGTAACAATGTATAGACAAGGGGGACTTATTGTGAAAAAGTTTACAGCGATTATTACAATTATGGCAATTCTTGTTTTTTACGCAGCTCCGACGGCATCGGCGTTGTCTGAGGATAATGATGCTATAAGAGTTATTCCGCAAGATTCTTCTAACGGCGGTTATGTTGAAAATATTTATGTGGACGAAGACGGCAAAATTATTGAAAGAGATACAAGTCTGTCATTTGAGCCGTCATTCAACACAATGGATGCGGGCACAACAATCCCGTCGTCATACGATTCCCGTTCAAAGGATGTTGTAACATCTGTTAAATGGCAAGGTAATGCGGGAAACTGCTGGGCATTTTCTGCTATAAGTGCACTTGAAAGCTCGGTTGTCAGTAAAGGTCTTGCAGAGATTGAAACCGTTGATTTTTCTGAATCTCACCTTGCGTGGTTTGGTATTAACAGTGCCACTACTGACACGACAGATCTTGCTTACGGTGACGGAACAACCACGGCAAATCCGTACCTGACGGGCGGTAACTGGCAAAAGGTTACACAGGCGTTGTCACGCTGGGCAGGTGTTGCCAAGCAGGATGTAGATCCGGCGGACTACAACAATATACCAAAGCTTCCGAAGTATACCGATGATCAGCGTCGTAATACAAACAGCGGTTTTGTTATCAAGTCTGTGGAAACACTCTCAACAGCAAATGAAACTAAACAGCATATTATGGAATACGGCTCAGTAACAGCCAGTTATTATCATGACGATAGTTATTATACAGATTCGGGAATAGCGGCTTTTTACTGCAACACCGCAACAACAACTAACCATGCGATCACTGTTGTTGGTTGGGACGATAACTTCTCCAAAGATAATTTTAAAGCTGAATGTCGTCCGACTGAAAACGGTGCCTGGCTTTGCAAAAACAGCTGGGATACCTGGTGGGGTGATTCAGGATATTTCTGGATTTCTTACTACGATGCAACTCTGTGTAGTTTTATAGGGTATATTGCACAACCTATCGAAGATTATTACGAAAACTATAACTATAACGGTGACCGTTATAATTATTTGATAGGAATCGGAAACAGAGCGGTTGCTAATGTTTTCAGTGCAAAAGAAAATGAAAAAATAAAATCTATTGCCACATATACCTATGAGGAAAACGTAACAATTACTTTTAAAGTTTACACTGATCTTACTTCTGTAAATAATCCGGGATCGGGTACATTGGGTTTAACATTTGAAACAACAGTTGAAAAAGCGGGTTATCACGTGATTGATTTGCCTCAGGAAGTTGCTGTTAAAGAAGGTAGTAAATTTGCTGTTTCAATGTGCCTGAATGGTTCATGGATTCCGTTTGAAAACGGTGACGGATATTCAAGTAACGGCGAAACCTATGTTTATAGCTCTTCTAAATGGGTACCTTCCGAGGAATACAACAGCGGCAGTTGGGATTTGAAAAATGCGTTTATACAACCATGGACTGTCTGTGACCATCAGCCGCAGACGCAGTCGGGTGAGCATTCCTGCACACAGGACGGTTTCGAAAAAACGGTCTGCACACAGTGTAACAAAGTGCTCAGCGAAAATACCGTTCCTGCAACAGGCCACAGCTTCGGTGAGTGGCAGGTGACTGATGAACCTACAATTTCAAAGCCGGGTTCAAAATCACGTATATGCAACAATTGCGGAGCAGTAGAAACAGAAGCGATACCTGCAACAGAATATGAGTTGGCAGAAGGCGTTGTTTTTGACACCGATAGCGGAATTATTTCAGGCATCAACGCAGGTGAAAGCTCACTTGAAAATTACATAACAGTCCTCAATTCCGATTACACCTGGAGTTACGATTCTTCTGAAGGTAAGCTCGGTACGGGAACAAGGGCAACGCTTAAAAACGGCGATACCGTGGTTGGAGAATTCACAATTCTGATTTACGGTGACACAAACGGTGACTCCTGGTATGACGGTCAGGATGCTGTGCTTGTTTCATGTTTGGCGAATTCAATACTGACTGAAGAAAATATCGGCACAGTTGCATATATGGCGGCTGACTGTAACCACGACGGTATGGTTGACGAAACGGACGTTGCACTTCTTAACGAGGCAGGAATTTTGCTTTCATCAGTTGATCAGTCAAAATCGCCTGAGGTTCTTCTTGAAACATCTTCGGCTTATATTGAATATGTTACCCTCATTGATCAGACACCTGTAACAGAGGAGATTGAACAGGAGATTGTTGATGTTGAAATACAGGTAAATGCAGACGATACATCAAATGAAATAAAGACAGATATTTTTGATTTCATCAAAAACTGGATTGAGAAGTTGTTTGAATTTTTACTGACATTCATTCCTGTTCCTTACAAATAAAAATTAAAGCTAAAAATAAAAAGGATGGCTCAGCCATCCTTTTTTGTATGCTTTCTTTTACGGAAATTATAGCAACAGAACAGTTTTGTGTCAAGAATTATAATTCTTTAATGTAAAATTTATTCATCGTATTGTGCATAACAAATTCGGGTCGGGGAATTTCAAGATAACCTGCTTTTTCATAAACGTGAATCGCTGTCTGAAGATTTGTGTGAGTTTCAAGATACATTTTTCTGTATCCCATTTTCTCGGCTTCCTTTTCAAGCAGGTCAATTAAAAAATAGCCGAGTCCGTGTCCCTTGGCTTCGTCAGCAAGATAAAGCTTCTGCAATTCTGCACAGCCTTCAATGTCAGGAAATTCTGCAAGTCCTATTCCGCCGATAACCTTGTCATTGTCATCAACAAGAACAAAGTATGCACGTTGCTCAGGCTTTTCGTCGTAAAAATCCGTCAGATGCCAGATTATTTCGTCAAAATAAACTGTACCGGGAACGTCGAGTCCGTTTGCTTTTAAGTTGTATCTTATCAGTTCTGCCATTGCTGTGTTGTCGCGGGGCAGGAGCTTTCTGTAATTTATTTTCATAAAACCACCCGGAGATATTTTTAATAATTATATCAAAAAGAATAATAAAAGCAAATATTTTTCGGGAGACGGTGCGATTCTTGACTTTTTCCGTCAAAAGATGTATGATGTTGAAAGTTTTCAGCAAAGGGGTGATATTATGAAAATGAATTTTAAACGTAAGCTTCCTGTTCCTCTGGATGTTAAAACGAGCTTTCCTGTATCGGAGCAGATGGCGGCAGTAAAAGCCGAAAGAGATGAAGAAATCAACTCTGTTTTTGAAGGTAAATCTGAAAAATTCATTCTCGTAATCGGCCCTTGTTCGGCTGACCTGAGAGAACCTGTGCTTGAATATATTTCACGCCTTCGTAAAATTGCGGACGATGTGAAGGACAAGCTCATAATTATCCCGAGAATTTACACAAACAAACCGCGCACATCGGGACAGGGTTATATGGGTATGCTTCATCAGCCCGACCCTGACGAAAAGCCTGATATTTTCAAGGGTATTGTTGCACTTCGCGATTTGCATATGACGGCACTCCGTGATTACGGATTTTCCTGCGCGGATGAGATGCTTTATCCCGAAAACCACCGTTATCTTTCCGACCTTCTTTCTTATGTGTCTGTTGGCGCAAGGTCTGTTGAAAATCAGCAGCACAGGCTGACGGCAAGCGGTGTCGGTATTCCTGTCGGAATGAAAAACCCGACAAGCGGTGATTTATCGGTTATGATGAATGCGATAAAATCCGCACAGCTCAGCCACACATTCCTTTACAGAGGCTGGGAGGTTGAAAGTGAAGGAAACCCTTATGCTCATTCCATTCTCCGCGGTTATATCGGCAGAAACGGTGAAAGCGTTTCCAATTATCATTACGATGACCTTGCGAAGCTTAACGAAACTTACTCTGTTTCGGGACTTGTTAATCCGTCCGTAATCGTTGATACAAATCATAATAATTCAGGTAAAAATTATCTTGCACAAACGGATATCGCTCTTGACGTTATGGAAAGCAGAAAGCGTAACGAAGACATCAGAAAGCTTGTCAAAGGTCTTATGGTTGAAAGCTATCTTGAAGACGGTGCACAGGATATCAGCGGACACGTTTTCGGAAAGTCTATTACTGACCCTTGTCTCGGTTGGGAAAAAACCGAAAAACTCGTATTCACAATTGCAGATAAAATATAAGAAGCTGTTTCTCTCATTGAGTGAAACAGCTTCAGCTTTTATTCGGGTGTAATTATTCGGACATCAGACATCCACCATTTCCATCTTTGTGAATTTCTGTCCGAGCTTGTTTGCCCAGGCTTCACAGTAAAGCTTGTAGTAAGAAACGTTGTTCTTCTTTCTGTATCCCTCAAAGCAGTTACACCATATCATTGAAGGAACTGCGATTACGAGATAGTAAAGAGGGCCAAGAAGAAGACACTGCCATGTGTGACCGTATTCGTGGATACGGGTGTTGTATGTCCACTTCTTATTCTTGTGACCGTCTTTCATAAATATGAAAAGCCCCAAAGAAAGTCCGCCAGCTTTCCACGGAAGATATACTATGTAAGAATATCCGAATCTCTGCCAACGGCGTTTTTTGATTTTTGTACAGATGAGGAATGCGATACCTCCAACAAGGTTTACGGGCAGACCCCAGGTCCACTGAACAAGATAGAAAAGAAAATCTATCAATGAATTTTTAAAATTTTTCTCCTTTTTATCGGGAGCTTTTTTTGTGATATCAACCATTTGCTTCTGCCTCCTTCAATGCTTTCTGCTCGAGTAAGATAAGGTAATTTCCGTTTTCGTCTGTGTCAAGGAAATGCTCTTCGCTGTTGCCTTCACTCTGACCGAGCCAGGTGTTTTCAAACTTCTGACCCGAAATCATTTCGCAAAGCTTTTTCTGCTCGTCGGTGAGAGTTACACTGCCGAATTTATGTTTTGTTGCGATTGCCGCACGGATCATTGTGTGGTCGTCCTTCGTCATACGGAATCTCTTGAGAAGAACAAGAGAAATAATAGCTGCAACAATCGGGATAACAGCAACGCAGATTCTTACACCAAGAATTGCACTGTCACTCTGCTCGAAGAGAGTGCCGGTTGTTTTCTCGTACTGTGAAACAGTATCGCCCGTAATAAGTCCGAAACTCTGAAGAGTGAAGCCTACCATAGCCGCCATAACACCGCTGATGCTTTTCTTGATAAGTGTGCTGAATGTTGCGATAACGCCTTCTCTTCTTCTGCCCGTGATAAGCTCGTCAACGTCAGTAAGGTCAGGAAAGATGTTTGTTGAAACAAATCCGAGGCCGGACATACCGAAGGGGTAAAGAAGCATACTCAGCATCATAAGTGCACTCCAGATGAATGAACCGCCCGACTGCATTATAAGGCCGATTGCAAGACCTGCAACCATAAGCGGTGTGACAATGTTTCCGCACTTTTTCTTTCCGTGCTTCATCGTCAGTGCATAGTTAAGCGGGAATGCTGCAGCCTCCGCGACACCTGCAACGGCGTTGAAAAGGGCGTATCCGCTGTACTGATTTGCAAGGTACTTAATGTAATAAACCTTTGAGTTTGCGTAAAATCCTGTTGCAAACTGATAGGCAAGGCTCATAAAGAAATACTGCCTGAAGGATTTGTTTTTGAAAACAAGAACGTATTCGTGAATGATGTATCTGATATCAAGCTTTTCGTTTTTGTTGTTAAGTGAACTCGGTTCTCTTGTTTTGTAGTATGTAAGGAAAACAGCAAGACCGAAAAATACGGAAAGCACGATGCCGATAACAAGGAACGGAGCTTTTGATTCTGAGGTAAGGTTATCGTTAGAACCGAAAATTGCAAGAATTGCAACAACAATTCCGAAAGCAGGTACCATACCTGCCGAGTTGAACAGATAGCCGACAGAATTATACTGAGTTCTGAGGTTATATTCGGGTGCAAGCTCGGGAAGCATAGCAGTATGCGGAACACCGATAACGGTATAAGCAGTTTTGTAAAGCATATACACAATAACAAAGTATGCCATTGCAAGAGCAGGATTCGTTTTTCCGTTTAGTCCGAATGAATTCCACATCAGGGTATAGGAAATAACCATCAGCGGAATACCCCAGAGAAGGTAGCGTCGGTGTTTGCCTGTTTTTGAACGTGTGCGGTCGGTTATAATACCCATAACAGGGTCGGTTACCGCGTCCCACACGGTAGCAAGCATAACAACGATACCTGCCTGCTTGAGCGAGAGGTTAACAACGTCCGTCAGGAATACGGTGAAATACATACTGATGATGTATCCCGCACCGCCCATATACATATTTGCGTAGCTGTAATTTATCATAGGCAGAATGGTGGTTTTGAAATCACCCTGAACGCCTACGAGTTTTTTTAGTTTTTCACCCACAGTATCACCCCGTGAAGTCATTTTTTAAGCGAGAAGATAAACCTCGTCCGCCTGAGTTTCGAAGGAAATAACGTTGCCGTTTCTTGTGAACGGAATTTCTTCTCCGTCAGATTCTCTTTTTACGGATTTGACATAAGCAAAATCTACATTACAAGTTCTGCCCTGAAGACTCTTGATTTTAATGGAAGAAATCTTTTTGTTTTTAAGCTCTGCCGAAACAAGGAAAGCACCGTCCGCACGTAAGTTTTCAAAAGAAGCAGGCGACTTCTTATCCCAACAGGGGAAAAGACGGATAATACCTTCGTGTCCCTGAAGAAGCATTTCGTTGATTGTTGCGGGAACCATAGTAAGATGCTCGATTCCGCCGCCGTGATGACGGAACATCCTGTTCGGAAGACCGAATTCCTTGATGTTCTGATGAATTCCTTCAATGATGAAAGCAGGGTTAACACCGATTCTTGCACCTGCGGGAAGGTAGGAGTTTGAACCGTTATCGTCAAGGCGTCTGTCGTTGATGAAGTATGTATTCTTTGCGATTTTAAGAAGCTTTTCGCCTGATTCAAAGCCTATCTGTGAGGCAGGGTAGATGTGCTGAAGTCCAACGGTGTTTTCATCTCTCCAACGGATACCAAACTTTGAATAACGGAAGCATTTTTTACCCTTTTTGATAAATGTCGGGAAGTCGCTGAGATTTTCTATAATATCTTCCCACAAAGCGTATTTTTCTTCGTTAAGACCAAGCTCTTTTGCCATATCGTAAATTCCGTCGAAAAGCATTTTGACAAGACCGAGGGAGTTGATAGCGTTTATTGTACCGACCTGACCGAAATGAGTGATATATCTGAATTTTTCTCCGCGATAGTAAGGAATCTCGTGTGCAGCGTCTTTTTTAATGATGTATCTGCCGTTTTTCTTAACAAGATAATCTTCCCAGAAGGCAGCAACGTTCAGCACAAACTCATAGTAATTTTCACGTGCATATTCCTTATCGTAAGTTGAAAACCAATGCATAAGAGGAATTACGCAGGCGTAAGCTGCGTGGCTTTTCTGACCGAGGAAAAGAACACCGTGCTCTTTGCAGGCAGGCATACTGTACACATCGAGTGCTTTCGGACCGAAGCTTACGGGGAAGGCATATCCTTTGCAACCGAAAAAGCCTGCAAATTTTTCTGCTTCCTCGTTCATATCGTGAATAGGTGCCATATATCCGTCGAAAAGTTCAGGATGGTTTGAAGAGAATATGCAGTAATACGGAGCTTCATAGTTGTAGTTCATATGATAATCTCCTGCCCAGGGGAAGAAGTCGTCGGTTATGAAGTTGCCGAAAAGTCCCGGAGGGAATTCCTTGTTACCCATACAACCTGCAAGGTGGTAAAGGCTTGAATTGTAAAACTTTTCAATTTCCTTGTCTTCAAGGGTTACCTTTGAAGCGGAGAAGAAATCCGTCCACTTTTTCTGAGTTCTTTCTTTGTCAGACTCATAGTCGCAAAGGTTAACCATTGCGATACCTTTTTCGATATATTCTTCGTTGTCAAAATTAGTAACGACGGAAATGCAATAACGTGCAACTCTGAAGTTACCCTCTTCCTTTGCTTCAATTTCACGGCAACACATCGTTACTGCAGATTCAAACGAAAGTGATTCGCCCTCAAACTTACGGCTGCAGGATTTTATGCCGTTTTCATCAAACGATGAATTGACAGAATCGCAGGTGTCGGGCATTTCAATGCCGACACACGGAAAGGCTTCCGAAAGGGGAGCCTTGATTTCAAAATAAATAAGGTTTTCGGGAGCAACGAAAAATTCAATTTCCGTCTTGCCGAATTTGCATTCAAGAAGTCCCTTGTCGAAGTACTGTTTTATATTGTAATCAGACAAATCAATGTTGTCGATAAGCAGATTACCGACGGTTTTTATACCGCCGTCACCGTGTGCACCGGCACTGAATTTCCAGAAGTCACACTTTGAAACGTGGATAAGAAGACCGTTGTCTGCGTTGTCAAAAACAACACCGAGGTCACCGTTACCGCACATTGCACCTGCAGGGATTTTATATAGTATTTTGTTATCGTCTGTGTTTATTGGTTTTGATGTTATTTCGTTAAAATAAGTGTTCATTACATCACCTTTTTGCGCGAGTTTATTCAAAATTTTGACAAATATATTCTATCACAAAGAGAATGCATTATCAATAGTGCAGAAAAAATCCCGACATCGGAAATTAAACTGATGTCGGGAAAATTTATATGATTTTTTGACGACGGCAGGTAATTATTTTACCTTGATTTCGTGAATCCATCCTTCAGGAGCTTCAATTCTGCCCATCTGGATACCTGTCAATGTGTCGTAGAGCTTCTTTGTGATCGGTCCCATTTCGTCCATACCGCTGGGAAGGCAGATTTCCTCACCGTGGTCAACAATCTTGCCAACGGGAGAGATAACAGCTGCTGTACCGCAAAGACCGCATTCTGCGAAGTCCTTGAGCTCTTCTTTGAATACTTCTCTTTCTTCAACTTCCATACCGAGGTATTCCTTTGCAACGTAGCAAAGTGAACGTCTTGTGATTGAAGGAAGGATTGTTTCTGACTTCGGAGTTACAAGCTTGCCGTCCTTTGTGATGAAGATGAAGTTTGCACCGCCTGTTTCCTCAACCTTTGTTCTTGTTGCTGAGTCGAGGTACATGTTTTCGTCAAAGCCCTTGTCGTGAGCGTCAACAATTGCGTACATACTCATTGCATAGTTAAGACCAGCCTTGATGTGGCCTGTTCCGTGAGGTGCAGCACGGTCAAAATCACAGATACGGAGTGTGATCGGCTTTGCACCGCCCTTGAAGTACGGGCCAACGGGTGTTGCGAAAATACGGAACTGATATTCTGTTGCAGGCTTAACACCGATAACAGGGTTGCTTCCGAACATAAACGGACGAAGGTACATTGTTGCACCTGAGCCGTACGGCGGAACGAAGTCTGCATTAGCAGCAACAACCTGCTCAACAGCCTCGATGAACTTGTCTTCAGGGAAAACAGGCATCTTAAGTCTGTCTGCGCTGTCAGCCATACGCTTTGCGTTAAGGTCAGGGCGGAATGTTACGATACGGCCGTCCTGTGTACGGTAAGCCTTAAGACCCTCAAATACTGTCTGAGCGTACTGAAGAACACCTGCGCACTCGCTGATAACAACGTTAGCGTCCTCTGTAAGACCGCCTTCTTCCCAAGCACCGTCTTTGAAGTTTGCAACAAATCTCTTGTCTGTCTGGATATAACCAAAACCGAGATTTGCCCAATCAATCTGTTTGTTACTCATAATATATTACTCCTTTACGTTAAGTTTCAAATGCAATAGATACATTTTAACAGATTCTGCAATTTTGTCAATATTCCGCAGATTCATAACTTGTTTTCTCGAAAGCTGAACAATCGTTTCGACTGTTGTTTCACTGTCCCAACAGATATGTGTCACATTCTCATCCCCGTCATAAAAGACGGGGAATTTGAAATTGATACACTTTAACAGTCTGCCGTCGGGCTGTTCTTCTTTGAATATCTCAATGCTTTCAATAAAGGTATTAAGAAACCTCTTTTTCTCAGCATCGGTAAATTCCTTGTACATTGTACCATAATAATGCAGAAAAAGATAGACGTTTTCACCTGATATTTTTTCTTCTTTGATATTTGCTATACGGGACTGCAGTTCGGTTATTTGTTCCTCTACAACCTCTATCTCATCATAGAAATCATAAAGTCTGTTTTGCATATCCTGATACTTTTTATCGTAATGTCTGTCTGTGACATCAAGGGTATCCATTTGAGATGCAAGCTTTCTTTTTGACATTACAAGCTGAGTTAACTGCTTTTTGAATACTGCAAGTTCTTCTTCAAGACCTTCTGTGCTTATCCTTGTATTAATCTTTTCGCATAAGGCTTTTTCAAACTCAGGATTAGATACAAGCCTTTCAATCACTTCTTCAACTGCACCGTTAACAACAGTCTGATTCCATTGTCTGTGATAATCACACTTGTGTCCGTCAACTTTCATACGATGTTTACAAGCATAATAAAAGTGGTCTTTGTAGATTGTACCGTCAGGCTTTTTCTTGCGGTTAATATTTCCGTACATTGCCGCACCGCAAACAGGACAGCGAAGCAAACCTGACAATAAATGTTCGTGGTCAAGATTATATATTTTCTCTCGTTTAACACCTAATTTCTTTCGTTTCTGTTGAGCCAGCTCCCAATCCTCAACAGATACAATAGCTTCATGAATACCGTCATAGATGGGATATTGTTCTTGCTTAACTATATGATATTCATTTCGGGTACCGTTAATCTTTTCAGTTTTACGTCTGCCGAAAGCTATCTTTCCGCAATAGACAGGGTTCTGTATAACCAACTTTATGAAATGTGCAGAAAAGGTATCTAATGTTCCGTTCTGCCTTGGCTTTTTAGCAATGCCGTGTTGGTTGAGATATTTAGCAATACCATTTGCACCCATATTTGTATTTATATATTTATCAAATATAATGCGTATAGTTTCAGCTTCATCTTCGGCAATTTTCAGTTCACCTTTTTCAAGATAATATCCGTAAGGTGCAAAACCGCCGTTCCATTTACCTTCTCTTGCCTTTTGCTTTCTTCCTTCCATTGTCTGCACAAGAATATTCTCACGCTCAATTTCAGCAACGGCAGATAAAACAGAAATCATCAGCTTACCGCTGTCTTTTGAACTGTCTATACCGTCTTCAACACAAATAAGATTAGCACCGTAGTCCTGCATAATTTGCAAGGATGAAAGAACATCAGCGGCATTTCTACCAAAACGGGACAGTTTGAACACAAGTACATAATCTATATTATCTTTACCGCTTGCAATATCTAATAACATTTGCTGAAACTCAAGTCTTCCGCCAATATTTTTACCGGATTTACCTTCATCACTGTACTCACCTGCAATATGCATCTCCTGATACTCGGCATATTTGCGGAGCTTTTCTCTCTGTGCATCAAGGCTGAAGCCTTCTACCTGCATTGATGTTGAAACACGGGTGTAGATATAGCAATTTAATCGTTTCATATATTTTCAACTCCTTATAATTTTACATTGTGATTATATTTTTCTTTCGCATATTCGACAAATGTGTGAGGCAGGCTAAAACTGCCCCACAACGATTTAAGCTGTTTTCTTATTTGGTTGTTTTATGGCTTCTGCTTCGCCTTTCGGTATCTTATCACCGTATTTCTCAATCATATCTGCAAGGAAATCTATCATCTGGTCAAAGGCAATCTTCTGTTCTTTGGTAAAGGTTGAAACATCAGGAATATTAAAAGTACATTCACCTTTAATATCGCTTATTGTTCTGATAAAACCCACTTTTAAGCCTTCATATAAATCAATAATTCTGTTAATCAATACTCATCACCTCGCATCCCTGTTACGCTGTCGCTGAAGATACCTGTAATAATGCTCACAGGCTTTCATAACAAAGTTTTCAAGATCACTTTCTTTTACCTTCGGAGCAACCTTTTGTAAGCGTTCAACGGAGAATTTTACTGTAGGTCTTTGATTTGCCTTTTCTTCCGCCAAGATTTCACCTATATCCTCAGGAGTAAGACCTTCTTCTCTGCTGATTGCACGAAGCCTTTGTGCCTGAGATAAATTCGGAGTAGCATCACAAACTGAGATTTCTTCAACCAAATCAGCCTGTTCCACCTCATTGAGATATGAAAGCTCTACCGCAGGTGTAAATGCAATTCGCTTTTCATCAACAAGGTCAAGCAATTCGGGAATGAGATAAGTCAGACGGATATATCTCTGTACCTGCCTGCCACTTTCAGTATCAGAAACGAGATCTGCACTTTCTAACTTCCCGACAACTTGACGGGAAGTTAAGTCTGTTCTTTCGCCTTGCCTCTTAATTGCTTCAAGCTTCAATTTGTAAGCAAACGCCTTTTCCGACGGGAGAATATGCCCACGGTGAAGATTACTGTCCACAAGCATAATAGCCGCTTCGTCACGGGTGACGGCATAAATAAAAGCAGGTACTGTTTCCAGCCCTGCTTTCTGTGATGCTCTCATCCTTCGATGACCTGAGATTACCTCATATTCGTCTTTTGTGTTTTCAATCGGTCTTACAACAACAGGAGAAATGATGCCTTGCTGTTGTATGCTTTCAATGAGAAAGTTCATTTCCTCATTGTCAAGCACCTTATAGGGATTTCCCTCAAAGGGATGAATTTTTGATACCGGAATGTTTACCGGTGATTTGATGTTTTGATTAAACATAGTTTACCTCCATAAAAATCAATAATTTCTTTTATACTTTTTCTGTTCAGCTCTGATAATCTGTAAGTGTTTTCTGACAGAGTACCAAGGTGTACCCGAATACTTGGAAAAATATTCGCTTGATGACATCTCTTCTTCGTAATACTCTTCACTGTCAGCCTTTTTCTCTTCCTGCATTTTCTTGCAAAGCTCTTCAGCATTCATAGCATCTACCTCCCTTCATAATATTTTTCTTTGACCTGAGCCCTCTCGGGGAAGTACCATTCACGGATAAGTGCTTTCTCTGCTTCAAGGCTTTCCTCAACCCCCGGCCTGTCCTTGATGATTCGTTTTGCAATGTTTATCTTTTCACGCAGTGAGCCAATTTCAGACGTAAGAAAATCCCGACGGTAAACAAGGTCAACCTTCGCCGTCGGGTCTTTGCATCTTCTTATCTGATTGTAAATTTTATTACGCTGTGTTTTCAGCTCCTCCATACGTGTTTCTGTTCTTAAAATAAAGTTGTCAACCTCTGCAAAATCATAAAGCTTTTCGCTTATCGCAAGCTCAATCTGCTTGTGCATAAACTCAATTCTCGGTGCAGAATATTTCATCTTCGGTGAGAACGGATGAGGATTGCAGTTGTTCTTTTCTGCTATCGCTCCCACAAAGAGAAGAGCAAGAAATAAAAGTGAAACAACAGGTGCACCGAGCACGGCGCCACCCACAATCAGTTTTGTGAAATCTGAAACTGTTCTGCTGAAAGTTTCAGGGTGTCGGTAATACTCGGCTGACTCCTTGAACTCATAACCTCTGTAATTGAAAACAAAGATTTGATTTTTAAGATAATTATTTGCACGGGTATAGTTATAAAAATTTTCATCCACCTCATAAAGCCTCTGATGATTAATCCTATCCCAAAGACTTTCATAAGAGTATTCGTCACCAAGGTTTGAAAGCTTAACGCCGTGCTTGTCGGTGCGGTAACCAATCTTTCCGTCATCAAACCAATAACCCTTCTGACTCATAATTCTGAAAAACTGTTTTATACTTCTGCTTCTCGGAATAGCGTAATCAATATCTTCACGCATATAATCATATTTTGTTTTGATACCTTTCTGCTTCGCTTTGTAAACATTGTAGGGTATGCGTTTGCCTTTAGGATTTTGAATAATAGATAATCCGTGCTCAAGACAGATTTCATCACTCGTCTTTCTGAACAGTCGGTACATCGCTCTGTCTTCATTCATCTTCCTTCCGTCAGTCATTGAAACAGAATTAATGACGATATGACAGTGAACACAATTTGCATTTAGGTGAGTAGCAACAACCATTTCGTAATCAGCTCCCCACATCTTGTTAGCAACTTCCATTGCAACCTGCTGTGCTTCTTCGGGTGTAACCTCTCCCGGTTTGAAAGAAATATATGCGTGATAGGCAACAATACCTCCCGTCTTTCCATACATCTCTTTTGTATCAATCATCTGCTGTGCAGCAATATCCGGGTCACAGTTAATGCCGTCAACAAGAAGTCTCTGTTCACTTTCAAGATTTGTTTTTTCTTTATCACCTGCATAGTGAAGTGCATCAATCAGATCGGAGTGTTTTGATAAATCAGTTTTACTTTTATTAGCAGCGTAAGACACAACCTGATGAATGTTATTTTTTATAGGCCATATTCTTGTAACTGCCATTAAACAAATCTTCCTTTTCCCGGTTTAAAATATTTTGCGATATCCGATTCAAGTGAACGGATATCTGATAAAACTTCTCTGCATTCAGCACGGTCAATGAAACCGATTGCATTAGCTTTAGCAGT
>JAFODS010000037.1 GCA_017380575.1 Clostridia bacterium | reverse complement strand
TGCCATTTCACTTACACACTGTTCAAATGTGATTTCACCGCCGAGGTCAGGCATATCATCATTTGTCCAACCGATGGGAGCGATACCGAGCTTGATTTTTTCTGCTTTCATGTTTAACTCTCCTTTATCAATACTTTCTTGATTCAAGCAAGTGTTCTTGTTTTTCTTTGAGTGCTTCCTTGCCTTTTTCGGTACGGGGGATATCGGAACAACCAACGTTCCACCATCCGCCGTAGCCGTCTGTCATAGACTTAGGAAGTACCTTTATATCAATGAGTGTCGGCTTTGTCTGCTTGAATGAATCAAGAAGAGCTGCCTCAAGCTCATCCATAGTCTTTGCTGTGTATGTAACGTAACCGTAACCCTTTGCACAAGCGGCATAGTCAATGTTCATAAACTCACCGTTACGGATAGGCTCATCGCCAACGCGGTAACGTGACTCTGTACAAAGCGCTTCAATACCCTGACCCATCTGAAGGTTGTTGATACAGCCGAATGAAGCGTTATCGAAGAGAAGAACGTTGATCTTCTTGCCTTCCTGAAGTGCTGTAATCATTTCACCGTGGAGCATATTGTAGCTTCCGTCACCTGTGAAAGCATAAACCTCACGGTCGGGATAAGCGAGCTTTGAACCGAAAGCACCTGCAATTTCATAACCCATACAAGAATAACCGTATTCCATATTGTAAGCGTCGCGGGTATCTGTTGTCCACATTCTCTGCATACAGCCGGGAAGTGAGCCTGCAGCACCGACAGCGATTGCATTGTCGGGGATAAGCTTACGGATAAGTGCAAGAGCAGCTGTCTGTGTGATAACACCGCCTGTTGCCTTTACGAAGCCTGAAACTGCATCGTCAACGTGGTTCGGAATTTCGGGAGTATAATCTTCTGAATATGCACAGGAAGCAAGTCTGTCCATTTCCTTGTCCCAGTCAGCCTTAGCATCAGCAATTTCTGTTGTGTAAGCTGTTTTATATCCGTCAAGATACTTTTCAAGAGCCTTAACGCCTTCAAGAGCGTCAGCAACCATCTTGATGCTGTCGAGCTTGCCTGCGTGGAAAGCACTCGCGTTGATTGTAACAACCTGCTTGTCAGCATAGAGCCACTTTGAAGAGGTTGTGAAGTCTGTGAACTTTGAACCGATACCGATGATGAGGTCGGCGTCCTTTGCAAGCACGTTTGCACTTGAGTTACCTGTAACGCCGATACCGCCTACGTTGAGGTAATGGCTTGATTCGATAGCGGATTTACCTGCCTGAGTTTCAGAGAAGGGGATGTTGTGCTTCTCGCAGAAAGCTTTAACGGTTTCGCCTGCGAGTGAATATCTTACACCACCGCCGACGATAACAAGAGGCTTCTTGCTTTCCTTAATTTTTTCAGCAACCTGACGAACTTCGTAATCGCAGGGAATCTGACGGGGGATGAGGTGAACTCTCTTTCTGAAGAATTCAGCAGGGTAGTCGAAGCTTTCGCCCTGAACGTCCTGACAAAGAGCAATTGCAACGGCACCGCAATGACCGGGGTCTGTAAGAACTCGCATTGCATTTGTGAGTGCAGTCATAATCTGCTCAGGACGGCTGATTCTGTCAAAATATCTTGTAACAGCTTTGAAAGCGTCGTTTGTTGTAACAGTGCCGTCGTGAAGCTGTTCAATCTGCTGAAGAACGGGGTCGGGCTGACGTGATGCAAATGTATCGCCCATGAAAAGAAGGAGGGGCATGTTGTTAACCGTTGCCATTGCAGCAGCAGTAACCATATTTGCAGCACCGGGGCCGATTGAAGAAATACAGGGGATGATCTTCATTCTGTTTGTCATCTTGCCGTAAGATGCAGCAGCCTGAGCCATACCTTGTTCGTTTCTGCCCTGCATAACCTTGATTGAATGCTCAGCCTGTGAAAGTGCTTCACCAACACCGAGAACGCAACCGTGACCGAAAACTGTGTAGAAGTAATCAACATACTTACTTTCGATCATCTCACCGTTATGCTCGATTGTAACATACTGATTGTCGAGGTATCTTACGATAGCCTCACCTAAGGTAAGTCTTACTGTTTCCATAGTAGCCTCCTTATGCACGTGCGACCATTTCGCCGTACTTTTCTTTTTCATCTTTGATGAATGCCTTGATTTCGTCAACTGTCGGCATAAAGAGTGAGCAACCGTGAGCAGCAACGAGCATTGAAGCTGAAGCGCTGCCAAGCTCAAGACAATCCATAATATCCCACTCTTCAAGAAGACCGTAAATGAAAGCTGAACCGTAGCCGTCACCGCCACCGAAGGACTTGAATGCCTTTACGGGGAACGGCTTGATTGAATATTCACCGTCAGCTGTGTGAGCTGTTGAGCCTTCCTTACCGTGCTTGATGATAACAATCTTGTTGCCCATGCTCATCCAATGAGCTGCAGTTTCCTTGTCTGTTCTGCCCGGAGCTGAAATTGCCTCTGTGAGGTCAAACTCTTCGCGTGAACCCATAACCATATCGCTGTTTGAAGCAACAACTGAATAGTAGATAGCAATTTCGTCTGCATTCTTCCAGTTGTACGGACGGTAGTCGATGTCAAAGATAACCTTTGTGCCGACTTTCTTTGCAAGGTACATTGCCTTAAGGCAAGCTTCTCTTGACGGGCTCTGTGAAAGAGCTGTACCGCTGATAAGGATAGCCTTTGCACTCTTGATGTAATCCTCATCAACATCATCGGGATGAAGCATAAGGTCAGCAATGCCGTCACGGTACATAAGGATACTGCTTTCGTGCTCTGACTTGATTTCTGTGAATGTAAGGCCGAGCTTTTCACCGCCTGTTGTACGTGTGATATGTGAAATGTCGATTCCTTCATCCTTGAAGAAATTCTCAACGTATGTGCCGAACTGGTCGTCGGAAACCTTGCCGATGAAGCCTACTTTTTTGCCGAGTCTTGCAAGACCGACAGCAATGTTTGCAGGTGAGCCACCGACATACTTTTTGTAGTTTTCACACTTGTCAAGAGTGTTGTAATAGTCTGTCGGGTTGAAGTCAATAGCAACTCGTCCGATGGGTATAAGGTCGAGCTCTCTTGATTCGTCAAATTCAATGTATTTCATAAAATCAGCCTCCAAAACTAATTTCTAAATCATTCATAATATTTTACCATATAAATGCATTTTTGTTCAAGAAAAATCAGAGGATAAAAGTTACAAAATAAGTAGCTTTTTTTGTGCGAAATATAAAAAGCTGTTTTTCCGAAAGAGAAAAACAGCTTTAACTATTTAATTCTGAAACGGAGCACAATTCCGCCAAAGGACACAGTGTCGCCGTCGCTTATAACAGCGGTGCGTTCAACCTTGGTTTTGCCGATGGTTGTGCCGGAAGATGAGTTTGTATCTGTAAGGATCCAACCCTTTTTGTGCTTCGCAATAACAGCGTGAAATCTTGAAACAGAAGGGTAGTTCAGCACAATGTCACAAGCGTTACTTCTGCCGACAGATGTTTCCCAGTTGGTGATAAGATATTCGTCACCGGTAAGCTCGTCAATAAGGCAGGCGGGCGTAACCTTCGGGGCTTTGCTCTGAAGAAGGTGCTTGATACAGTACGCAATTATAATAAGACACAGCGCGGGTATAAGGTACCTTACAACGGTCATTAAATCCATATGTATCGCACTCCTTTCTTTAAACCGATTATATATTTTAAACAAAAAAATGTCAATAAATTTTCCGTTAAGCTTTTGTTAAATGAGAAAATAATGTGGTATACTTGTCTTATTAAGATTACCGGGAGGTAAATTATGAAAAAGTTTAAAAGAATAATATCTTTTGGCCTTGCGGCAGTTATGGCATTTTCGGCACTAAGCTTTAATGCTTCTGCTGTCGGTACATTTGAAGAATGGCTTCAGGGTTGGGAAAGCATCGATAACGGTTCGGGTTATATAACTCTCACACCGGGCGAGGACGAAACCAAGATGAATTTTTCGTGGCAGTCACCGAAGCTTGAAGAAAGCATTTTAATCGGCAAAAAAGCAGATTTGAGTGACAGCGAAAAGCTTGAAGTGAAAACAAGCCTTAATCTTTTTGGCGGTGAGTGGACACATACAGCAACCGCTGAGAATCTTGAAGAGGGTACAACATATTATTACCGCTACACAATAAACAAAGCTGAGAGTGAAATATATTCTTTCACGACAGATTCCGATGATTGCACAAAGGTGCTTTTTGTTACGGATTCGCAGATAGGACGTTCAAGCGGAACGCAGGAAGAAATTTATCAGAACGACACCTACGGCTGGACGAAAACCCTTGATACGGCTTTTGAGAAAAACGAAGGTATAGATTTTATTCTTTCTTCAGGTGACCAGGTTGAAGATTCTTATTCAGAGGAGCAGTATACGCTGTTTGAATCTCCCGAAATTCTTCGTTCGGCACCGATTGCGGCAGCGATAGGAAATCACGAATTTTACACTCCGAATTACAGCCACCATTTCAACAATCCGAACAGCAACACATTCGCTTTGTTTAATTGGCCGGCAGGCAGGGGATATTATTTCTTGCATAACGATGTTCTTTTTATCGTTGTTGATTCAAATAATTTCTTCCCGTCAGCAAACAGAAGGGTTATTAAAAATGCCTGCAAGGCTTATCCCGATGCAAAATGGCGAGTGCTTATGATGCATCACAGTCCGTTTGATGCAAGCGGTGCGGACGATATCGGAAATAAATTTGCCCGATTCACCGTTGTTCCTTATATCGATGAGTTTGATATTGATATCTGCCTCAGCGGTCACGACCATTATTACAGCCGTTCTTATATGATAAAGGATGAAAAAATAACGGACGATACAATCGAAAACGGAGTTTACAAAAATCCCGAAGGAACGCTTTATGTTACGCAGAATTCATCATCAGGAAGCAACTACAGCGGAACGGGAGATGAGATTTCAGAGTACTGTGAGTTTGCATTACAGGAAAGAAGACAGACGTATTCAATAGTTGAAGTTAAAGAAAATACTCTTACACTTACAAGCTATCATACAGACACAAACGAAAAGTTCGATACGGTAACAATTGAAAAAGACTAAAAGAAAACGAGAGGTCAAAAACCTCTCGTTTCACTTATATCTGTGAAATATCTTTTATGCACTTACGGCAGATTTTCTGACCGTTAAAATCAACCAGATCGGCTGTATCGTGACAGAAAATGCAGGTATCAGCATATTTTCTCAGTATAATTTCATTGCCTTTTGCAATAATTTCAACCTTGCTGTCTTCTCCCATAAGGTCGAGCTCTTTACGGATTTCAATCGGGAGAACAATTCGTCCTGCAAGGTCGATGCTTCGTACGATTCCGACGTGCTTCATGTTATTACATCTCCTTTTCGCGGTTTTTGAACAGGAACTTTCAAATACCGTTCGCTGTTAACAATATACCACTTTTTACCACATAGGTCAATGTATATTATTACAAAATAAACGCAAGAAATTTGTCGTAATTTTTCCGATATACAAAGAAAAAAGAGCAACCGCGAAGGTTGCTCTCCTTGTATGTAACAAGTTGATTATGCCATAAGGCCTGATACCATTGCTACGATTTCATCAAGGATAGCCTGGAAATCGATTGTTGCAAGGAAATCTGTGAGAGTAGCGATGAGTGCTTCGAAATCGATGCTCTCGATGAATGCTGTGATCTGATCCATGATATTTTCTCCTTTCCTATACTGACAGCGTAAACACTGCCTCAATGTGTATATATTAACACTGTTATACAATATTGTCAATATGTCAAGCTGGACTTTTTTCAAAAAAACAAGCAGCCGATTGCTCGACTGCTTACGGTTGAATTAAATTATGCAATGAAACCTGCGATGAGACCTGCAAGAGAATCGAGAACCTTTGAGAAGTCGATCTGAACAAGAAGATCTGTAACCTTATTCATAACAACGTCAAGGACTGCATCCCAATCAATGTTTTCAAAGAGTGCTGTAATCTGATCCATAGTGAATCTCCTTTCAATATTTAAGTGATAAAATCACTTGATTTGGATATATTTTATCACCTTTGTATTTTTTTGTCAATAGATTAGTTGTGTAAAATTACGGCTGTACGGGAACAGGCTTATCCTGTTTTTCGTGTTCAAAGGAAAGAATGTTGTTTCTTGTGTAATAGTTACAACGCATATCGAAGGCCTTGCAGAGTCCGTCAACGGGAACGTAAAGCTGTTCACGCTGTGAACGGACAACAATGTGCTCCATCTTCATTTCGCCTCTGTCGGTTACGATGATGTCGCTTCCCTCGGTGAATTTTGCTTTATGACGGTATGCTTCAATGTAAAGTGTACCGTCGCCGAGCTCAACATCAAAGCCGGCATAACGGAAAAGTATTGCGGCAGGGACGTGCCATACCCCGTCAATGTTTTCTGCTGATGTAGTACGTGCACAAAGACCGAGGTCTGCACCCTTGAACATCATTCTTGTGTCTGTGTAAACAGGAGCAAGAGCACGTGGTTCAATGCTGTCATTTTCTTTATCTATAACACAGCGGTCGGCAATTCTGCCGTCTTCAAGGTAAGATGTGAGAGTGAGCTTGCTTCCTTCTACGTGAGCGATTGCATACATGGAAAGCTCTTCTTCGTGCGGATACCAAGCTGCATTCCAGAGCTTCGGAAGTGCAAGCATCCTTGAAGGATTTCTGTTACTGCTTCCGAGGTTATAGAAAACAGTGCCCTCTGACGGTTTATCAAAAAGATTTTCGTTACGTCGCGGATAACTTCTTGAAAAGCAATGCTCGTGTCCGCTGAATATAACGTCAAATTTTTCCATACCCTCCATCATCATCGGGTATGAATCATCACACGCGAGGTCTGAGCCTGCATAGCAGATAGGGAAGTGGTGCGAACCGAATTTCCAGGTCTTGTCGCTTGCATCAGTATCCCTGATGAGCCATTCGTTGACGTCCTCGGGACCGCTTATACCGATAGCTGCAAAGTGCGCATTACCGAAATCGAATGAATAGTTAGCTGTTTTCCACTCTTCAGGTCCGTTGTAGGGATATGAACCACGGAACTGATTGGAGAAAAACTCAGCTTTTTCAGAATAGTATTTGCCTTCAAACGTAAAGTAATTTTCAAAGCCCATATCGTCGTGATTGCCCATACTCATCATAAGAGGTATGCTTTCGATAACACCCTTGTAGCCCTCAAGAGCACCTGTCCACTGAATGTCGGTCTGACCGCAGTTTGTGTTGTCACCTGCAGTAAGAATAAAGCGTACATCGGGATGTTTTTTAAGCGTTTCTTTAAGAAAAGCATTGAATCCCGAATAATCGGCAGGAGGGTTCGGTCCACCTGTCTGTATGTCGGAAAAACAGATGAATTTGAAATCTTCAAGATTTTCGGGAATAGTGGAAAAACTGTAAGCTTTGCTTCTGTAATCAGCGTTTCCTACGGTGTATTCATATTTTGTGTCGGGATTAAGACCCGTCATATCTGCCCAGAAAATGTGGCTTGAATCCATATCGGAATCGAATCTGCCCATTTCTGCATCAAAACGCATCCAGTTATCAGTTCCGACGGCACGGCAGAGTGCATAACCGTTTTCAATGGCGATATCTGTACGCCACGTTACTGTCATTGATGTTTCAGGGTTACCTTTAACGGTAAGCATAATATGGTCAGGCTTTTTCTGTGACCCTCTGAAGGATTTCCATTCTTCTCTGCTAATCATAAAAACACCTCTTTCTATTTGCTGATTGTAGCATAAAACCGTACGGATTTCAACAAATTTCTTGACTATATACTTATTATATATTAAAATATAGGGTTGTAAGAGGGTGAAAAAATTATGTCAAAAAGAGATAGTATAAGAAATGTTGCGATTATTGCGCACGTTGACCACGGTAAAACAACGCTCGTTGACGAAATGCTTAAACAGAGCGGTATTTTCCGTGAAAACGAACAGGTTCAGGACAGAGTTATGGACTCAAACGACCTTGAAAGAGAAAGAGGTATCACAATTCTTTCCAAGAACACTTCTGTTCACTACAAAGACACAAAAATCAATATTGTTGATACCCCGGGTCACGCTGATTTCGGCGGCGAGGTTGAGCGAATTCTTATGATGGTTGACGGTGTTCTTCTTTTGGTTGATGCTTTCGAAGGCTGTATGCCACAGACGAGATTCGTTCTTAAAAAAGCACTCAATCTTAAGAAGAAGGTTCTTGTTGTTGTTAACAAAATCGACCGTCCTGGTGCAAGACCGAGTGAGGTTATTGACGAGGTTTTCGATTTATTCATCGAGCTTGGAGCTGATGACGACCAGATTGAATTCCCTGTTGTATACGCTTCGGCAAGAGAGGGTTATTCTTCGCTTGATTCTGATGTCAGGGAAGGCGATATGCGTCCGCTTCTTGACTCTATTCTTGAACACATTCAGCCGCCTGAGGGTGAGATTGAAGCTCCTTTGCAGATTCTTTTCTCAAGCCTTGATTATGATGATTATATCGGCAGAATCGGTGTCGGCAGAGTTGAAAGAGGTAAGATAAAACGCGGTGATAACGTTGTTCTCTGCAAGCAGGACGGTGAAACACAGAATGTGAAAATCTCTCGTCTTTATCAGTTTGAGGGACTTCGCCGTGTTGAAGTTGATTCTGCAATGATGGGTGATATTGTCTGTGTTTCGGGTATTGTTGACCTTAATATCGGTGAAACAGCTTGTGCTCCCGATTGTATTGAGCCGCTTCCTTTCGTAAAGATTGACGAGCCGACAATTTCAATGAACTTTATTGTCAATGACAGTCCTTTTGCAGGACGTGAAGGCAAGTTTGTTACTTCAAGAAATATCCGTGACCGTCTTTTCAAAGAGGTTGAAACTAACGTAAGCATGCGCGTTGAGGAAACCGATTCAACCGATACCTTCAAGGTTTCGGGACGTGGTGAGCTTCATCTTTCAATTCTTATTGAAACAATGCGCCGTCAGGGTTATGAATTTCAGGTTTCACGCCCTGAGGTTATTTATAAAACAATCAACGGTGAACGTTGCGAGCCGATGGAGCTTCTTATCGTTGAAGTGCCTGAACAGTACGTCGGTGCGGTTATCGAAAAGCTCGGCTCTCGTAAGGGTGAACTTGAAAATATGGGTTCACGCGACGGCGGTGCAACTCACCTTGAATTCAAAATTCCGTCAAGAGGCCTTATCGGCTACCGTTCAGAGTTTATGACAGACACAAACGGTAACGGTATTATGAATCAGCTTTTTGCAGGCTATGAGCCTTACAAGGGCGACATACAGACTCGTGAACGCGGTTCAATCGTTGTTCATGAAACAGGTACAAGCACAGGTTACGGACTTTTCAACACTCAGGACAGAGGCCGTCTTTTCATCGGTCCGGGACTTGAAGTGTACGAAGGTATGATTGTCGGTGAATGTGCAAGAAACGAGGATATCGTCTGCAACGTGTGCAAGAAAAAGCAGATGACGAATACCCGTGCTTCGGGCAGTGACGATGCGCTTCGTCTTGTGCCTCCGACAACGCTCAGCCTTGAACAGTCAATGGAATTCATCAAGGATGATGAGCTTCTTGAAGTAACACCGCAGTCGTTAAGACTTCGCAAGCGTGTGCTTTCAAAGGAACTTCGTATGAAGCAGATGTTCAAGAAAAAATAAAATCATTTAAGAGGAGAAATGAAAATGACAAAGAAATTTTTATCAGTTGTATTGTGTTTCGTAATGCTTTTTGCAACAGCAATTCCTGCATTTGCACAGGAAGAAAATGCACTTCCTTATGAAAACAGTCACTTTTTCACCTACGGTGATTACGAGCTTCATTACCGTGCCGTTGAGCATGAAGGTTTGTACAAGGGCAGAATTATGTTCATTCACGGCTTCGGTCAGTCAAGCTTCTCCTGGGAGAATATGGCTGCTGAAATGAGTGCAAAGGGCTATGACTGCTACTGTGTTGACCTCCCGAATTTCGGCTACAGCACAAGAGAAACTGCGGATATGGAGCTTCTTGACCGTGAGCTTCTTGTGGAGAAGCTTATGCTCAGCATTGCACCTGAGCACACATGGATTCTTGCAGGTCACTCAATGGGTGGTGCAGTCGCAATCAATGTTGCACAGAGCGTTGATGTGCAGAAGCTTATGCTCTTCTGTGCAGCTCCCGTTGCTGATATGGGTGATATGTCCGGTATGATGGCAATGCCGATTATGGGCAAAATGGTTAACTTTGTATTCAAGTATCTTACAAAGATTGATTTCCTTATGAAGATAGTTGTTTATATGGCAACAGCTAACCTTGAATACACAAAGAATTATAATCTTGAGGGTGTAACAGCACCGCTTCAGCTTGACGGAACAGGTGACGGACTCTGCGTTCTTATGCAGCATCAGCGTCCGACAGATCTTGAGGGAGCGAAGAACATTGACTGTCCTGTTCTTATCGTTAACGCTGAAAAAGATATGATTATCAACGACACAATGAAACAGCAGATTTCTGATGCTTTCCCGAAGGCTGAGCACTACCTTGTAGCAGGTGGCGGACATATCTGTATTGAGGACAGAGCAGAAGAACTTTCAGGCGTTGCATACGAATTTCTTAATAAATAATCAAACTATGGTGATTTTATGACCGATAAAAAACTGAATAACGGCTGTGCTGTTGCACTCGGCAATTTTGACGGTTTACACATCGGTCACCTTGCAGTAATAAACAGAACAGCTGAAGAAGCGGGAAAAGAATTTACTGCGGCTGTAATGCTTTTTGATGAGCACAGTATGAAAGCTGTTACGGGCGAAGCTCCGCCAAAGCTTATTACCGATTCGGAAAGAGCAGAGCTGTTTAAGAAAAAAGGTATTGAAGCTTTTACGGTTAGTTTTTCGGAAATAAGGGATTTTTCTCCCGAAGAGTTTGTTGAAGAAATACTTATTAAAAAGCTGAATGCAAAGGTAGTTGTCTGCGGATTTAATTACCGTTTTGGCAAAAAAGCCAAAGGCGATGCAAAACTTTTGGAAGATTTATGTATCGAAAAAGAAATTAAATGTGTTATAATAGATGAGGTTGAGGCTGACGGTATGGCTGTCAGTTCAACTGCAATAAGAAAAGCTGTTGAATGCGGTGAAATTGAAAAAGCAAACAGCAAGCTCGGAAGATATTTCGGTTACTGTACGGAAGTAATTGACGGTGATAAACGCGGTCGCACGTGGGGATTTCCGACTATAAACCAGAAGATTCCCGAAGGCCTTGTTGTTCCTTGCTTCGGAGTTTATGAATCGGTTGTTACAGTTGGTTCAGAAAGCTACAAGGGCGTAACGAACATCGGTTCACGTCCGACCGTAGGGACAGAAAAAATACTCAGCGAAACTCATATTATTGATTTCAACGGTGACCTTTACGGAAAGTGTGTTGATATAAGACTTGTCCGCTTTATCCGTAAAGAGCAGAAATTCAGTTCGTTTCAGGAGCTGATTGAACAGATTAAATCAGATGTTTCATCTGTGAAAGGTGGTGTGTAAGCCTTATGTATGAAAGCTGGGAAGAGCTTAAATGCGAATGTTCAACTTGTCAGAAATGTCCTTTGGGTGCAACGAGAACTAATCTTGTTTTCGGTGTCGGTAACGAAAATGCCGAAGTGCTTTTCATCGGTGAAGGCCCGGGCGAGCAGGAGGACCTGAAGGGTGAACCTTTTGTAGGCCGCAGCGGACAGCTTCTTGATAAATATATGGAAGCGATCGGTCTTGACAGAAAAAAGAACATTTACATTGCGAATATGGTAAAATGCAGACCGCCGCATAACCGTGACCCTCAGCCTGCAGAGCAGGAAGCCTGCCTCGGCTGGCTCAGGGAGCAGGTAAGGCTGATGAAGCCGAAGATTATTGTCTGTGTCGGAAGAATTTCTGCACAGAAGCTTATCGGTGATGACTTCAAAGTAACAAAACAGCACGGAGAATTCATCGAGAAAAACGGGGTACTTATGATGGGAACATTCCATCCTGCCGCACTGTTGCGAAACCCCAACAACAAGCCTCAGGCGCTTGAGGATTTCCTTAAGCTCAGAGATAAAATCAAAGAAGTATGTACACATACTTACTAAGACGGAGGTAAACCAATGAAAAAAATTATTTCAGTAGTTCTTTGCGTTGTAATGCTTATGGCAACTCTTTGCTTCGGCGTTTCAGCAAAGGAAGAGTTCGGAACACTTAAGTTTAACGATGACGGTAACTTCAGAATTATGCAGGTTGCTGACCTTCAGGACGATATGCTCCTTAACGGTGCAGTTAAAGAATTCCTTAAGGAAGCACTCATCAGGGAACAGCCCGACCTTATAGTTCTTACAGGTGACAACATTTCAGGCGGTTCTTGCCGTACAGATATGCTCAAGAGCTGGGATAAATTAAACTGCGAAATCGCTATCGGTCAGTTTATGGATATCTTTGAAGAGTACGGTGCACCTGTTGCAATGGTTTTCGGTAACCACGATAACGAAAATAAGCTTTCCAAGGAAGAACTTTTTGACATTTACGAAGAGTATGACTGCTTCATCGGTACTGATGAAGGCGATGCACTCTACGGTTGCGGAACATATAATCTTCCTATCTATTCATCAAAGGACAGCACAAAGATGGCTTATAACCTCTGGATGTTCGACTCAAACACATATGATGAAGAGCTTGGCGGTTATGACTATGTTCATGACGATCAGGTTGAGTGGTATGTAAACAAGTCAAACGAACTCAAGGCTGCAAACGGCGGCGAAGCAGTTCCTTCAATGGCTTTCCAGCACATTATTGTTAAAGAAATCTTCGACCTCATCGAGAGTGGCGAAAACATTGAAGGCTCAATGCTTAAATATGACGGTAAGGATTATGTTTTCAAAGATGGCGTTCTTAAAGCAGGTTACCTCAAAGAGTATCCTTGCCCCGGTACACGTCCTTCAAAGCAGTTTGGTGCTATGGTTGAGCAGGGCGACGTTGTTGCGATGTTCTTCGGTCACGACCACAACAATACATTCGAAGTAAATCACAGCGGTATCGACCTCGTAGCAACACCGGGCTTCACATTCAACAGCTACGGCAACGAAGACAGAGGTGTAAGAATCATCGATATCAATGAAGAGGACACATCAACTTACAGCACATATCTTGTTCAGTTTGATGACTACTTTGCAGATAATAAGATGGCTATGGCTAACTACAATATGAATTGTGATTATCTTCCTCTCTGGGACAGAATCAAGTCAGGCATCTTCTTTGTTCTTACATTCCCGATCAAGGCTATCTTCGGTTACGCATTTTAATTAAATCTGAAGACAGAAAAATCCCCGTTTCCAATCGGAAACGGGGATTAATTTTATGTAGCTTTATTCAGCGGGTGCAGCTTCAGGAGCTGTGCTGTTTGCGATAGCGTCCTTGATAAGTCCGAAAAGGAATTCGAAGATTTTCTTCAATGATTTGAAGAAATCAGGATTGTATCGCTCAGTTGTGTTCATGTTTTCAGGAATCATCGGATAAATCGCGGATGTTTCATCATCATAAACAAGGAACTGAGGATAATCAGCGTCGCTGAACACGTTAAAGCCTTCAATGTTGATGATTCTGTCGAAAAGACGGTTTATTGAATCGGGGAAGTTTGCGTGCTTCATGTTCTTGATAAACCATGTTGTTTCGGGAAGAACACAGGTTGAAGCATCAATTTGCTTGTCGGGAGAGATGTACTTATCTGTTCCGTTTGCCTGTGCTGCAGCAATATAATCATCAGAAAGAACTGTGTCAATTGTTGATGTTGTGGCACCGAGAGAAGCTTTAGCTACTGTGCAGAAATCTTCTCCCAACACATCAGCATTTTCGATTATCGGGAGTGACTGGTAACCGTACTTAGTTACGTTTGCCATATTGATACCGTCTTCCCTGAAGCCCTTCCAAAGCTCAGGAAGCTTTACCTGAACGTTGTAATGGTATGCGTCGATTCTGTTGATGAAGTTTGCATATGTAGCTGTGTCTGTGCCGTGGAAAACAGTTTCCTTTGCCTTCTCATAATCTTCGTCGGAAACCATTGCCCAATAAGCAGGGAAGTTACCGTACATGCTTCTGAGAAGTCTGGGAACAATATTAAGGTAAATGTCCGGATAAACATTGTTTACAGACCAAGCAAGGAAATCAAGACCGTATGTTTCGTTAAGGACGGTTACAAATGCCTGAATGAGTTCGTTGATATTGCTGTCTGTAGCAAGCTCAAGGTCATAAACATATCTTTCGATTCCGTCTGCCTCAAGATAAATCTCACCGCAGAAAGCCTTTGAACAGAACTCAGCACCGTTTACGGCACTTGCATAGGAGATATAATCAGCAACATACTCACCGTCATATTTTTCCATATAAGCGGCTGTGATACAGTCACCGAGGCAACGTCCGAGAAGAGCAACCTCTGTTTCACCTGTGGCCGCCATAACAGCTTCTATGTATTCGTGAAGCTTTTCAGCAGTAACGTACGGGTCAACACGCCAGTCGTAATTGAATTTAAACTGTTCTGTGCCGTATTTACCGTTAACTTTTGCAGGATTGATTCTGTCACGGCTGTCGATATCTGCACGGCTGTTGTCACGCGGATCGCCGTTTTCGTCAAGCATAAGGTCAGCGTAAAGAGGGGAGATAGTGTCGTAAAGAACGTCGCAGAATTCGTCCCACTGCTGTGTTATAACTGCTTTGGCGAAAATACCGATATTCGCTTCAACGGTGTCCATAATGAAGTTTTCAGGCAATACCAACGGAAAAATCTTTCTTGTTGTTCCGTCAGGGTTGTCAGCTATAAGATGACCGCCTGTACCGACAACGTAAATCAACGGGATATCCGTACCGGGTGCATCAGATGCAGAAGTTGATGCCGAAAATGCAAAAGTCGCAAAAACGATAGTGAGAGAAAGAACAATCGCTAAAAGTCTTTTAGAAAACCTTTTCATTTTCATCACTCCTTAGATGCTTTCCACTCGTCAAGAGTTGATGAATTTTCTGTTTCTACATGTGAGAAGAAGAAATCTTTTCTTTCCTGGCTGTTAATAACAGTAACAGGCTTAATCTGGTTAAGAACAACGCCCTTAGCACGGAGCATTTCTCTGTAATCCCAGTATGTCTTATTTTTAAGGATAAGAATTTCAGGTCTGTTGAGCATACCCCAACGTCTGTACTTAGCGTATTTTTCGTTAACCTCGCAGAATTCTTCGTCCATAATTTCGATCATCTGCTGTCTTTCTTCTTCAGTTACAGCTTCCTTCGGCTCAACAAGGAGACAATAACGCGGAGGCTTTGTGGAGAAATCAGGATAGTAGCTGAACTGTGTATATTCTTTACCGCTTCTCTTTGCGATGTTCTTTGCACAGTAGTCACACATCTGAGTTGTTGTCTTCTCGTTAGCAACGTTCATATCGAGGTTCTTTCTGTAAAGAAGCTCGATTCTCGGTGTGTTGTTATACATCTTTGTAACCTGAACAACGTCCTCGATGCGGTATCTGTAAAGACCTGAGAAGTTAGAAACAACGATTTCGTACTTCTTACCAACCTCAAGCTCATCAATAAGAAGAGTCTTCGGGTTGTCACTTTCTGTTTCATCCTCTACGTCATCGTCGATAGGAATGAATTCGAAGAAGATGCAGTGCGGAAGAAGAACACCGTCGTGAACATCAAGCTCTGTCGGCATTGCAAAGAAGCCTTCAGCTGCTGCATAACCCATATTATGGATGGGAATATCACCGATAGACTTACGAAGCTTTTCAACGTAAACCTTGAGTGTTGAACCAACCATACCGTGTGCCCATGTAAGCTTCGGCCAGATACGCGGAGCGATCGGTGTGTCAAATCCCTTTTCGAACTCGCGGCGGAGTTCAGCTGCACGAGTCGGGTTGGGCTTGAACTTCTTTGAATATGCTTTACGAAGTTCAGGTGTGATTTTGATATTCGGGTTGATGATACCTTTTTCGATATCGTCACAGAGCATTTCCCAATTTTCTTCAAGATAGTCAAACATTGTTGTAAGAAGAGTTACAACGATTGACTCAAGGTATGAAACCTTTCTGTCTTCAAGTGCGAATCTGAGCTGAAGATAAGATGTATCAAGCAATTCTTCGTGCTCGGGAATAAGCAATGAAGCAGGTGATGTAGAGAACATACCGAGAAGGGGCTTGAGGTAAAGGAGAGGAATCTGTCCTGCACCGTTACACATTTTGCCGTCTTCAAGCTTGTGACCTGTAAGGATAAGCACAAGGGGACCCTTCTGAGTAGGCATCTTAATACCCTTTACGTCCTTAAGATAGTGGTGTGCAGTTGCAACTGAAGCAGAAAAGCCGATACACTGCATGTTCCAAAGGTCTTTGATTGATTTAGGAAGAATCTTCGGCTTACCTACGCTGCCTGAAGATGAACAGTAACGCACATTAAGACCTGAAAACATAAGATTGTTTTCTTTGTTGTGGATCATACGCTCAACAAAAGGCTCGTAGTCTTCATACTTGGTAAGAGGAACTTTAGCACGGTACTCGTCGATTGAGTGAATGTCCTTGAAGTTGTATTTTTTACCGTATTCGCAGTTTTTGTTTTTGCTAAGAATTTTCTTAAGGGTTTTGCGCTGTGCTTTCATCGGATCTTTTGTGTGATGATTAACTTCCATAAGAGAAAGATCTCCGAGGAATACACCAACATCTGATAATTGCATTTATCTCACTCCTCAAATAAATTTAGACACAATGTCTCATAATCTCATATATTATATATTTATTCAAGCAAAAAGTCAAACATCAATATGCTACAAAATGTTGTTTAAGTACGAAAAAACACTTGATTTCGTATACATTTTATAATATAATATATAGCGTGCTGAAAACACAGAGAAATTTGCAATAAAAAACAAGGTAAAGTATGCTCAGAAACCACCTGAAAATTATTTTGAAAAAATTTCAAAAATTTTTCAAAAAACACTTGATTTATCGGGAAATGTGTGGTATCATACTCGAGCATGCTATGTTATTATGTAGCAAAGTGCGTAGATATGCGTTGATGTGAGAGGTGGCGGCCCATCGAGGTCGGGAATTCTCGCGGAGTATGTCCGATTTAAAACCGGGCGATCGAATAACCTACAGACCGGGTCCGCTTCCCTTTTGCGGATCTGTGTATGTATGTGCGTTTAAAACCTTTAAATGCACTTTCCCGGAAACTAACCCATTTCCGGTTTTTAAATGTGGCAGGTGGAAACACCCGGACACGTTGCAAGAATAGGTTTTAGACGTTGCCCGCCAAATTTATAAGGAGGCAGAATCATGGCAGTAAAGGGAAAAATCAGAATCAGATTGAAGGGTTATGACCACAACCTTGTTGACAAGGCAGCGGAAAAGATCGTAGAAACTGCAAAGCGTACAGGCGCTCAGGTTTCAGGTCCTGTTCCTCTCCCGACAGAGAAGGAAGTTGTTACAATTCTTCGTGCTGTTCACAAGTACAAGGACTCCAGAGAGCAGTTCGAACAGCGCACACACAAAAGGCTTATCGACATCATCAGACCGTCAGCTAAAACAGTTGATGCTTTGAGAGGTCTTGAGCTTCCTGCAGGCGTAGAGATTGAAATCAAGCTTTAATCTTAACGCTAACAGGTCAAGTTGGCGCAGTTGCCAACCAATAACCTAACAAGGAGGAAAACATAATGAAAAAAGGTCTTATCGGAAAGAAAATCGGTATGACACAGATCTTCGACGAAAAAGGTAACGTAGTACCCGTAACAGTCGTTGAAGCAGGTCCGAACGTGATCGTTCAGAAGAAAACAATCGAGAATGACGGCTACGAAGCTGTTCAGGTTGGTTTCGGCGATCAGAAGGTAGCAAGAGTCAACAAACCCATGAAGGGTCACTTTGACAAGAGCGGTGTAGCTCCCAAGAAGGTTCTCAAAGAGTTCCGTCTTGAAAACATCGCAGACGTTAACGTAGGTGACGTTCTCAAGGCTGACATTTTCGAAGTTGGCGAGAAGGTTGACGTTATCGGCACAAGCAAGGGTCACGGTACAGCAGGTACAATCAAGCGTTGGAACTTCGCAAGACTCAGAGAGTCACACGGTACTGGTCCTGTTGCAAGACACGGCGGTTCACTCGGTGTTATCGACCCTGCCAGAATCTTCAAAGGAAAGAAGATGTCAGGTCACTACGGTGTAGACCGCACAACAGTTCAGAATTTAACTATTGCTAAGGTTGATGCAGAAAACAACCTCATCGCTGTTAAGGGCGCAATTCCCGGTCCTAAGGGCGGCATCGTTGTTATCGCTAATGCCAAGAAAGCGTAACGGAAGGAGAGTTTAAAGTATGCCTAATGTATCAGTTTTCGATATGAACGGTAAAAAGGTTTCCGACCTCGCTCTTGCAGAGTCAGTTTTCGGAATCGTGCCGAATGCATCTGCTATGCACCTTTGCGTAGTAAATTATTTGGCAAATCAGCGTCAGGGCACACAGTCAACCCGTACACGCTCAGAGGTTAGCGGCGGCGGCAAGAAGCCTTGGAGACAGAAGGGCACAGGTCGTGCTCGTCAGGGTTCAACAAGAGCTCCGCAGTGGACACACGGTGGTATCGCTCACGGCCCGAAGCCGAGAGAGTACGGCTTCTCAATCAACAAGAAGGTAAGAAGACTTGCTATGAAGTCAGCTTTCTCTTCAAAGGTTGCTGCTGATGAGCTTGTAGTTCTTGACGAGTTCAAGCTTGACGCTATCAAGACTAAGGAAGTTGTTAAGGTTTTCGCAGCTCTTGAAACAGGCAAGAAGGTTCTTCTTGTTCTTCCTGAGAACAACGATGTTCTTTACAGAAGCGCAAGAAACATTGCAGGTGCAAAGGTTGCTACTGTTAACACATTGAATGTTTATGACATTCTTAACTGCGATACAATGGTTGTCCTCAAGGACGGCATCGCAAAGATTGAGGAGGTATATGCATGAGTAAGTTAGCACAGGACATCATCCTCCGTCCGATTATCACAGAAGAAAGTATGCTTGGCACAGCTGAAAAGAAGTACACATTCTCAGTTGCTAAGACTGCTAACAAGATCGAGATTGCTAAAGCTGTTGAAGAGCTTTTCAACGTAAAGGTAGCTAAGGTTAACACAATCAACTGCCTCGGTAAGCTCCGCAGACAGGGTATGTCACAGGGCTTCACAGCTTCCTGGAAGAAGGCAATCGTTACTCTTACAGAAGATTCTAAGACCATCGAGTTCTTCGACGGTATGATGTAATCAACCACGAATAATCTAAAGATCTAAATTCCGGCGGTAATGTATGGAGTTCGACATACTCCGCGAAGCCGCTTATTAAGGAGTGTGATTTAAATGTCGATCAAAGTCTACAAGCCGACAACAAACGCACGCAGAGGCATGTCGGTTACAGATTATTCAGAGCTTTCAAAGGTAGCTCCTGAGAAGAGCCTCCTCGAGCCTCTGAAGAATAAATCAGGTCGTAACAGCTATGGTAGAATCACAGTTCGTCACCGCGGTGGCGCTAACCGTAGAAAGTACCGTGTTATCGACTTCAAGCGTACAAAGTTCGATGTAGCAGCAGAAGTTGCAACAATCGAGTACGATCCTAACCGTTCAGCTCACATCGCTCTCATCAAGTATGAGGACGGCACAAAGAGCTACATCCTTGCACCTGCTGGTCTCAAGGTTGGCGATAAGGTTATGGCTGGTCCGAACGCTGATATCAAGCCGGGCAACGCTCTTCCTCTCACTAACATCCCCACAGGTACATTCATTCACAATGTTGAGCTTTATCCCGGCCGCGGCGGTCAGCTTGCAAGAGCAGCAGGTAACGCAGCTCAGTTGATGGCTAAGGAAGGCGATTACGCTCTTCTCAGACTTCCTTCAGGCGAACTTCGTAAGGTTCCTGTTGGTTGTATGGCTACAATCGGCCAGGTTGGTAATGTTGACCACGAAAACGTTAAGATCGGTAAAGCCGGTAGAAAACGTCACATGGGTTGGAGACCGACAGTCCGCGGTTCTGTAATGAACCCGAACGATCACCCCCACGGTGGTGGTGAAGGTAAGTCACCCATCGGCCGTCCGGGTCCTGTTACACCTTGGGGCAAGCCTGCTCTTGGTTACAAGACTCGTAGCACTAAGAAGGCATCAAACAAACTTATCGTTAGACGTCGTAACGGCAAATAAGTCGAAAGGAGATAAAGATAATGGGCAGAAGCATAAAGAAAGGCCCCTTCGTTGCGCCTAAGTTACTTGCAAGAGTACAGGAAATGAACGAAAAGGGCGAAAAAATCGTTCTCAAAACTTGGAGCCGCAGCTCCACAATCTTCCCTGACTTTGTCGGCCACACATTTGCTGTTCATGATGGACGCAAACATGTTCCTGTATATGTAACTGAGGACATGGTTGGTCATAAGTTAGGCGAATTTGCACCTACAAGAACTTACAGAGGTCATGCAGGTTCAAAGACATCAAACAATGGTAAATAAGCCGAAGGGAGTGTGTATTAATGGAAGCAACAGCTAAGGTAACCTACGTGCGTATCGCACCCAGAAAGGTTCAGATAGTGCTTGATCTTATCAGAAACAAGCCTTGTGATGAAGCAATGGCAATTCTTAAACACACGCCGAAGGCTGCGTGTGAACCGCTTGCAAAGCTCCTCAAGTCAGCTATGGCAAATGCGGAAAACAAAGACATGGATGTTAGCCGTCTTTATGTTGCAGCTTGCAACGTTGGACCGGGTCCCATCCTTAAGCGCATCAGACCCAGAGCACAGGGCCGCGCATTCAGAATAAACAAGAGAACTTCTCACATCACTTTGGTTCTCAAAGAAGCAGAATAAGAAAGAAGGAGGGTAAACAAATGGGCCAGAAAATAAATCCTACCGGTCTTCGTATCGGTGTAATTAAAAATTGGGAATCCCGTTGGTACGCATCAAAGAAAGACTTTGGCGCAAACCTTGTTGAGGATTACGAGCTTCGTGAATACCTTCTTTCTACACTTGCTCCTGCTGGTGTACCTAAGGTTGAAATCGAGCGTGACGCAAAGCGTGTTTATGTAAACATCCACTGCGCAAAGCCCGGCATGGTAATCGGCCGTGGCGGCTCAGAAATCGAGAAGCTTAAGGAAATTTGTAAGAAAAAGCTTGGCGGCGACAAAGAGGTTTCTATCAACATCATTGAGATTAAGCAGCCTGACCTCGACGCACAGCTTGTTGCTGAGAACATCGCAGCTCAGCTCGAAAGACGTGTATCTTTCCGTCGTGCTATGAAGCAGTGCATCGGTCGCACAATGAAGCTCGGCGCAAGAGGTATCAAAATTCAGGTTTCAGGTCGTTTAGGCGGTGCAGAAATCGCTCGTAGCGAAACTTATCACGAGGGTACAATTCCTCTTCAGACAATCCGTGCAGACATTGACTACGGTTTTGCTGAGGCTAAGACAACATACGGTCGTCTTGGTGTTAAGGTTTGGCTTTACAAGGGCGAGGTTCTTCACGAATCAAGCAATCGCAGACCGCGCCGTAAGGAGGGTTCTAGATAATGCTTTTACCTAAGAGAGTTAAATATCGTCGTGTTCAGAGAGGCCGTTTGAAGGGTAAGGCAACACGTGGTAACAAGGTTACTAACGGTGATTTTGGTCTTCAGGCAACTGAGCCGGCATGGATCACATCAAACCAGATCGAGGCAGCTCGTATCGCTATGACACGTTACATCAAGCGTAACGGTAAGGTTTGGATCAAGATTTTCCCGGATAAGCCGATCACAGAGAAGCCGGCTGAAACACGAATGGGTTCCGGTAAAGGTTCACCCGAGTATTGGGTAGCAGTTGTTAAGCCGGGCAGAGTTATGTTTGAAATTGCAGGTGTTGATGAGGAACTTGCACGTGAGGCTCTTCGCCTTGCAGCTAACAAGCTTCCTATCAAGTGCAAGTTTGTTACTAAAGAAGAAACGGGTGGTGAGCAGTAATGAAAGCAAGTGAAATCAGAAAGATGTCAGCTCAGGATCTTGATAAGAAGCTTCTTGAGTTGAAGGATGAACTTTTCAAACTTCGTTTCCAGCAGGCCATTAACCAGCTCGAAAACCCGATGCGTATTAACGCCGTTAAGAAGGATATCGCAAGAATCAAGACTGTTCAGCGCGACATCGAGCTCCACGGCGCTAATTCGTAAGGAAAGGGAGGTTAACTGTTATGAGCGAAAGAAACCTCAGAAAGACTCGCGTAGGCGTAGTCAGCAGTGACAAGATGGACAAGACTGTTGTTGTTACTGTTAGAGATAAAGTAAAGCATCCGCTTTATAAGAAGATCGTTAACCGTACAATCAAGTTCAAGGCTCATGATGAGAAGAACGAATGCGGTATCGGCGACAGAGTATTGATCATGGAAACACGTCCTCTTTCAAAGGATAAGAGATGGCGCGTTGTTGAGATCATCGAGAAAGCTAAGTAATTTCGAAGGTGTAAGGAGGCACAATTATGATTCAACAGGAAAGTAATCTTAAAGTAGCCGACAACACCGGAGCAAAGGAGATCAGATGTATCCGAGTTCTCGGTGGTACCGGCAGAAGATACGCCAACATTGGCGACGTCATTGTTGCTTCAGTTAAAAAAGCAGCACCCGGCGGCGTTGTTAAGAAGGGCGATGTAGTTAAGGCAGTTGTTGTTCGTTCAGCAAGCGGTGTTCGTCGTAACGACGGCACATACATTCGTTTCGACGAAAATGCAGCTGTTATCATTAAGGAAGATAAAAACCCAAAGGGCACACGTATTTTTGGACCTGTGGCAAGAGAGCTTCGTGACAAAGACTTCATGAAGATCCTTTCACTCGCTCCCGAAGTGCTTTAATCAGGGGGTGCAACTATGAGTAATAAAGTACACGTTAAGACAGGTGACGAGGTCATCGTAATCAACGGTAAGTACCGTGGCCACAAGGGCAAGGTTCTCCAGGTTGCTCCGGCTGAGGGTAAGGTTATCGTTGAAGGCGCTAACATTGTAACAAAGCATGTTAAGCCGAGAAAAATGGGTGAGCCCGGCGGCCTTCTCAAGGCTGAGAGCGCACTCTATGCTGACAAAGTTCAGCTCGTTTGCCCGAAGTGCGGCAGACCGACAAGAGTTGGTCACGCAGCTAAGGCTGAAGGCAAGAAAGATAAGAAGCGCATTTGCAAAAAGTGCAACGCGGAATTTTAATTAGGGAGGTACATGACACATGGCAAGATTAAGAGAAGCCTATGTAAACGAAGTCGCACCGGCTTTGATGAAGAAATTCGAATACAAGAGCGTCATGCAGATCCCTAAGCTTGATAAGATCGTTATCAACGTTGGCTGCGGCGAAGCAAAGGATAACCCGAAGGCTATCGATGCTATCGTAAGCGACCTTCAGCAGATCACAGGTCAGAAGCCGTATCTCTGTAAGGCAAAGAAGTCAGTTGCTAACTTCAAGCTCCGTGAGGGCATGACAATCGGTGTTAAAGTTACACTCCGTGGCGAGAGAATGTATGAATTCCTTGACAGATTCTTCAACCTCGCTCTTCCGAGAGTTCGTGACTTCAGAGGAATCAATCCTGACGCTTTTGATGGCCGTGGTAACTACAACATGGGTATCAAAGAGCAGTTGATTTTCCCGGAAATCGATTACGATAAGGTAGATAAAGTTCGTGGTATGGACATTTGCTTCGTTACCACAGCACAGACAGACGAAGAAGCTAGAGAGTTGCTTACACTTATGGGCGCTCCGTTCGCTAAATAAGGAGGGGTTATTGTGGCAAAGACAGCTATGAAGGTTAAGCAGGCAAGAACTGCTAAGTTTTCAACAAGAGCATACAACAGATGTAAGATCTGCGGCAGACCACATGCCTATCTTCGTAAGTACGGAGTTTGCCGTATCTGCTTCAGGGAGCTTGCTCACGCAGGTCAGATCCCTGGTGTGAAGAAAGCAAGTTGGTAAGCGAGCAATTGCATTAAGGAGGTTGACGGTATGCAAATTACAGATTCAATCGCAGATATGTTGACCAGAATTCGTAACGCTAGTTCTGCAAAACATGATTCTGTCAAAATCCCTGCATCTAACATGAAGAAGGCAATTGCTCAGATTCTTGTTGATGAGGGTTACATCAAAAGCTTTAAGGTTGAGGATGACGGTAAGCAGGGCATGATCGAAATCGCTCTCAAGTACGGTCAGAACAAGACTTCAGCTATCACAGGTTTACGTAGAGTTTCTAAGCCCGGCTTACGTATCTATTCAGGTTGCGAAGATATGCCTAAGGTTATGAATGGTCTTGGCATTGCAATCGTTTCAACATCTAAGGGTATTATGACTGACAAGGACGCACGCAAGGCAAATGTCGGCGGTGAAGTTCTTGCATTTATCTGGTAAGGAGGTGCTGTAAGGATGTCACGTATTGGTAAGTTACCTATCGCTATTCCTGCAGGCGTTGAAGTTAACGTTGAAGGCAGCACTGTTACAGTAAAGGGTCCCCAGGGCACTCTTTCCAGAACAATGAATAGCAATATGATCATTTCGATTGAAGACAACGCAGTTGTTGTTAAGCGTCCTAATGATAACAAAGAAAACAGATCTCTTCACGGTCTTACAAGAACACTCATCGCTAACATGATC
>JAFODS010000036.1 GCA_017380575.1 Clostridia bacterium | reverse complement strand
GTTGATGAGCTTATTGCATTTGATAAAAGAGTCCGTGAAGTTGTCAGCGATGCTGTTTATGTTGTTGAACCCAAAATTGACGGACTTTCCGTTTCTGTTGAGTACGAAAACGGTGTGTTCTTCCGAGGCTCGACGAGAGGTGACGGCATAGTCGGAGAAAATGTCAGTGCAAACCTTTGCACGGTAGGTTCAATTCCATTAAAAATAAAAGAAAATCTTCCGTCGATTGAGGTCCGTGGTGAAGTTTATATGCCACGTGACGTTTTTATAAAGCTTGTTGAACAGCAGGAGAATAACGAAGAGAAACCTTTCAAAAATCCGCGTAATGCTGCCGCAGGCTCACTCCGTCAGAAAAATCCTAAAATAACGGCAACAAGAAAGCTTGACATTTTTGTTTTCAATATCCAGAGGGTAGAGGGCAAGGAGCTTACAAGCCACAAGCAGTCACTTGATTACCTTAAGGAGCTTGGTTTCAAGACCGTTCCTTTCTACACTCTTTGTAAAAATATCGATGAAGCAATTGCAGAAATTAACCGTATCGGTGAAATAAGAGGTACTCTGCCTTTTGATATTGACGGTGCAGTTATCAAGGTTGATAATTTCGCTCACCGCGAACAGCTCGGAAGCACATCGAAGTTCCCGAAATGGGCGGTAGCATTCAAATATCCTCCCGAGGAAAAGCAGACAAAGGTTATCGACATAGAGATCAATGTCGGCAGAACAGGTGTGCTCACTCCGACGGCAGTTTTTGAGCCTGTACTTGTTGCAGGGTCAACGGTAAGCCGTGCTACGCTTCATAATCAGGATTTTATCCGTGAAAAGGACATCCGCATCGGTGACACCGTAATTATCCGTAAAGCGGGCGACATCATCCCTGAGGTGCTGAATGTTGTCAGCCACGGCGAGGGTGCAGAGCCTTACGTTATGCCTGAAATCTGTCCGTCCTGCGGTGCAAAGGTTGTACGCGAAGAGGGTGAGGCCGCTGTACGTTGCCTTAATACAGAATGTCCGGCACAGCTTCTTCGAAATCTTATCCATTTCTGTTCAAGGGATGCTATGGATATCGAAGGTCTGGGTGACAGTAATCTTGAGCTTTTTGCGAATGAAGGGTTGATAAAAACTCCCGCAGACATCTATTCAATAAAAGAAGAACAGATTATTCCTCTTGAAAGAATGGCAGAACAGTCTGCAAAAAACATTGTTGATGCTGTCAACAAATCAAAGGAAAACGATCTTTCAAAGCTTGTGTTTGCTCTCGGAATCCGTCACATAGGTCAGAAGGCGGCAAAGCTTCTTTCCGAGCGTTTCGGTACAATGACAGGGATTATGGAAGCAACCTTTGACGACATAATGACAATTGACGGCTTCGGTAAGATTATGGCAGAAAGCGTTATTGATTATTTCAATATGCCGCAGACAAAAGAACTTATTGACAGACTTATGTCAGCAGGTCTTAATATGAAATCGCTCAAGGAAGTCAAGGATATGCGTTTTGCAGGCAAGACTTTCGTGCTTACGGGAACTTTGCCGACGTATTCACGAAAAGAGGCGGCTGAAATCATCGAAAGCTTCGGAGGCAAGACAGCGTCTTCTGTTTCAAAGAAAACCGATTACGTTCTTGCAGGCGAAGAAGCAGGAAGTAAGTTGAAAAAAGCAACCGACCTCGGAATTACAATAATTTCCGAAGCCGATCTTAATGAGATGATAAAATAATTCAATAAAAAGTAAAATGGTCTGTAAAATCGTTTTTACAGACCATTAATTTTATTCATCAAGAATTTTTAAAATTTCGGGGAAGGGTTCAAGGCTTCGGCGAAGGATTGAGTGCATCTGTGCAATTGCGATACCGTAGTTTACAATCGGAACACCTGCGTTTTTTGCAACCTCAATTCTTCTCTGCATTTCCTTTTCGTTAAGCATACAGGCACCGCAGTGGACGATTAGTGCATATTCCGAAATATCTTCGGGGAAATCACCGCCCGATGTGAAGTGAAATTCAGGCTCGGATTTTGAATAATTTTTAATCCAACCGGGCATTTTTACCGTGCCGATGTCGTTACACTGTCTGTGATGTGTGCAACCCTCGGAAATTAGTACTTTATCTCCGTCTTTGAGTTTGCCGAGCTGTGCCGCACCGCTTATGAGTGCCGCAAGGTCGCCCTTGTAACGTGCAAAGAGTATTGAAAACGACGTCAGCATTATATCGTCGGGCGTGTCCTTTGAAACTCTTCCGAAAGCCTGTGAATCGGTGATAACAAGCTTCGGCTTTTCTTTCAATACATTCAGCGTTGAAACAAGTTCTGTGTCCTGACAGCAGACGACGGCACAGTTAGCATCAAGAATATCTCGTATCGTCTGCTGCTGCGGAAGAATAAGCCTGCCTTTCGGTGCGGATTCGTCAATCGGTGTTACAAGAACAACGATATCTCCGTCTTCAATAAGGTCTGCAACAATCTGCTTTTTGTTTTCAACCGTCTTTGAAAGGGTGCCGATTCTGTCTTTTAACTCTTCAATGTTAGATTTCTTGATAGCACTGACGTAAATGGATTTTTCATCGTCGCACGGAGTGTCTTTCAGAAGATCTGATTTGTTGTATACGATGAGATAGGGGAGCTTTCTTTCTTCAAAAAGTCTGATTAATTCTTTGTCCGGTTTATCAAGCCCTTTTTCACCATCAACAACAAGGATTGCAACGTCAGTTTTTGCAAGAATCTGTTTTGTCTTTTTAACACGCAGTTCACCAAGCGTTCCTTCGTCGTCAATGCCCGGTGTGTCAATAATAACAACGGGTCCGATAGGAAGAAGCTCCATCGCTTTTTTTACAGGGTCGGTAGTTGTACCTTTTACATCTGACACAACAGCAAGCTCCTGACCGGTTACGGCATTTACAACGCTTGATTTACCTGCATTACGTTTGCCGAAAAAGCCTATATGAACTCTTTCGGCAGAAACTGTATCGTTAAGTCCCATAGTAAAACCTCTTAGAATCTGAAATCTCTGCGGTTGGAATTTTTGATGTCTTCGATGTTCTGCTCCGCAATTTTTCTTACCTTATCTTTCGGGATTTTCTTAAGCTCTTTTTCAATCATTTGGAAGCCTGTTTCCTTTGTCCATTCTTTTGCGTAGTCTGTAAGGTATTCCGTGAGAGTCATAAGAGCGTTCGGATGGCAACAGTTAAGAATCTGTCCGCTCTTGCAAAGGCTCATAAAGCGATCGCCCGTGCGTCCTTCGCGGTAACACGCTGTGCAGAAAGAGGGGATATGACCGTTCTTCATAAGCCAATGAACAACCTCATCAAGTGTACGCTGGTCGGAAACGTCAAACTGCTCCGTGTCGTGCGGTCTTTCTTCCTGAGTATAGCCTCCGACGGATGTTCTTGAACCGCCGCTGACCTGTGAAACACCGAGGCGGAGAAGCTTTGAACGGACAGCTTCGCTCTCTCTTGTGGAAATAATGATTCCTGTGTACGGAACTGCAAGACGAATACAAGCAGTAATTTTTGCAAAAATATCGTCAGAAATTGAGTTGTCGAATGCAGTCGGGTCAATGTCGTCAGCCTTCTTGATTCGCGGAACGCTGATTGTGTGCGGTCCTACACCGTGAACTGCTTCAAGATGCTCTGCGTGCATAAGAAGACCTGCAAATTCGTATTTGTAAAGCTCAAGTCCGAAAAGCACACCGAGTCCGACGTCGTCAATTCCGCCTTCCATTGCTCTGTCCATAGCTTCTGTATGGTAAGCGTAATCGCTCTTGGGTCCTGACGGATGAAGCTTTTCGTAGCTTTCCTTGTGGTAAGTTTCCTGGAAAAGGATGTATGTGCCGATTCCTGCATCCTTGAGTTTGCGGTAGTTTTCAACCGTAGTTGCGGCAATGTTTACGTTAACTCGGCGAATTGCACCGTTTTTATGGTTAACGCTGTAAATTGTGTTGATACATTCAAGGATGTATTCAATCGGGTTGTTCTTCGGGTCTTCGCCTGCTTCAATTGCAAGACGTTTGTGTCCCATATCCTGAAGTGCGATAACCTCAGCCTTAACCTCTTCCTGGGTCAGCTTTTTACGTGCAATTGTTTTGTTCTGTCTGTGATACGGACAGTAAACACAACCGTTGATGCAATAGTTTGAAAGGTAAAGCGGAGCAAAAATTACGATTCGGTTACCGTAAAATGCAAGCTTTATTTCCTCTGCAATTTCGTAAATTCTTTCAATAACGGCAGGGTCATCGCACGCAAGAAGAACGGATGCCTCACGGTGAGTAAGACCTGCACATACACAACCTTCTTCGGTCTTTTTCGGACGTGCTTTTTCAAGAATTTCGTTGATAAGCTCTATGTTGTTCTTGTTTGCCTCAGCGTATTCAAGAGTAGCAAGTATTTCTCCGTCGTGGATAAATTCCTGAGCCTTTAATGATTTTGGATTATATTCAGCCATTATATACATCTCCTCTGTCGGTTACGATTTCGTAGCCGATTTTTTTAATTCTCTTTGAAAGGTTTTCTTTGCTCTGTGCGGATTCATCTCCGTCAGAGAGTTTGTTGTTGTAAAGTTCATATTTTTTTCTCACCGAGCTTGGTGAAAGATTAGGCATAACTACGTTTGCCCCTGCAAGAATTCCTTTTTCGCGTCCGTTACCGTCGATTGTGCCGAGTGCCGTTGTTGCAGGCAGAAGGACAGGCGGATGGATTAAACGGATTATTGAAAGAAGGTAGCAGGTAAGCTCAGCTGAGCCTGTTTTTTCGTTTGCAAACGGAGTTTCATTATGCGGAACAAACGGTCCGATTCCGCACATATCGGGTTTGAACTCCTCAATGAATTTAAGGTCCTTGGCAAGCATTTCCGTTGTCTGGAACGGGGATCCGACCATAAATCCGCAACCCGTCTGAAAACCGAGACTTTTCAGGGTTTTAAGGCAATTCATTCTCGCTTCAAAGCTCAGCTCCTTCGGGTGAAGCTTTGAATAATGCTCTGCATCTGCCGTTTCGTGACGAAGCAGATAGCGGTCAGCACCTGCGAGCTTCAGTTTTCTGTAGCTTTCCTCGCTTCTTTCTCCGAGAGAAAGAGTAACGGCACAGTCGGGATGATTATTCTTGATTTCTTTTACGATATCGCAAAGTAAATCGTCATTGAAGTGGGCATCCTCACCGCCCTGAAGAACGAAGGTGCGAAAGCCAAGCTTGTAACCCTCTTCGCAGCACTCAAGGATTTCTTCCTTTGTAAGGCGGTAGCGGTCACATTTTTTGTTAGAACGTCTTATTCCGCAGTAAAGGCAGTCGTTTTTACAGAAATTGCTGACTTCAATCAGTCCGCGGATAAAAACAGCATTGCCGTAAATTTCACGGCGGACCCTGATTGCCTTTTCTGCAAGGATTTTTGCTGATTCTTCGCTTCTGTTGTCAATAAGAAATTTATATTCTTCAAGAGAAAGCCTGTGTTCTTTTTCAAGCTTCTCAATAAGAGAAAAAAGTTTATTCATTCGTAATCACACCTGAATAAGCTGTTTTTACGCTGACACCGTCAAGTCTGCCGATTTTTCCCGAAAGGGCGGCAATTGTATCCTGAGGAGCGTCAATCGCAATGCTTATGATATTTATATTCTTTTCACGGTACGGGATTCCCATTCTGCCGATGATGAATTCACCGTAATCGTGAAGTATGCTGTTGAGTTTTTCAACCGTTTCGCCCTTTTCGACGATAATGCTCATAACTGCAACTCTTGTTTCCATATCTGCCTCCAAAAAAATTGCCGTACCCAGAAAAAGGGTACGGCAAGACAATTTTACAGAAAAATGTTTTGTAATTCAACCGTAGCCTTTCACTCAGAAAAAGTCTTTATGTCAGGTACTATTTTGTATACTTTAATTGTCAACAACACATAAGTCTGAAATGTAATAATATCACGCACATTCGAGCAGTTTTCTCTTTGACATACGCCCGTATGCCTGCATCGAAAAGCAGCCCGACTGTACGTAATCTATTGCATTTCAGATGCGAAGCAGTTTTGAAAGAGTAGATTTTTGTCTCGGCAAGGCAAAAATCTGCAGTAATACGCGGATATTTCAAAGATTTTTAACGAAGCCGAGGCGGAAAGATACCTTTCAAAACCTTATGGCTTGTTGACAATCAAAGTATACTTATTATACTACATATGTTCTGCAAGGTCAATATTAAATTGTTTATTTTTTGTCAATCTTTTATTTCCATACGAAAAAGGCATCTCCTGCACCGATTTCAAAATGTAATTTGGCAATGCCGAGGTCGATTTTTGCATAAAATCCGAGGAGCGTTTTTGCCTCAACCTCGTTTCCGTCGAGATAGAAAACAAATTTCTGTTGATTGACGGCTGTCGGTGCAAGCATAACGGATTCCATAGCTTTTTTAAACCATTCAGGTGCGTCACCGTTTTTGATTTTGCAAAGCTCTTTCATCGGTTTTGTCGGGCGTGTGTGACCGGGGGTCTGACCGTAACCGATAGCAAGAACAATAAGAAGCTTTTCTCCGCTCTCTTTTTCGCAGACAAGCTTTGATTTGTTATAAGTCAGCGCAACCCAACAGGTGTTAAGCCCAAGCTGTTGAGCGCGGAGGACAATTTTTTCACCGTAATAACCGCATTTTTCCTCGTCCTCTTTTTTACCGACGAAGGTTATGTAATTTGTGCAGTTTTCAAACTTGCCGTATGTTGCCATGCCTGAGCCGAATGCACCGGGTTCATCAAGCTGAAGAGTGATTTTAAGACCGCTTTTTTCGGCACACTCGTCAATTGTTTTTTGTAATTCTTCGGCAATTTCTTTTTCAATTGGTTTATCGAGGTATCTGCGAACGGAATGACGTGCAATAATTGCTTCGTTAAGAGTCATATCGGCACCTCCTTAAAAGATAAAGTCATTATATCATAAAACAATGTAGAAATAAACAGAATCTTGCAAATTCAGAAAAATAAATTTACATTGCAAGTGTTTTGCATTTTTGTTATAATGTAGAAAAGATTTCCGAAAGGGGAATGTGAAGTGGGATTCTTTAAATCAATTGTTGCTGTATTCACCGCAATCGTGACGTTTTTCGGTGCGGTGTGGAATGCAGGTATTAACAGTGTTAATAATTATTCCTTTACTGTTGACACGGCAGAGCTTGGCGATGTTCTTGTTAACCCTGCAAGCAATGTTAACATCTGGTCAATTCAGGGTAATCCGTTTGTCGGTGCAAGGGTGAATGAAGAAAACAATATTTTCGAGTTTGTCGAGTATGTTCAGTTTATGCAGTGCTCGGGCGGCAACGCTGACCGTGACCTTTTCAAAGACCCGTACGACAGAACCGTGCTTGATGATTACGATTTCACAAAGCTTATAGAAAATTGTCGCGGTGTGCTGAATCTCGGTGCAAAGCCAATGCTAAAGCTCGGCAGCGTACCTCTTAAATATTCTGCAAAGTCAAGTTCGGATGAATATTTCGGTACAAATATCTATCCGCCCGATGATTATGATGTTTATTATAATTATATTGCAGCAATTGCACAGGCTCTTGTTGATGAATTCGGAAAAGATGAAGTGCTTACCTGGCGATTCGGAGTTATGACCGAATATGAAAACTCCGATTGGTTTATGGCAAACAGCGGTGATCCTGATGAGTCAGCTGTTGAATATTGCAAGCTTTATGACTATACTGTTCAGGCTCTTATCGACGTTATCGGTAAGGATGTTTTTGTTGGTGCACACGCGATGGCTGTTACAGAAGGCCTTTGGGATGAACGTATTTTTATTAACCACTGTGCAAACGGAACAAACTACAAAACAGGTGAAAAAGGAAGCAGAATCTGTTACCTTGCAGCATCTTTTTATGACTACTCTCCGGGTGAAGAAACAAGCGGAATGAACTTTGAAAAGACGATGAAGCACCTGAAAACAGCGGCAGATAAAGCTGGTCTTGAAAATCTTATTTTCGGTGTTGACGAAGGAAGACTCCTTTACGGAAATTCACACGGAGCAATTGACCGACAGCTTAATACAAGAACAGTCGGATTTACATATCAGGCGGCTTACGATGCAAGAATGTACCGTACGATGTTTAACAATAATATAAACTATTTCTCGTCATGGTCTTTCCTTTCCGGCGGACTTCTGGCGGGTAATCCGACGGTGAGCTATCACGTTGCAAGCAATGCCGCAAAATTTGACGGTGAAAAACTTGCAAAAATAAAAACAACGTGGCGTGCACTTTTTCCGAATATTGAAGTCGATGCGGTTTCAGCATATAACGAAGAAACAAAGACGGTTCACGTTATGGCATACAACTACAAAAACGATGTTGATTATGAGAATACTGCAAAGCTTAATTTCAAATTGAAAGTACCGCAGTTTGACTGCGATAAGGTTAAGGTAACAGCATACGTTATTGATGACAGTTGCAATTACTTTGACGAGTGGCAGGAAGACAGAGTTAAGTACGGAATCGGTGACGATTGCTTCGCGTGGTCGCCCGATGATCCCGAAATCGGCAGCGTTACAACACTTGAAAAGCAATGGGCAAGGGATATCTATTTCAACGAGCTTGAAGCAAAGTATAAGGAGTGCTCACGTCTTGAGCCTCAGACTTTTGAAGTCGAGGTTAAAAACGGCAAAGTGAAGCTCGAAACCGAACTCAATCCGAACGCAGTTGTGTTCTACGAAATAACACCAATAAACTAAAACAAAAGCGATAGACTTCCTTTCGGATTTCTATCGCTTTGTTATTGTGATAAAAAACAGAGCTGATTTTCATCAACTCTGTTTACGTGAAATTTATTTGTTTTTAACCGCAAAGTTCTTCGCAAAGGGCATCTATAGCGGCAACGCTTGTTTCGTTGAGTGCAGATTTAATCTGAACAATATTTTCTGCAAACGTGATATTCTTTGAACCTTCGAGCATCTTTCTCATCATCTTTGCAGCAACAGGACCCCATGAACCGTTTTCAACAAACGCCACCGTTCTGTTCTGATAAAATCTTTCTGTAAGATGATTGATGAAATCCTTCATAAACGGGAAAATATCGCCGTTGTATGTTGTTGTTGCAAGAACGAGCTTACCGTAACGGAATGCGTCTTCGATCGCCTCGTGCATATCACAGCGTGCAAGGTCGTTAAGAACAACCTTCGGGCAACCTTTTGCCTTGAGTTTTTCTGCGAGCAATTCAGCTGCAGCCTTTGTGTTGCCGTAAACTGATGTATATGCGATAACAATACCCTCGCTCTCAACACCGTATGATGACCAGATATCATAAAGATTTATATAATAACCGAGGTTCTCAGTAAGAATCGGGCCGTGCAATGGGCAGATTATTTCAACGTCAAGAGTTGCGAGCTTTTTAAGAAGTGCCTGAACCTGAACACCGTATTTTCCGACGATACCGAAATAATATCGTCTTGCTTCACAAGCCCAATCCTGCTCTACGTCAAGTGCACCGAATTTGCCGAAACCGTCAGCAGAGAAAACAACCTTATCTGTTGAATCGTAGCTGACCATAACCTCAGGCCAATGTACCATCGGTGCAGTATAGAAGGTAAGAGTGTGCTTGCCGAGGCAAAGTGTGTCGCCCTCATTCACAACAAGACGTCGGTCTGAGTAATCGTTACCGAAAAAATTAGCCATCATATTAAATGCCTTCATTGTTGCAACAACCTGAGCTGACGGGTATTTATTTAAGAAAGCGTCAATATTTGCTGAGTGGTCAGGCTCCATATGATGAACAATAAGATAATCAGGCTCTTTTCCGCCAAGCACTGTTTCAAGGTTAGCAAACCATTCATCTGCGAAGCTTTTATCTGCAGTGTCTGTTACCGCAATTTTTTCGTCCATAATAACATATGAATTATAAGCGATTCCGTCTGGTACATCAAACTGACCTTCAAAAAGGTCTGTACTGTGGTCGTTGACACCTATGTATTTAATATCGTCTGTAATGTGCATGTTGCAGTCTCCTTTATTTTGCAGAACTTAATTTGAAATCCTGAACATTATACAATAAAAGTATAAAATAAACAAGATGTAAAAATTTCAATATTACAAAAGTAATTGACAAAATTTGAGATTTAATATATAATCACTTTCGGAAATTCCGATGAGGGAGTAGTGAGCGCACGTTCAGTGTGTAGCAAGTCAACATACTGACCGCAAGGTCTGGCTTGTTTTAAATCGCGAGACTCATGTATATCTGCAAGAGCTATACATGGTGTCTTTATATCTTCAAGTACCGAGTGTAGCGTTTGCTGCACTTTTTATTTTTGGAGGAACAAAAATGAATCTGAAGTTTTTCTTCAACAGTGTGCTTCTCGGCGCAGGTCTTGCGATGGATGCTTTTTCGGTTTCGCTTGCAAACGGACTTAACGAAACAAAGATGAAAAAGTCTAAAATGGTCGGTATCGCCTGGCTGTTTGCCTTCTTTCAGGCTCTTATGCCTTTGATAGGCTGGGTTTGTGTTCATACAATTATGCAGTATTTCAGCTTTTTTGAAAAGCTTATTCCTTGGATTGCTCTTGCTTTACTTGGTTTTATCGGCGGTAAGATGCTTATCGAAGGGATCAAAGAAAATAACTGTGATGAAAATGAAGAAAACTGCGGATGCACAAAGCTCGGAATCGGTGCATTGCTTGTGCAGGGCATAGCAACTTCGATTGATGCCCTTTCTGTCGGTTTCACAATCGCAGAGTATGACCTTAAAATGGCGATTATCTGTGCATTGATTATTGCTGTTGTAACGTTTATTGTTTGCTTTGCAGGTATTGCAATCGGCAAAAAGTTCGGAACAAAGCTTGCAGGAAAAGCAGGAATCTTCGGCGGAGTAATACTTGTCGGAATCGGAATTGAAATTTTTATTTCAGGACTTATAAAATAATTGAAAGGAGCTGAAAAAACATTTTGTTTTTTCAGCTCCTTTTTAGGGGTTAGGAAAAATGTGCAGAATGAACAAACTGAGCCTAAACAAAGCTTCAGCTTTGTTTGGGGAACCCGAAGGCGTACAAAGGTACGTCGAGTGGCGAAGCTTGTTTATAGCATAAAACATCATTTTTTGAAATATTTTCTTATTGTTTATGTTTTTAAGGGTTTCTTCAAGTATTAAAACTTTGAAGAAACCCTTTCATTGTTTGTTTATGCGGTCTGCACTTTTTTACTACCCATGGTGTTAGATTACCATTTCGTATTCGCCCATATTTCCGTCTTTGAAATAGCTGTGAAGGTCATACGGAGTGTAGATTCCCGTATCAGTAACAACACCGCTCACAAGCTCAGGAGGAGTAATATCAAAAGCAGGATAGTAGCCTTTGAGTCCGTCAGCCGCAGTTTTGACTCCCATTGCCTGAAGCACGAAATCAGGATCTCTCATTTCAATTTTGACTGTGTCAATTGTCGGGTGTCCGTGGTCAGGTGCACCTGTAACAAAATACGGTATTCCCGTGTATTTAGCAGCAATTGCTATCTGATAAGTGCCGACCTTGTTTACAACGTGTCCGTCAAGGCAGATTGCATCTGCTGCAGATGTGAACACATCAACATTTTCCTTCTTCATAACGTAAGCAGGCATATTGTCTGTAATAACTGTTGTGTCAAAGCCCATCTCGTTACACACTGTAGCGGTAAGTCTTGCACCCTGAAAATACGGACGTGTTTCGGGGCAGAAGATACGGATATTTTTTTCACGCTCTTTCGCTACCTTAAGCATCATTCCGACAATAGTTTCTCCGAAGCACTGTGTCATAACCGTACCGTTCTGCGGAAACATATCAACAAGGTGCTCGGCCATAAGATTAACTTTACCGTAGCGGAGATTATTTGCCTTTACCGTATATTCAACAATAGCTTCGCTTACGTCTGTTCCGTTTTTCAGTGCAATTTTAGCCGCTTCAAGGCAACCTCCCGTAATCAGCGACATTCTTGCAACAGTTGTGGGTCTTGCGTGAGAAATATTGTCAGAAGCAGCAAGAAGATATTCGAGCTGTTTTTCCTCTGTCATATTTCTGCATTCATAAGCAGCAAGTGCCATACCCATAGCTGCTGCCGTGTACGGTCCGGCACTCTGTGTAACCATATCGCGGATTGCCTGCGTTACCTCCTGATGGGTGTTACAGACAACAAATTCAACCTTACGCGGATAAACACGGCGGTCAAGGATACGTACCTTACCGTCTTCATACCACGCAATATTTTCGTATCGGAGCATAAAAGCAAGTCCGTTATCAGCTCTTTCCATTCTTTTCACCTCAATACAGCTTTTTAACTGCTTTCTCAATATCGTAATAAATCTTTTCTTTGTCGAGAGTTGTGTACTCACCGTTTTCGTAAAGTATTTTACCGTCAACCATCGTCATACAGACATCACTGCTCTGTGCAGAGTATGTTACGAGAGCTTTTTCGTCAATAACGGGACGAAGATGCGGTTTATCAAGTGAGATTGCGATGATATCAGCTTTATTGCCTACCTTAAGGTCACCGCAGTCGTTTCTTCCCTGAAGGAGTGCACCGTTGAGCGTTGCCATTTTAATAACGGTGTCCGCATTCATAACCGTTGCATCCTGCATATAGCCGTTATGAATAATTGAAGCAAGGTGCATTTCCTCAATCATATCAAGGTTATTGTTACTTGCTGCACCGTCTGTACCGAGAGCAACGTTGATACCCATATCAAGCATTTTCTGTATTCTTGCAAATCCGCTTCCGAGCTTCATATTACTTGACGGATTGTGTACCACATTGACACCCTTGTTGAGGATAATCTCCATATCGCTGTCCTCAAGAGTAACACAGTGAGCCGCAAATGCTCTTGAATCAAACGTGCCGATGTCCTTAAACCACTGTGTTGGAGTTTTACCATATTTTTCCTTACACTCGTTATGCTCCTTCACTGTTTCGGAAAGGTGAATATGCATAAGTCCGCCGCGTTTGTTACACTCTTCGGAATAAGCACGTGCGATTTTTTCGGTGCAGGTGTATTCTGCATGGATAGAAAAGTCGATGAGGATTCTGCCGTTTTCGGCTTTGTTCCATTCGTCGTAAAGCTCAAGTGACTGTGCAATTCTGAAGGAATCTTTTGGTTCTTCGTTCGGGTCAAAACTCTGTACGGGACGGGTAAGGTTAGCTTTCATACCCGATTCGGCAACAGCCTTTGCGGTTACCTGAGGTTCAAAGTACATATCAGAAAAGCTGACAGTACCGCAAGCGAGCATTTCAAGTAAAGCGAGATTGGTTCCTGCATAGATTTCTTCGGCTGTGAGCTTGTCCTCAATCGGGAACACCTTGTCGAAAAGCCACTCGTTAAGAGGAAGGTCACTACCGACACCGCGAAGAAGTACCATCGGACAATGATTGTGACAGTTGTAAAGTCCCGACATAAGAAGCTTACCTGTCATATCTTTTATGGTGTCAAATTTGCCGTCAGGCATATCTTTTCCGATGTATGAAATTCTGTCACCGTCAACGGCAAGATATGCATTTTTTATAACATTATAAATTCCGTTTTCAAAAAGAAGAATATCAGCGTTTCTGAATAAAGTTTTCATATTCCACCCCGAAATATAATTGATGAATATATTTTATCACGTTATCGTTGTTAAATCAATAAAAAAGAAAGGTGCAACCACACCTTTCTTTTTGTTTATGTGTATATTTATTTACCACTCAAAATCGGAAAGCTTAACCTCTGTGTAAGCATTTCCTGTAGCCTTTTTTACTTTAATAAGCGATACAGAAAGATTATTAATCACAGCACTCCAATCAAATGAAGCTGTGTAAGAAACCATATTTCCTGTTGTCGCATCGATAACAACGACAATTCTGACGTTCGAATTATCTGCCGTGATTTTTTCAACTTTAATTTTTTCAGCAGCCAAGCTTCCGTAAATACATTCGCTGTTGATATAGTCAACGTCGGTGGTTACCGTTTTTCCTGTAAGAAGACCGCATCTGGTAATAGCAGAGCCGTCTGTTTTTGATGATCCTGTAGCTGTGCTTGAACCGTCATTAAGATTGATGGTGATTATATATTGGTTGTCCTTCAACTCGCATGTTGCACTCTTTACGTCAGTTGAGGCAAGAGTTGATTCTTTGAAACAATTTGAAGTGCCTTTTGCGTTATTGAATTTATTAGTACCCTCACCAAGGAAGTCCTTTACAATATCGCTTGCTGCACCTGTATATGCACCTGCATCGATTTTTGAAACAGTTGTGGTTCGTTCTTTTTTATATCCTGCTTTATCGTTAACTACCTTGTTAACTGAAGTGTTATAAAGAGCAACGATTTCTTCTGTTGTTGTCGGAACAACCGGAGTGTCGTTTTCACCGGGGTTTTCATTTCCACCCGGATTCTCGTTACCGCCGGGGTTTTCGTTTTCACCCGGATTCTCGTTACCGCCCGGATTTTCGTTACCGCCCGGATTCTCGTTACCACCGGGGTTCTCGTTACCACCGGGGTTCTCGTTACCACCTGGATTTTCATTGCCACCCGGATTTTCGTTGCCACCGGGGGTTTCATCTTTATCGGGAAGGGTGTCGTAACGTGTAAGCAAATAGGTAGCGGAAGCAACATTGTCTGCAGTCAGCTTACGCTCCCAATGCACTTCACCTTTTGAGGTGCATCCGACAATAACCACGTGGTCATCATAAACCTCAAGAACAACAACACTCAAAGTATCGTTGTTAATTCGAAGAATATCTCCGACGCGGACATCATCAATTGTGATGTTTTCAAGTTTAGTTGCAGGTGCATCTCCGAATGCCGCATCACTCAACATAAATGCAAAACCTGCACAACCGCCGCCACCTGTGTAGATTCCGCCTTTCCAGTAATAGAAAGTGGTGGTCTTCCATGTTGATCCCTCGGGATATTTTTCCTTAAGTGCAATGATTTTGGAATAGTAATGTTCTGACATACTCTCGTCAGAAACTTCTTCCTTTTCTTTAATGCCGACACTTACCTGAAGAATTGCAAGTGCATCCGATGAATTGATTTTTTCGTCTGCGTTCATATCCGCAACAGCCTTATTGATTTCTTTATCGATTCCTACTGCATATTTGAGAACCGCAAGAGCATCTGATGAATTGACAAGACCGTCGCTGTTGATGTCGCCCTTATACTTGGCGAATGATACTGCAGACAGGCTTAAGATCAAAATTACCGCAAGAGCAAAAGCCACAATTTTTTTCATTTTTATTTTCCCCCTAGTTTTTATTTAAAACAAACCCTTAAAATAATATTTTTTATCTCTCGGCTGTGCATCAACCATCGTGATAAGATCAAGATAGAACTTACGTGCTTCTTCGGTTGTTACGCCCATTCCGACAACTGTTCCGTGATGACCCTTCAATACAGGCATTACATTCCATTTACCCTTGACGATGTTTTCTGCATCATAATCCTGCCATTCGTCAGTAAACGGATACTTCGCGGAAATAACATTTACCATACCGTCGTTTTCAAGCCACGTCTTATCAATCGGATAATCCGAAACTTTATTCTGTGAATATGATCCGATCATTGTTGCAGGCAGATAAAGGATATCCTTAAATGTCAGAACCGAGCTGTCAGGTAACTGTACACCGAAGCTTTCTTTGGTTGCTGAATAAGCATAAGAAAAATAGTAAACATTGTCAACTGTTTTAATCGTTTTGTTAATTTCTGCCGCACCGTCAGGTGAAAGGTCGTAAGCGGCATTGTCTGTGCCGTTGCCGAATACGGTTTTTATAATCGATGTTGCATCCTGGTCTTCGCTGTCAATTCCGAAGTGTTCAAGGTGAAAATCGTAATATTCACCGAGCTCAATACTGTTTGCAAACTGACTTCCGTAGAACACAAGACTGAGTGCAGAATCGATAATGCTGTCGCTCTGTGCAACACAGTAATAAAGAGTTGAACCGTTGTGCGGAGAGCAGAGTGTTGTTACGCTGTTTATAAGGTTATCCTTACCGCCCTTGAAAAGTTCAGAAACGTCATCGGGACTCGCATTCTTTTCTTCTTCACTTCCGTAAGCCAGAAGGGAAGTGAGCATTCTTACTGTTGCACCGCCGAAGCTGTGTCCGACAAGATTGAGCTTCATAACCTGACCGCCCTTGGTTTCTGAACCCCAATCTCCTGCAAGCTTGGTTTCATATGTTCTTCCGTAACGGTCGTGGTTGTGAGCCTTACTGTGTGCTTCACCGTAGTCAACCGTTGTACCCGTAAGCTGAGCGTAAAGCTCACACGCTCTGTCCCATGTACTTGAAAAAGGACCAACTGAAGCTTCATAAACTTCATAGCCTTTTTCTTCACGGAGGTAGGTTGCAACATTACCTGTCACACCGCCCCAATACGGTGTTGTTTCGTTGATCTTTGATTCAGCACCGTAACCGCCGAGACCGTGAACAAGAACATAAGGATATTGGATAGGTTCCTCAAAAAACCACTTTTTGTAAAGACCCGTCGGAATCGGAATAATCAGTGCAATCACAAGGATGATTGAAATTACCGCTGCAACAATTTTCTTCACGGGAAGCTTTTTCTTCGCAGGTTCAGTATACTCGTAAACAGGAGCAGGAATAACTTCTGAAGGTATGGGTTCTTCTTCAAACTGTACGCTTTCTTCATACTGAGTGTCTTCTTCAAACTCTTCAGGAATAACTGCTGTTACATACTCCTCTGTGTCACGAAGAAGAAAATCCGTTGAAACATTGAAAAGTTCAGAAAGTGCAAGCACCTTGTCTGCCGCGGGAATAACCTTTCCTGACTCCCAGCCTGAAACCGTCTGTCTTGAAACGTCAAGCTTTTCAGCAAGCTCCTCTTGTGACATGTTTGAATTTTTTCTTAATGCAATTATTTTTTCACTTATTGTCATAAAAGCACCTCTTTCTTTAATTCAGTTAAGATATGCCTTGATTTTAACTTCATTATACTTTAAAGTCTATCAACTAAAGTTGATATTTCGAAAAAAGATGAATTTTTTGAATGTAAAGTCGACTTTACATCAGATGTTTGCTACGATTCTCTTAACGTAAGAAGCAAATCTGTCAGCGATTTTAGCCGCTGCAATACCGACTTCTTCGTCAGAAAGCTTACAGTCAAGAACGCCTGCCGCCATATTTGTCATAACAGAAAGGGCAAGCAAAGGCATTCCGCAATGAGCAGCCGTCAAAGCTTCTGTTACGGTTGACATTCCGACCGCATCTGCACCAAGTATTCTTGCAGCACGGATTTCTGCAGGGGTTTCAAACTGCGGACCCGTGAAAAACATATAAACGCCCTCGTGTGTTGTAAGTCCGCTGTCCGTTGCACATTCAAGAGCAATTTCGCGAAGTGACTTTGTATACATATCAGTTACGTCAAAAAATCTCGGGCCGAATTCTTCAATGTTTTTTCCGCAAAGAGGACTTGCACCGTTGAGCTTGATGTGATCTTTTACAATCATAATATCGCCGACATTATAATCTGTGTTAACAGCACCTGCGGCGTTTGTGAGTATGGTTTTCTTAACACCTATCAGTTTGAAAAGACGGATAGGGATAACAAGTTGCTCGTAATCATAGCCTTCGTAAAAATGAAATCTGCCTGCCATACAGACAACTTTCTTTCCCTCAAGCTCACCGAAAATCAGCTTGCCTGCATGTGACTGCACGGTTGAAACAAGAAAGTTTGGTATATATTTGTAATCGATTACGATAGGGTTTTCTATTTCGCTTGCAAAATTACCTAGTCCTGAGCCAAGGATGATTCCGATTTCGGGTTCGTAAGGAACGATAGATTTAACGTAGTCTGCACTTACTTTGAAATATTCAAAATTGTAGTCCATAAAATCACTCCATTCACAATAATTCTATCACAAACAACAGATGAAATCAATCTTTTAAATGCTTGCAAATAAAATAAAAAAACCGTCCGAAGACGGTTTTTTTGAAATGTGATTTTAAAACAAACCTGAGAGCTGACTGTCGATGAGGTCCGAAAGTGATCCGCTGAACGGATCAGGATACTCATTTTCACCTTCGGACGGTATCTCTGTCGGAATTGTTGTTGTTTCCTCAACTTCCCAGACAAAAAGAGTAACGGTATGACCGCGGTCATATTTTGCTCCCTCTTCGCAGTTGTGGTCTGCGACAGTTTCTGCAACGTGATTGCCGATATTCTGCTTATAGATTTTTGTAACATTGAAGCCAAGGCTTCTGAGATATTTTTCAGCGTTTTCGTAACTCTGACCAACGATTCCCGCATTCGGGAAAACGATACTTTCTTTGCCGACACTTACTGTGAGGATAATCGTTGAACCCTTTGGTACCTTTGAGCCGATGATTTCATTCTGTAAAATGATTGTGCCCTCGCTGTGGTCGCTATAAGCATCTCTTTTTTCAAACTTGAAATATTTGAGGTTGTATTCGTTGTTTATAACATCTGAGTAGCTCTGACCGATGAATTCAGGTACATCAACAAGCTCCTGCTGAGCCGCTGCGGTTGTTGTTTCACCGGAGAAAATATTGATTTTTCCTGTAAGCTCAAGACCGAGAATAACTGCGATAACAACGATGATAACAGCTGCGGCTGCAACGACTGCAGTTGTGAAGTTATGTCTTCTCTGTGCAGCTTCACGCTTTTCGTAAGTTACGTCATTTTCTTCCTTTTCAAAGTCAAGACGCTGAGCAACTGAGGTGTATTTAGGCTGCTGTGCGGTTACTTCCTGCTTTCTTATATCGGGTGTGACAATGTCACGCGATGCGACAACAGCACTCGGTGAGGCTGAAAGTTCGGCACGAAGCTCCTCAACACTGTGTGTTCTGTCTTCGGGAAGAATCTGCAAAGCGTTTACAAGTCCGTTTATAACATAAGCGGGGAGCTGTTCTGCAAATTTGCCCGGAACCATAAGACGGTCGTTTGTAACGCGCTCTTTTGCATCAATCGGGTCGGTACCGATAAGTGTTCTGTAAAGAACTGCACCGAAACCGTAGATGTCTGTCCATGCACCTTGTCTGCCGTCAAAGCCATACTGTTCAAAAGCGGCATAACCGTTGAAAAGCTGATGCTCAAGCTCACTCTTTGCGGAACGAACCTGGCTGATGCTGAAGCCTGTTATTCTGATTTTTCCGTCAGAAGCTACGATAAGCGTTGACGGAGAAATTCCGCGATGAATGATGCCTGAAGAATGAAGCGTACCGAGAGTTGAAAGAACAGGCATAAGCAGGGGACGAGCCTTCTCCCACGAAATGTAACCGACATTGTTGCGAAGAAGATATTCGCGAAGAGTGATGCCGTCAACGTTTTCTGTAATCGCGTAGCAGGTTCCGTTACCTTCAAGAACATCCTGCACCTTGATAAGAGCGGAAAGACCGCTGAGACGCATAAGTTTACGCCACATTTCAACAAAGCTGTGAAGACATTCATTGAAGAGGATTCTGTGCTGTTCTTCGGGAAGAACAGCGAAAGTTTTCGGCTGACGGATTACAATACCGACAGGGAAAAACTCACGGATATTAATGGCTGTCCTTGTTGAAAGGTCGAAGCCCATGTATGTTGCACCGTCGCCGTTATAGCTGAGAAGCTTTCCGACAAGATATCTGTTTCCGAGAACAGTTCTTATCGGAAGGTACGGCTCAATCTGCGGAGTGTCACTGTGAAAACCGCAATGAGGACAGGTTTTAAGATTACCGATATCCTTCATACAGCTCATACACAAATTGTCTGAATTGATCATTAAGTCTAACCTTCTTCCGATAATTCAAGTAACAAATTACAGTTAATGATATCATACATTGCGAATCGTTGTCAAGTTAAGGCAGGTTACAATAGGGTTACAATAGGTTACGAAGGCATACTTTAATTACCACCAAACCGCAAGGTTTTGAAAGGTATATTTCCGCCTCGACTTCGTTAAAAATCCTTGAAATACGTCAGTATATCTTCAGATTTTTGCTTTGCCGAAGCAAAAATCTCCTCTTTCAAAACTGCTTTGCATCTGAAACGCAACAGATTGCGTACAGTCGGGTAGCTTTTCGATGCAGTCATACGCGCGTATGTCAAAGAGAAAACTACACGAATGTGCGTGATATGTTTCGTTTCAGACTTGTGTGTTGGTGGTAATTAAAGTATATTTTACTATTGACAAACCGAACAAATGTTCGTATAATTAGAGGCGGAAAATCAAAGGAGTGAGAGTATGGAACGGGTAATTCTTCATTCAGATCTGAATGCCTGTTATGCTTCAATTGAATGTATGCTGAACCCCGAATTGCGTGGAAAGCCTGTAGCTGTTGCCGGTTGTGTTGAGGACAGACACGGAATAATCCTTGCAAAATCGCAGGAGGCGAAGGTGTGCGGAGTTAAAACTGCAGAGGCTGTCTGGCAGGCTAAGCTCAAGTGTCCGGATCTGATTGTGATTCCGCCTCATTTTGAGGAGTATGTAAAATATTCATCAATGGTGAGGGATATTTACCGACGGTATACGGATCTTATCGAACCCTTTGGTCTTGATGAAGCGTGGCTTGATGTTACGGGAAGTCAGCGTCTTTTCGGCAATGGAGAATCAATTGCACACAGCATCCGTGAAACGGTGAAATCTGAACTTGAACTCACGGTTTCAATCGGAGTTTCTTTTAATAAAGTTTTTGCAAAGCTCGGAAGTGACCTTAAAAAGCCCGATGCCGTAACTGTTATAACACGTGAGGATTTCAAAGAAAAGCTCTGGAAACTGCCTGCCGTTGAGATGATCGGTGTCGGCAGAGCAACCTTTCAGAAGCTCAACAGCTTCGGGATATATACGATAGGCGACCTCGCAAACTGCGATAAGGATTGGATAACGAAACAGCTTGGAAAATGCGGAACCGAGCTTTGGGTTTTTGCAAACGGACTTGATTTATCACGCGTCAGACCCGATGGCTACAGAGATCCTATTAAAAGCGTCGGCCACGGTATAACCTGTTCTGAAGATCTCATCAATAACGAAGAGGTGTGGCGGGTTTTTCTGTCTTTGAGCCAGGATGTTCAAAGACGACTTACAGGATACGGGCTCAAAGCCTGCGGTATACAGATAACCGTAAAGGATTGCAGACTTTTAAATGCCCAGTTTCAGAAAAAACTCGCAATCCCGACACGGAGTGCTTCGGAAATTGCGAAAGAAGCGATAGAGCTTTTTGTAAAACGATATGATTGGAAAAACAATGTCAGAGCTGTAACTGTCAGAGCAATTGACCTGATTGATAACAATGTTCCTGCTCAGCTTGACTTGTTTTCGGATATGTCAAGGCACGAAAAGCTGCAGAAAATTGACGATACCGTGCTTGCTCTCCGTAAACGTTTCGGCAAGGATGCAATCTTCAATGCCTGCCTTATGCAGGAAGAAAAAATGCCGCACGGCCACCCCGAAGAATCTGTAATGCCGATGAGAATGTACAGATAAAAATCAGAAACGGTTAATAATATTTTTAAAACAATGTCAGCCACACAAATTAAAAGAAAATCAACCATATCGATAAATTCGGGTTTGGCGGGTTCTTCTAATTTTTGTTCAAGTTAAAAAAGTGCGTAGCTCCACTTGTCAGGGGAGCTGTCGAACGAAGTGAGACTGAGGGGTAGTTAAGCTCGTATTATCTCTCCCTCCGTCAAAACCTGCGGTTTTGCCACCTCCC
>JAFODS010000035.1 GCA_017380575.1 Clostridia bacterium | reverse complement strand
TGCATCTGAAACACAACAGATTGCGTACAGTCGGGTAGCTTTTCGATGCAGTCATACGCACGTATGTCAAAGAGAAAACTGCACGAATGTGCGTAATATGTTGCGTTTCAGACTTATGTGTTGTTGGTAATTAAAGTATAGCTTAGTGGCTCATATTTGTCAATTTATGAATCAATCAACAAGCCGTACATTGCTTTGTAAAAGGTTAAAACACAAAAAACAATACAAGCTGTTGAAAATGTAAATAATTTGTGCTATACTTCATTTGATAAAATTTGATTTTGGGGTGTTTATTATGTCAAAATGGATTGATAACAAAACCGTAATTCTCACAGGCGCATCAAGCGGTATCGGTAAGATGCTTGCAGAAAGACTTATGAAAGAACATAACTGTAAAGTAATCGGTGTTGCAAGAAGCGAAAAGAAGATGCTTGCATTCGTTGAAGAACTCGGTGATTATGCAAAGCTTTTCTCATACAAGCTTTTTGACGTTTCAAGCTATGACAACTGGATGAACTTCCACGATTGGCTTGTTGAAAACAACATCAAGCCCGATGTTCTTATTAACAATGCGGGTGTTCTTCCCCGTTTTGACAGACTTATGAACTATACAAAGGAAGAAATTGACGAATCAATCAATATCGACTTCTACTCAGCAGCATATTCTTCAAAAATTCTTCTTCCTCTTCTTCTTAAGAGCGAAACTCCTGCAATCATTAACGTTGCATCTTCTGCCGCACTTATGGCTCTCGGCGGAACATCAATGTATTCCGCAAGTAAGGCAGCTGTTAAGGGCTTGACTGAGGCTATGAGAGAAGAGCTCAGAGGCGAAGCTTACATAGGTCTTGTTTGCCCCGGCTTTACAAAAACAGATATTTTCAGAAACCAGGGCGAAACAAACGGTATGGACCTTATCAATATGGTTTCAACTCCTTGCCACAAGGCTGTTAACACAATCCTTAAGGGAATCCTCAGCAAGAAGTCATATATCGTTGTCGGCTTTGACGGCAACGCAATGGGCAGATTCAACCGTCTTATGCCTGTTCAGGGTTCAAGACTTTTCAGCTCAGTAATCAAGGCATTCAAGATTGACCTTTTCGCTTCAACATTCGGATACGAAAAGAAAGGTGCTAAGAAATAATTACGAATTTTTGCTTTGTATAATACTTTTTTGCAATTTGACAAAAAGATCGGTTTTACTTTTCCAATACTGTTCTTTGTCAAGATTCAATTCTATTGTGAAATAAAGTATCATATGCAATTAAGAAAGTTAGCAAGTAAAATATTTGTATTCGATAATTATTCCCGCAGAAATATATTTAATAGTGATCTGATTTTTCACTAAATCACTTGAGAATTACAGACAACAAAAACATTTATGTGAATCAGTTTAGCTAAATGTAAACCTGAGTCTATTTTTAGTGCAGAGGAGATCAAATATGCAAAAGAAAAATCTTAAAGACGACCTTACAATTTTAGTTTGTAGCTGTGATGCTTATGCAGATCTTTGGAATCCGTTTTTTACTCTTTTTAAAAAATATTGGCCATTTAGAGATGTGCCCATTATACTCAACACAGAATCAAAAAATTTTTCTTTTGATGGTTTGGACATTAAATGTATTCATTCGCCTTCTGAAAAGCGATATGGGAAACGAATGTTAAATGCTTTATCAAACATAAAAACAAAATATGTACTATTATTACTTGATGATTTCTTTTTGAGAAAACCAGTATCGGAAGAAAATATATTTCAAATTATAAACTGGATGAAATCTGACAAAAACATAGCTTATTTCAGTTGTGAACCTTCTCCCACATATGCTTCTTATGAGGTTAATAAATACCCTGGTTTCAAACGAGTGCCACCAGCGAGCGATTATACATTGAATATGCAGGCTGCTATTTGGCAGACAAAAATATTAAAAGAATTTTGGAGACCCAGTGCTACACCATGGGAATGGGAGACTATCTACAATCCGTTAATTTTGAAACATCCTGAGCATAAGTTTTATTGTCCGATACATTCTAAAGATTCCTTTTTAGACTACGGCCACTATGCATATGGGGATATTTGGGGAGTGTATAGAGGGAAATGGGTTACAGAAGATGTCGATCCTTTGTTCAAAAAAGAAAATATTGAAGTAGATTATTCAATTCGCGGTATTTATCCAGAAAAAATGGTCTTTAAAAACGAGAGTGTTGATACAATTTCTTCTGTCAGCAGCATTTATGCTGAAACTCATCTTGGTAATTCGTCCGTGAAATCACTTGGAGATATTTTCGCAAGACTGAAAAAATTCTGTGAAATACGTAGTTTTTTAGAATTACCATTTTACATTGGTTATGAGGTACATCGTATAATAAAGACTATCTTAAAAAAATCAATGCTTGATAATTATTTTACATATATTCTAAAAAAAGAACGCAAACGTTTTTTGTCTTCAAGCAAGTAAAGTTGTTTTTACAGCCTGTTTTCTTTATATACATCTTCTGTTTCATTAATATTGTAAAACGCACCTTCATACCTGTTATGAAGGTCTTTTTCTTTGCTTTGGTTTACCGCAAAAACCTGATTTTTTGAATAAAGAATTGCCACTTTTATGTTTTTATCAACATTTTCAATGAAATGTTTTTTCACCTGTTTGTAAAGCGGATCCTGAACTTTCAGGACATCGGGAATCTGCACCGACGACGAACAGCAGAGTAAATCGCAAAGGACTTTTTCTCTCAACACTTCTCTGTCGCATTTATCGACAAAGAAACTGTAAAGTTTCTCTGCATATTCACTCAGCCTCATCTTATTTCCGTTCACAGCATTTCCGAAGTCATTGAAAACATCAAACGGCGAAATCCCGACTTCATTCGTGAGATAATCAATCGTAAACAAAAACCTACCGCTGTTATAGAGCCTGTCGACGGCATCCTCACAGTTTTTAAGCATTTTTATCTCATCAGCAGAAAGCCACGGAGTTGATATAACCTCATACGGAGGTTCGGCATTGAACGTACAAGGATATTTTTCTTTGTTTTCGCGCATATCAGCACCGTGAAGAAGCTTTAGAAATCCCATCTGCAGCATATGTGCCTTAAGCGAATAGCCGATATTGAAGCTGTTCCTGAAGCTTTCAAGATTTTCGCCCGTAAGTCCTGCGATAAGGTCAATGTGGATGTGCATATTATTAAAACTTATGAGCCTTCTGATATTTTCAACAAGCTTTTTCGTGTCTGTTTTTCGGTTGATGAGTTTCAATGTTTCTTCATTGAACGACTGCATTCCTATTTCAAGCTGAACTGCTCCGTTAGGCATTGATGCCAAAATTTCAAGCGTGCTTTCCTTTAAAATATCACCCGCAATTTCAAAATGGAAACACACAGTCTTCGGAATTTCTTTGCCGTAATTCTCTTTGATAAAAAGCAGAATTTCGTTTGCTCTTTCCGCGTTTGCATTGAATGTGCGGTCAATGAATTTTACCGTCTGTGTACCGCTTTGTGAAAGTCTGATTATGTCCGCTTTAACTCTCTGCAAATCAAAAAATCGAAGCGGTGAACATCGTCCCGAAAGGCAGAATGCACAGCGGTAAGGACACCCTCTTGCAGTTTCAATGTACGATATTCTTCCGTTAAGATTTTCAAAAAATTCATCACTGTACGGTGACGGAGGAGTATCCGTATATTCCTTTGCGGGATTGGTTAAAATCTCACCGTTTTTTCTGTACGAAAGACCTGAAATCCGTGACAGTTCTCCGTTCAGATTGTCAAGGAAATCCGGGAATGTCCACTCACCTTCGCCTGAAAGAACAAAATCTGCAAAATCATATTTTTCAAGCACATCCTTCGGACGGTATTCCACTTCGGGACCGCCGAGAACGATTTTACATTTGTGGTTACTTTTTATAATCCGACAAACCTCAAGCGTTTTTGAAATATTCCATATGTAACAGGAAAAAGCAACTACATCGGGGTTTTCATTTATGATTTTTTGTGCAAATGATTCTCCGTCCCCGTTAATCGTACTTTCCATAACCAATGTATCATATGTATTTTTTGCAAATTCGCGAACACCCGCAAGCAAACACCAAGGAGAAAGCGAAGCATGAACATATTTTGAATTTAAGCAAGCAATTACAACCTTCATATTTTCTCCTTTCAGATGTTTTTTATAGAATAACACAGATTCAAGAACAAAGCAAATACCGTATAATCTTTTTATTGCTTTTTTGAAACAAAATATGTTATACTTTTTCTATCAAATCTACAATCCGCAAGAACGGAGGCAGAATATGAAAATCGGTTTTACCTCAACGTCGTTCAGACAGATAAAAAGCATCGAAAAAGTTATAAAAATCGCTTCAGCTTCAGGTGCTGAATGTATCGAATGGGGCGGAGATATCCACGTTAAAGATGTCCCCACAGCAAAGCGTGCAAAAAAGCTCTGCGACGATGCAGGAATAGAAATTTCTTCTTACGGAAGCTATTACCGCGTCGGAAGCAAAAAAGCTGATGAATGGAAAAACATCTGCGAAATCGCTTCTGCTATGGGTGCGAAATCAATCCGTGTCTGGCTCGGCAATTGTGACAGCGAGGTAACGGACAAAAACACCTACAAGCTTCTGGTTGAAGACTGCAAAAGCATATGCTCTGTTGCAAAAGAATACGGACTCATCGTCTGTCCCGAATGTCACGACAAAACGTTCAACAACAACACAGATGCATTTTTAAAAATTCATAACGACATCGGCTGTGATAATTTCAGAACATATTTCCAGTCCCGTTACAAGAAGAAGGATTATGACCTTGACCGCCTCCAACGCACACTGCCTTACATAGAAAGCGTTCACATTTCATATTCAGAACAGTCAAGGGAACAGTTTCCGAATCTCAATCCGAAGTATATAGATGCATTGCTCGATAAAATCAATTCATTGAACTTTGACGGCAATATACTTGTTGAATATACGTATTTCTGCTGTTATGCAGGTTTTACATCGTCAATGAAAAAAAGCATAGCAAAAATCAAAGCGAAAGTGGGTAACAGAAAATGAAAATAGCACTTTTCGGTACAAATCAGCTTCAGTTTTCAAAGGTTTATACACCCGAGGTTCTGAAAAAGCTTGGTGAATACGGCGAACTTTCGCAGAAAATTAATCAGAGTAATCTTGCAGAAAATGCAGAATTTCTTGCTGACTGTGAAATTGCTTTTTCAACATGGGGAATGCCTCAGTTCACCAAAGAAGAAATTGCGAAGTATATGCCGAAGCTTAAGGCTGTTTTCTATTCGGCAGGTACAGTACAGTATTTCGCCCGTCCGTTTCTTGAAAGCGGTATAAAAGTTTTCAGCGCGTTTGCGGCAAATGCCGTTCCCGTTGCGGAATACGTTTTCGCACAGATAACACTTGCAGCAAAGGGATACTTCCAGGCTGAAAAGTACTATCATATACTTCCTCTCCGTTCGCTTATTTTTGCCAATTCATCAACAGGAAACTTTGGCTGCAAGGTCGGACTTGTCGGACTCGGTGCAATCGGAAAAATGGTTGCCGAAAAGCTCAAGGCACTTGACGTTGAGGTTTATGCCTGCGATCCGTTTATCCCCGAAGAAACAGCGAAGGAGCTCGGTGTTACTCTTGTTGATATGGAAACTCTTTTCAGCGAGTGCGATATCATCAGCAATCATCTTGCAAACAAGCCTGAGCTTGAAAACATTTTCAACGCTAAGCTTTTCAAAAAAATGAAAAAACGTTCAACATTCATCAACACAGGCAGAGGTGCTCAGGTTGCGGAATATCAGCTTGCCTGGTCACTCTTATGCCATCCGTCAAGAACTTTTGTTGCTGACGTTCTCAAAAAGGAGTTTTTCCCGTATATCAATCCCCTTTTCTGGTGTCCGAATGCAATTCTGACTCCGCATATCGCAGGAAGCACGGGCAAGGAACCGCAGAGAATGGCTTACTATATGATGGAAGAAATGGAAAATCTTCTTGCGGACAAGCCCACAAAATACGAAGTGACTCTTGAATCACTTGAAAGAATGGCATAACGATGATTATTTTATACATTTTTCTTGCTCTGCTCGGTCTTGCCGTTATCCTTACAGCTGTTGAACTTGCGGTGCTTCTTTCACAGAAATCTGCTCAGGAATCACCCGACAAGGCTGACGCGGATAAATATTCGCTCAATATTGACGGTAAAAATTTTGAGGCTCTGTACCTTTTTCTTTCAGGCGAAAAGACAAATCCGTCTTTTACGGAAGATGAGGTTTATGCGCTGCTCTTCAAACAGACAGAATATATGCGAAAGCGTTTTGACTGTGCCGATTTCAGGGCACAAATGCTTTTCAAAATTTATAAAGACTGCGGAGATAAGCTCAGCGACAGATGTAAGAAGCTTATTAAAAAAGCTTTCCTTGATTTCAAATACTTTATGGATGAACCGGGCGATGACAGTATGTGTTATTGGTCGGAGAATCATCTGCTTCTTTTTGCTGTAAGCGAATACCTTGCAGGTCAGGAGTGGCCGAACGAAATTTTCAGCAACAACGGTATGAACGGCAAGGAACATATGCAGAAGGCAAAAGTCAGAATTGATGCGTGGATGGAACAGCGTTTCAATTTCGGATTTTCTGAATATCTCAGCAACAACTACCTTGCCGAAGATATTGCACCGATGGCAAATTACATTGCTTATTCAAAGGACGAAAAATCCGTTGAGCAGATGAAAATCATAATGGACATCCTCTGGCTTGACGTTGCCCTTAACAGCGTCAATAACCGTTTTGTTGCAGTAAGCTCAAGAATGTACGGCAACAATAAGACGGCTAATTTCATCGGCAACAGCATTCAGTCCGCAATGAATCTCCTTTGGGGTGCTGACGGTGCAGAAAGTGTTTTAAAGAATCCTTACCTTTCAGAAAAAGAGAAGAAACTTATAAAACTGTCGCTTGAAAAAGAGCCGAATTACATCGTTCTCTGCTTTAACGATATTGTAAAAAAAGGCATATATACTCTTCCGCAGGCAATCAAAGACATAGCACTTTCAAAAGAAAGCTTTGTTTCAAAAATGAGTTGCGGTCTTTCGCCTTCAGATATGGTGAAAGAAAACCTGATTGGCCAGGCACCGCATCAGATTATGGCACAGATGGGTACGGAAACCTTCACGAATCCCGAAGTGATTGAAAACACGCTTAAATATCTTAAAGATAACAAAATGTACCGCAATTCATTTGTCAGTTATTTTAAATTTCTTAATCTGACTGTTCTTAAATGTGTGAACTGGAAAAAAATCGCAACAAAATATAACATTATGCCACACGGCATCGCATTAGGCAGAGGCAATGTTTACACTTACCGCACGGCACATTATTCAATGTCAACTGCAGTCTGCAAGAATGTTGATATGTGCGGTGCTCAGGATCACGAATGGACTGCAAACATCAGCGAAACTCTCACACTTTTCACAACACATCCTGCAGGAGACGGTAACGGAAGGTTCGGTGCTTCGCCCGGTTATTGGATAGGTAACGGCAGACTGCCGATGAGTGTACAGAACAAGAATGTAAACATAACAATTTACAAATTGCCGACAAAAAAACGTCTTGGTGAATCGGGTATTGCAACAATAACCCACGCCTATATGCCAAAGGATTTTTACGACGAATTCGAGCTTTGCGGTAATACTGTTTTTGCAAGGAAGAACGGAGTTTTCGTTGCACTGATTTCAAACGGTGAATTGAAATTCAAACCTTACAATCAGAATTCTGCAAACGGTTTGCTTAAAAACAGAAAATTCCCCGATGGCATTCAGCTTAGTGGTGAATTTGATTTGTGCCGAGTCGGCGGAGATTATCACGTTTACGTCACCGAGCTTTCGGATGCAGACACAGAAACTTTCAATGAATTCAAGGCACGAATCAGCAGGAATTCTATTGATTTCGGTAACGGTTCCGCTAAATACGAAACCGCTTCAGGCATAATTGAAGTTTCATATGACGGAAGCTTTGATATTGACGGAAAAACTGCCGAAAAAGAATTTGCACGTTACGACAGCAAGTTCTGCAAATCAGAAAGAAAGGCTGAGTCAATAACCGTTGACAGCGGTAAAAACCGACTGATTCTTGATTTTAAAAATGCGAAAAGAAGTTACAATTAAACTATGAGGTGATATCATGAGCGACAACAAAATGAAAAACATTTACACCGGTCTTTGGACTGCAATTGCCGCAATTTACGGCATATGGATGTCTGTTTTTATGAGTTGGGATAAGTACCCATATATCATACCCACAGATGCAGATATGAAGCTTCCTGCTGAAGAGTTCGTTGCAAAATTTGACGGTATGCTTCACGAGCCTTTGTATTCAAGTCCCGTTGTTTTCTGGCTCTGGGTGATCTGCTCAACAGCAATTCTTTTGGGCTACGGACTTTTCACAAGAAAAATTCTTTGGGCTGAAAAGCTTTCTAAAGGTACTACAATCTTCTGTATGGCGAATCTCATTGCAGGTTTTGCTTTTATAACCTGGTACGGTTTCTTAAGCTTCCCCTCTCAGTTCGGTAACATCCTTACCGATGTTACTGCAAGTATGCTCGGCCTGCGTTATCCGTGGTATTTCAGAATCTGGGGTGTTCTTGCCTCGCTTTCTATTTTCACAAACACACTTTATATGTACCGCAAAAACAACTACAAAGGTAAAGCCGGCGTAATTGTTACTTCACTCGGCTGTGCAGCAATTTACGTTACAGTCAATGTGCCGTCAGCAGGTCTTGACCTCGTTATGACAGCAAGATGCCTTTCACACTGGGCAACAGCGTTGATTTTCGCATTTCTCGGTGCAGCAGGTGTTATCATCTTCCTTTTACATAAGTTCAGGCAGAAGGACAAAAAGTATATGATTGCAACAATCGTTTTCTGTGCCGTGCTGATTCTTATGCTTATTCTTCTTGTAACAGTCGGCAAGAGTGCATTTATCGAAAACCTTCCGATGTGGGTTGCATACGCATTGCTTTTCATAATTAACTTCACTTCGTTCTTTGACAAAAAAGAAACATCCGCAAAAGTTGAAGAAAAGAAGAAAGAAAAAGTTCATTAATCAAAGTTGACCGTAATTCCGTTCGGAGTTGCGGTCTTTTATATTTATATAAAATCAAATTTCACAATTGAAATTAACCCTGTATTAAGTTATAATTCAGGTAGAAATAATTGTTAAGAGGTGCGGATATGAAAACAAAAAAAATACGCTTCGGTATTGTCGGAACCGGGACAATTGCTCACCGTTTTGCAGAGGCAATACAAAATGTTTCCTGTGCTGAGTTGGTTGCTGTTGCTTCACGAGCCAAGGAAACTGCAGAAAAATTCGGCAACGAATTCAATACACCCGTAAGATTTGACAGCTATGAAAAAATGGCTGAATCCGACGTTATTGATGCGGCATACATTGCCGTTCCGCATTCGGGACACATCGGATGTTCCTGCCTTATGATGAACCACGGTAAACATGTGCTTTGCGAAAAGCCGATGGCTGTAAACTCGCGTGAAGCTGAAGAAATGTTCCGCTGTGCAGAAGAAAACGGTGTTCTTCTTATGGAAGCGATGTGGGCACGTCTTGTTCCCGGCACAATTGAAATGCTTGAGCTTATTAAAAACGGCGTTCTCGGTGACATCCTCGGTGTTGAAGGCAAGTTCTGCTACACAATGGACGAGGACGAAATGGATCACCACGTTTTCAATCCCGAAAACGGTGGTGGCTCGCTTCTTGATGTCGGTGTTTACGGACTTAATTTTGCAAGCTGGTACCTTGGCAAGGACGTTGTCGGAATTAACGCACAGTCTGATTTTTATAACGGAGTCGACAGCCATACCTGTGCTTTGCTTAAGTACAGTAACGGCGCAATCGCTGACATTTCAAGTGCAATTCTTCTTCGCAAGCCTAACGAAGGTTATGTTTACGGCACCAAGGGTTATGCTCACCTTCGCAGATTCTATGCACCGCAGGAAATTGAGCTTCATCTTAACGACGGCACAACGCGTAAAATTTCCGTTCCTTACAAAGGTAACGGCTTTGAAGAGCAGATTACACACTTCAGCGAGTGTGTTTCGCTCGGTCTTACAAAGAGTCCTGTTATCCCACCGGAACAAACTCTCTACATTACAAAACAGATGGATAAAATAAGAAAAATGACAGGCATTGTTTATCCGCAGGACTGATTTTAATTTTCCTGTTTTATGCATTTTGTATCATTAACTAATTTAATTTTTTGTTCCTTTAACACTTGACTAACACTACTCTTTCAAGTAAAATTAAAATGTAAAATTATTAAAAGAGGAGGCAAAGTATGGCCACTGAGTTGAAGAATCCTCAGACTGAGGAAAAGGCTCACCGCGCTTTACCAAAAGGCAGACGTTATGTCGGCACAATGGAAACTGCAGCATACATCGCTCAGGACTTTGCGGACAGCTTCTCTATTGGCAAGTACCAGAACCGATTCATCTGGGACGTTGTTGGTATCGACTTCAACATCACCGGTGTTGTAACACTCTTCACAGGTGCATGGGATATCTTTAACGACACGTTCATCAGTGCGATGGTTGACCGTACGAGAACACGATGGGGTAAGTTCCGACCGTTCCTTTTGTGGTTAAAGATGCCGCTTACATTGTTCGGTATGCTTTATTGGTTTATGCCGATTTTCTTCCCCGGCACATCCACTACATACCTTCCGAAATTGATTTTCTATTTTGCTTTCAGCATTATCGATGAAACAGCAAAAACATTCATTTCAATTTCACAGACAGGCTTGCTATCGACCATAACGCCAAACCCTGAAGAACGAGTGCGGCTTATTGCGAGTGCTAAGTTGTTCTCCCGTTTCCTTGGTGAACAGATACCGGAATGGGTAATGGGTATCTTCATCGACCTTGTTAACACAAAAACTGTTAAATGGAAAATGCAGAGCGTCTTCATAACAATGGGTGCCGCAACAAGTATCCTTTCAGCGATGATGACCATCTGGTTCTACGTGGTTTCAAAAGAGCGAGTATTGCAGACTGTTGAAAAGCCGAGTATCAAAGACGGATTCAAAGCTATCTTTAACAACAAACCACTCCTCATCCTTGTTCTTTCGGATTTTCTCGGAGGCTTCAGCATCGGTCAGAGCCGTTCGGACTATTACATCGACGTTCTCGGTTCAGCTTCATTACAGACAATCGTCGGTATCCCGGCATATCCGATACTCAACCTCAGCTATACTTGGGTAGCACCACTCAGAAGACGGTTCACTTCAAAAGCCTTGTGGATTTTCGAGGACATCTGGACAGATATGTGCTGGCTGATAGTCTTCGGACTGGGTTCGATAAACAAAAACTTTATGAAACGAAGCTTTATGATACCAACAATGGCAATCGAAGAAGTTTTCGAAATGATGGTATACGGTTTACGTCATACTATTCCGGATGAGCTTTACAATGAATCTATGGACTATTGCGAATGGCATAACGGTTACCGAGTTGAAGCTATGACAGGCGTTGCAAGAGGACTCGTAAAGAAAATGCAGAACGTTCTTATGAACTCTGTTAAGAACTTTGTTCTTGCAAGAGTCGGTTATAAGCAGGGTGCTGCAATCGGTACACAGAGCGACAAAGCAAAATGGTGGCTTTTCGCACTCGGTACAGGTATTCCGATTATCACAAGCAGCCTCGGTATTCTTCCGAAGTTCTTCTACCCGATTAACAATCAGGTTCGCGATGAAATGTATTCCGACCTTGCAATCCGCCGTAGCGAAGTTGCCCAGAGAATGGATGCACTTGCAGCAGAAATCGACGCATAAATTAAAACTAAAGCACCGCCGAGCACAATCGGTGGTGTTTTCTTTTCCTCTCTACGCAAAGTAGGTTGCCGATTGCTTCATAAGTGGTTATAATATATCTAACAATTCAAAGGAGAAACAGAATGGACACTTACATAACCGGCACAACAATCAAAAAATTACGCGAAGCAAAAGGAATTACCCAACAACAACTTGCACAAGAAATCGGTGTAAGCGACAAGGCTGTTTCGAAATGGGAAACGGCAAAAGGACTTCCCGACATTACGCTTATTGAGCCGCTTGCAAAAGCCCTCGGAGTTTCAGTTATGGAGCTGATTTCGGGCGATACGGTAATAAACAAAAACATTTCTGCAAATATGTTGCGCACAAAGTTTTATGTCTGTCCTGTCTGCGGTAATGTAATTCACTCAACAGGCAACACTCTTGTCAGCTGTTGCGGAATCACTCTCCCCGCCCTTGAAGCCGAAGAAACCGACGAAGATCATATCATAAACATCGAACCCGTTGAGGATGAGAAATTTATTACTGTTAAACACGAAATGACAAAAAGTCATTATATCTCATTTATCGCGTATGTAACCTCTGACAAAATACATTTTGTGAAGCTTTATCCCGAAGGCAATGCCGAAACAAGAATACAGTTACGCGGCCGTGGTTTTCTTTATATTTACTGCAACAGACACGGACTGATGAAAAAGAAAATCTGAACAAAAAAACACAGCCTATGAAGTCAGGTGACCTCATAGGCTTTTATGTTTTTAGTTGATTTTGATTGCAAGTGCCTGTCCTGCTTTCACACTAAGGCTGATTTTTTTGTCTGCAATCTCTACCTTACCGATGAAAACATTACCCTCTTCCGTAATTTCATAAACGTCGGCAGTTGTATTTTCCGCGTCGGGTACATTCCATTCACCGTCTTTTCCGTTTTCGGAATATGCGATAAATATCTTGTTATCCTCTGTCAACGGCAGAATAACATCATATCCCTTTTTCAGTTCAATACCGTTTTTAGTAATTGAAAGGTCATTTCCGCAGGTTTCAACTCCATCCGAGAAAGTTACAACATAACCCTCTTCCGCATTGCCTGTATAGCTTAATCTCTTATAACGGTTAAGGTATGTATACGGCACCTGCATTGTGCAGAACTGCTTAATAAACATCGGCACCCATACATCCTTCTCAATGCCATTGTTCATCCAGATATCTTCACCGTGTACCGTACCGTAGAAAACGTTTCTCAGCGGTTCAATATTAAGATATCCGCTGAATTCGGAAGCCTGATGATTGATACAGTCATCAATTGTCATATTGCTCATCCACCAGACCGCAGGAATTCTTCCGAGCGTTCTGAGCGGTGCATCACGCCAGTCTGTGTCAACAATTTCAGCACCGCAGGCTTCATAATACTTTCGTATCGGATGCTTACTTTCGGAACGAAGAGGCATTTCGCGGTACGTATATTCGCTGGTAACGTCAATTCCAAGGCTTGCGATGTAATCGAGCATTTTGTTTCTTGCCTCATCCTGCTCGTACACATCCGTTCTTGGTCCGAAGTTTTCCGCAATACAGAAGTTATCAATATGAACGGTACCCGCTTCTCTTACAGGAATAACATCACAGAATCTATCCCAATATTTCTTGAAAAGACCGCTTTCATAATACTGCTTGTAGGATATTTTAGAAGCATTTCTGCCATAGAAAACTTCTATAATCGCAGGCGTTCCGTCAGGATATTTTGTGATTGCACTTGCTTCAACAATTTCTGCATGAGATTGATTTACATCATATTCATCGGCAAGATTTCCGTGGACACTTATTACGGTGTTGTACTTTTTAGCTTCCTCAAAAAGCCACAAGAAGCTGTCCCTTGCCGTTGCATCGCAATCACGCTTGAGGTAAGGGTTCACAACCTCCATTTCAGGGTAACAGTCGTCGTGACCAAGACCCTGCCAACCGACAAGATAAACAATCTTTTTAATACCCTGAGTGATATTGTCCATTATCCTGATTATTTCAAGAGCCTGTTCAAAGTTGATAAGCACTTCGGATGTCTTTTTCTCCCAATCAGGCTTTGCAAGGAACATCTTCATCCACAATGTTTTTGAATAATCATAGTTGAATTTATACACGCTCACAATTGCCTCCTTGCCAATCAGTTTCCTATAATAACTTCTTCGTCAATTTTACCGAAGAAGAGATTATCTTCTGTTTTCAATGCCGTTGAATCGGGATTTTCAGAAATTATTCCGTAGCTCGGCGAATCAGTTTCTTCGGGTGCAATAAATGCATTACCTCTGACGGTAATGTCATAAACCATCGGTCTGAAGAAAATATATCCCCTGCTATTGCCTATTCTGCCGGAAGGACCGTCGAAAATGTTGTTTTCAATAAGTATGTTGTGGTGGTCAATATCACCGTGATGACCGACTCCCGGAAAACCGTCGCACTTGAAAATATTGTTTCTGATAACAATATTCCGACAGACTGTGTCATCGTAACAAAAATCAATAAGCTTTCCGTCACAATTATAAACAGGGCCGTATGAACCGTTGCGGGACATATCAAGCTGAATCTGTTCATTATAAAGAATATCACTCTTTGCAGTATATGAAGGACCGTCAAAAATACAGTTCTGAACGGTTGCATTTTCAGTGCCGTTGATTTCGATACAATGCCAATGTGCACAGTGAACAAAACGGCAGCCATCAATTGTTATGTTTCTGCAGTGAACAGTATTAACAAGAGTTGCGTGTTCGGTAAGATTTTCGTTACCGTCAAAGATACCGCCCGAAATTATAACATCGTGAGTTCCTTCGTAGCCACTCCATTCGGGTTCGGAATAAGAAGCTAACAGATATCTCGTCAGCGGTTCGCTTTTGTCGCTTCTGAGAACGGTAGCCTTATCCGAAAACTTAAGGTGCTGGTTTGAATAAAAAATCAACGCGCCTGAAACAAGATATGTTCCGTCAGGGAAGTAAACCGTTCCACCGTCCTTAACTTCGTCGATACAAGCCTGTAAAGCTTTTGTATCATCGTGAATGCCGTCTGCATAAACTGTTTTATTCTGCATTACGTTTACAAAATTCATATTCAACACCCCTTGAGTTTTTGTTAGTTTTCTCCGGATATAGTTTATCTTTTATGAATATCCGCACCTTAAATCAATTCTGATGTGTGTGCAACTTTTGAAATTCGTGGTGCGGCACCTGTCAGGTGAGAAATATCGCGGTACTGCGGTATATATTTATCATCGAACAAGCCTTCGGGAATCTGTGAAGTCCAACCATTTTCATTAAATTCGGGAGCTTCAATTCCGAAAGAATAAAGAACAATCGCCGCAAGATCACGTATGTTCATTTCGCTGAGCGTGGTGTTTTTTACAGTTTTGCCTGCTGCTGCGAATGTTACAAATTTTTCTTCATCTGTCCATCCACCGTGGCTTCCACCGCCTGTTTCAGGATTTGTTCCGCCGTGGTCAGCGATAACAATAAATAAAGTATCGTCAATAATCCCTGCATCCTCTGCCGCTTTGTGCACGTCATTTATCAGTTCATCAACCTCGTGCAGTCTTTGATAAAATTCAGGTGTACCGTAGCCGTGCCTGTGGCCTGCACCGTCAACGCTATCAAACTGAATGAATAGGAAATCGGGCATTTTTTCGCGTATATAATCGCAGATAATCGGAGCAAGTTCTGTATCATGTGCCGTATCGTGTGACACGCCTATACCGTTTTCAACAACACCGTGGGTTATCGGATTCCAATCACAATAAGAACCGAGTTCGGCATACGGATAAGCTTCTCTTATACGGCGAAAAAGTGACGGGAATTCTGAATCAGTCGGATAAGGTGTTGATTCGAGGATTCCGTTTGTAAGCTTGTGCACCTCAGATCCTACACCAAGAAGCATTGAACCCCAACACTCGGCACTTATGGAAGGTCTTGAGGAAAGTGCATTGTATGTAACAGCACCGTTTTTGAATATTTCGTTGAAATGCGGTACATCAGCATCCCTGAAAAATCCGCCTGCACCGTCGATTCCGACGACAATAACGTGTGAGTATATTCTTTTCAAGAAACATCCTCCTGTCAATATTGTATATTAATATTATAATACAGAATCCTGTGCAACTCAATGCAGGTATTTGTAAAAAATTCGCACCGTTTGCCGTCACAATATACAAATCCTATGGTTCAAACAATAAAACATTACCCTACAGAAACTGACTAACCTATCAGATTCTGTAGGGTATATTTTAATAAGCTAACAAAGTCGGGGTTGTCGGGATGAATCCCGAAAGTAAAAAGTAAGAAGTAAGAAGTAATAGTGAATAAGTGAGGGTCTGCGACGCTGAATATAATAACGGTTGCGTTGCAACCTACACCTCATCAGTCACTTCGTGACAGCTTCCCCTCAAGGGGAAGCCTTGGATCTGCGTAGTTTTTCAGCCTTCTCCTCGAGGAGAAGGTGCCGAGGGACGAGGCGGATGAGGTGGAAATATAAGAACTCCACAAACCTGAATTTGTAGGAGAAAAGGAAAAAGGGTTGCGTGTTTCCACGCAACCCTTAAAAAGTTTAGAGTTTAGGATTATTCAACTGTGTAGTTAAATGAGCCCATTTCAACCCAAGCGCCGTTAACCTTAACCTTAACAACGATTGTGTTGAGGCCAGTGTCATTTGCCCATGCATTACCTGTGAATGAAAGGTCACCGTTCTCAAGAACTGTAGCCTTATCAGCTGTGTAAGTTGTTGTTGTGCCGTTAGCCATTACGAACTTAACGCCCTGTGCGTCAGGACCAACAACTACTGTTGTAGCGATCTTGCCCTTCTTACCTGATTCAGGAGCATTGATCTCACGGATTTCTGCATCGAATGTCGGCTCTACGAACTGAAGCTCGAATGAATATCTCTCTGTTTCCCAGATGTACTGGTTCTTAACGAGATACTTTGTACGAACGTCAACCTTAGGTCCGATGAGGTTTGTGTTAATTGTCCAGATTTCGTATGCAACAGAACGATCAAGTGAGTTAACAACTTCGCCATTTGCGTTGTAGCTAACGATTGTTACGTTCTTGTTGTATCTGTCGTATGTTCTTGTACCACCGTCTTCTTCGATGAACTGAACCATAGCCATTCTGCCGTTTACAACAACGTCGAATGTGTTATGTGTATCTTCAGCCGGTGTGTATGTGATTGTTGAGATGCTTGAAACAACTTCCTTAGCTACGAGAGCGTCAAGAGC
>JAFODS010000034.1 GCA_017380575.1 Clostridia bacterium | reverse complement strand
ATTCAAGCATCCGGGTGTAGCGCAGGTGGTAGCGTGCTTGAATGGGGTTCAAGAGGCCGTGAGTTCGAGTCTCGCCACTCGGACCATAGTGAGTATTCATAACACAAGTGAATACTCACTTTTCTTTTTTACATTTCCTCATAGTTAATATTGTTATGTATCGAGCAGGTTTTTAGCCTGCTCTTTTTGTTATGCCGTGAGATATTCTACGGCTACGCCTTGTCTTGCTTCAAGGACTATATTTTCCTCTTTAACAGGATTTTCAATAACCCCGATAAAGCGGTAGTGAATAACAATCCTCTGTGTTTTGTTCTTACCTTTACCCTCAATAGAATGAACTTCAATTTTCTCAATCAGTTCATTCAGGAGTGCAGGTGTAAGAGTTTCCATCTGCATAAACTTACGGACCGCAAAAGTAAACTGCTCTTTGCTTGTACGCAGGTTTTCTATCTCTGAAAGCTCTTCTTTGTATTGCTTGATTTTTACTTTCAGCTCGTCACGTTCTGTTTCATACTTCTGTGATAGCTGCATAAAGCTTTCTTCATTAACAATACCGTTGATGTGCTTTTCAAAGAGTTTTTCGTACATCAGGGCAACCTCTTTTGTTCTTGCCGTTGCTTTATCAATGCTACTTTCAAGAAACTTTTGCTGATTGAGTATGCTTTTATTGGTCTTTGCCTCAAGAATATCTGCGAAGGATTCTTCGTCTTCAATGAGAAAACTTGCAAGGCTTCTGAGTTCAAGCATCACAATCTGCTCCAAGGAATCTGCTCTGACATAATGTGTGCCTTCACAGGTGCCTCTGCGACCTTTGTAATTGGAACACATAAAATACTTGATGTCAGTATTAGGATGATTGACATTGAACCATAACGGACTTCCGCAATCGGCACAGTATAACAGTCCGCAGAACATATTCTTTTCTGCATGTTCAGGATTGGGTGCTCTGCGTTTTCCTTTGGCTTTCATCTTCTGAACAGTTTCAAAAGTGTTTCTGTCAATTATCGGCTCGTGAACATTCTTGAAAATCTTCCAGTTTTCTTCGGGATTCTGAAGTCTTTTCTTGTTCTTGAAATTCTTTGAGTAAGTTTTGAAATTTATAACATCACCACAGTATTCTTGCTGTGCAAGAATTTTCTGTACTGTTGTCTTACACCATTTATACGGGTCAGGCTGAGTTTTCTTACCGCCCTTGTTAAGACCTTTACTCTGCCAATATGCCATTGGTATCATCACTTTGTTTTCCTGTAAGATACGGGCAATAGTTTCATTTCCTTTACCTTCAATACACATTGCAAAGATACTTTTAACAACCTCCGCAGCTTCGGTATCAATAATCCACTTCTTTTTGTTTTGCGGGTCTTTCATATACCCGTAAGGCGGTTGAGATAACGGTTCACCGAGATTTCCTCTTATGCGGTGTGAACTTCTAACCTTGCGACTTATGTCACGGGCATACATCTCATTCATAATATTTTTGAATGGTGCAATTTCATTATCACCTTCATTACTGTCAACTAAGTCATTGACAGCTATGAATCTGATGTTATGCTCGGGAAAGAAGTTATCCGTATAGTGACCGACAGAAACATAATCTCTGCCCAGACGGGATAAGTCTTTTACCATTACGGTTGTTACATATCCCATTTCAATATCTTCAAGCATCGCCTGAAAACCGGGTCTGTTAAAATTCGTACCCGTATAATCGTCATCAACATAATACTTTGTGTTGGTGAGCTTCAATTCTTTTGCTTTTTGTGACAGCAACTTTTTCTGATTACCTATTGAGTTACTTTCGCTGTCTGTGCCGTCATCACGGGACAAACGGCAATAGATGGCTGTTATGCCAAAATTATCTGACTGCATTTATCCTCCCTTCTCCGGCAGTCGAATTTACATATTCTGTATTAAGTGTATTTATATCATCGGCATTTGTCAAATGTGCAAAATCGCTTCCGATAAAAGCTGATATTTTTTCTTTCATTGTTTTGTTTTCTGTTTTGCTAAAACGGGTAGATACTACATAACTGACACCGTTGATGAAATATTCTTTAGTATCCGAATCTTTCGTTTTACCCGGTCTGTACTCACCACGAGTACTGCTCAGTATTTCATAAAGCCTTAATTTAAAGCATTTCCATAAAGTCATTATCTTGCACCTCTGTCTTTCTGCCTCATAAGATGCTTACCGTAATACTCAACTGCTTTTGCGAGAAAATCCTCTTTTTCTTTTACTGTAGCAGTAGGCTTAAGATATTTACTGATTTTATCATCGGGGATTTTAACTGTAACAACCTGATTTGCTTTCGGCTGTTTCATAATGGAAGATATTTCCTCTGAACTCAGCTTACCCTCCTGAGATAACTTTTTCAGATTCTGTGCCTGTGAGAGTGAAGGAGTACAAAGCTCTGCTTCAATAAATTTAAACAAATCCGTTTGCTCTGTTTTTGTGAGATACGAAAGCTCAACACCGACTGAAAAGGATATTTTGTTCTCATCCACCATTGCAAGAAGCTTGGTGATAAGCATTGTCAGACGGATATATCTTTTCACCTGAGATGCACTGTCAGTATCAGAAACCTCATCCGCAGATAACTTCGGTCCGACTTGGTCCGAAGTTAAATCTGTGCGTTTACCTTGCTTTTTAAGAGCATCCATTTTCATCTTATATGCAAAGGCTTTTTCCGAGTGTAGAATGTGCTCACGGTGCAGATTGCTGTCAACGAGGATAATATCTGCTTCTTCCTTTGTGATATCTAAAACTACCACCGGCACCTCTGTCAATTTAAGCCTTGTTGCTGCAAGGTATCTTCTGTGTCCTGATATGATTTCATACACATCTGCCTTATCATCCTTTCGTACCATAATAGGCTGAATAATACCGTTTTCACGGATACTGTTCTCTAACAGCTTCATATCCTCTTCACGGTACTTATATGGATTTTTGAGGTTGGGTACAACGCTACCGACTGACATTTTTACAATTTCTGTTGTCTGAGGCTCTACCGCCTCTGTTTCTTCTGTTTTTCCAAACAGTTCATCAATAAAATTTTCTTCTTTATTCATTTATCTATTCCTTTCATATTTCTTAGATTTTGATTTTCTTTGAGCCTGTTCTGTTTCTTTTGCTGTTTTAACAAGCTCTGATATTTTTTCTTCACCGAAAATACGTTTAAGCAGTTTAAATTCCTTGACCTCTTTATGCAGCTTTTGATTTTCGGTATATAGGGCATCGTTTTCTTTTGTGAGATGTTTAACCATATTCTTATCACGAGCACCCCACAGCTTTAAGTTTTCAACCTGTGCTTTAAGCTCAAAGCACATCTTAACTGCCGTTTTTGCAAGAGCAATAATACGGTTAAACAGAGGCTCAACGATTTTGGTTTTATATGCCTTTGCCGACATCAGGGAACTCGGTTCGGGAAGCTTGTACTCTTCTTCGTCATAAAACATATTTGTAAAGCTTTCCACCTGAACATCAAAATCGAGCATATCGTTAATTTTTTCAGTTAGGCTTTCTGCTTTTTCTTCAAGCTCCTGCACCTCTTCGGATCGCATTTTCTTCTTGTAATCGTAAACACTCAAATGCTCATTATGAGTACCAAGCTGTTCCCATTCAACACCGTGCTTTTCCATAACGGAAGCTAACTGCTGTTTTTCCGATAATGCCCATTTACTCCACTCACTTTCAAATTTACTTTCACCCTTAAAGCCCTGAGATAAAAGTGCTTGCTTAAGTGATACACGGGTATCAAGCCCTCTTTTGCTGTTTGCTACAAACGGAACAAAGTCTATATGCAGATGAGGTGTTTCTTCATCAAGGTGAAGATGTGCAGAGAAGATTCTCAAGTTCGGATTACGCTCCTGAAAGTGTTTCATATATTCATCAAGAATCCTGACAGCAATTTCGCTGTCGGCTGATTTTGAGTTTGTATCCTCTCTGTTGCCAATCTGAACAATAACCTCGTGAAAGAGCTTTTCTTGTTTGCCGGTGCGGATTTTATCATAATAGCTTTCTATCTTTCTGTCGGCTCGTTTTTGCTTATCATTGAATCTTTGAAGAGCATCATCAAACATTTGATGATACACCTGCTCGAGATTTTCATTACAGTATTCAATGTTCATCTGTGTTCTGTCAGAGTCAACATTCTGTGCAATGAAATCTCTGCGATTATGAGTAAGTGAGCCTTTACCTACGCTGAATGATATTGTTTTCCTTATACTTATCACATCCTTATTTAAAATAAATTACGTCTCAAGTTTTGTTACTTTTGTCAAAAGTAACGCAAAAGCACTTTTGACATCCGGAAGGCTATCAAAAGATGCTGTTGCGCTCTCCGAGGGTGCGGGTCTCCGGTGGAGACCTCTGCCGGCTTTAGTTGGCAGAAGCACCGACCGAGCCGGCAGGCGAGACGTATAGGGCGTTGCCCTGCAATTTGCGAATTGCACCCAACAGGGCTGTTTTTGTAAAACCACCCTGTACCCCGTAAAACTTTCTTCTCACCATTTATGAACCGTACAGATTATTCATAAACGGTGATGCTGTCGCCTCCATGCCAATAAAGCCTCTTACTCTGCGGTGTTCTCTGTTGTAAACATTGTTACTGCTTTTAATACCGTACTTATTTTCATTGGCAATCAGGAAATCACTCAGGCTTCTTGAGCTCATAGGCGACAGAGCATTTTCTTCGCACCACAACTTGTAAATCTCATACAATTCCTTTGAGGTTACGGACTTATCTTCCGCAAATACAAAGTATCCGTCTGACTCCATAAATTCAACTGCAT
>JAFODS010000033.1 GCA_017380575.1 Clostridia bacterium | reverse complement strand
GGAATGTGTGAGTCAACCTGAACTGCACCTGTTCTCTGCTCCTGGCCGAGAATCATACCGCGACGTGAGTTAACGTCACCCATAACGTCACCGAGATAATCTGTCGGAACGATGATAGCAACCTTCATGATGGGCTCCATAAGAACAGCTGCTGCCTGCTTCATTGCATCCTTGAATGCCATTGAACCGGCAATCTTAAATGCCATTTCAGATGAGTCAACTTCATGGTATGATCCATCATAAAGAGTAACCTTAACGTCAACTACAGGGTAGCCTGCAAGTACACCTGACTGCATTGCACCCTTAACACCTGCTTCAACAGCAGGAATATATTCCTTAGGAATAGCACCGCCGACAACAGCGTTAACAAACTCAAAGCCCTTCTCCGGATTCGGCTCGATACGGATTTTAACATGACCGTACTGACCCTTACCACCTGACTGACGTGAGTACTTGCAGTCAACGTCTGCTTCCTTAGTGATTGTTTCTCTGTAAGCAACCTGAGGCTTACCGATGTTAGCTTCAACCTTAAACTCACGAAGCATACGGTCAACGATGATCTCAAGGTGAAGCTCACCCATACCAGCGATGATTGTCTGACCTGTTTCTTCGTCTGTGTAGCAACGGAATGTCGGGTCTTCTTCAGCAAGCTTCTGAAGAGCAATACCCATCTTTTCCTGACCTGCCTTTGTTTTCGGCTCGATAGCTACGCGGATAACAGGCTCCGGGAACTCCATTGATTCGAGAATGATAGGATGCTTCTCGTCACAGAGTGTGTCACCTGTTGTTGTGTTCTTAAGACCAACAGCTGCAGCGATGTCACCTGAGTAAACGATGTCAATGTCCTGTCTGTGGTTTGCGTGCATCTGAACGATACGACCCAAACGCTCGTTGTTGTCCTTAACTGAGTTATAAACAGTTGCACCAGCGTTAACTGTACCTGAATATACACGGAAGAAGCAAAGCTTACCAACAAACGGGTCTGTTGCAATCTTGAATGCAAGAGCTGCAAACGGAGCGTTGTCTGATGACGGACGTGATTCTTCTTCTTCTGTATCCGGGTTCACACCCTTGATGTCTTCAACATCTGTCGGTGCGGGCATATAAGCAACGATATTGTCAAGGAGCATCTGAACGCCCTTGTTACGGTATGAAGTACCGCAGCAAACAGGAACCATATCGTTTGCGATTGTTGCCTTACGGATGCAAGTCTGGATTTCTTCGATTGTGAGCTCTTCGCCCTCGAAGAATTTTTCCATAAGTGCTTCGTCCTGCTCAGCAACCTTTTCGATGAGTTCGTCATGATACTTCTGAGCAATTTCAACCATATCAGCAGGAATTGCTTCAGTTCTTACATCAAGACCCTTATCATCATAATATACTTCAGCTTCCATCTTTACGAGGTCGATGATACCTCTGAACTCAAGCTCTCTGCCGATAGGAAGCTGGATTGGAACAGCGTTACATTTAAGACGCTCTTTCATCATGTCGACAACGTGATAGAAGTCTGCACCCATGATGTCCATCTTATTAACGTATACCATACGCGGTACACGGTATTTATCAGCCTGACGCCAAACTGTTTCAGACTGAGGCTCAACACCGCCCTTTGCGCACAAAACAGTAACTGAACCGTCAAGTACACGAAGTGAACGCTCAACTTCAACTGTGAAGTCAACGTGACCCGGGGTGTCGATGATATTAATTCTGTGATTCTTCCAGAAACATGTTGTAGCAGCAGATGTGATTGTGATACCACGCTCCTGCTCCTGAGCCATCCAGTCCATTGTTGCTGCACCGTCGTGTGTTTCACCAATCTTGTGGTTAACACCGGTGTAGAAAAGGATACGCTCAGTTGTTGTTGTTTTACCGGCGTCGATGTGAGCCATGATACCGATGTTTCTGGTTAATTCAAGTGGCACTTGTCTTCCCATATTAACCTCCGTAAATTAAACACTTTAATAAACACCTGATAAACAGGAAGATTACCATCTGAAGTGTGCAAAAGCCTTGTTTGCTTCTGCCATTCTGTGAGTATCTTCGCGCTTCTTGAATGCTGCACCTGTTTCGTTAACAGCATCCATGATTTCGTTAGCAAGACGCTCTTTCATTGTTCTTTCTGAACGAAGACGTGAGTAAGATGTAATCCATCTAAGACCAAGGGTCTGACGTCTTTCGGGACGTACTTCCATCGGAACCTGATAAGTAGCACCACCAACACGGCGAGCCTTAACTTCAAGTACGGGCATTACGTTCTCCATTGCAGCTTCGAAAACCTCAACAGGATCCTTAGCTGTCTTTTCCTTGATGATATCGAAAGCGTCGTAAACGATCTTCTGTGCGACACCCTTCTTACCATCGTACATAACATTGTTGATAAGTCTTGTTACCAACTTAGAATTGTAAAGCGGATCGGGCAAAACATCACGTTTTGCAATCTGGCCTCTTCTTGGCACTTCGCTTCCCTCCTTCATATTAATGATATCATAGGTACTCAAGTGACAAAACCCTGTGGCGCCAATGGAGAAGCACATACATAAATATATATATACACTCTCACATTGTTACGCAGCGTACCTTACCCTGCGCAGCCTGCAAGAAGATTCTGTCTTTTAAAAAACGTTCCTTTAAAGCAGGAATTACTTTTTAGCAGCCTTAGGACGCTTTGCACCGTACTTTGAACGAGACTGCATTCTTCCGTTAACACCCTGAGTATCGAGTGTACCACGGATGATGTGGTAACGAACACCGGGAAGGTCCTTAACACGACCGCCGCGGATAAGTACAACGCTGTGCTCCTGCAAGTTGTGACCAACACCCGGGATATATGAAGTAACTTCAATACCGTTTGTAAGACGAACTCTGGCAATCTTACGAAGAGCTGAGTTAGGCTTCTTAGGTGTAGCTGTCTTAACTGCTGTACATACGCCTCTCTTCTGAGGAGAATTCTGATCTGTAACAACGTTCTTCTTAGAATTCAAGCCCTTGAGAAGTGCGGGAGCTGTTGACTTCTTTTCGAGAGTCTTTCTTCCGTTTCTGACTAACTGATTAAAGGTAGGCAAATACTACATCTCCTTTCATAGATTTTTGATGATAGCTTTACGGATTCTGAGCGAAATCCGCTTGAACCCATATTAAAGCATTTTATATCATGCTCGGATATTCTATCACTATTGCATAGATATTGTCAAGCATTTTTGTAAAATTATTCTATTAAAAGGTTCGAAATCAGCAATTTATGCCGTTTTTGGGGTTATTTTTCCCTTTTAAATACGGTTTGTCAAAAAAATATATACATTTATGTTGAATTGGCATATTGATTGACAAGAAAAAATTGGATAAAATAAAGGTATAAAAACATATGGAGGTAATATTATGAAAAAAGTATTATCAGTTTTTCTCTCGCTGCTTTTTACTATGCAGCTCGGTATTTCCGCTTTTGCGGGCTTCAATGCTCCCCGTCTCAGCCGTGATGAGTGGGACGAGCTTTACGCTTCGCTCTGCGATGAAAACGAGCTTCCGATGCTCTGTGTAGGTGCTGACGAAACTCAGGTAAGCCTTGTATGGCACAGCGACAAGGAAGCAGCAACTCCCGAGGTACGTCTTGCAAAGAACGCTTCAATGGTTAACGCAGACACATTCAAGGGCATTACAACAGAAGCTGAAAACGATTATCAGCTTGTCTGTCGCGTAAACATCGACGGACTCGAAGAAAACACAACATACTACTATCAGTGGAACACAGGCAACGGCTGGAGTGCACCATGCAAGTACGAAACAAAGTCTTTCACTTCGCACAAGGCACTTGTTATCGGTGACATCCAGATCGGCGGTCAGAGTGAGGATTCACAGGTACAGTCCGACGTCGGCTACAACTGGAACAATGTTCTTGCCGAGGCACTCGAAAAGAATCCTGATGTCAGCTATCTTGTATCACCCGGTGATAACACATCAACAGGTAAAACAGCTGACGAATGGCAGACTCTTCTTATGCCCGAAGCATTAAGAGGTCTTCCCATGGCTCTCGCAATCGGTAACCACGATAAGAAGGGCTTTGCATACAACTACTACACCAATATGCCCAACGAATTTTACGGTAAGTATTTCGAAGGACTTGACCGTGATTTCTGGTTCCGTCACGGTGACGTGCTTTATCTCTTCTTTGATGCAACATCAGCTGATGCTCACGACCATATGGCTATGGCAAAGGAAGCTGTTGAGCTTAACAAGGATGCAAAGTGGCGTATCGGTGTTATGCACCAGGCACTCTTCGGACCGGGTTATAGTGGACTTGACCCCGAAACACAGCTTCTTCTCAATGCTGTATTCACTCCGATTTTTGACACATTCGACCTTGACCTTGTTCTTACAGGACACAGCCATCTTCAGGGACGCTCACACTTTATGACCGAGAGTATGGTTGTCGGCAGAGCAAAAAGCGGAGAAACATACAAGAATCCGAAAGGTATTGTTTATCTTAACACAAATGCTGTCTGCGACCACGGCAGCTTCAGCGGAAGTATGCCGTACATCGCTTACGAGTTCAGCGAAAACGATGTTACAACATATACAACTCTTGAATTTGAAGGCGACACAATGAAGATTGAAACACGCCGTGGCGACAACAGCGAGCTTCTTGACAGCCTTACGATTGAAAAGACAAAGGAACAGAAAGACGGTATGCTTCTTAAGCGTTTCCAAAGACTCCTTTATAAGGTAGTTGAATTCCTCGGACTTGTTTATATGAGAGTCGACGCAATCGTAGTCAAAATCCGTGGCGGACATTTTTAATTAAAAGCATAAGTTATCCCCGACTGTTATCGCAGTCGGGGATGTTTTTTTACACCAACAATTCATAGTGCTCGATAAGATTGCCGTCGGTATACTCGACGGTTTTTGTTTCGTATTTACCGAAGGCGAGACTGATTGATGCTCCGTTGAGAGTGAGTGTTGTTGATTTATTTTCGAAAGAGTTGTTAAGAAGGCGAAGAATAAAGCTGTCCTCACCATAACGCTTTTTCATTGTTACAAGAACAATGTTTCTGTCGCTTAGGCTGAGGTTAAAGTCAGCCATCTCCTCTTCCCTTTCAATCGGGAATACGTTGCAGGCATACGGCTTCTGACAGAATTCAGTTGCAAGTCTTTCAAGCTCGTCCTCGTCTGCCACAGTCAGACGGAAACGGAAGTTTCGCTCTGACATATCAATTTTCTTTACAAATCTGTCTGTCGGGATAAGCTCACGGTCACAAATCGGATGTGCACAGTAGGTCGCAGTACGGAGAATCGAAACTGAAAGTTCGTTTTTCTTGAATGACGAACCGTATGTAACATCATTTATAAGTGCAAGACATTCCTTGCCGTTCCTTACAGCTGAGAATCGCTGAGAAACACATTCTCTGCCGTCCATAAATAACGGCTCTGTACCGAAACAAGTCTGACCGATATATTCACCGTCGAGATTTACGGGAAGCGAAAGCTTGATAAGCTTATTGATATCGCCTGCAAAAACATCAACCTTTACGTCGATGTACGGATTTGTCTTATAAATATCATATTCAACACGGATGCGTGTGTTCTCCTTTTTGAAGAAGCATTCAACCCCAAGATAAATCTCACCGTCTTCAATAACCTGAATCGGTTTCATTCCCTCAAACACACCGTCGGGATTTTTCATAAGCTCAAATGGCTGCGGATTTCTTCCCATAGCTTCAAGCTGAGAATCGTCCATTCCCCACGGGTCGGCGTTATCCTCATACATCACGGGGCAGAACGCATTTCCTTTTACGTACTCTTTACCATTAAGCTTGTACGAGCGAAGAATACCTGTCTTGCCGTCGATTTCAACGTGCTTACCTTCAATATCAAAAATGATATCGCTGTTTGCGGGAAGCTCGGGCTTCGGTTCAATCGGCTTGAAGTCTGCATAAAGCGAAAACCTTGAAACTGCAAGCGGTGCAAGCTTACCGCGGATAACAAAACGTTTTCTCCAGTCAAGGTTGAGATTACTCTCTTCTTTTATAAACTGAACAGGCACTTCGTTGCCGTTTTCGTCATAAACACGGAAGCAGGACACAATCTCGTCCGACCAGTTCTGATCAGCGAGCGTAAGCTCACATTCAAACTCCGTTTCCCATTCGTACGGATGCGGATTGAAAACGAGAATCGGATACTCGCCTTCTTTCGCTTTTTTCTGTGCTGATGTCAATGCAAAATATGCCCTTGCACGAAGTCGGTTAAGAGTAAGCATACCGTGTTCAAGAAGTCGGATTCCGTTCTCCTCGCCTGCTTTGATTGATGTGCCGGGCAGAACGTCGTGGAACTGACTGTTTAGCAGATCCTCAACCGCATCGTCAAGATCTTTTTCGGGATATTCAATCAAGCCTCTTGCTGCCGCAACGGAACACATTTTTTCTGTTATCACGAGCATTGATTCAAAAAGAGCGTGACGTGATTTTACCCCTGACATGGTTGTATAACAACCCGGCATACTGATACGAAGTGACTTGTCGTGGCGGATAGTCGGATTGATTCTGTCAAAGAATGTATCGGGATCGGAATGCATAACAGGAATATCGGATTTTCCGATAAACTCTTTAATGTCGCTGAGGTCTTTTCTTGACGGACCGCCGCCGTGGTTACCTACACCCCAGAGGATAAGAGTTACGTCGTTATCATCCTCAGCCATAATTCTGTTTATTTTCTCCATAGCCTTTCCGAGTCCTGTATTATATCCTCGTGAATGAGCTGTTTTGATTTCACTGCCGTCAAGACCTACCCACATAAACTGACCGAACGGAAGCTCATCGCAACCCTCACGGCAGTAAATGTAATTTTCCTGACCGCATTTTTTGATTATCTGCACAAGTCCGACAGAATGACCGAAGGCATCAAGTCCGATTGCCGTTTTCGGAAACACTCCGAATTTTTCTTCAAAGTATCTTTTGCCGTGCTGAATCTGACGGACGATACTTTCTCCGTTCGGCATATTGACATCAGGCTGAAGATACCAACCGCCCATAATGTGCCACTTCCCCTGTTTTATAAGGTCACATATTCTTTTAAAAAGTGTCGGTGAATATTCTTCTATATATTTATAAAGAGTTACTTCGTTGTGGCAGAAAATATAATCAAATTCATCTGCAAGGTCAGCCGCTGCCCTGAACGTTGAAAGTGCAGAGGCCGCACCCTCCTCCCATTCCCACTGCCAGATAGGGTCAAGGTGTGCGTTGCAGATAAGATGTACTTCTTTCATAATATCTTCCTTTCGGTTTATCTTAATCAATATAATACCATAGATTTATGTGTTTTTCATTTGTTTTAATAAAAATTTATATTGTGCTGTTAAAATTTTTACTGTATAATGATTTCGTAAAAGGAGGTTTGATTTATGAAAAAATCAATTTTAAAAATCATTTCCGTTATTCTCAGCATTGCACTTGTTTTCTCTGTCGGTTGCACAGGTGTAAGTGCTGCTGACACAACCGAACTTCCATCAAAGGAAGTAATCGGTGAAACAGTTACAGACACAGCAATTTCAGGAATTCAGACTATCGGCGGTCTTTTCGCAGGTATGGAAGAGCTTGATTCAGGCGAGGCTTTCCTTAACAATTTCCTTAAGGTGCTTTACAATATGCTCAACGTACTCGTTGAGGTTCTTGTTCAGGCAATCCGCGTTATTTATCCTGACCCTGCAAACTGGAAAGATGTTGCAGAACATTCAACAGACGCATTCCTTGAAGGACGAAACGAATATAAAACAGCTGCAGATGCAGGCAACTTCTGGTCACTCGGTTATTCAAGCAGAAGCCTTATTCCCGACGACTTTGAAAGCGGTAAATATTACCTTGGCCGTGACCTTATGAACAAAAAGGCTGAGGGAATTTACGACGATATGCGTATCCGTGCTGCCGTACTTGACGACAACAGCGGTGACGGTGCTGTTGTTCTTGCCGCTATCGACTCACTTGGTGTAACTTCAACCGATGTACGTGCAATCCGTGCAGGTGTTCTTGATTATTGTAAGAAAAACGGCATTGCAGTTTCAAGCATCAACGTTGTGTCAACTCACGCTCATTCAGCACTTGACACTCAGGGTGTAAGCACAGAATTTTTCTACAAGCTTTTTGCAAGCAGCATCCAGAACCTTCTCGGTCTTGAGGGTAACCTCCCCTTTATGGAAGCTCCCGCTTACTTCAAGCAGTACTTCGTTGAACAGTCAATCATTGCAATTAACGAAGCTTTAGACGATATGGAAAGCGGTTCACTTTATTACGATACAATCGACGCAAGTGAATATATCAAGGATAAGAGAGGTCTTGTTTCAAAGGAAGACATTCCCGAATTTGCAAGTCTTTACTTCGTTCCCGACAGCGGAAGCGAAAGCACTTACATTACCGATATCACCTGCCATCCGACTTCATTCAGTGCAGGTAACGGTCTTGTAGCTTCTGACTATATTTACTATATCGATCAGTACATAAAGGCACAGGAAGGTGCAAACTTCGTTATGATTCAGGGTGCCTGCGGTCAGATCAGCCGTGATAACATTGATGTTGACACAACAGGTATGGATGAATGGGAAGAAAAAGGTGCAGGCACAAAGTTCCTTGGAGAAAAGTTCGGTGAATATATTATTTCAGCCGAGTACGAAACAGAGCTTGAACCGATAATCAACGCTCATCACGAAGAAATCCTTGTTACTCCCGAAAACAGCATTCTCGCTCTTGCCTGCGAAGTAAACCTTGTTAACAATCAGGTTTACTATCTTGAAGACGGTGTGGGTATCATTTCTGAAATCGGCTACCTCGAATTCGGCAACAAGGTCGGTTTCGCACTCTTCCCGGGTGAGCTTTATCCCGAAGTTTTCTGGGGACACGAAATCATCGGTAACACAACATGGGACGGTTCCGATTGGGAATACTCTTCACTCAACAATTCCGTTGAAGGCGTTGATGTTTACTGTGTAAATCTTGCAAACGATGCTCTCGGCTACGTACTTACAGACGATAACTTCGCATTTATGGGACATATCATCGGCGAAGGCATCGCTGACGAGGTTCTTTCAGTCGGCAAGCACACAGGCTCATACTTCGTAAGCAATTACCTTGCCCTCCTTGAAGATTACGTTAAATAAAATCAACACATAGCAAAACCGAGCTGTTGCTACAGCTCGGTTATATTTTTGCATTTATTATCTGAAAATCTTAGCGAAAAGGCCTAAAAATCTTGTTACAAGCACGCAGAACAACTCAAAAACATTATCTGCATTATCAAACGATGCATCAAACTGCACCTGTGCTTTTTCAGCAGACGCCGTAAATGTTACGCCATCAAAGCTGAGGTCTGCATCTTCGCCTGTGAAGCAGAATTCAATTTCTTTCACATTCTCAAGCTTTTCGTTTGTGAAAGCCACACCGCCTTCATTACCATGGAGACAAAGACGGTTGAGGTCAAGCGTTATCGTATGCCACTCACCGTCAGCAGGAATTACTACACTCGGGTCGGTTGTGTCTTTGATTGCAGGAGTGTACCACATTGAAGAATTCTTAATAAATCTGACTTTTTCAAGTGTAACATCTTTTTCACCGTTGTTTCGGATACAGAAACTCATTGTATCGTAATCGCTGTAATCTGTGTCGGTGTCCCAGAAATTCTCCGTCTTTGCTCCTTCCTTGTATGTAAGGTTCGGCTTTACGGTGAATTTCTTTTCGTTTGCAAGAATTTTCATACAGTAATCGCCCGAATACGGAGTATCTGCCGAACGTGATAGCTGAGCTGTTTCGGATGCCCATGAAGGATAATAGCTACTATTTGCATCGCTCATTGTATGCCATACACTTTCAACTTCACAGTCTGCCCACTGTTTGTCCGTCCAGTAATGTGTACCGACGTTTTTATCCGTTACGAAGATATTTACAGGCAAGGGATTTTCACCTTTGAATGATGCCGCAAGGTTTGACCGTCCGTTGCCCATACAGTACGCATAAGAAACAGAAACAGGATTTACTATAGTATCATTCCAAACTCTTACGGTATCCTTGGATACAATTTCTGCCTTCGCTTCAAGGTAGATTCCGTCTGCACCGCAGACAGCAAAACCATGAGGACTTCCACCCATTGAAACAAGCCCGTCACCGACATTATTGAGCTTTACGTAAACACTTCCGTCCTTAACTTCGGTTGACTCAACTGTTGCTGAGGTGTAAGTTTCAAACTTTCCGTAAACCATACCCTTTGCACAAAGAGCCATTCGCTCGCCGATTTCCTGCTTGTGCTCAGGATGTATAACGCCAACTGCCGGAAGGTAGGTTATCGGCAAATCATAAATACCGAAAGTTGCTCTTGATTCGGGACGGTTGCTCTGAATCTTTGAAAAAGCAATGTTTCTGTCAGGAAGAACCATTCCGTCATCAGTGTAAAAATACTCAGCAAGATTTGTATAAATAAGAGGAAAATATCCATTATCATAGCTGAACACATCAGTGTAAAGCTCCTGCATAATGTCCATCGCTTCAGAATAATATTCATCGGAATAGCCGACATCGCTTTCACCCTGATACCATATCATTCCGACAGGTCGGAAATTACCGAGAGCCGCAATTTTGTGGTTATAGTTAGCACCGACATCGGCATAGACATTCTGATCCTTTGCCGTCCAGTCTTTGCTTTCCTTGTATGCACCGTAGTTGTACATTTTTTCTTTGAACTGCGGCTCGGAATCAACCTTTTCTCTTGAAATCCAACTTGCAATCGAGCTTCCGCCGAGAGCCGCATTGAGTATACCGACAGGCACATCAAGCTCTTGCATCATTTCACTCGCAAAGTAAAATGCAACTGCACTCATATTGTAAATAAATTCATTCTTACCGTCTACCCACTGAGCACCGGCAATTTCTTTCTGAGGTACATCAGGGACAAAGCCTATTTCAGAATAGCTGTTGACATACGGCGGTACCATAAGAACTCTGAGCCATTTGCTGTGCTTTTTACCGTTCATCCAATCGTCGTAACCGCCCTTTGCCTGACTGAGAGGATATTGCATATTACTCTGTCCGCTTGCAAGCCACAATTCGCCGAAAACAACGTCTGACAGTTTGTCAAACACTTTGCCGTTTTCGCTGACAGTAACTGTATACTCTTTGTACCCGCCTTCAGGAGCATCAAAAGAAACAGCAAACGTTCCGTCAGCTTTTGTTGTACTCTCGCCTTTTTCCACGATGTTGTTTTCATCATCAAAAAGGGTTGCTGTTATCTTACTGCCTTTTTCAGCAGTTCCTGCAAGGACAGCTTCAACATTCTGCTGAAAAAGCATTCCGTCGCCGTAGACATTATAAAGCCTTGTTTCACCTGATTGTGCAACTGCAAAAGGCATACAGCAGAAAATGAGAATTATTGCCAATAAAACAGATATTGTTTTTTTCATTTTCATTTCATCTCCTATATCAAAGCTTTGAATCTGTCCGCCCAGACCTGCATTGAATAATTTTTCAGAATTTCTTCTTTTGCAGTCTGTCGCTCCTTGTCAGTTTCAGGCTTTTTCACATCGTCTATAGCCTTTGAAAGAACTTTTTCATAATCGTCAAGGTCTTCGCTTTTGAAATAACGTACAGTGCTTACCTTGTCCGTAATCTGCTGAGGTATATCGCTTACAACTGCAAGGCTTCCGCAGTACATCGCTTCAAAAACAACAAAAGGCAAAGCACCCTCTGCACGTGACGGACTCAATATTATATCGGTGTTGTGATAGTAAGTACCGATATTTTCCGTCGGAGGCAGAACCGTAAGCCAATCGGGCTTTTCACCAAAGTGATTTCTGATTTCTGCTTCAAATTCTTCAAGATGAGATGCAACAACAACGTACAACAATGCATCATATTTTTCCCTGATGCGTTTAAACACCTCAAAGGTAAGGTCAATCCCCTTAACTTTACAGTTGTATCCTACTGCAAGGCAGGAAATTTTATCTGTTTTAGTGAAATCATCAACCTTTGAAAGTCTGTCTAAAGATAAAGCGTGTTCAAGTGTTTTTATCTCTTTGTCAGGGAAAGATTTTTCCGCCTTCTCTGTGACGGATTTGCTTACACCGAAAAGCTCGTCCTTTTTGTAAAGCATCGTGCGGATTTTATGACTGATACCCGTTGCAGTATAAGTACACTGAAAAAACCTGATAACAGGAATTGAAGGGCAGAAAAAACGAATAATCGCGTCTATTTTTAAATCATTGAAATGTCTGAATATCTTTTTTACATTGTGATTTTTCACAATTCTTTTGACAAGAGATATATTTTTAATAAAGCTTTCCGACTGAACATAAACGGTTGCACCGTCGGCTCTCATTTCTTCAATCCAATTTTTCGCATTGGTAGAAAGTGCTCTGTGCGGGAAAAGATAAACCTGCTCAACTCCCTCATTTTTCAGATCCTTACGCAAAAATTCAAGTGCATTTATAAAACCGCCCTTATATGCGGCAGCATAGTCACAGATATGTAAAACGCTGTAATTCATACACACTACTCCAAAGAAAAATTTTCACTATTTAAAAGATATCACAAGCTCGGACTAAAGTCAATTTAAAAAGCAGTTACTCCCGAAAGAATAACTGCTTCTGGTTATTTTTTAATAAGCTCTCTTATATCGTCCTCTGCAAGCATCAGGTCGTCAATTATCATCCTCTGATATTTTGTGAACTTCTTGTGATCGCAGGAACGTGCCCAAAGACTCATCGGAACACCTGATTTATTCATATGATACTTTGCTGTCTGCGGATATGCAAGTGCTTCAATAAAAGAAGAAAGACAGAGGAAATTCTGTACAGACTGAGCTTTTTTCTCGTCCTTATCATAGTTTTCGCAAAGCCATGCATAAAGATCAGGATGGAAATTTGCCATAATTCCTGAGAAACCTGCAGCACCGTTTTTGAGAGTATAAAGCAGAGTCTGTGAGTTCGCATTGTAAAGCTTGATTGTTGTTCCTTTAATCTGCTCAAGTCTGCGGTCAAGCTCGTCAGGGTCACAGCAGGTGTCTTTAATAAAGGTAAATCTGCCTGTTGAGATACACCAATCAAGGATTTTTTCGGTAAGAAGACGCTTGTAAGGATAAGGACATTCGTAGATACCGATTGCGATGTCCTCAGGAAGCTGTGAAAGAAGCTTTTCAGCGTTCTTGATCCACACATCGTCACCGTCGTTATGAAGGTCAAGGCGGTTACTTACCCATACAATAGCATCAACGCCTGTTTCCGCAATCGCTGTAAGCTCACGCACCTGAGCGTCCATATCGTCTGAAGTATGACCTGAAGCAACAACCGAAACATCCTTACCGCTTGCTTTTACAGTTTCAACAACAGTCTTCGCAATTTTCACCTTTTCTTCAAGTGAAAGGTAAACCATTTCGCTTGACTGACAGACGGCAAAAATACCTGTGCAGCCGTTTTCGATATACCAGTTTGTAATGTTTTTAACTGCCTCGTAGTCAACAGTATTATCGTCGTGGTACGGGGTTATCATCGTCGGGAATGTGCCGAAATTAATGTCTTTCATTTTAGTTGCCTCCATTTATACGTTGTAATATTCTTTATACCATTCAACAAATTTTGCAAGTCCGTCTTCAATTGAAGTTGAGGGTTTGAAGCCGTACTTTTCAATAAGCGGTGTAACGTCCGCATATGTCTGATAAACGTCACCCGGCTGCATCGGAAGGAATTCCTTTTTTGCTGTCTTTCCGAGAGCTTTTTCAAGCGTTTCAACAAAGTACATCAGCTTCTCGGGTGAATTGTTGCCGATATTATATACCGTTGCTCTGTCACCGTTTTCATCAGCTTCAGGCGGATTGCAGAGCATATTTTCAACGCCCTTTACGATATCGTCAACATAAGTGAAATCACGGTACATATCACCGTTATTGAAAATCTTTATCGTTTCGCCTTTAAGGATTTTTTCCGTAAAGCTGAAGCAAGCCATATCGGGCCTTCCGTAAGGACCGTAAACCGTAAAGAAACGAAGACCTGTTGACGGAATACCGTACAGATGGCTGTAGGTATAAGCCATAAGCTCGTTCGATTTCTTCGTTGCAGCGTAAAGAGAAATCGGCTTGCTTACGTCATCATCTGTTGAGAAAGGTGTCTTTTGCTGATTGCCGTAAACCGAGCTTGAAGAAGCATAAAGAAGATGCTCAACGGGGTTGTTACGGCACGCTTCGAGTATATTGAAAAAACCGATAACATTCGATTCAATATATGCCTGCGGATTCTCGATTGAATATCTTACACCTGCCTGAGCAGCAAGATTAACAACAATATCAAATTTATTTTCGCTGAAAAGATTATCAACCGCAGTTTTATCTGCAAGATCGCCTTTGACAAAAGTGAAATTCTCAAATTTTTCAAGAATCGCAAGGCGTGCATATTTAAGATTCACATCGTAGTAATCGTTTATATTATCAAAACCGACAACCGTCACGCCTTTTTGAAGAAGCAGCTTGCTGAGGTGGAAACCGATAAAACCTGCCGCACCTGTTACGAGGATTTTTTTAGTTGTATCAAGAGCATTATATGAAGCCATCATATACCACCTTATACTTTTTTTAGTATTATATATCTTAACTTTTTCAAAATCAAGAATTAACTCTAACTTTTCGGAATAAAAAAGCTCCTTTGGCAAACAATAGAAAAAAGGAGCGATACAAATGCCTGAAATTCACCTTCCCCAGAAAATTATATTTGAAAGAAATGCAATTGAAAATTTTTCTTTTAAAAGAGTTGAACGCACAATACTTATCTGCGACAGCGAAATAATAAAGAACCGTGGTACACTTGAGCGACTTGAAAACAAATGCCGAAAATTTTCAGCACAAGTCAGAACGGTTTTCAACACCAACGTCCACGAACTTTATAACCTGGCATCTGAAGAATTTTTTCTTGATGAAGCTGAGCTGATTGTTGCAGTCGGTTCTTCTGCCGCGATTGATTGCGGAATGTTGCTCACCAGCGAAAGCGGTGCTGACTTTACCGCTATTCCCTGTTGCTGTGCTTCAACAATGACTGACTTTGAAAACGGAGAATACTTTTCATACAGGCATTCGCCAACAACGCTCGTGCTTGACCCTACCCTTATAGAACATCTTCCTTCTTCAACAGTGGCATGCGATGCATTTGCCGCTTTTGCTTATACCGTTGATACGCTTTCTTCAACAGATAATATCATCACTCGTTCGCTCGCAATTCATGGTGCCGTAGGGATTTATAAGAGCATTATTCCCGCTTGCAGAGGCGAAATCGCCTCGCTCGACAAGCTGATGTATTCAATGTATTTTGCGGTAGCTGCTCACCGCAATGCAAAAGAAATCGGAAATTCATATCTGAGCAGAGTCGGCCGATTTTTTGCGGATTACGGTTATTCGAAAATTTCTGTCTGTGCCGTTATTCTTCCCAACATTATGGAATATGAAGAATCTGCAACACGTCGCGGTCTTTTTGAAATAGCAACCGCTGTCGGTCTTGCACAGGAAGATGATGACCCGTCATTCGCAACAGTAAAGCTGATTGATGAAATCCGCAGAATTCAGGCAAAGCTCGGCATACCCAGAGCAATTTCAGGGTTCAATCTTGCAGAAAATGCTTACCGGACAAGACGCATCCACAGCAATATCCCCGACGACTTGCTTGACCTTTGTTATTACGGAAGCTTTAAATTTATGAAGCTGTGAAAAAGCTATACAAAACAGATTGATAAATTCGGGTTTGTAGAGTTCTTTGATTTCGCACAATTTGATTCTGTGTTCGTAGGGATGGGCCTCCCGGACCATCCGCAGATTCTGCTGAGTTAACGGACGGTCGAGGACGCCCGTCCCTACGCAGTTGACTGAAACAATGTTCGTAGGGGCAGATATTATCTGCCCGACATTTTGCACATTTCTGACTGGACGTCGAGGACGTCGTCCCCTACACGGTTATTTGAAACCGGGTTCGTAGGGCACGACGTTTACGACGTGCCGATATTCTGATGTATTTAACGTTGTGTCGCAAGCGTCACACCCTACAAGAAGGTTTTAAACATCCTGCCAAATTCGGGTTTGTTGATTTCTTTGTTTTCC
>JAFODS010000032.1 GCA_017380575.1 Clostridia bacterium | reverse complement strand
GACGTTTACGACGTGCCGATATTCTGCTGTTTTTAACGGTGTGTCGCAAGCGTCACACCCTACAAGAAGGTTTTAAACATCCTGCCAAATTCGGGTCTGTCGGTCTCTTGGATAGTGCACCTTTATGGCCCCCTTGCCTAAAGGGGGCTGGCACGACAAAGTCGTGACTGGGGGATATTTTTGAAGAAAACAGCGAAAAATCAAAGTTTTTATAAAGTATCCCTCCGTCTTTTGCTTCGCAAAATCCACCTCCCTTTAGGCAAGGGAGGCTTTGCTTATATTCAAATCCAAAAACAAACATCTCCACAAACCCGAATTTGTAGAAAAAATGCAGACCGGCAGTTTTGAACTGCCGGTCTTTAACTTTAGAATTTAATAACTTCGTTTTTCTCTGCTGATTCGAACATTGCTTCAACAACTCGGATAAGTCTTCTCTGCTGATCGTGAGTAACAATCTGCTCAGCTTTGCCTTCAATTGCATCGCAAAGGTTGTTGTAAAGTCTGCTTTCGTCGCTGAAAGAAACTTTCTCAACATAGGGGAGAGGGAACTTCTTGATTGTTTCGTCGGTTCTCGGTGCCATTGTCTTTGTAAGACCGACACCTGCCTGAATCGGCACAGCGTCTTTGTTTTCCCAGTCTTCAACCTTAACAATTTCACCGTTTAAATCCCAGTCTTTGATTATTGCAGTTCCGTTTTCGCCCTGCACATACCAGCGGGGAAGATCAATGAAGTTGCTTGTACCTACGTAAAGATGAACCGTAAGATTTCCCTCATAACGAAGCTCACAGCTGAAACCGTCGTCAACCTCGTCGTTGGTGATATTGGTTATCTGGTTGTAAACCGAAAGAAGCTTCTTGTCATCAAAAAGCATAAGAATCTGGTCAAGTGTATGTATGCCCCAGTCGAGGATCATACCGCCGCCCTGAGCTTTTTTCTGTCGCCAGTCACCGGGGATACCTCTTGAACCGCAAACGCGGGATTCGATATTGAAAATCTTACCGAGCATGTTTTCTTCATAGATTCTCTTGATTGTAAGGTAGTCAGGGTCAAAGCGTCTGTTCTGATGAACTGTGAAAAGCTTGCCTGTGCGTTCGCTTGCAACAATCATTTCTTCAAGCATTTCACTTGAAAGCGTAACGGGCTTTTCGCTCATAACGTTTTTGCCGGCTTCCATTGCCTGAATCGCAATTTCACGGTGCAGGTCATTCGGAGTTGCTACAACGATGAAGTCAATTCTTTCGTCTGCAAGCAATTCTTCTCTTGAAGAAAAGACGTGGATTCCGTTTTCTTTTGCAAGCTGACATCTTTCTTCCCTGATATCATAAATGCCGACAAGCTCCATTCGCTCGCCCATATCGCGGATCATCTTTTCGGTGTGCCATTTTCCCATACCGCCGTATCCGATGACGGCTGTTCCGATTTTTCCGTTAACCATAGTTTTTGCCTCTTTTCAATGGGAATTATGCCCACCACATTTCAGTGGTTGCTTCTGTAATAAGAACGTTTTTAAGAGTGTTGACTGCCTTTGTAAGACCTTCGTTCTGGCTCATAAGGCTGTCTTCATGTTCAATGCTGATTGCATAGTCGTAACCGACAAGACGAAGGTTGCTGATAATATCCTTCCAGTAAACCTCATCGTTACCGTAACCGACGCTTCTGAAAATCCATGAACGGTTGATTTCGTCACCGTAGGGCTTTGTATCAAGAACACCGTTTACAGCAGTATTGTACTTGTCAATCTTTGTATCCTTAGCGTGGAAATGGAAAATTGCATCGCCGAGCTTGCGGATACAGGCAACAGGATCCATTCCCTGCCAGATAAGATGGCTCGGGTCAAAGTTTGCACCGATTTCGGGACCGACTGCTTCGCGAAGACGAAGAAGGCTGTCACAGTTATAAACACAGAAACCGGGATGAAGCTCAAGTGCAATCTTGTTAACACCGTGAGCCTTTGCAAACTCAACAAGGTCTTTCCAATAAGGGATAAGAACTTCGTTCCACTGCCACTCAAGAATTTCGCTGAAATCGTCGGGCCACGGACAAGTTACCCAGTTGGGATACTTTGCACCTTCGTGGTCACCGGGGCAACCTGAGAATGTGTTGATCTGGTGAAGACCGAGCTTCTCAGCAAGAAGGATTGTGTTACGGATGGTCTTATCGTAATCAGCAGCGATTTCCTTGTTCGGGTGAACAGGGTTACCGTGACAGCTGAGTGCACTTATCTGCATATCGTACTTTGCAAGTGTAGCCTTGAACTCTTCAAGCTTTGCATCGTCAGCGAGCAACTCCTCAGGATTTGCATGAGCGTTTCCGGGATATCCGCCGCAGCCGATTTCAACCATTTCAATGCCGAGTGATTTGAAATATTTAAGTGCTTCTTCAAGAGGTAAGTTCTGAAGCAAGCAAGTGAATACACCAAGTTTCATATTATTTTCTCCTTATAAGTTAGCTTCAAAGTATTTCATACTGCGTGTGATGTCCTCAATACCTGTCGGAACAGGATCATCATTTTCAAGAACAAGCCATTCCATATCAACTTCCTTCGCAGCTTTGAAAACAGAAAGGAGGTCGTTGTTACCTTCACCGAGGGCTGTCGGCTTGCGGTCGATACCGTCTTTGATATGAAGAAGGATGATTTTATCTGTATTGTCTTTAATATATGTATAGTTGTCAGCGCCACCGCAGAAGCTCCAGTATGTGTCAAGCTCAAGGTATGCACCGTCAGCAATAACGTCCATGCATTTTCTGCCGTCAAATTCAATTTCAAATTCTTCAGTGTGGTTATGATAGTAGAATTTGATGCCTTCCTTTGCACCGATTTCATTAGCGTATGTGTAAATATCAACAAGCTCCTGAACTTCTTCAGCTGTGGTATGCGGTGCACCGCCTGTACCGACGTATTTCATTCCGAGAACCTTAGCGATACGGATTGTTTCTTCAATCTTGTCAGCCTTGAAATTTTCAACGCCCATATGGCAGCCGACTGCTGTAAGTCCGAGCTCATCGAGCTTTGCTTTGATTACTTCGGGTTCACAACCGCCGAAGCCTGCAAACTCAACGCCCTCAAAACCGATTTCCTTAACTTTTTCAAGAATCTTAAGAAATTCTTCGCCTGTTTTGTAGTCGTCTCTGACTGAATAAAGCTGAACTGCAAGTTTCATAATATATAACCTCCCAGGGTAAATTTTCTTACATTCTGAATTTTACAACAAAGCTAAACTCATTTCAACACTTTAATGCAAAAAAGTAAGTTTTTTGGAAAATTTTTTCTTTTGAATTCATAAATAATATACCAAAGCATAACAGAAAGTTCATATCTCTGTAACAAATGTGGGTTATTATTTAGCTGTACTCAACGAGAGAGCCGCAACTCTTGTTAGTACATACCCCTCCTCAATAAACCCCTCAATTATTGAAAAAAGAAGTCGAGCAATCGGCTTCTTTTTTCTTTGCTTCCAACCGATTGTATCGATAAATTTGGGCTTGTGGAGTTCTTCTTTTTTAGCTAAAAAAGGGCGTAGCTCCACTTGTCAGGGGAGCTGGCTTGCCGTAGGCAAGACTGAGGGGTAGTAAAAGCTTGTGCTATCTCTCCCTCCGTCTTTTGCTTCGCAAAATCCACCTCCCTCGTCAGATGGAGGTATTGGATTCTGCAAAACCCAAGCACCCCGACAAACCCGAATTTAGCAGGATATTTAAAACCTTCTTGTAGGGTGTGACGCTTGCGACACACCGTTAAATACAGCAGAATATCGGCACGTCGTAAACGTCGTGCCCTACAAAACAGAATCAGGCGTGTATGTAGGGGACGACGTCCCGTCAGAAATTTGCAAAATGTCGGGCAGATAATATCTGCCCCTACGAACCTTGTTTCAGTAGGGACGGGCGTCCTCGACCGTCCGTTAACTCAGCAGAATCTGCGGATGGTCCGGGAGGCCCATCCCTACGAACACAGAATCAGATTGTGCGAAATCAAAGAACTCCACAAACCCGAATTTGTCGGGAGTTCGGAGCACGGTGTACAGGCGAGCTGTTTTTAATTATTGCAGATATTTAATATAATTTATTATATAATTTCAGATTTTTTATACATTAAAGCATAAAAGTGTTGTAATCCGCTTGACACAGGACTTGATTTGTATTAGAATAAAACGGATGATAGTTAAGTATGCCAAAATTTAGCTATCTCCAACGGATTGTTCCTGACACGAACTACTATACAATCTGTTGTGTACAACTTACTTAAATCAGAATATGAATTAAAAAATCTAACAGGAGGTGCATTTAAGTTTTGATTAAAACATCAATATTTGTAATTGCCATTGTCGCTGCTGCGCTTGTGGCTCTTGCAATTGGTGTTGCGATTGGTATCATCTACCGCAAAAAGGTTGCTGAATCAGCTATCGGCTCTGCTCAGCAGGAAGCTACCAGAATTCTTAACGAAGCTATTTCAAAGGCTGAGTCAAAGAAAAAGGAAGCTATCCTTGAAGCAAAAGACGAGATTCATAAGCAGCGTACGGAAGCTGAACGCGAGAATCGTGAACGTCGCAGTGAGCTGCAGCGACAGGAACGCAGACTCGTTCAGAAGGAAGAAAGCCTTGATAAGAAAATCGAGAATATCGAAAAGAAAGAAGAAACTCTCGCTTCAAAAATCAAGGACGCTGAACTTAAAGCGGAAGAAATTGAAACAATCAAGCGTAGCCAGATTGAAATGCTTGAAAGAATTTCAGGCTACACTAAAGACCAGGCAAGAGATTATCTTCTCAAAACTCTTGAAGACAGTCTTGTTCACGAAAAAGCAGTCAAGATTCTTGACTACGAACAGAAGACAAGAGACGAAGCAGAAGAAAAAGCACGCGAAATCATTGCGACGGCAATTCAGCGTTGTGCTGCTGACCACAGTGCGGATGCAACTGTATCAGTCGTAGCATTACCGAATGACGAAATGAAGGGTCGTATCATCGGCCGTGAGGGTCGTAACATCAGAGCCCTTGAAACAATCACAGGTGTTGACCTCATTATTGACGACACACCCGAAGCAATCACAGTATCCTGCTTTGAGCCGGTACGCCGTGAAATTGCAAGACTTACTCTTGAAAAACTTATCGCAGACGGACGTATTCATCCGACAAGAATTGAGGAGCTTTACGAAAAGTCAAAGCGTGAAGTTGAACACACAATCAAGCAGACAGGTGAAAGAGCCGCTATTGACGCAGGTGTCAACGGAATTCATCCTGAACTTATCAAACAGCTTGGCAAGCTGAAATACCGTACAAGTTACGGTCAGAACGTACTTAACCACTCTTTGGAAGTTTCTTACATTGCAGGTCTTATGGCTGCGGAGTTAGGCGCAGATGTCAAGACAGCAAAGCGTGCAGGTCTTCTTCACGATATCGGTAAGGCACTTGACCACGAAATGGAAGGTACACACATCGAACTCGGCGTTGAGTACGCTAAGAAGTACAGAGAAAACGAAGCTGTTACTCATGCAATTCATGCTCACCACGGTGACGTTGAGGCTAAAACAATCGTTGCTTGTCTTGTTCAGGCAGCCGATGCGGTTTCAGCAGCAAGACCGGGTGCAAGACGTGAAAATCTTCAGAATTACATCAAGCGACTTGAAAAGCTTGAAGAAATTACAAGCTCATTCCCGTGCGTTGATAAATCATACGCAATTCAGGCAGGCCGTGAAGTCAGAATTATGGTTAAGCCTGAGGCTGTATCTGACGACCAGATGGTATTGGTTGCAAGGGATATCGTTAAGAAAATCGAGGAAGAACTCGAGTATCCCGGACAGATCAAGGTCAATGTTATTCGTGAAAATCGAGTTATTGACATTGCAAAGTAATTTAAGATAGAGTTACAACGAATGTTTAAGGTGTTTCGGTAAAACGGAACACCTTTTTGTATTTTATTTTATTGAATTTAGTTTTAAGTAGTGGTATTATGAAAACAGAAAACTGAACTTGGCAGGTGTTCACATTGAAAGTTAAAGACATAATTAAAAATAACAAAGTGACGGTTTCGTTTGAGGTCTTTCCACCGAAGGAATGGGATAAGGTTGAAAGCACAAAAGCGGTTATAAATGAACTCGCAAAGCTTTCACCGTCTTTTATGAGCGTTACCTACGGTGCTGCAGGCACAACAAGCGGTTTCACAACGGAGATTGCTAATTCTGTAAAGGAAAACGGAATAACCCCTCTGGCACATCTTACTTGCCTTACATCGACAAGGGATAAAATTCACACCGTTGTTAATGAACTCAAGGAAAACGGAATTGAAAACATCCTTGCGCTTCGCGGAGATATACCGAAGGATTTTGTTTTTCCCGATAAACAGTATTATACATATGCAAGTCAGCTTATTGAGGAGATACACACTCTCGGTGATTTCTGTGTCGGCGGTGCTTGTTACCCTGAAATTCATCCTGAAAGCGAAAACAGGGTTACTGACATTGCTCACCTGAAAGAAAAGGTTGATTGCGGTCTTGATTTCCTTACAACGCAGATGTTTTTTGACAATGAAGTTTTCTATAATTTCAGGGAGATGTGTGCAATCAAGGGCATTGATGTTCCGCTTGTCGCGGGAATTATGCCGATAACTAACGTTAATATTATCGAAAGAACAGTTAAGCTTGCAGGATGTTCACTCCCAAAAAAATTCACAAAGCTTGTCGACCATTTCGGCACAAACAATGCCGCAATGAAGCAGGCAGGTATCGTCTATGCGATGGAGCAGATTGTTGACCTTCTTGCAAACGGTGTTAATAACATCCATATCTATACAATGAATAAACCTGACATCGCAGAAAAGATTACACAAGGTATTGGTGATATAATCAATGAGTAAGATACAGTTTTTTGACGGCGGAATGGGTACGATGCTTCAGGCAGGAGGTCTGAAAGCAGGTGAACTTCCCGAAACGCTGAATTTGAAAAATCCCAAATTGGTATACAGTGTCCACAAAGCTTATGCTGATGCAGGTGCGGATATTATCAGTACAAACACCTTTGGCGTCAACTCGCTCAAGTTTGATAATGTAAGTGAGGTTGTGCAGGCGGCTGTTGCACTCGCAAAAAAGGCAGGCAAAAAGGTCGCTCTTGATATGGGACCTCTCGGTAAGCTTCTTAAGCCTTCGGGTGACCTTGAATTTGAAAAAGCATACGAGCTTTACAAAGAAGTTATACTTGCGGCTAAGGACACTGTTGATATTGTTTTCTTTGAAACAATGACAGACCTTTACGAAATAAAAGCAGGTGTCCTTGCGGCTAAAGAAAACTGCAATCTGCCGATTTTTGTTTCAATGATGTTTGATTCGAACGAAAGACTTCTTACGGGTGCAGATATTGAAACAGCAGTTACAACTCTTGAAGGTCTCGGAATTGATGCAATCGGTATGAACTGCGGTCTTGGTCCTGCCGAAATGCTTCCGCTTGCAAAGAAAATGAGAAGCCTTACATCCTTGCCGATGCTTCTGAATCCAAACGCAGGCTTACCCAGAAGCGTTGACGGAAAAACTGTTTTTGACGTTGATGCAGAAAGCTTTGCTGAAATGATGAAGGAATTTGCCTCGCTCGGTGTTTCGTATCTCGGCGGATGTTGCGGTACAACTCCGGCACATATAAAGGCTCTTGTTTCTGCTTGTAAAGATGCAGAGTCTTTCATTCCGCAGAAAGAAAAAGTTACAAGAGTTTCATCTTACTCAAAGACAGTTAATTTCGGTAAAAAACCGATAATTATAGGCGAACGAATTAACCCTACAGGCAAAAAGCTTTTTAAAGAAGCTCTCAGAAATCACGATATCGGATATATCATCAACGAAGGTGTTTCACAGAAGGAAAGAGGTGCACACATCCTTGATGTTAATGTCGGACTTCCTGAAATTGACGAAAATGAAATGATGCAGTCAGCTGTCGAAGCTCTTCAGGGTGTAACGGATTTGCCGTTACAGATTGATACTGCAGATATTACTGCGATGGAAACTGCACTTCGTATGTATAACGGAAAGCCGATGCTCAACAGCGTAAACGGAAAAGAGGAGTCGATGACCTCTGTTTTTCCGCTTGTAAAAAAATACGGTGCTGTTGTTGTCTGCCTCTGCCTTGACGAAAACGGTATCCCGAAAACAGCGGACGGCAGAATTGAAATTGCGGAAAAAATAATCGCGAAAGCGAAAGAATACGGTATAGATAAATCCGAGCTTGTTTTCGACGCTCTTGCAATGACTGTAAGCACAGATTCACAAAGTGCAAACGAAACGCTTAAAGCGGTTAAATATCTTAACGAAACTCTCGGAGTTAAAACAATTCTCGGTGTCAGTAATATTTCTTTCGGTCTGCCCGAGCGTGAAATCGTTAATTCGGCATTTTTCAATATGGCTCTTTCAAACGGTCTTTCAGCCGGTATAATCAATCCGCTGAGTGACGCGATGATGAACACGTACCATGCGTTTCTTGCCCTTCGCGGTCTTGACGAAAACTGTGAGAGCTATATTGCAAACGTTTCAAAAACTCAGGTTGCTCAGCCTGTTTCAAAAGAGGTTGACCTTAAAACTGCGATTATAAAGGGAATGAGGCAAAAGGCGGTTGAATGCACAACCGAGCTTGTTAAAGCAAAGGACAGCCTTGAAATCATAAACGGAGAAATTATGCCTGCACTTGATTTTGTCGGCGAAGGTTTTGAGAAAAACAAAATCTTCCTTCCGCAGCTTCTTATGAGTGCGGAAAGTGCGAAAGCTTCATTTGAAATTATCAAAGCCTCAATGCCTAAGGATGCAACTGAGAAAAAGGGCGAAAAGATTATTCTTGCAACCGTTCACGGTGACATTCACGATATAGGTAAGAACATCGTCAAGGTATTGCTTGAAAATTATGGCTATGATGTAATTGACCTCGGCAAGGATGTGCCCGAAGAGGATGTACTTCAGGCGGTAATTGAAAATAACGTAAAGCTTGTTGGCCTTTCAGCTTTGATGACAACCACCGTTCCTGCAATGGAAAGAACAATAGAACTTGTTCATAAAAATACGGATGCAAAAGTGATTGTGGGCGGTGCTGTATTGACAAAATCCTACGCAGAAATGATAAATGCAGACTTTTATGCATCGGATGCAACAGAAACAGTAAAAACTGCTAAAAAATATTTCCAAAATTAAAAATATTTATAAAAAGTAGTAGATTTTCACAACAGTTTGTGATAAAATGTCCATAATATTTCTTGGGAGATGAAAAAATGAATCTTAAAAGTATTATTGACAAAAAAGATCAGGCGGCAAAATATATGGTTGATGAAATAACATATATATGCAACACATTTGAAAAAAGAGGCCCCGGTGATCTCGGTGAAAAGCAGGCCAGCGACTACTGTGCAGAAGAAATGAAAAAACTCGGCTGCGACGAAGTTTATGTTGAGGGATTCAAAGAAAATCCGAATGCTTTCCTTGGCTGGATTTACTTTACAATCACATTCTGCTTCATAGCTCTTGCTTGTTACTTCTTTATTCCTTGGCTTTCGGTTGCTTTTATCGCAGTAGGTCTCATTCTTTGTGTCCTTCAGTTCGGTCTTTACAAAAAGGTTGTTGACAAATTCTTCCCTGAGAAAACAGGTCACAACGTTGCCGGTTTCAAAAAGCCGACAGGTGAAGTTAAGCGTAGAATTATCTTCAACGGTCATACTGACGGTGCTTGGGAATGGCCTTTCAAGTATAAGTTTACATACCTCGGCTTTGACCTTCATATGATGTTCTGCTTCCTTGGTGCGTTCTACCTTCTTGGCATTTCAATCGCAAAGATTGTAGGAGCATTTGATGCAAACCCCGAGCTTGCAAAAACTCTCGGTCTTGTTACTATTGCATTTGTTCCTTTCTGGTTCGGTCTTTACTTTATGTGGAACGAAAAGAGAATCGTTGACGGTGCAAACGATAACCTTTCAGGTTGCTACATTGGTATGGCAATCCTTAAGATGCTCAAGGACGAAGGCATTGAACTTGAAAACACAGAAATCGGTGTTGTTCTTACAGGTTCAGAAGAAGCAGGTCTTCGCGGTGCAAAGGCTTGGGCTGCAAAGCATAAGGACGAATTTAACGATGTTCCTACTTTCGTTTATTCATACGACACAATCGCTCAGAATGAACAGCTTATGGTAAACTACCGTGACCTCAACGCTACAGTTAAGGTTGACAAGGATGTTTCAGACTTGTTTATGGAAGCTTGCGAAGAGCTTAAGATTCCCTGCAAGAAGGGCTTTGTTCCTCCTCTTGGCGGTGCAACTGACTCAGCAGCTTTTGCTCAGGCAGGTATGCGTGCAACAGGTGTTACAGCACTCAACCATGCACTTCCTGATTTCTATCATACAAGACTTGACACACCGGATGCTCTTAATCCGTCCTGCCTTGCAGATTGCTTCGCAGCTTCAGTAAAAGTCCTCGAAATGTTCGACAACGGCGCAAAGCAGTAAATTTAAAACATAGAATAAAACAAACCAGCTTGTACTTTACAGTACAGGCTGGTTTTAATCTGCATAACAATTTCGGGTTTGTTGAACTCTTTGATTTTGCACAATCTATCTCTGTGCGCGTAGGGACCGGCCTCCCGGACGGTCCGCAGATTCTGCTGTGTTAACGGACGGTCGAGGACGCCCGTCCCTACGCAGTTGACTGAAACAAGGTTCGTAGGGGCAGATATCATCTGCCGCCAATTTTGTACATTTCTGACGGGACATCGAGGACGTCGTCCCCTACACGGTTATTTGAAACTGGGTTCGTAGGGCACGACGCTTGCGACGTGCCGATATTCTGCTGTATTTAACGGTGTGTCGCAAGCGTCACACCCTACAAGAAGATTTTAAATATCCTGCTAAATTCGGGTTTGTCGGGGTGTTTTGAATATACGGTTGCGTTGCAACCTACACCTCACCACCGCCTACGGCGTAGCCTTTTTCTCCGAAAACGGGCACCCCTTTGTCGCTACGCGACATTTCCCCTGTCAGGGGAATCCCCTCAAGGGGAAACCTTGGATTTGCGTAGTTTTTCAGCCTTCTCCTCGAGGAGAAGGTGCCGAGGGACGAGGCGAATGAGGTGGAAAACAAAGAAATCAACAACCCCAAATTTGTCTGCATTTTATGTAAAAACACACCGTACTTTCGTCGGAAAGTACGGTGTTAATTTTAGCCTATAATATAGTCTTTGTGCTTTTCTAAGAATATTATATCAACAATTGCTTTAATGTAAATTCCGTCGCCACGGTAATCTTCTTCAAGAAGAACACCGTCTTCACGGATATAATTTACAAGCCCGCCGTCGCTGTAGGGGATAAGAAGCTCCGCCTTTTTACGTGTCAGCGGTAAAGCAAGCTGAATCTGTGCAAGCAGATTGTCAAAGCCTCGCTCGTTGAGTGCAGAAATCATAACAAACTTACCTTCAGCGGGAAGCACGAATGTATTATCGCAAAGGTCACATTTGTTAAGAACTGAAACAATAGGCTTGCCTTCGCAACCGAGCGATTCAAGAAGGCTCTTCGTAACCGCAAGATGCTCAGCACAGCACGGGTCGGAAGCGTCGCACACGTTAAGGATAACGGAAGCTGATGCCGCTTCTTCAAGCGTTGAGTGGAAAGCCTGAACAAGGTGGTGCGGAAGTCTGCGGATAAGACCAACCGTATCGATGAGCATAACGCTTCGTCCGTCGGGGAGAATCAATGCTCTTGAAGTCGGGTCGAGCGTCGCAAAAAGCTTGTTTTCTGCAAGAACGCCTGCATTCGTAAGCGCATTCATAAGGGTTGATTTTCCTGCGTTTGTGTATCCGACGATTGCAACGGTTTCAACTCCGTCCTTTTCTCGTCTTGTACGAAGCTGTTCACGACGTTTTGCAATTTCCTTGAGATCTTCTTCAAGGCTCTGGATTCTTCTTCGGATGTGACGTCTGTCGCTCTCGAGCTTTGTTTCACCGGGACCTCGTGTACCGATACCGCCACCAAGCCTTGAAAGCTGAACACCCTTACCGCCAAGTCGCGGAAGAGAATATTTCAGCTGAGCAAGCTCAACCTGAATTTTACCTTCTCCGCTTCGGGCTCTTGCGGCAAAGATATCAAGAATCAACGTTGTACGGTCGATAACACGTATATCCGTTTCGTTTTCGATATTTCTCTGCTGTGAAGGAGTAAGCTCACCGTCAAAAATAAGCAGGTCAACATCGTTTGCTTCAGCAAATTCTTTAATTTCTTCAAGCTTGCCGCTGCCGACGTATGTTGCCGAGTCGGGACGGTCACGCTTCTGCAATGTCTTTGCACAAACAACAGCACCTGCAGTGCGTGCAAGCTCTTCAAGCTCATCAATCGAAACTTCAGCATCGTAGGTGTCCATATCGATGCCGACAAGCATCGCGACCTCAGGTGCCTGACTGTTTTCGTGTAATTCCATAAATCAATATCCTTCGGGATTATTTTTCTGCCATCTCCAGGAGTCTTCGCACATTTCGTCAAGACCTCTTTCTGCTTTCCAACCAAGCGTTTCAAGAGCCTTTGACGGGTCTGAATAACAGGTTGCAAGGTCGCCCGGACGACGGTCAACAATTTTATAGTTAAGCGGTTTACCGCAAGCCTTTTCAAATGCGTGAACAATGTCAAGAACGCTGTAACCGATACCTGTACCAAGGTTGTAAGCGTCAACACCGTTACCTGAAAGAACCTTTTCAACAGCCTTAACGTGGCCGAGAGCAAGGTCAACAACGTGGATGTAGTCACGAACGCCTGTACCGTCGTGTGTATCGTAATCGTCACCGAAAACGCTGAGGCAAGCAAGCTTACCGACAGCTACCTGTGTGATGTACGGCATAAGGTTGTTCGGGATACCGTTCGGGTTTTCGCCGATACGTCCGCTCTTGTGTGCACCGATGGGATTGAAGTAACGAAGGATAGCAATGCTCCAATCATTGTCTGATGCCCAGAGGTCACGGAGAATGAGCTCGATCATATACTTTGTTGTGCCGTACGGGTTTGTTGTACCGCCGATCTGCATTGTTTCCTTAAGCGGCGAGGGGTTATTCTCGCCGTAAACTGTTGCAGATGAGCTGAAAACAATTTTCTTACAGCCTGCGTCGCGCATAGCTTCGCAGAGTGTGACTGTGCCGCCGATGTTGTTTTCGTAATATTCAAGAGGCTTTGCACAGCTTTCGCCAACAGCCTTAAGTCCTGCAAAGTGAATTACTGCATCAATCTTGTTTTCTGCAAAAACCTTATCAAGACCTGCCTTGTCGCGGATGTCACATTCATAGAACTTGAAATCCTTGCCTGTAAGCTCCTTGATTCTGTTAAGAGCTTCGGGACAGCTGTTGTAGAAATTATCTACGATAACGATTTCATAACCTGCATTAAGAATCTCAACGCAGGTGTGTGAACCGATGTAACCTGCACCGCCTGTAACTAAAATAGCCATTTAAATCACTCCAATTGACAAATTTTCACATATACGATATTATTATATCGGTTTTAAATTCAAATTGCAATAACAAATGAGGTTATTATGGGTAATTTATCAGACATTGGTGTAATAAAAAGCGTTCTGCAAAGGCACGGATTCACTTTTTCAAAGGCTCTCGGACAGAATTTCATTGTCAATCCGTCAGTTTGTCCGCGAATTGCGGAGGAAGGCGGAGCGAGAGAGGGCGTAGGCGTCCTTGAAGTTGGTGCGGGTATCGGAGTTCTTACTGCCGAGCTTGCAAAGCGTGCGGACAAGGTTGTCTGCGTTGAGCTTGACACAAGGCTTCTTCCCGTGCTTGACGAAACGCTTGCAGATTATGACAATATAAAAATAATCAACGGTGACATTCTTAAGGTTGATCTGCACAAAATCCTCGAAGAAGAATTCGGAGATATGCCCGTTATAGTCTGTGCGAACCTTCCGTATTATATTACTTCGCCTGTTATTATGCGTCTTCTTGAAAGCAGGCTTAATATTGAATCCGTAACCGTAATGGTGCAGAAGGAGGCAGCTGTACGCCTTTGTGCGGATGTCGGAAGCAGAGATTCGGGTGCAGTAACGGTAGCTGTTAATTTCTATTCGGAAGCACAGAAGCTTTTTGACGTTTCAAGGGGTTCGTTTATGCCTGCACCGAATGTTGACAGTGCGGTCATCCGACTTGATATCCGAAAGGAAGTGCCCGTTGAAGTGACGGACGAAAAGTTCTTTTTCGCAATGGTGCGTTCAGCATTCAGTCAGCGAAGAAAAACCGCATCAAACGGTATCAGCTCAGGGCTCGGAATGCCGAAGCAGACCGTTATTGAAGCAATCGAAAACGCAGGACTTCCGTCAACGGTCAGAGCCGAAAGCCTGACGATGGAAGAACTCGGAATGCTCTGCGAAGAACTTTATAAGTTGAGATGAGAAAAGGCGATGCATTTGCATCGCCTTTAAATGTTTATCAGTAATTACCAATTGATTTCATAAACTGACTTTGTACCGCAGGGGATAATTATGCCTGCTTTATCAAAGTAAAGAGTCCAGTTAAGAACATATTCTGCTGTAAGAACATTACCTGTTTTTGCATCTACCGTAACTTTGATTGTTGAAGAGGGATAGGCAAGAGAAACTGTACCGACCGTATTCTTTGCAACAGGAGGAATGTTTTCGTTAACGTCGTCAGGCACGATAATGCTGAATGCTTTCGGGTTGTGACCCGTACCGTGTTGATACGAATCCGACTTGGCGTCATCAAGTGTTACGATTGTGATTGTATAAACACCGTCATTTTCTTTTAATGTAGCAGATTTGATATCATCAACCGTAAGCTTACTTGCGTAGCTTTCGCCTTCAACGGGGAAATAAGTCTTGATTTCAGCACCTTTGTATGTATCAGCACCCAGAGAGTTGTCTTTAAACATCTGATTCAACCATTCGTCACCGCCGAGCATGTTATAAACGCTTTGTATACTGCCCGAGATAGTGGTTTTGCCTGCAAGGTAGTTTGTAACGGATTTCTGTTCGACAGATTTAGCATCAGTTTTTACTCTGTTGATAGCTGTATTGAAATATTCAAGCAATTCAGCTGCATTGGAAGGAACGGAAGAATCATTATCAGGATCAATCAATCCAACTGAAATTTTAAGAACGACAAGCGCATCCGAAGAATTGATTTTGCTGTCATCATTCATATCAGCAACGTTTTTGTTGAAATTTTTGGGATTTGAGCCGACGGAATACTGAAGAATAAGCAACGCATCCGAAGAGTTGAGTTTGCCGTCTGAGTTTACATCGCCTTTAGTTGCGGCAAATGCTGTGACTGTTGAAGTGAGCAGAATGCCGAGAGTAAGTAATACACAAAATAATTTTTTCATTGCAGAATCCTCCTTGTTTTTATGTTTTAAACAGTAAAATTACATTTACATTGGTCTTATAGCACCCGGGTCGAGTTTTTCATAACCCGTCAGGTCAAAGAGCGAACAGTCAACGCTGTCTTTGAGTTCGTGAATTTTGCTGATTGCAATAGTGCTACCGTCAATAACTTCCTGACGAACCCACTTTTTGCCTTCAAAGTAGTACTTTGCAACAGTTCCGTCAGTTGATTTGTATTCTTCGCAGGTGTATGTTTTACTGCCTTCCTTAACGGTAGTAGTTTTTACATAAGTATCGTTATCAGATTCAGTGTTTATAAAGTCACCGACGCCCATATCGTCGTCGGTTTCCATATACATTTTGGTTCCCAGATAATCAAGAGCGATATAGGTTTTACCGCCTTTGGTAATAATTCTTGAGTCCATTCCGTCAAGTGAAAGAGCTGCAGCGAAGTTATTGCCGTCCATTGTCACCGTTGTAGGAATTTCTTCTCCTTCACCGATAATTGTCATCGAGAGAGTGAATTTTTTATCCTTAATAACGCTTGCAATAACCTCGTCACGAAGAGTGGTTTTTGGTGTATTTGTATCACCGTCAACCAATCCGACTGAAATCTTAAGTACAGAAAGAGCATCCGAAGAATTAATCTTACTGTCATTATTCATATCAGCAACGTTTTTGTTGAATTTTTTGGGATTTGAGCCGACGGAATACTGCAGAATAGCAAGAGCGTCGGAAGAGTTGAGTTTGCCGTCTGAGTTTACATCGCCTTTAGTTGCGGCAAATGCTGTGACTGTTGAAGTGAGAAGAATACCGAGAGTAAGCATTACACAAAATAACTTTTTCATTGCAGAATCCTCCTAAAATTAATTACTCCTTATTAAGTAGTCAGTTTAAACCCGATTTGTGACATAAAAATCCTGAAAATTTTATACATGGGGAAAACCAAGAGCAATATGAAATGAAGCTCAGAAATAATGTCAAAATACAGATTTCTGACTTAACCTTATTTTAATTATATAATATCTCATATAAAAAGTAAAGAACGATGCAAAATTAACGAAAAAATCGACAAAAAAATAAAAGCAAGCGTTTTTATCGCTTGCTTTTGCTGTGTTTACGCCTTCACAAACCAATATTCACTTATCATAAATCCGTCAATCGGTTCTGTGATTTCGAAACAGTATATTTATTTTTATCTCCAACAGACTCTTACAGTAACGCCGTCCTCTTCGAGGAAGAACTTAGCTTTTGCTGCCCTTGTTTCGTACTCTTCAACCGAAGACATTTCAACAAAGGATATATTACGTGTTGAGCCACCTGCTGTGTTATTGTAAATTGTGTCAACCTTTCGAAGACCTTCCATAAATGCCTGAGCCATTTCAGGAGTCTTGAGAGTAAGCTTCGAGTCAACACGAAGACGGTTTGTATAGTCAGCGTTTACGTTATACTTTGCGAATGCAAGTGTACCCGGAACGAAGCCTGTGCACCACCATGTGTTTGTCGGATTTCTTGAAAGAATAAGCTTGTATTCGTTTGAGTCTTCTGTTCCACACTGATAAACGTTCATGCTTTGAAAAATCTCAGATTCACCACTTGCACAGTTGTAATGAGTACTCGGTGATGAAGTTTCAAGTCTGTTGTAGATACCGATTTCGGCACCTACAAGAACAAGGCCGTACTGACCCTTCCAATACTGAATCATCCATTGAAGTCCGTCATAATCGAAGTATACACGCATTGTATCATACGAAATTGCAAGAACGGGAGCGGATTCGTCATTAAATTCGTTATAACCGTACTGTCTCTGCCATGCATCCTCAGCGGTGATAAAACATTTCTCTGTTGTTGAATACTTGAAGCCGAAAAGACCAGTATCCTTAGTGGCATCGTTTTCAATGTTAACATTTCCATTATTGTCAATTGTAATGTTTTCTTTTGCTACCGATTGAATAGCTTCAATTATTTCCTTCATAGATGGTGCGGGTTTAGAGTTATCAACCTGCTCTTTATCTGTACTCGGTTTGTTATTTGAACCGCTGTTTGAGCCACCGTTCGGTCTGTTATTTGAACTGCCCGGTTCGGATGGCTTTACAATCGCCATTGTATTTTGGCAAGTCCATTTACCCTCAATTGAGCCGACTGTGATATTAATTCCCATAGCCTTTGCTGTTGCGTTTGTAACAGTAAGTGGCATTTCTGTTTTTAATGTCGTTACCCTGCCTTCGCTGTCAATATTTGCTACAAGCCTTGTGCCGGGATAGTTAAATGTGCATTCCTGAATTGTAATAGCCTGACCGAAATCAATTGCATTAATATCAAGAGGCCATGAACAGGAAGCATTATATTCGGCAGTTTCATTATACGGACAAGATTCAGATTTGAGATTAATGACGATCTGATAGCCTGTACCGTTCTTCTGAATATTGATTGTTCTTACTGCTTCGTCGTAAAGATTTGTAGGAGCTACAAATTTTTCAACGGGAGAATTATCATCAGTTGCCTTACCGTTTGTGAAGCTTTTTGTCTGTACAACACCGTTGTTTTTTGTATTGTTAGCAATAATTGAGTTGACCAAAGAATCAGTATTAATCGCTGCACTTCCACCCATACCAACATCCGAAACCTTCATATCAACCTGTTCAACCTTAGTAGCGTTTATTTCATATGAATAAGACTTCTTCAAACAAGAATTGTAATACTCAATAAGCTGAGATTTATCAAATTTGAGCGGGTTTTCCTTTTCTACATCAGGGTTAATCAATCCGACAGAGATTTTAAGCACAATAAGAGCATCGGAAGAGTTGATGTTACCGTCTTCGTTCATATCAGCCAATGAAGCATTGAAATCCGCAGGGTTCATACCGACACTGCTCTTAAGAATAAGCAAAGCATCGGAAGAGTTGACGTTTCCGTCAGAATTTACGTCACCCATACTTTTTGAAAAAGCTATAGCTGAAGATGTTATAATAATTATAAAAACGAGTAACGAGCAAAGAAATTTTTTCATCATAATTTACTCCTTATTTTTGTTATGCCTTTACAAACCAATATTCACTTATCATAAATCCGTCAATCGGTTCTGTAATTTCAAGTGTAGCACTACCGTTTATAATAAACTTTTCAGGAATATCGTAAACAACGCTCCAAAAGCCGTCAGCAAGGAAAAGCTTTTCAAATTCTTCATCCCTGAAACCGCCGTACTGTCTACCGTCGTGGATGACGTTACCGTTAACAACAACCTTATGATGAATAATTTCATCGTTCGGGTTGATTTTGTATGTGATTCTTAATTTGTAGTCACCTGAAGTAAGACCCGAAACCGTAGTTTCAAAGTTAAAATGGTCGTAAACCTTCGTCATACATACAGGAAGCTCGGCTTTGAAATTCTGATCTCCGCGGAAATTCATATAAAATTCGCCCTTCTGCTTTCCGCAGACGTCAAATCCGTGCTCGGCAAAGGAGAAATAATATTCATCGTGGGCAACCTTGTTTCTGTCGACGTAGAGAAGTGCATTTTCGGAATTTTTCTGTAATTTTTCAAGCAGATAACGTCTGTCGGTAACAGGGTTGTCGATTGTCATAAGCGTGCAACCGCGTTCCCAACTCATACCGTGATAATGCTCGACGTCAAGCTGAATACCAATCTGATTGAAAAGAAGCTCTGCATATTCGTCAATTTTCTGACGGTTTAGCTTGTATTCATCGGAAAAATCAGTTGAAAGAACTTTGATTGCACCGTCAACATCACCCTTACGGATAAGAATTTCAGCTTCGTTTATAAGCTCCGTTTCAAAAATTCTTCTGTCACGGACGAGCTTGTCACAATAAGCTCTGAAAAGATGAAGAACAAATCTCCAGTTTTTCATAAGCTCGGGATTGCTTTCTGCAAGAGAAACAAAACCGTCGAAATTCGGCTGAATATTTCCATTTTCCTTCGGGTCACAGCTCCAGTTCTGCTCAAGAGAAATAAGAAGCTCAGCGATTGCATCAGTGTCAGCACCGGGGAAGAATGTGCGGCAGTAATCCTGCACGATTTCTCTTAAATCATAGTTGAAATCGAGGTCCATCGCACCCCATACACACTTGTTAAGGTCATCGTTGACACCTTCTGAATATGTAACGCTTCCGACAGCATACTGGCGAGTAATTCTGTGGTAAAGTCTGTATTCTGACGGGCGGGGATTGACAGCTTCACGGCTGAGAGTTGCCGCAAGTGCATAGTGCCAGTCGTCACGGTCAAAATGAACGGGAGTTTCGCAACGCACGTTGTGACCGATATCGGGATAAAGACGGATAGGGTAGCGTTTATCAATCTTTCTGCGAAGCTCGTCAAGAGGCATCGCGTGGTTCGGACCGTAGATAACGCCGTCAATTTCTTCAGGACACTTTGCCATTTCTTTTGCAAAACGCTCGCCCCAATCGGGGTATTCATGCGGAGCTTGCGCTGACGGCCACATCTGGATATTCGGGAAAACCTTCTGCATTTCACGCTTCATTTTAACGCAACGCTGAACAAAAGCTTCGCCCTGCATATCGCCCGGGTCACCTCCCGGAGGGAAGAGAACATCAAGCTTCGGAAGGTCGTCGTAAAGCTTGTGCATTTTTGCCATTGTTTCTTCGTCGCTGTCCTTGCTCCAGAGCTCGTGCCAGACGGAAAGGTCAATGTCGTATTCAAGGCAGATTTCAGACATCGCAATAAGCATTTCCTTCTGCGAAAAACGCATAAGTGTGCTCTTCTCCTCGCGGACACCTGAGTCTGCCTCGACCATATTTGTGCCGAAAAGCATAAGGTCACGGATGTAACGCTCGTATTCAGCTTTGCCCCACATATCAACTGTGTTGTTCATATTTGTGTAGCTGAGCTGATGACCTCTTATCTGCATTGAAGGATTTCTTTTGATGCTGATGTCTTTAACAAGGAAAATTCTGCCGTTTTCATAAACAGCTTTTTTAAGAAATTCAGCAAAGCCGTAAATAAGGCTTCTGAGGCGGTGAGCTGTGATGACAACGGTGTTGTTGTTATGCTCAACGGAATATTCTTCGCTTTCGCTTTCATCTTCAATGCGGAGTGAAACAAAGTTATCTGCAGGCACTTCATTGACGATTTCGGGGTTGAAGCCTGTTCTGAGCTCAATTTCTTCCGCAAAGAATTCAGCTGCTTTAATCTCAATCGGAGTATCTGCAACGATTTTAAAACCTGAAAAATCACATCTCACAAGAATCACATCCTTGATTATTTTGATAATTTAGTATATCATACATCTATATTCGAATACAACAGAAAGCGGACAAAATATGATAGAAAAGATTAAAGAAAAAAACGTGTGGGATTTTCTCAGGGAAACCTCGTTGCCGATAGTGCTTTACGGAATGGGCAACGGAACGGATATGGTAATGGAAAAGCTTGATGAAATCGGGGTGAAAGCTTCGGAGGTTTTCGCGAGCGACGAATTCGTGCGCGGTCACAGCTTCCGCGGCTACAAGGTCGTAAAATATTCCGACATCTGCGAAAAATATGAAGATTTTGTAGTGGTTGTCTGTTTTGCGATGCACGATGAGGCAATGCTTGAAAAAATCCGCAGAATGTCAGAAGAGCATCCTCTTGTTGCACCTAATGTGCCGATAGTTAACGACGGAATTTTCACCCGAGAATTCATCGAAGAACACGACGCGGAATTTGACGAAGCTTATTCGCTTTTAAGCGATGATTTTTCGCGTAAGAGTTACGTTGATATTCTCAATTTCAAGGTAAGCGGAAAAGTTGAGTACCTTTTTTCCTGTGAAAAAAAGAAGGAGGAAATATATTCCGGATATCTTAATCTCAGCGAAAACGAAATTTTTATGGATCTCGGTGCATATGACGGCGACACGGTCAGGGAGTTTCTGCAGGCAACTGACGGGAAATATGAAAGAATAATTGCTGTTGAAGCTGACGAAAAAAATTACAGAAAGCTGACAGATAAAACAGCTGAAGTTGAAAATATCGAAACACATAATATCGCTGTCTGGGACAAAAAAGAAACCCTTTTCTTCGAAAAGAAAAAAGGCAGAAATTCGAAGCTTTCCTCTGCAGGAAAGGTCGAAGTGCAGGCAGACAGCGTTGATAACATCCTGAACGGTGAAAAGATCACAGTGCTGAAAATGGATATCGAAGGCAGCGAAGAAAAAGCACTTGAAGGTGCAAGAAAAACAATTATTGCCCACAAGCCGAAGCTTTATGTATGTGCTTATCACCGCAATGACGATATGTTCCGTCTTCCGCTTAAGATTAACGAAATAAGCAAGGGATACAAATTCTATTTCTGTCATCACCCGTATATCCCTGCATGGGAATCCAATTTTTATTGCGTTGTTGATTAAAATATCCTTTTATGGTATAATATTTCAGATAAATTTTCAGTGAGAGGGGAGTATAGATGAGCAACCCTAAAGGACAAGCTTTACCGAATGCACTTTCAATGTTTTTTGTTATGCTTGCGGTTTATTGTATAGATATATTTTTGTTCAGGTCGGATCTTACGGTTCTCGGTGATGCGTTTTTTGCACACTTCATCAGCTTTGTGATAATTTTCCTGTATCTTTTAGCGGCAAAGGAGTCGGTCAAATCTCTCGGCATCAGCAAAAAGACGCAGAAAATTTTTGGCGGAGTGCTGTACGGAACATTTTTTGCACTTGTTCCGCTTGCGATTGTAACACTGTGTGAGGTTGCATACTATGCTTCAACGGATGCGACCGCATTGAGTTTTCGGTTTGAAACACCGAATATGGCATATCTCAGTCCTGAGAAGAGTATTACACCTGTAGCAGGTGTTATGATTTATATTTTTACCTGCTTCTTCGGAACCGCATTCAAGGAAGTTTTCTTCCGCGGATTTTTGCTCAAAAAATTCAATAAAATCACTGATTTCGGCAAGGCGAACTTTATGCAGGCGGTCTTGTATATGACATTCATTCTGCCCTACCTTGCAAGAAACATTCCCGATCAGCTCAGCAGAAACAGCCTTTCTGTACCGATGGCTGTGTTCGTGGTTGTTTTCTATATAGTCCACGAAATATTTACCGGTCTTAAGTGGGGTCTGATGACAAGAGTTTCAGGCTCAACGTATATGGCAACAGTTGACCACTTCCTCTATGTTTTCCTTTCAAGCAGTATTTTCATAACAAATCGTTATGAATCGTGGTCGTTTATGCTTCGTATGATAGCGATTCAGGTTGTTTCGTTCCTGTTCGTGCTGATTCATTACCTTATCGGAATGAAGAAAATTAACGAGAAGAAAAAACGTAAGCAGGCAAAAATCGATGCTGAACTCAAGGAAATCGAAGAAAGAAAAAAGAAGAGGGAAGCGGAACGTTCAGTCAAAAAGAAGATTGAAAAGCTTGAAGAAATCAGCCCTGCAAAATATAAAAATATCGTTCACGAAGCGGAAAAACGTGAACGTATAGCTGAAGACGACGAAAGTGCTCTTGAAAATAAAATTATCCTTGAACAGGCACTTAAAGAAGAGGTTGTTAACACGGATGATGAAAATATCGATGCTATTATCCGCGAGGCAAACCGAGAGATGCGGATGAAAGAAAACCGTGTCAGTTCGGGCGATATAACGGACGATTTTGACAGTGACGAATTCCTGAAATCGTATCAGCGACAGGACGGCTCGCACCGTCATTCGGGACATCATCATCACAAACACCATCGTCATCATCACAGAGAAAAAACGAAAGAAAAAGAAACAACCGCTATTCTTCCTGTTAAGAAAGAATCAATGGCGAAAAAGCCCAAAAAGACTCTTGTACAGAAAATGCAGAGCCTTGGCGGAATTGACGATTCTTCTTCGAATGACCTTATATAAAAAATTAAAGAGGAAATCTCCGCGGAGATTTCCTCTTGTTTTTATAAAGCTATGTAATTATGCTTCTTCCTTCATCTTTGCAAAGCACTCGCTGCAATAAACAGGACGGTCTTCTCTCGGACGGAAGGGAACCTTAGCAGCACCGCCGCAGTTAGCACAAACAGCATCGAAAAGCTCGCGCTCGCCACGAACAGCGTTCTTTCTTGCGTCACGGCAGCTCTTGCAACGCTGGGGCTCGTTTACGAAACCTTTTTCAGCGTAAAATTCCTGCTCACCTGCTGAGAAAATAAATTCCTCACCGCAATCTTTACAGATTAAAGTCTTGTCTTCGTACATGATTCTTACCTCACTAACAATATTTTTGCAACCGACCACGGTTGCGGACCCCTGTGAACGGATACCCGTAAATTTTTCACAAGTGCCAAGGTATCATTTTTCCTTGAGTTTTTTTCTTGCTCTTTGCAAAGCGTTGTCAACGGTTTTTTCCGTGACAGAAAGTTTTTCGGCAATAGAGTTGTAGTTGTGACCTGCAATGTGAAGCTTGAGAACATCCTGCTCAAGAGTGGAAAGCTTGGTGCTTATCCTCTCACGAAGAAGGTTCATCCGCTCCTGCATTTCAACAACAACCTCGGGGTTTGCCTGACCGTCGGTCAGGTCGATACTGTCAATAAGCACGTAAGAATTAAGTGGTGTGTGTTTATTTCTCAGTTGATTTCTTACTGCACTCATAATGCAGTTGGAAATACATTTAACAGAGTACGTAGTGAACTCTGCACCGCCGGATGATGAATACCCGTAAACGGAGCTTAAAAGACCAATCATTCCTTCCTGAATAAGGTCGCTGTGCGTCAGCGGACAACGCCCGATGTAAGACGCAGCAATCTTTTCCACGGTGGGAGCGAAAGCCTTGATAAGCTCGTTCATTGCTTCATTATCGCCGTTCCGTGCCGCGTTAAGCATATCCTCCTTTATCGAGAATTTACTCATACGGACACCTCACAGGACTAAGATACAATAATAATATAGCTTATTAAAAAATTAAAGTCAATCGAATTTCGCATTTTCGCTGTTTACACCAAATTAGAATGTAGCAATTTGTGCAAAAATGCAGACGAATTTAAACCAAATTGGGATAAAAATATAGCAATTACACAAAAAATGATTTTGTGTTGCAGAAAGTTTTTCTTGAATTCAGTAATTTTTTAATGTATAATTAGCTCATATTTTCAGGGAGGCGAAACAATGACAGGCTTCATTTTTCTTGATAAACCTGAGGGCATAACCTCGTTTACTGCTGTTAATAAAACACGTCGGTTACTCGGAATAAAGAAGGCGGGCCACACCGGTACTCTTGACCCGATGGCAACGGGTGTTCTGCCGATAATGCTTGGCGGTGCAACCCGTTTTTCTCAGTATCTGCCTGTACACGACAAAGCTTACCGTGCAAAAATCCTGCTCGGAACGGTAACGGATACTCTCGACACAACAGGCGAAATTCTCGAAACCCGCGAAGTGAATGTCACTGCGGATGAACTTCGTGAAGCTGTAATGTCCTTCCTGGGAGAAATCAAACAGCTTCCGCCGATGTATTCTGCAGTTTCGAAAGACGGTGTAAGGCTCTATAAGCTCGCACGCCAGGGCATCGAAATTGAAAGAGAAGCTCGTGATGTCACAATCCATTCCCTTGAAATTGTCAGCGGTCTTGAAAATAACGAATTTATTCTCGATGTGTCCTGTTCAGCAGGTACATATATCCGATCACTCGCTGCGGATATCGGAGAAAAACTCGGCTGCGGTGCGACGATATCCGAATTGCGCCGTACTTTTGCAAATGGAATCAGTATTGATCGCACGGTTACTCTCGAAGAAATCGAGAAAGCTGTTGCGGAAGGTGAAATCGAAAAGCTGATTGCACCCTGTGACGAGATGCTTTCTTCCTATCCCGCGGTTCAGGTCAGCACAAAACAGGCTTTCTATTTCTCAAACGGAGGTGCACTCGACCTCGACAGAGTCAAGGATAAGGAAACCGTCGGCATATGCCGAGTCAAAGCACCGGACGGAAAACTTATGGGACTCGGTAAAATCGACAGGGAAGCGAACACTTTTTCGGTCGAAAAAATACTGGTTTATTGATAAAAAAACACCAAAATTCGTATACATTTTATAATATATATAAATAGGCGACAATTCAGGTACGGCATCGTGGTTATCACGGTGCCGTTTTTTTAGACAAAAAAACAGGTTTGTGATGACGAAAAAACACGAAAAAAATCCAAGCCAATCATCCTGAAAAAGTCAAGATGTTGGCGTGTAAAAAAACGTTATCAAATACTGTGAAATATGTACAAATTAAAAATATTCCTTGAAAATTTATTGACTTTACAACCATAATAGTTTATATTTAAACTAACCATAAGAGTGGTGTCATTAGGGTTATTCTGCCCTGGTGTATTTCAGTGACCGCTGAAACACCGCTTAGACAGGATGTTTGAACATCCGACTGGTTTATTTCAGCGTCGTATTGACGTTAGTAATCGCGACCATCAGCGCGGGCCGGGCAACGCTGCTAAGGCGGGAAGGCTTAGGTGGCGGCGGCGGTTCGATTTCTGAGGAGGTTGATGAGGAAAACGTGATAATGTCGCATCAGCAGCACACGGCTGACTAAACTTGTGTGCAACCAAAATGTACTATATTTGAATAGTATAAAATTTTATGGAGGTGCAATCCAAAATGAGTAATGCAAAAAGATTTCTGAGTGTTATTCTTGCAATCATCATGATCTGCTCAACACTCGTAATCGGCGCAAGCGCTGCACATACTGCTTATAAGGATTCGGCTATTATCGATCAGTACAATAAGCTCGATAAAGCAGTTCTTACAACAGAACAGTATGCATCAGCAGCAATGGACGAAGTAGATCGTATGCTCACAAAGGAACAGCTTAAGTTCACACGTGAGGACATCATCGTTGGTGATATCGACCTTACTTCTATCGACGCAGCAATGGACTCTGTTTACGCTATCGTTAACGGCGCACTCTTCTCATCATTGAAGGGTATGCTCGGTGACCTTCAGAACTTGAATGTTGACGCATTCGCAACTGAAGCTAAGGGCGGCGTAAGAAGAGGCACAGCAAGCAAGACTGACGTACATATCGTTTACGCAGTTCTTCAGTTCTTGCATGACAACACAGACCTTCTCGTTTCTTTCGTTGAAGGTAACCTCGACACAGGTTCAATCCTTAGTTCACTTATCGACCTCAGTGAGTTCATGGACGTAAACAAGCTCCTCAAGGGTCTCCTTTATGAGTTTGCTTACGGCGTAGAGGGAACAGATGATCAGGTTAAGAATTCTTCTGTTGACGCTATGGCTCAGAGCCTTATCGACAAGTACATAGTTGACGGTTACGATGAGGAAAATGACGAAGGCGAAATCGTGCATGTTGACGGTCTTGTTCCTGCTCTTAAGGGTAAGACAAACATCTCATCAGGCACAATGTACACATTCCTTGATAACGTTATTAAGGTTCTTTACAACGAACTTCTTGTTCCTCTTATGAACAGTGATCTTAAGAGCACAATCCAGAAGTTCTGTGGTGTTGAGTACATCGCTAACGAAGATGGCACAACAACTGAGAACCGCGATAACCTCAACGAGTATGCAAGCCTTCTCAACATTGACTATGTTGTTCCTACATATGAATTCACAGATGAAGGATTCATCGAGCAGGGTAACAACATCATCAAGTCAATCCTTGATCAGCTCGTTAAGCCGGAAGTTATCGTATGGCAGGCAGGCGGCAAGGAAGCTTTCAAGCCGAACCTCGTTCGTGTTGCTAAGGAACTCCTTGAAAACGCAGGTGATGATCTCTTCGCAGATTACATCGAGCTTGCTACTCCCGAACAGCTTGAAGCTATGACAGACGTTGAACTCGTTGTTTATGCAGTTCGCGCTATCATCAACAGCTCATGCTACGGTATGTACATTCCTGAAACAGACACAATCCGTGAGTTTGCATTTATCGCTCTTCAGCAGATTCTTGCAACTGACGTTCCGGAGCTTGATTTCTCAGATCTTGATCCGAACAGCACAGACTCTCTTGTTATCATGGGTATCAACTATGCTATCCACGCTGTAAGCGCAGAGCTTGACCTCGGCCTTGAGTACGTTGACGATATGGACGGCGTTGATGCTCAGCTCAAGAAGGCAGCTGACTACGCAGTAGAAAACTACGGCGGTCTCCTCAACGGTATTACTTTCAAAGACGGTGCTTCAGGTTGGGAAACAATCGATACAGTTATCTTCTCAATCATTCCTGAAAACTGGCTTCCTGCTTCAGCTAACGGCAGCTTGAAGAACTTCATCTTCACTCTCGTTAACACAATCGCTGACCTCGAAATCGAAGAGCTCTTCTCACTCTTTGTATATCGTTCAGATTCAGAGCTTCAGAAGACTCCGAAGCAGGTTATCATCAACCTTGTATCTCGCGTTATCAACATCATCTTCCCGGGTGCTTTTAAGGCAAGTACAACTATTGATGGTCTCGTAACAAACCAGGCTCTTGCAGGTACAGTTAGAGCTATCTTCGATGCTCTCTGGAACTACAAGGCAAACCTTGTTAAGGCTATCCTTCCGACACTTTGCGGTATCCTTGATCTTACAAACGATCAGGAATTCGAATTCCCTGAACTTACTTGGGACCCGACAGACGCAAACGTTGAAGGTAACTCAATCAGAACAGCTGGTTCAGTTGCTATCAAGCTTATGGTTCGTAACGGTTCAACAGGTATCAACACAGGTTACACAGATAAGAACGGCGTATTCCATCAGGATAAGCTCTACACATACGACATCAAGTCAGTAACAACTAACGTATCTGCTATCAAGGTTACATACCCCACCACAATCGCAGGTGGTCAGACAGTTGAAATGGCATTCACAGGTGCTGTTAAGGCTTCTACTCCGTTCGTTATCACAATCACATACGATGTTCTTACAGAAGACGGTTCACCGCTTACAGAGGAACCCATCACAGAAACATTGTATTCATACCTTGCTTACAACGAAGCTCCCGACGATACAACAGCTCTTACATCAAATAAGGTTGGCGGCTTCTCAATCACAGACGGTCCTCGTTACCTCTATGCAAGCAGCATCGGCGATATCGAAGACATCACTGTAACAATCCAGAATACAAACGCTGCTCAGTATGACAACGTTGTTCCGTATTCAACTCTTCTCACATTTACTGAGAACACAACAAACCAGCATCCTGAAACAGTAGACGGCGACTGCTACATCGAAATGAACACAGACGCTTACACAGTAATGCCTCAGGTTGAAGATACAGCTGGTATCGTAAACATCAACCCGTTCAAGATCACAGAAGCTTACGGCGAACTCACTGGTGAAGAGAGAGAAGCTGTTTGGGATTCAATGATCGAAAACGGTACAGTTAAGAACCCCTCAACAGGTGCTATCACTCGTTACCCGAGAATCCAGTATGCTCTCGGTGCTAAGATCGGTTCAACAACTGTTCAGAACACAACTGCTCTTATCTTCATGTATAAGGACTACGGTCTTCCCGGAATCCTTGAAGATGAAATGGGCAAGCACCGTCAGCAGGCTGCTTACGGTACAGCTCAGTCAACAGTATTCTCTGGCATGACAGTATGGCAGGCATACTCAAAGGCTATGGAAGATGCATCAAAGGCTGTTTACAGCTGCTTCCGTAACACAACATTCGCAACAGCAACAGGTAAGTTCAGCCTCTACAAGCCGGCTTACGATAACCTCGTTGCAGCAATCGAAGAACTCGACGCACAGGTTCTTTCAGCTGGTGTTGATTCTTCAATCGCACTTATCGAAAAGTGCTATCCGTCAAATCCGGAAGACCTTCCGTATTATGACCCGGCATACATCCACCACGGTGTTTCTGACTATGTAGCATATACATACTATAACTTCCGTGATGAACTCAGAACTCTTGAAGGTATGATCGACGCAGCTACAATCCCGAACGAAGAGACAGGTGAAGTAGCAGTTGTTAACGAGCTTGATAAGGCTTACAACGAGCACAGATTCGAGCTTTACTTCTCAAGACTTCTTGACGCTCCGGTTTACAAGGCTCACCTTCAGGCAGAGCTTGCTAACCCGACAAGAGTAATCGGTGATCAGGCTGACTATTCAGAAGAGTCATGGACAGATTACCAGAACGCTCTTACATTCGCAACAACAACAGCTAACAGCGCTAAAGCTAACCCGACACAGGTTAAGACAGCTTACCGTGAACTTCTCGAAGCTGAGAAGAGACTCGTAGCTCCTTCAGAGGGCGGCGACGAGCCGAGCGGTGATGCATCATTTGAGCCTATCGAAGTTATCGAATTGTTCGATGGCGGCGTTATCACAGGTATTGATCCCACTCGTGACTTTGCTGAATACTTCAACTGCACAGGTTGCTATGTTGAGGTTACTGAGAACGAGCAGGGTGAATTCTCAACAGGTGCTATCATCGAGATCAAGAGCGAAGCTGATGATTCAGTTCTTGCAACTTATACTGTAGCAGTATTCACAGACTTGACAGGTGACGCTGCAACTGATACAAGTGAAGTAAGCGTTATCCTCGAAATTACAGGTGGTTCAATCGTTCCGACTGAATTCGATACAATCGTTGGTGACACTAACTTCGATGGCGTTATCGATACAGCTGAAATCAACAGCTATCTCGAAATCGCTGCAGGTTCAGTTGTTGTTAACTATGAGTCACGTGAAATCGCTTAATTGATTAATTTATCTCATTATTCCCTCGGAGGCGAAAGCCTCTGAGGAATAAACGGCGAGAGGTCAGCTCTATGCCGTGTCAGAAATCTATTAACAGGAGGAATACAAAGTGAAAATTTCAAAGAAAATTCTTGCTATTCTTCTTGCTGTAACTCTTGCTCTTTCCCTCTTTGCTGTCAGCGCTTCCGCTGCAGGCACTCCGACGGGAACAGAAGCAATGACAGTAACTATCACAACGGATAACGAAACATATGAAGCAGAAGCTGCTGTTCAGGTTAAGGTTACAATCGCTTCTAACTATAATGTTCCGTCTTTCCGTTTCCCGATAATGTTCGACTCGGAAGTTTATGAGCTTCCGACAATTATCGGTCTTAAGTCCTATGGTGCTTGTGCCGCTAAGGGTACAATAAATGAGAACCACACTAACGGTGGTGCAGACTTCATTCCTGAAGCTTACGATCCCTCAGCTTTCGGTTGCGTTCTCGTTCAGTGGACTGCTTCTGTTGCTAATGGTGAAGTAGGTTATCTCAATAATGAAGCTGGCGAGCTCGCTTTCACATTCGAGCTCAAAACAAAGACAACTGCGGTTGGTAAGACAGGTACAATTTTCATTCCTGCTGAGTCAGATCTTTTCTACTATCAGGCAATCGAAAATCCCGCAGATGCAACAACCTTCTACTATCTTAATGCTGAAACATGTCAGATGACATTCGTTGAAGCAAATGCAATGGTAGTTGGTGAACAGGTTTCTCTTGTTCCTAACGAAGATTTCGGTACACCCGGTGTTGTAGACGAAGAAAACCGACGCGTTTACGGTCTCGCTGTGGGTATTGCAAGTAATGCAGAAATCAAGGAATATGTTAAACCTACAGGCAAAGCTGTTCTCCGTTCAACTCCGACAGATTTTGGTTACGGTACAGGTACAAAGCTCAATCTTGCGATTGACGGCGTAAATGTTAAGTCGTATGACCTTGTTATCTTCGGTGACATCGACGGTGACGCAATCAGTGACAACAACGACTTGTCTTTTATCATCAGTTATGCTGCCGGTGACATCGTTTGTGAAGATGCAACAGTTGCATTTGCAGGCGATCTTACAAACGACGGCGTAATTGATATCGGTGATTTACCAGTTTATCTTGAAATAACAAGTGGTTCAATTGTTATTGATCAAACTAATCCATACTAATCAGCAAAACTGATTATTTGGTAATATTAATTTAGGAGGATTATTCAATGAAACTCGCAAAAAAAGTTTTGAGTGTTGTACTTGCTCTTGTACTTGCACTCAGCGCTTTCGCAGTTGTTGGTTCAGCTAATGGTCCTGAAGATTCCGATTACCAGGTTAAGATGTGGCTTACCGGTTCGGTTGGTTCAGCAAAGTGGACAACAAACTCGAAGGTAACAATCACTGAAGGCGACGAATCAGATCCCGGTGCTGAAATCGAAGTTCAGCCTGGCGATACAGTTTTCGTTCGCATTTATGTAACAAACAACTATTTTGTTCACACAATCCAGGCTAACCTCTTCTATTCAGCAGGTCTTATTGACTCTAATGAGGATTATCAGGCTCAGAGAGGCGTAACAACTGACATCTCTAAGGCTAACCTCAAGAAGATCCATATCTGGAATAGTGACAACTATTGGGCAGATCTCCAGGGTACATCATACTCAGCTCAGAACAACTGGTCAATGCAGGCAATGGAAGGCTTCAATGACGACGTTGCACAGAACTGGCCGACAGACGATGAGGGTAACAACCTCTTCAACATGAACGAGTGGAAGTTCAACCGTTTCAACAACCTTGTTTCTTCAGGTGTTGGTGAAACATGTATGTTTGATGATGATTCAGTTCATCTTCTTATGATGCCTGTTAAGGTTCCTGCAGATGCAAAGCCGGGCACAACATACTACGTAACAATTCCTGAAGGCCTTGAGCAGCGCTCAGCTAAGCCTCAGGGTGCTTTGAGACTTTATGAAAACGGTGTTTGCGCAGATTGCGACGAGCCCTGTGAAGTTGTTGACACACAGGCAGCTCTTAACCCGAACATGAAGTATTCAGACGACAATCAGTACTGGGATCTTTCAGAGGCTACTCTTACACTCGTAGTTCCTGGTGCTTCAGAGCCCGAACTTGATTTCTCAGCTCTTAACGCTAAGATTGCTGAAGCAGCTGAAGCTCTCAAGGGCAACATCACAGATGATTCAAAGGCAGCTCTTAACGATGCTATCGATAACGGTACAGCAGCTCTTGAAGCAACATCTCAGGATGACATCGACGCAGCAGTAACAGAACTCGTTGCAGCTATCGATGGTGCTGAAGATCTCGCTAACTTTGCAGAACTCAATGCAGCTATCGAGCGTTACGATGCTCTTGATCCTGCAGCATGGTCAAACTTTGACTCGGCAACAGCTGTTTATAACGCAGCTAAGGCTATCAGCCAGACAAACACAGGCGTATCAGCACAGGCAACAGTAGACGATGCAGCTGACGCTCTTAACGCAGCTATCGACGCTCTTGCTCCGGCACTTGACTACTCAGCTCTTAACGCTAAGATCGCTGAAGTTAAGGATACAGACACATCTATCTACACAGATGCAACAGCAGGTGCATTCAATGCAGCTCTTGCAGCAGCACAGTCACTCGTTGCTACATCACAGGCTGAAATCGACAACGCTCTTGCAGACCTCGATGCAGCTTACAAGGCACTTGAAGAGAAGGCAGCTAACTATGCAGCTCTCGACGCAGCTATCGAAGCATTCGAAGCTATCGATGCAAAGGCATGGACAGTTGATTCATATGAAGCAGCTAAGGCTAAGTATGACGCAGCTAAGGCAGTTGCTCGTGATCTCAAGATTACAGCTCAGGCTACAGTTGACGCAGCAGCAGAAGCTCTTGATGCAGCTATCAAGGCTCTCGTTCCTGCAGCAGGCGCAAACTATGCAGAACTTGACGCAGCTATCGCAGCAGCTAAGGCTCTCGTAGCTGACAACTATGTATCATTCGCAGACGTAACAACAGCTCTTGCAAATGCAGAAGCAGTTGCACGTGACCTCACAGCTAACGATCAGGCTATCATCGACGAAGCAGCAGCAGCTCTTAATGCAGCTATCGCAGCTCTCGTTGAGGCAGACGCTGACTACTCAAAGGTTAACGCAGCTATCGCAGCTGCAGACGCTATCCTCAACAAGAAGGACAACGGCGTAAACAGCTATTCAGATGCTACTCTTGAAGCTATCAACGAAGCTAAGGCTACAGTTGTTACAGGCCTCAAGAAGAAGGATCAGGATAAGGTTGATGCAATGGCAGCAGCTATCAACGCAGCTATTTCAACAGCTGAATTCCGTGCATGGGATTACACAGCAATCAACGCTCACATCGCAGCTATCGAAGCTAACGATGCTGACTACTATGATAAGGATTCATATGCAGCATACCTTGCAGCTAAGGAAGCTCTCGTAATGAACTACACATATGAGAACTATGCTAAGGCTAAGCTTCAGGAAATCAACTTCCTTAAGGTTACTGTAAAAGCAGCTGCAGCAGCTGATTACTCAGCAGTTGAAGATGCTAAGGCAGCATTCGAAGCTAAGAAGGCAGCAGCAGAATACACAGCAGAATCAATCGCAGCTGTAGACGCTGCAATCGCTAAGGTTGTTTATGGCCTTAACGTAAATCATCAGGACGAAGTAGATGCATTCGCAGCAGCTATCAACGCAGCTATCGACGCTATGGAAGAAGTTGTTGTTGAGCCCGCTGATTACTCAAGAATTGAAGTAGCTCTTCATACAATTGCATCTCTTAATAAGGATGATTATACAGCAGCTTCATGGGCAGCAATTGATGCAGCTCTTGAACTTGTTGAAGGTTTGGCTAAGGATCTTCCCAAGACTCAGCAGTCAGAAGTTGATGCAGTAGCAGAAGCTCTTGAAGCAGCTATCGCTGGTCTCGAGAAGAAGGCTGATTACACAGCACTTGATGCAGCTATCCTTCGCGCTGGCACATATGACCAGAACGCATGGACAGCTGACACATGGGCAGCAGTAGTAGACGCTCTTGCAGATGCAAAGGCAGTTGCACGTGACCTCGGCGAATCAGCTCAGGCTACAATCGACGATGTAGCAGCAGCTCTTAACGCAGCTCTTGACGCTCTCGTAGCTAAGGAAGTTGTTTCAAGCATCTCAACAATCACATACACACCGGCTGAAGATACACATAACACATTCGACGTTGTTGTAAACGGCAGAATGGCTATGGTTCAGTTCATCGAAGAAGACGGT
>JAFODS010000031.1 GCA_017380575.1 Clostridia bacterium | reverse complement strand
TTGCACTCAAAATCCGTAAACTTAATTTTTGTCTTTCTACCCATAAAAAATGACCTCCTGTTATTTGGTAGCTTTATTCTACCTTATAACAGGAGGTTAGTCGAATGTGTGGATATGTAATTTTATATCATATTAAAATGTTTTAATGCATCCATTATGGCTTCTTCTTTTTCCTTCGGACATTTCGGCACTCGGTGTCCTTCTTTGCCCTTGTTATAATTCTCACGCTCAATAATACCACACTTTGCCTTAACCTGTGATATGTAAAGAGTTGACACTTTAAGACCGTGTTTATCAAGCACATAATCCTTGATTTCCTGATAGGTTGCCTTGGTTTCAGCAGAAGTAATATCAAGCTCTGAAAGATCCAGTTTTATGTCGATATGTGTGTCCGGTCTGCGTTGGGACAAAAGAACAACCGTCTCTGTATGGCTTGTGTGCGGAAACATGTCCACGGGTTGGATTTTCTTGACCTTATATCCGTTCCTGATGAGATATTTCAAATCCCTCTCCAAAGTTTCGGGGTTACAGGAAACGTAGACAACTTTCTTCGGGTTAAGGGTTACCACGCTTGAAAGGAAAGCTTCGTCACTGCCTGCACGCGGAGGATCCATAAATACAACGTCTGCGCTCTTACCCTCAGCCGCCATTTTTGTCATAAACTTTCCTGCATCGTCACAATAGAATTTTATGTTTTGTGTGTCGTTTCTTTTTGCGTTGTTCTTTGCATCGAAAACAGCATCCTTGTTGACCTCAACTGCGATGACTTCCTTTGCCTTCTTTGCGGCAATAATGCCGATTGTACCGATTCCGCAGTAAGCATCGATAACGGTTTCTTCGCCCGTAAGCTCCGCATAGTCAATAGCCGTTGAATAAAGTTTTTCTGTTTGTACAGGGTTAATCTGATAAAACGATTTTGCAGAAATTCTGAAAACACAGCCGCAGAGAGTATCTTCAATTGTGCCCTTACCGTAAAGAACCTTTTCGGTGTTACCAAGAACAAGACTTGTATGCTCACGGTTGATGTTCTGTATAATCGTCGTAATTTCAGGATGCTTTTTAAGAAGCTCTTTGATGAATGCATTTTTACCGGGGAACATCGGTGTTCCTGTTACAAGAACAACCATAATTTCTCCGCTTGTGAATCCTCTTTTGACGAGGACGTGACGAAGGAAACCGAATCCCGTATCTTCGTTATACGGAATCATACGGTAGTGCTTCATCATATTGCGGATTGTGACGATGATTTCGTCAGCCTTCTTGTCTTCAAGTCTGCATTCGTCAATGCACACGATTCGGTGCGACTTCGACTGATAAACGCCCGAAATAATCTTTCCGCCACGTGTTATTCCGAAAGCCGCCTGTACCTTGTTGCGGTAATTGTACGGGTTTTCCATTCCGATAATTTCGTTAACACGGCAGAACTTGCCGAGCAGGCGGATAACCTTCGCCTGCTTGTAGCTGAGCTGTTCGGGATAACTCATATTCTGAAGCTGACATCCGCCGCATTTCTTTGCAACGGGGCAGAATTCAGTTTTTTTCTGAGCAGTTGTTTGTTTTTTAGCCATTTGAACTGTCCTTCGGTTTCTTCATTGTAAGTGAAATTCGTTTTTTGTTAACTTCAACGGCAATTACCCAGACGGTAACAACCTGACCAACCTTAAGCACCTCTGAGGGATGCTTGATATATTTATCTGTAATCTGTGAAATGTGAACAAGTCCGTCCTGATGAACTCCGATGTCAACAAATGCACCGAAGTCGATAACGTTGCGGACGGTACCCTGAAGCTCCATACCCGGCTTGAGGTCGTTCATATCCATAACGTCTGTGCGAAGCATCGGAGGCGGAAGCTCGTCGCGCGGGTCGCGTCCAGGCTGAAGAAGCTCCTTGACAATGTCAAGCATTGTCGGAACACCGACACCGATTTTTTCTGCAACGTTTTCCTGACCGAGAGCTTCAATTTTTTCTTTAAGCTCAACTAGCTTGCCGTTTGCGGCATCCTTTACGGTATAACCGCAAAGCTCAAGCAATGCCTTCGCGGCATCATAGCTTTCAGGGTGAACACCCGTGTTATCAAGAAGGTTTTTGCTTTCCGCAACACGCATAAATCCTGCACACTGCTCAAAAGCCTTTGCACCGAGTTTCGGAACCTTTTTAAGCTGTGAACGGCTTGTAAAAGCTCCGTTTTCTTCACGGTAGGTAACAATATTTTTAGCAACTGTGCTGTTGATACCCGAAACTCTCGTAAGAAGTGACGGTGATGCTGTGTTAACGTCAACACCGACGTTGTTAACCGCGTCTTCAACAACACCGTTGAGAGCATTGTCAAGCTCCTTCTTCGGCATATCGTGCTGATACTGACCAACACCGATAGCCTTCGGGTCAATTTTTACAAGCTCAGCCAACGGATCCTGAAGGCGTCTTGCGATTGAAACGGCACTTCTGAGCGAAACGTCAAACTGCGGGAACTCTTCAGCCGCAAGCTTTGATGCGGAGTAAACGGATGCACCTGCTTCGCTGACAACCATATAGGCTGTGTCGCCACCGATTTCCTTAAGAAGATTTGCTGTGAAAATTTCTGTTTCCTTTGAAGCTGTACCGTTACCGATTGCAATAATCTTAACACCGTAGCGTTTGATCATATTTTTAATAAGAACTTTAGCCTGCTCCTGCTGAGCCGCAGAATGTGTAAGGTAAGCAACGCCTGTGTCAAGCACACGACCTGTTTCGTCAACAACTGCAACCTTACAGCCTGTTCTGTAACCCGGGTCAAGACCGAGTGCAACCTTACCCTTAACGGGAGGCTGAAGAAGAAGCTCCTTGAGGTTTGAAGAGAAAACCTTGATTGCGGCAGCAGCGGCATTTTCTGTAAGCATTGAACGGATTTCACGTTCAATTGACGGATAAATAAGTCTGTCGTAAGCGTCAGCACCTGCATCGCGGACTGTGTCTGTGCAAAGTGAACCGCTGTCCGAAAGTGTTACTGATGTAATAACGTTTGAAGCCTTAACGCGGTCAAGCTCAACGCTGACTTTAAGGAAGCCTTCGCGTTCACCACGGTCAATTGCAAGCACTCTGTGGCCTGCGATTTTGTCAACAGGCTGGGAGAAATCGTAATACTGTTCATAAACGCTCTGTGCTGTTTCATCGGATGCTTTTACGTTTACAACACCAAGAACAGTGAAAAGATTGCGGAGTCTGCGACGGATGTCAGCATTGTCCGAAATATCTTCTGCAATAATGTCCATAGCACCCTGTAATGCCGATTCAGCATCGGGCACTTCTTTTTCTTCATTTATGTATTCAACAGCAAGCTCAATTGCTGCAGGACTGTCGGGAAGCTGAGCATAAATTGCAGCAGCGAGAGGTTCAAGTCCTCTTTCACGTGCAACGGAAGCTCTTGTTTTTCTCTTCGGCTTGAACGGACGGTAGATGTCCTCAATTTCTGCAAGAGTTGCCGCTTTTTCAAGAGCAGCTGCAATTTCTTCCGTCAGTTTTTCCTGAGCTTCAATTGAAGAACGCACCTCTTCGCGACGCTTGTCAAGATTGCGGAGATATTCAAGTCTTTCTGAAATCTCACGGAGAGTCTGGTCGTCAAGTGTACCGTGAGCTTCCTTACGGTAACGTGCGATGAAGGGGATAGTGTTGCCGTCGTCAATAAGAGCAACAACGTTTTCTATCTGCCATGTTTTAAGTTTGAATTCGTTGGTAAGTGCTGAAATAATATCCATAATAACTCCTGTTAAATCGTCTTAAGCTGTCTGATGTCTGCACCGTCAAACTGAAGAATTGTGTATGCACTGAGAATTCTTGAAGCAATACGGTCGCTGTATGTGTTTCGTATTTCGTCAGGTGTGAGGTTAGTGCTGATAATTGTCGGTTTTTCTTCAAGTCCGCGGCAGTTTACGATATTGTAAAGTGATGAAACCGTAAGCTGTGAGATAAACTCACTGCCGAGGTCGTCAATAATAAGAAGGTCACAGTCAAGGATTGCCTGCTCTGTGTTTTCACCGTCGCCTCTGCCGAATTTTTCACGTTCAAGACGGTTGAAAAGATTCTGTGCTGTCATATAAATAACACCGTATCCTGCTTCAACAGCCTTGCCTGCAATTGAAAGTGAAAGGTGAGTTTTGCCAAGGCCTGTTTTGCCGTAAAGAAGAAGGCTCGGTGATTTCTTGCTGAAATCGTCTGCATAAGCTTTGCAATAGCCGAGCACGTTTTCCATTCTTTTACGTGGACTGATGCCTGCACCTTCGGGGTAATAATCAAGCCTGAAGTTATCAAAACGGCATTTGTTTACAGGGAGCTTTGAACAAAGCTTTTCGTATTCGATCGAACGAAGAAGAAGCTTGTAACAGTCGCATGCATAGCCACCGACGGAACCCTTGTCCTTACACTTCGGGCAGGTATATCTGACGTCGAGCCAATCTTCGGTGAAACCGTTCGCCACAAGAAGCTGACGACGCTTTGACTGCGCATCAAGGTTGATTTGTGCAAGTTTTTTTATGAAGTCCTCGCCGCCGTTGCCAATACCAACGGCCTTGATTGTCGCAAGACCTGCCTGAGCCATTGTGTCTTCAATTTCAAGAAGCTCGGGGATTTTTGCAACCGCCTCGCTGTGTCTTTTTTCTCGCTGATAAAGTGCCTCATCAAGTCTGCGCTTGATTTCGCGGTCGGCTTTTTCATATGTATCTTTACTGAATCCCACGGATTATACCCCCTTTTTGTAAACCGGCAGACTTTCTGCTCTGCGGTTGAATTCTGCCATATCGTAAGATGTATCCGTATCTTTTTTCTTTTGATTTTTCTCTCTGAATGCCTGCTTGTCCTTTTCAACATCCTCGGGAGTTTTAAGACCTTTTTCGTGCCAGTTCATAAGCACCTTGTTCATATAAGCGAAGCTGATTTTTCCCGAATGGTCAAGCATTTCTTCGTATGCAAGGTAAATCATATCCACGCTGAATTTCAGCTCAACAGTCCAGGTGTTAAGGTAAGCTGCCTGAGAAGATGTTGGCTTCGGATTGGGAATTCCTGCAAGAGTGGCAAACTGCTTCCAGACACCGAGGCAGAGGTTAAGGGTTTTAATCTGCTCGTCCGCTTTTTCAATTGTATCAATTTCCTTCTCGCCCCAGGTTTTGCCCACCTTTGCGATATACGCGAGGTTAGCTTTGCCGATTGAAACACAGTAGCTTATAAGCATATAGATAACCTCAACGGGAAGACCGTACTGGTCGTGCATCATAAGAAGTATACACTGGCTGTCGTAGCCGAGAGTTTTACCGAGAAGCTGTTCAATATCCGAAAACATATGTGCAATTTCTGGCGATTCCGTGCAACGTGCCGCAACCTGCTCGTATGTAGGTTTAACGGGTGCCAGCTCAGGCAATTCCTTTTTCTTTTCTGTTGCAGTCATAACGGGAGCTTCGGGGAGAGGCATTTTCTTAACGGGAGTTGAATCTGAGTTAAGTACGCCCCATTCGCAAAGCACCGTAAGTGCATCGCAGACGTCGCTTTCGGCATAGTTGATTTCCTTGCTGATAACGGCAGGGTCAATCGGTTCCGATGCGTGACGGAAGACCCAAAGCAAGGTTTTAAGCTGTGAGGCACTTGCAAGTTTTAAGTTGTTGTCAACAACCTGCGAGGGTACGGCGAACATCGAGCCGAAGACCGCAGGATTTATTGTATAAGCCATTTTTTCACTGTCCTTAATTTTATTTGGCGCCATAATTCCAAATATCATTATACACACATTGAGGTCAAAAAGAAACAGCAAAAATCACTTTCTACACCGTTATTTTAAATCCACAACAAATTGTGTTTTCAGCCCTGAAGTATCACAAGTCAATTGACAAAACAACAAAATTTACTCAAGAGGACAAAGCTGAATAAATCGCCAGACATTGACTATTACTAAATCATATGGTACAATATCCTAAATTTTAACTTTTGAAAGGAGTTAATCCATAATGGATGACTTACCCGGGATTATTATCAAGATAGTTTTACTTTTACTTCTTATTTTGGTAAACGCATTTTTCTCTATGAGCGAAATTGCGATTATATCCCTCAACGATAACAAGATGGAAAAAATGGCTGAGGAAGGCCACAAGAAAGCAAAAAAGGTTGTTAAGCTGACTTCAAATTCAAGCAGATTTCTTTCAACAATTCAGATTGGCGTAACCCTTGCAGGCTTCCTTACTTCAGCAAGTGCATCGCAGACCTTTGCGGATATGCTCGTTAAAGCTTTTGAAGGCTCGGCAGTTGAAAAGGTGCTTGGTGCAAGCGTTATTAACGGAATTTCCGTTGTTGTTATCACACTTATAATGTCTTATTTTTCACTCGTGTTCGGTGAGCTTGTGCCCAAAAAGATTGGCATGCAGAAGCCTGAAGCGATTTCCTTCAAGGTTGTCGGTGTCCTTCTTTTTATCTCAAAGTTCTTCAGCCCTGTTGTAAAGGTGCTTTCACTTTCAACAAACGGAGTTGTAAGGCTTCTCGGATTCAATCCTCACGCTGATGAAGAAACCGTTACGGAGGAAGAAATCCGTATGATGGTTGATGTCGGCGGCGAAAAGGGTGTCATTGAGGACGTTCAGAAAGAGATGATTAACAACATCTTCGAGTTCGACGACCTTGATGCGGGTGATATTATGACTCACCGCACAGATATGACCGCTGTTGAGCTTAATGACCCTGTTATGGATGCGGTTAACCTCAGTATAGAAAACGGTTATTCACGAATTCCTGTTTTTGATGACGATCCCGACAATATCGTAGGTATCGTTTATATCAAGGATTTGCTTAAATATGTCGGCAAGGATATGCCCGAAACAACGCTTAAGGATGTTATGCGTTCTCCGATGTTCGTGCCTGAGTCGAAAATCTGCGGTGACCTCTTCAAGGAAATGACTGCCACAAGAACACAGATGGCTGTTGTTGTTGATGAGTATGGCGGTACGGCAGGTATCGTAACGCTTGAAGATATCGTTGAAGCAATCGTTGGTAACATTCAGGACGAATATGACCACGAGGACGAAGAGTTTTCAAGAATCAACGAAACAACCTTCACAATTGAAGGTATAACAAATATTGACGAAATCGATGAGCTTACGGGTAAGAAGCTTCCCGAGGGTGACTACGATACAGTTGCAGGCTTCATTATCAGCGAGCTCGGATATCTTCCGAAGGACGGAGAAATGAACGAGGTTATGTTTGAAAACCTCAAGTTTACGGTTCTTGCTGTTGATAACAGAAGAATCGAAAAAATCCGTGTCGAAATTCTCCCTGAAGAGAAGAAGGATGACGAAGAAGACGATGACGAAGAATCAGGCTTCCGAATCCGCAAAGACAGACAGAAGGATAAAGAATAAATCAGGTGCAGTAGTTAACGCTACTGCACTTTTTGTTTGATAAATTTGGGTTTGTTGGGGTGTTTTAGCACAATTATGAAATCAAGCAAAGCCTCCCTTGCCTAAAGGGAGGTGGATTTTGCGAAGCAAAAGACGGAGGGATACTTTTAGAAAAAATATTTGAATTTCGTTGTTTTCTTTAAAAATATCCCCCAGTCACGACTTCGTCGTGCCAGCCCCCTTTAGGTAAGGGGGCCTGAAAACTGCACCACTGAAAAGCCCTACAAACCCCGAATTTGCAAAATTAAAAGGGTTGGATTTCCAACCCTTTTAATATATTGCTTAAACTTCTGCAGATTCCTTTTCAAGCTTATTGATTTCATCAAGATTTTTCTGTCTGCGTTCATTGAGAGCGGCAACGATTTCTTTGTGCTTCTTACCTGAAAGCTTATAGAAGAACATCGGGATAACTGCAAAGTAGCAGAAGATTGCAGGACAGATTGCAAAGATATAAAGAAGAATTGCCTTTGAATCTGTCGGCATAAGCTCGGGTGTGTCAGCGTATGCTGTGTATCCGACATACACAAGCAAAAGATTTGTAACATAGTTTGTACAGTTGCCGAGGATTCTTGAAAGTGTATTCTTCATTGAGCTGACTGTAGCTTCGTTTCTTTCGCCGTATTTATACTCAGCGTAGTCATATGCTGCCATCTGAATGAGTCCCGGGACAGTCTGATAGAAACCTGTTGTAAGGCCGTGAATCGCGTACCAGATAACAATACGTACAAAAATCTGTGCAGGTGTATGTGCACTGAACGGGAAAACAGAAATGAACATAGCTGTGTAGCAGACTGCTGTGCCGAGTCTTGTGCACATATAAAGGATTTTGTCGTCAACCCATTTTCTTATGATAGGAGCAAGGAAGAGTGAAATTCCCGTTGTTACAAGCGATGATATTGAAGCGAGCGAAAGAAGTGCCATAAAATTATCGCCGTCATAAAAATATTCAAACTGAATTGCCGTATCTCTGAAAAACGTTAGTGTGAACGGTGTGTTCTTGAAGCAAACTATGAATGCATATGTCATAAGACCATAGCCGACGGACATACCGTGACCAAAGATTTCGGAAATCATATACATCATCAAAGGTTTATTTTTGACAATCTGTTTGTAAACGTCACGAAGCTTCGGTGCTTCTGCCTTCGGAGGCTCTGAAATTCGTTCTTTTGTAACAACTATATTCCATATTGTAAGCGGAATTGCAAGAATCGTGATTATGCTGTAGCTGTAGAAATATCTTCCTGCTTCACTTGCATTCGGAAGAACATAAGGAAGAACAGCCGCAATGTATGTACCGCAGGCACCGATTGTTGAAGTGAGTATACTTTCGATTGCGGCAAGGTAACCGCGTTCCATATTGTCTGTGGTTCGTCTTGCGTTAAGTGCAGTCAAAGCAGCGTTGTAGAATGTACTGAATGCATCATTCAGGAAAAACAAAAGTACAAGGTATGTAATCTTGAGTGCATCGCTTATTTCAGGGAACCATGCTCTGATAGGTGCAGTCTGCATTATAACAACAAGATTGCACGGGATAATCATAAGCATAAGCCACGGTTTGAAGCGTCCCCAGTTGCCGTAAGTTTTTCTCGTTTTGTCAAGAAAGCTTGAAACGATAACATCGTTTGCAATATCCCAGAAACCAAGAATAAAAATGATAGTACTGTAAATTTCAAATGATTTGTCGCTCAGCCCCATATAGGTTGATGCAACAAGACCGCCAAGCGCACCGCTCAACGCTGTTGCCGCCTTTGAAACGGCTGTACTTGAGCCGAAGGCTATGTACTCGCGTTTAGTAATTTTTTCGTTTACGTCGGTGGCAAGGTTATTTTTAATTCTTTTCATAAGTCACCTCGTCAGTTAATCTGATTTTAATCTCACGGTCACAGCCTGTTCTTGTGTTATGAACAAGGGGCTCTGCAAGCTCCCACAGACTGTCGATTCCGTTGATATATTTTGAAAGCTTTATTCCGAGCGTTTTCATAATTCTGTCGCCTCTGAGCAAAGCACCGTGAATTACTTTGTGTTCATAGGTGTCGGGCGTATAGGGGGCATCGCCCTGAAAGAAGTGATCGAGAATTACAAAAATAACATCGATTAGCTTTTCGCCCTTGTGTTTCTTGATTTCGGCTTTATTAAGTCCCGAATACTTTTTACCGACCTTACCGGCAAAAGACATATTGATTGAAGAAAAAGCCTTTAATGCAGGTTTTATAACCGCACGGTATTTATTTGCTTTATCTGCAGGAACAAGCCCGTGGCCGAGTTTTATGAAAGCATCGTAGTCCTTGACTGCTGTGTCAATAAGTCTGCGGTAATAACCGCCGAAGCAGGATTCTGCAATCTGTCTGCTTCCGCCGGGGATGCCGTCGATTTTTTCAGGCAAATCAACCGTTGTTATATCTGCAACACCGTTTTCAAGAGTAACCTTACGTATTTTTCCGTATGCTGAAACGGTTGAGGTTGTGCCGACATCAAACACTTCACTTTTACCGTCCGTTATTCTGCGGATTGTATGTACATGTGTGTGTCCTGTGAAAACAATCTTTACCCCGTGCTTCATCATCATTTCTTTAAGAACAGGATGTCTGCCGTACATTTCCGTCGGGGCAACATTCTCGTAAACAGGGTAGGGAGTTATAACAGGATGATGAGTAAAAAGAATTACAGGCTCGTCGTTTTCTTTTGCTTTGATAAACTCATTCTCCAACCACTTGTTGCCCTCGTCATCAAGACCGCAGTCCGTATGTCCGTTACCGTCGTCGTTAAGGAGAATGAAGCGGTATCCGTCTATATTAAGTGAATAGGACATATCATATTCACTTTCAGCCTTGTCCCTGCCGAACGGACGGTAAATCTCATCAAGCTCGCAACGCTTTGTGTTAGGTACGTGGTAAGTGTCATTTTCATTATAACCCGCTGCGACGAATCCGTTTTCATCTTCGCCACAACCGTTGTAATCGTGGGTAGCGGTAAGAACAAGAACACGTTTACCTTTTTGCTGTAACTGCCTGAGCCTTTCAGTGAATTCCTCGTGGCAAAGCTTTTCACCTAAATTTATAAGGTCACCGATAAGGACAACAGTATCGGTTTCGGTATCATTTTCAATCAGCTTAAAAAAAGCTTCATTGATTTCGGGTGATTCCTTTAACACCACCTGATCAGTATGGCTTCGTGCTTCAATAGACCTACCTTCAACCCACAGCTTCTTTGAAAAGTAATGAGTATCTGCTATTACATAGAATTGAACTTTTTTCATAATTCACCGTTATTCGCTGTATCCGGGATAAGGGATAGAGTAATCAATTCCGAACTGGTCAATATCAACAAGAATATTTTCAGCTGAGAGTGTACCGTCAGATGCGAGTGTAAAAACCTTACCGCCGTTAACTTCTTTTTCATAATAGCTGCCTACACCTGTCTTGACCGCATAGTGAAGCCATACGCCCTCATAAGGGATACTGCTGTAATTTCTGTGGTTATGTCCGCAGATTATGTGCTTTGTGCTGCCCATCTCCTTAACAACATCAAAGAAACCGTTGTTTACGGGAGCTGAAGAAATACCTTCCATATTGTAACCGAATGCACCTTCAAATTCGGGTCTGAAATCCTGTGCCCAATAGTCATAGGAAGCGTTCCATGCATTGTAGTATTCTACATTCGGAATGTGGTAAATAACTGTGCTGTCAACTGTAGCTCCGTTTTCCTGTGTTGTGCCGTTGATAGCCCACTTGTACCATTCAATCTGACTGTCGCGAAGGTGTGAATAGCCTTCGTATGTATAGCCGTCAACCTCATATGTGGCTCTGTTGTGTGTATCCATCATATAAAGCTGGTGAATCGGTTTTCCGTTTTCTGTGATTGTTATAATGTAGTTTCCGTAACCCATATCTCTGGGACCGAATTCAAATATAGCGTATTCAGAAAACTTATCAACCTGGAATGCACACCACGAAGCATATGTTGCTGATTCACCGTCGTGATTGCCGAAAACGGGAGCCCACGGTATTTTATAGCTGTCGAGCAGGTCGATAAGCCATATCCAACCGAGCCATCCGTAAACATTATCGCCTGAAAGGGTGATGAGATCGGGCTGTGTATCTGTGATAAGTTTATCGATTAATGCTTCTGCGAGTTCACCGAAGTAACCGTGAGCATCCTCGTCAGAAAGCTGAATATCGGAAAGATTAAGGATAACAAAATCCTTGTTCGGGTCTTTTTCAATTACAAAAGTGTTGTCTGCAACAGAAAAGGAATCCTCTGCTGACCAGTCATAGAAAAATCTGTCATCGTTCTTATCGTTGCAGAAAACAATACCGCTTAAAATCTGCAGACCTGAAAGAGCGTAAATAAGTCCGAGCTTGATGTAAAAGAATACAACTTCCATTTACCATACCTCCACAATATGATTATAAATGTATAACTGAATTATATCAGTTTTATACTAATCACGTCAACCTTTTGGAAGTTTTTTGTGCGAAATAATTAAAACTTGACAATCAATCATCATAAGTCTTATAATGTGGTCAGAAGAACGTACAACATTATAGCAATTTTTTAACACGATTATTCAGGGGTGATTAAATGAAATATTCTTATAAAAAATCTGTATGTATCGGTCAATTTATATTAGTTTTTTTGTTCAGTATGTTATTGTTAATCCTCGTATTTTTTATATTTGATCTGAGTTTAAAAATAACAATACGAACCGGGTTAGGCTTGGTTATACTTCATATTGTATTTTATTCGAAGTATTATAAAGAGTATTTTGGAAAATACGTTGAGTTGCACGAGGATTCTGTGAGGTTTAATTCATTCAGATTTAAGGGGAAGATGGATACACTTTCGCTTAGCGTAACATATGAAGATATTTTTCAATTAGGAGTAAGAAAACTGCCTCTGATAGGTATCTGGGCAATTACTGTTAATGCCAAATATCTTCCGCATGCAATTACTGTTTCGTGGTGTTTTTCTAACCATAGGGAGCTATTTGGAAAATTATATAAATCTGTAAAAGAACACAACCCGGATGCTTATATCGACAGCCGGTTACTTGAATACATCGGTAGGTGAAGTGTGATAGTAGTTCAACATCTTATATTACTGTAAACAAACAAAAAGCAGGAAAAATCCTGCTTTTTGTTTGTTTTTAATCAGTTTTGCAAATTCGGGTTTGGCGGGATGAATCCCGAAAGTAATAAGTAAGAAGTAATAGTGAATAAGTAAGGGTCTGCGACGCTGAATATAATAACGGTTGCGTTGCAACCTACACCTCATCAGTCACTTCGCGACAGCTTCTCCTCAAGGAGAAGCCTTAAATTTACGCACATTCTCAGCCTTCCCCTTGAGGGGAAGGGGGACCGCTTGCGGTGGATGAGGTGGAAAACAAAGAAATCAACAAACCCGAATTTGGCAGGATGTTTAAAACCTTCTTGTAGGGTGTGACGCTTGCGACACA
>JAFODS010000030.1 GCA_017380575.1 Clostridia bacterium | reverse complement strand
GACTGGGGGATATTTTTAAAGAAAACAACGAAATTCAAATATTTTTTCTAAAAGTATCCCTCCGTCTTTTGCTTCGCAAAATCCACCTCCCTTTAGGCAAGGGAGGCTTTGCTTGATTTCATAATTGTGCTAAAACATCCCGATAAACCCGAATTTGCCAAGCAGTTAAAAAATTTAGACTTTCAGGAGAATATATGACTAAACATATTGCAAACACAATCACTTTCTGCCGTATTCTCGGCAGTGTTTTGTTGCTGTTCTTTCCTGCATTCTCTGTGGCTTTTTATATCATATATCTCCTGTGCGGTTTCAGCGATATGATCGACGGAACAATCGCCAGAAAAACAAACAGTAACGGCAAGCTCGGAAGCCGATTGGATACCGTTGCCGATCTAATTTTTATAGCGGTATCTTTATTTAAATTATTGCCGATAATCCCTATTCCTTGGTGGTTGTGGATATGGGGCGGTGCGATTGCGGTTATTAAAATCAGCAATATCATTTGGGGATATTTTGCTAAAAAACAGTTTATATCCTTACATAATATAACGAACAAGATTACGGGATTGTTATTATTTATTTTGCCATTAACATTGTCTTTTATAGAATTGAAATACAGCTCCATCGTAGTGTGTTCCATAGCAACATTCGCAACATTTCAGGAAGGGTTTTATGTTGCAACAAATAGCAAAAACAAGTAAGACAAGTCCGATTTGTAATCTATGGTTCCGAAATAAAATATATATCCAACGTAAATCCGTTCACGAAAGTGGGCGGATTTTTGTTTGGATTATTCATTTCTGCGGAACGAATGTTCAAATCATTATCGTAGTGGCGACCATTGGTCGTCCGTAAAAAGTGATTGATTCAGCGGACGCGCAATGCGCGCCCCTACTTGGTTAATTGGGATATGGTTCGTAGGGGCAGATATCATCTGTCCGCCAATGTTGTACCGATTTTTACGGGAACATAATATGTTCCCCTACGGACACACCCGAATCTGTTTCGTAGGGCACGACAGAGAGCGACGTGCCGATATGCAACAAATTTTGCTTTGGCTTTTCGTAAACTGCAACCAATTGTATTTTCTTATAAGATATGATAAAATCATCCTGAATAATAAAATTTATCGCAAGGAGATTTTTATATGAGCAATTATTTTAAACATACCCCTGCAGTTTTTGCGGTTGATAAATACTATCAGATTATGATGCCCTGCGAAAAATCCTGTTTTTTCTTTGTTAAAGTCGGCGATAAAATTTATTATGACGAATCAAACGGAATTATGTGTTCAAGGAATAAAATACACAAGGTTGAAGTGCCTGCCGATGAGCTTGACAAAGCCAAAGAATATACGGTTTGCATCCGACCCATTATCATAAGAAAAGCATATTTTTCAAAAACAAAAAATGTTCTTGAAAAAACATATAAATTCTGTCCTGTCCCTGAAAACAACATCAGAGCTTATCACATTGCCGATGCTCACAACAAAATTGAAGAGCCGATAAAAGCTGCAGAAGCTTTCGGCAACATCGATTTTCTGATTTTAAACGGTGATGTTATCGAGGACAGCAGTAACCCGAAAAATTTTATGAATATATTTGTAATTTGTTCGCGTTTAACAAACGGCGAAAAACCTGTAATCTTCTCAAGAGGTAACCACGATTTAAGGGGTAATTTTGCCGAGAAGTTTGCGGAATATACACCGACTCATCTCGGCAACACATATTACAGCTTCCGCCTTGGAAATATATGGGGAATTCTGCTCGACTGTGGCGAAGACAAGGACGACGACCACGAAGAATACGGTCACACAGTTGCCTGTCACGTTTTCAGAGAGCGTCAGACATCTTTCCTTAAAAAGATTATTGAAAACAAAGAAAATGAATATGAAGCAGACGGAGTTAAACACAAGCTCGTCATCTCCCATAATGCTTTTGTTCACAGCTATCAGCCCCCGTTTGACATTGAGCAGGATATTTTTTCCGAATGGTCAAAGCTTCTCAGAAAAAATGTAAAACCTGAAGTTATGATTTGCGGTCATGCACACGAGCTTAATATCTATCTGCCCGAAGACAGCGAATGGAACACCAACGGCAGCATCTGCCCCGTTGTGATCGGAAGCACAATTGAAAAGAAGGAGCCTGTTTATTTTGCGGGTTGTGGTTATGTCTTCAATGATAAGAATGTTGAAATTGTTTTCACGGACAGCAACGGTGAAACTTTAAGAAAAGAGCAATTATCCCTTGAGAACAACTCGTTATAATCATTGCGACAGACAAGAATTTTACGGGAAAGAAAATTATGATTAATGCTAATGAATACGGCTTTTTGCCGAAAAATACTCCAATTGAAAACTCCGAAGCTTTACAAAAGGCTGTTGATAACGGAGGAATAATTCAGGTTACTGTTCCCGGAATTTATGAAATTTCCGAGCAAATTGAAATCGGTGATAACACAAAGCTTTTGTTCGGTGAAGGGGTTATTCTCAGGCGTAAAGCAAGTGTGACAGGCGTCAACGGCAATGCTTTTATAAACAAAGGTGCACTTAAGGGCGAATACAACCGTAATATTGAAATTATCGGATTACATCTTGAATGTAACGGTATTGAAAGCCACGACTTTGGTGTGAACAGCAGAATTGCAGGCTTGCGGGCACAGGTTGCAATGATTTATGTTGAAAATTTAAAAATTGAAAAGTTTGAATGTCACGGATTGCTCGAGAAGGATTATGCGATTCAGATAAGTGCATTTAAAAATATAACGCTTAATGACTTGTATATAACAGGAAACAAAGACGGTGTTCATCTTGGTTGGGGCAACGGATTTGTCATAAACAACGGTAAGTTCCGCACATTCGATGACCCGATAGCTCTTAATGCCTTTGATTATGCGACATCAAACACTCACGTAGGTTGGATTGAAAACGGAATAATAGAAAATTGCATTGATCTTGACGATAACTCAACAACAGGATTTTTCTGCAGGATTCTTGGCGGTGCCTGGTGCAGTTGGCACAAGGGAATGCAGGTTCAGCACTCAGACACCGTTGCGGTTAACGGCAAAACATACCGTGTGCTGATGAATCCGAAAGACGGACAGCTTTACACTTCACTCACTCCGCCCTGCCACGAAAGAGGAATTGCAGAATACGACAGTATAAATTGGGCTGTTGTCCGCAATACAGAAGAGTTGGACTGCGCTTGCCGCAACATAACAATACGCAATTGCAGACTTCAGAAAAAGCGTGATATAGGAATTGCAATAAGCCTTAATTATGACACCTATGCACGAAGTTATTATCCCGGTTGCGAGTGCATCCCGCAAAGCGGAATCACTCTTGAAAACCTCTCGGTAGAAAATGATATTGATATTCTTCTCCATTCAAACTATCCCACCGAGAAAATAACGCTGAAGAATATAGACTTCAAAAAATCAAAGCTTTGCTTTGATACCGTACCGAAAGCTGACGGAGTTATTTATCCCGAGGTTGAAATAAACACACAAAACATTGTTCTTGATGAAAAAAATATATATGCTGACCCGAAACATCCGATAAAAATATATTACTAAAAAACAAATCGGTACTATTTGTAAATGTGCTTCACTTGTGTTATAATCATATTTACAAATAGGAATTTTGCAGAGGTTTTTATGAGAAAATGTTTAAGATGCGAAGCCGCAATGGTTGAAGATCTGGAAGTTATGGTCACCAACGGCGGTTACGGCATTGCTGCAAAAGAAAAAGGAATGTTTAAGAAATCCTTAGGCAAGATCAAGTGTGCAGTATGTCCCGAATGCGGATACACCGAAACATATATCGATGATACCAAAAATATTAAAAATCTGATACCGAATAAGGAGATGTAAAATTGGCAAAAAAGATTATCTTGATTGTATTGTTGGTGTTAGTTGTTGTTTTTGTGGCAGGAATAATTTATTTCGAAATTGAGCCAAAAAGCACAAACATTAACTATGAACCCGCATATTCACAGAAAGTAACAGACACAACAATAAGATTCAATTCCGAAGGCAAGCTCAAAGTGTTGCATATTGCTGACACACACCTTAATTATGACAAGCATTTTGATTCATCGATCTGGGTAATTGCAGAAGCCTGCGACGTAGAAAAACCTGACCTTGTTGTGCTTACAGGTGACAATACACATCCCAACGAGGATCCCGAAAAGACAAAGAAGCTCATCAATGCACTGATGAATATATTTGAATCAAGAAATATTCCTGTTGCCGTAACCTTCGGTAATCACGACTCAGAATCAGGACCAATGACAAGAGCAGAAATTATGGAATATTACAAAACCTTCCCTTGTGTAATATCCGGCGACAACAGCGAAAACTTTAAAAACTGTGCAACTTTCAATATTCCTGTTCTTGCATCTGACAGCGATAAGGTTAATTTTAACCTTTGGGTATTTGACTCGGGCGATTATGACGAGGACGAACCAAGACATTATGACAGAGTGAGAACCGAGCAGATTGAATGGTATAAGAAAACCGCAGCAAAGCTCAAAGAAGAAAATGGCGGTGAGCCTGTAAAATCTGTTGTTTTCCAGCATATAATTGTTCCCGAAATTTATGATGTTCTTAAAAAGGTTGATTCCAAACAGCCTTATGCGGTTAAGCGTATTTATAACGAAGAGGAAATTTATGCATTTAACCCTGAAGAAGTTAACTACGGTACACTTAACGAAAAGCCTTGTCCCGGTTACTATAACGACGGACAGTTTGATGCATTGGTAGAAACGGGCGACGTTCTTGCAATGTTTACGGGTCATGACCACACAAATGCATTCGGTGTAAGAAATCAGAATATTGACATTTACACTTCTCCCATGACCCGTTACAAAGGATTGGCTTATACAACTCAGTACGGCTACCGTGTTGTTGAAATCGATGAAAACGATACATCAACTTATAAAACAAGAGTTGAACGCCTTTACGATGTTTTTGATTTCAGTTACATAAAAACTGCAAAAGATAACGGTGATAAATATTCATCGAGAATCGCTTTTGAGCTTGCAGTAAAGGGCGGCGTTCAGGAAGGCTTTTTGAAGCTTTATCAATCCGTTGTTGAGCTTATTACAGGCAGACAGGTTACATATCCCCACCAATAATCTGAATTTTTCAAACAATCAGAATCGTCCAACCCGTTGATTTTAAAAATCAACAGGTTGGCTTTTCTTTTTCATTCCCCTCTTAAAAAAATTATGTTATAATAAAGAAAACCTTGCAACCAACTTGAAAGAATTACGTCATATATAGTGAAACGTTTCAGAGTTTAAACGGGTTGTTGATTCTACACTCAAAAAGCAACGAAAGATTTGTGCAAATTCGGGTTTGTAGGGTGCTTGGGTTTTGCAGAATCCAATACCTCCATCTAACGAGGGAGGTGGATTTTGCGAAGCAAAAGACGGAGGGAGAGATAGCAAAGAGCTTTACTACCCCTCAGTCTTGCCTACGGCAAGCCAGCTCCCCTGACAAGTGGAGCTACGCCCTTTTTTAGCTTTTAAAAAAGAAGAACTCTACAAACCCGAATTTGTCGAATTGGTAAAAAGATAAAATTTCTTTAACTGCAACACTGCGGACGAAACAAAAACCTACGGAGGCGGGAAAATGGAAGACAGCAGAATAGTTGAAATGTACTGGGAACGAAACGAAGTTGCGATTTCGCATACACAGGAAAAATACGGAAACTATCTTTCAAAAATTGCATACAACATTCTCGCGGACATTGAAGACAGCAAGGAAAGTGTGAACGATACATATCTTCGTGCGTGGAATTCCATTCCGCCTCACAAACCTGTCAGGCTTTCTGCCTTCCTTGCAAAAATCGCAAGGCAGATTTCCATTGACATTTACAGAAAAAAGGCAGCAAAAAAGCGTACCGGCTCTGAGTATGCACTTTCGCTCGACGAGCTTTTTGACTGTGCTTCATCCGACGGAAATCCTGAAAAAGAGGTTGATATGAAAGCTCTTTCAACAGCAATAAACAGCTGGCTTTCTTCTGTTTCCGACACTCAGCGTAAGGTCTTTGTGTGCAGATATTTTTATTTTGACTCCGTAAAGGATATCGCAAATCATCTTCAACTCAGCGAATCAAACATTAAAAGTCTGCTCTACCGTGCAAGGCTCGACCTTAAAAATTATCTTCAAAAGGAGGAACTGATATGAAACCCGAAGATATTATTGATGCAATGAACAACGTCGATGACAATATTATCAATGAAGCTAATAACGAAAGAAAACCGAAGAAAAAAGGCAGAATGTGGATGAAATGGGTTGCCGTTGCAGCTTGCTTCTGTATCGTAATCGGTGCGGTGCTCGGACATTTCCATTTCAATCCGCCTGAGCAGGTTATCGACAGCAACACAACCGTCAACACACAGAGCCAACAGAAAAATCCCGTTCTCGGTTCGTTCTCCGTTGCAAAGGCATCCTACCCCACGATGGTGAAATACCCCATTGAAACAGACTTTGCCAATGAAAACGGTGAGCTTGACTGGAATGCATTTTCCGATGCTTTTGAAGAATGGAATGCTGACGCTGAAAAAAGACTGGCAAACGTTGCACAGGCAACACGATACAGCCGTTTCTTCACATCCACTGTCAAAACATTTTTTGCCGATACCAAAGGTGAAAACCTCGTCTACTCACCTGTCAACGTTTATATGGCACTCAGTATGCTTGCAGAATCAACCGACGGACAGACAAGAAAGCAGATCCTTGACCTGCTCGGCACAAACGATATTGCTTCCCTTCGCACACTTGCAAACAAGCTTTGGATGAGCAACTATACCGACGACGGACTTAAAACGAATATCCTTGCAAATTCCGTCTGGATGAATAACGGACTTGAATATAATAAATCCACGCTTGATATCCTCGCCCAAAATTATTACGCATCGTCTTTCAGCGGTCTTATGGGCAGTGATGAATATAACAAGGCTTTGCAGGGCTGGCTCAACGAGCAGACAGGCGGACTTCTTAAGGAGCAGGCAAACGAAGTTGAATTTAACGATTCAACCGTTCTCGGACTTGCAAGTACGGTTTATTTCAAGGGCGGTTGGCAGGATGAATTTCCCGACTACCTGACCAAGGCTGACACCTTCTTCGGCACAAAAGGAAACGAAACATTCGACTTTATGTATCAGCATAACCCCCACCTCCCTCTTTATACCGATGACAGATTCACCGCAACATCATTACCGTTCAAAGGCTCGGGCAAAATGTGGCTCATTCTTCCCGAAGAGGGCGTTACTCCCGAAAGCCTTATTCAGAAAGGTGACATCAATCCGATACTGAATGGATCAACCCCAAAAACAGCAAAGAATAAAGTTATTGTCAATCTTTATATGCCGAAGTTTGATGTTGTTTCCTCTATGGATTTGATAGACAGCATTAAAACGCTTGGCGTTTCGGATGTTTTTGACGAAACAAAAGCAGATTTTTCTCCGATTATGCCGAATCAGAGTGCTTATGTCAGTCAGATTAATCACAGTGCAAGAGTTACCGTTGACGAAAAAGGTTGTACCGCTGCGGCATTTACGGTTATCGGTGTTGATACGGAATCTGCACCAATGGGCGAAGAAATCGAATTCAAACTCAACAGACCGTTTATTTTCGTTATAACATCAGACGATTCAACTCCCCTGTTTGTGGGTATTGTTAATACGGTTAAATAAAGAAAAGACTCCGATTCAACTGCGAATCGGAGTTGTTTTCTATTCAGCTTTCTTTGTTTCCTTGTTTCTCACAAGAGCGATGATAATCGAAATTAAAACAAAAACCTCGTTTGCCGTGCCTGCCCAGGATTGATTGTTGATATTATAAATAAACCAACAGACACAGACAGGGATTGTAAGAAGACGAAGATATTTAACATTTGTCTGCCACTGTGCAACAACAGCGAAAACAGAGCCAACCAACGGCAAAATGCTCCAGGCATCCTTCCACGTCAGGATTGTTGAAGCAACAGAAAGGATGAGAAAAATTATCGGAATAGTTTTGGATTCAATCTGCTTACCTTCCTTGAAGCTGAAAATAAAGTTTTTCACCGCACCGAGGAAATTCATCGCAACGGGTGTAAACAAGCCTAAAAAAGTATAATGACAGCACCAGAGAAGTGCACAGCCAACCATTAAAAGCATAACCTTTTTGTGCTTGTTGAACTGATACATTGAAATTGCCACAGTCATCGCCATAAAACCAAAAACCTGCGCAATTATAAACGAATTTGTTTTAATAAAATCCAACATAATTATACTCCCGAAATGAATTCGAGATATTTTATCACAGATGCTTCAAAAATACAAATGTTTTAAATAAAAATCTAAAAAGCTCAACAAATTCGGGTTTATAGGGCTTTTCAGTGGTGCAGTTTTCAGGCCCCCTTGCCTAAAGGGGGCTGGCACGACGAAGTCGTGACTGGGGGATATTTTTAAAGAAAACAACGAAATTCAAATATTTTTTCTAAAAGTATCCCTCCGTCTTTTGCTTC
>JAFODS010000029.1 GCA_017380575.1 Clostridia bacterium | reverse complement strand
TACGATTACGTACTCTTTAATAACTTCGCCTGTTGCCTTTGACTTAACTGTTACAGTTGAGCCTGTACCAAGGTAACGAGCTGTTGTCATCTTGATTTCTACTGTTACGTTTTCGTACTCGGTATATGTTGACTGGAACTTAGCCTTTGTAAGGCTCGGCTGGAGACCTACGATGTAGTTTACTCCACCCTGAGTCTTAACTGATGCACCGCCTACGATTTCGAATCTTTCAACGATTACAGGTTCATCCGGAATGGGTTCAAGCATATCATAGTAACCCTTGAGTTCATCATAGAGTGCATCTACTGCCGGCTGATCCTTTTCTGATGTGTATGCTTCCTTTGAAAGAGGCAATGTTGTATTTGCAAAGTCGTATACATACATGAGATAAACCTCGTCATAGTTTGTATACTTTGAAGGATCTTCTGCCTTGAACTTTGCAAGAAGATCATCAACCTTGCTGAAATCTGCCTTACCGATGATTGTTACATCATATGTTACATAGTAGCCTTCGTATTCAACCATCATAGTTACTGTACCCTTGACTGATGAATCAAAGCCAAATACTGTGAATCCGTCATTTACAACCTTTGTTGAACCGTCATTGTATGTTACCTTGAGTGTAAGACCTGTATTATCTTCTAATTCACCAATCATGTACTCTGTTTTATTCGGCATTGTGTTAAGATCAACGTTTGTAACATAGAGTGCATTTACTGTGATATTGAAGCTTGTTGTCTTACCTTCATATGTAACTGTTACGTTCTTCGTTCCTGCCGTTGCCATATCAACCGCACCAACTGCAAAACCTTCTGTGATTGTTGCTGTTGTGCCGTTATTATATGTTGCAGTAAGTGTAAGTCCTGTTGAATCAAATGCTTCGTTTGTGTAGTATTCTGTCTTTGCAGGGTTTGTTGCAATTACAATTGATACAAGTTCGATTGCTTTAACATTTACTGTAAATGTAACTGTCTTGCCTTCATATTCAACTGTAATTGTCTTCTGTCCTGCTGTCTGTGAATCAAAGCCTGATACTGTATAACCTTCTACCATTGCTGATGTTCCGTTATTGTAGTTTGCCTTGATTGTAAGTCCTGCATAATCTGCTTCTTCACCTACAAAATATTCTGTCTTCTCTGCAGGTGTTACGATTTCGATTGATGTGAGTTCAATCGGCTTAACTTCAACAGTAAAGTTAGCTGTCATTCCTTCATAATCAACAGTGAGCGTCTTTGTTCCCGCTGTTTCTGAATCAAAACCTGAAACTGAATATCCATCAGAAATTTCAGCTGTTGTACCGTTTGAATATGTAGCGATAAGCTTCAAGCCAGTATAATCAGCTTCATCACCAACAAAGTAAGACTTCTTTGCGGGATGATTTTTGATTGTTATTCCTATAATACTCGGTTCAGCTACATTGATTTCAAAAGTATCTTCAAAATCTTCATAGCAAACTGTGATTGTAACATTGCCGACCGAACTTGTATCAAATCCGACAAACTCAAGATCACCAAGATCGAGTTCTGCGACATCGCCATTATTATAGTGAGCAACAACTACGATTCCGTCCGCTTCAAATTCAGCGTCACCAACAAAATATGTTGTAACATACGGAAGCTTAGTGATTTCAATTGATGTCATAACAATATCAACAACTGTAATTCTGGTTGTTGTTGTGTAACCTTCATAAGTTACTCTTACTGTTTTTGCACCAGCATAGCTTGTGTTAACAGTATTCAACGTATAATCCGAGTCAATAACTGCAGTTTCGCCGTTATTATAAGTAACCAAAAGAGAAAGGCCGGTCGGATCAAATGTTTCGCCAACAAAATATGTTGTTTTATCAGGAGCTGTATTAATACTGATACCTGTTACCTCAACCGGGTTAACCTTGATGTTTGTTGATGCAGAATATGTTCTGCCGTCATATGTGATTGTACCTGTAATTGCAGCTGTACCTGCAGAAATACCGGTTACAACACCGTTTTCATCAACCGTAGCAACAGAATTGTTGTTTGATGTCCATTCTACAGCACTGATACCGTCTTCATTGGGTTCAAACATTGCACTTACATTTGTTGTTGAACCCTCAAAGATCTCGCTTGCATCAGAATTAACGATAACTGTAATATCTTTCTGCTCATAAATTGGCTCAATTATAAGATTCTTTGTAACGGTAGCAAATTCAGTATCCCAACCAACGAAAGTATGACCAAACTTCTCGGGAACATCACTTGCTGAAGGTGCCGTTGCTGAATTACCGTATATAATATTCTGCTCAGAAATCACCATTCCGTCTTCACCGCGGAAGATAACAACACAAGTGTCAGCTTCCCAATCAGCTGTGATTATATCGATGTTAGGACCAAATGTATAGCTGTAAACCTGCTTATCATAAACAGAATTAACCACACCGTGTGCAGAACCGCCATTGTTTGACTTAGCAGACCAACCGCAGAACTTATAACCTTCCTTAACAGGAATACCAAGATCCTGAGTTTCGTTGTAAAGGCCAAAAATAGTTGTCTTTGAATCGATGTTTACAACATTAAGATTCTTAACTGTAACCTTTGCTCCTGCCGCAACAGACGGATCGTTTGTAAACTTGATTCTCAGCTGACCAACAGCATCATCGTTCGGACCGGTTGTAAATGTTACTCCCGAACCTGTAAGGTTGTAGTAATGCAATGATGAACCGTTACCTGCAACATATTCAGAGCTGTAAAGTTCAAACTGCACCTGTTCACTTGAAAGTCCGCTGAGTTCATAAGTAAACTCATATGTTGAGTTCGGCTGAAGATCAATATAATACGGAAGCAACTGATACTGATCATACGTCAATGTGCTGTATGAAGTTGTAGCAACAAGACTCTCAACTCCGTTTGCATTATAGCTTACAGCTGTTTTTTCACCTGCCGGAGCAGAGAAAACCGCAGGATAACCCTTAGTAGTATCGATATAAAGTTCATTTGAATCAGCTTTAGAAAGACAAACGTCACTGATTCTTACTTTCTTTCCGTTTCGGGCATCGCCAAGAAGTTCAAGTTTAAGATAAACAGTACCTTTATCAACAGAATTCGTCGAGATAATGTCACCTGACTCATTCACAACATAAGTTGTTGCCTCGTTGCCGTTACCGCCTGTGAAGGATGAGTTGTAAATTGATAACTGAACATTTTCAGGTTCTGTACCTGCAACATCATATGTAAGAACATAATCAGTTGATGCATCCAATTCAGCATAGAACGGGAGGAACTGAAGCTGAACAGCAGTTGTATCCTGAGTACTCCATACTGTTATGTCGTTACCCTCAATTACATAGTTGAAGTCTGTATCAGAATCTGCATGTTCAGTATAGGAAGGATATGAAATACTTCCTAACTCAGTAGGCATATTAGATGTTTTTGCCTTAAGATAATTAAATTTACCGTCTTTTGTGTTAACGATTGACGAAACCTCACCAGGAACATAGAAAAACGTATATGAAATATATTCCTTTGTTGTTCTGTGTTCAGTTACAGATGCATTGGCGTTTTCAATGTATGAAGAATAGTCTCCGCCTACAGATTTGCCGATTTCAGCTTTCTTTCCTGTAGCATATCCGACAAATTCATATCCCTGATATTCCGGAGCTACAAATGTAACGTCGTCACCAAAATCATATGCCTTTGTATACACTGTAGCAATATCAGATATTGATGAGTCATAAACACTCTGGATTACATAGTTGCCGTCAGCATTCTTTTCAAAAGAAGCAACACAAACAGTTGCCTGAGAATTATAACGAATGCTTTCAAGATCGGCAAGTGCTGCATTAAGTGCGCTTGCAAGACCTTCAGCTGAATAAGAAACACCAACTGCATTGATTGAAGTCATCGTATCAAGGTTAGCAAGGAAGCGTCCGGCTGCTTTGTGGAGTTCAAGGAACTTATTCCACTTTGCATCATCGGTCTTATAGTAAGGCGATGTACCGTTATTAAGGCCGAGATAAGCTATCTTTGCATTGGCAGCATTGAATGCATCACGAAGGGTATCCTTATTGTTTGCAGTAACATTAAGTCTGAGGATACTGATATTAAAGCCTGTATCCTGTCCCTGCTCATTATAGATACTTGCCTGAACATTACAAGCATTAGTTGAAGTCATACCTGAAATATTCTTATTAATCTTGCCGTTATACTTGATACCTTCAGTACCGCCCTCGCCTGTCGGATTATACGGATCCTCACCGCTGGCAATTATGGAGTTATAATTATACCAACGAGCTTCACCCTCTGAAGTTGTATTGAGCTGTGAAGTATAGTGACTGTCACCGTTTGAAGATTTAACGTCAGAAACTATCCAAGCACCTGTAACAGCACCGCTCTCACTCCAGTTTGATGTACCCATAAGACCAACTGTAAGGTTGGGAATCTGAGAAAGGTTACCGTAACGGCTCGTATCAACCATAATCTGTGTCTGCGGAGAAACACCGTAGTTAAGGAATGTAATGTCACCGCCTGTAGGGCCGGAGTTTCTGTTTTCATAAAGGTTGAATGAAGGGATTGTAAAAATTGAGTTAGACATATTATCTGTAACAAAATAGTTACCGTCAACGTTATCTAACTGTGAACCGTCCCATGCAAAATAACCGTTTGACATCGGATAAGCTGCCCACTGAGCATACTGGTCGGTATCTCTGTTATAGCTGTTACTCATAACTTTGTATCCTTCCGGATTTGTTGATGAGAACGGAAGGATAGATCTGTTATTGCCCTGACCTACAACCGGATAATACTTACCGACAGCGTAATTATTCAATGAATGGAAACCGGAAATCCAGGAAATCGCACTGTTGTCATGATCATAACCGCGGTCATTTTTTATGAACATTGCGTTACCTGCCGGCATAATATTCGGTTTGTACACATACGTATACGCAACAACATTCTTCGTTAATCCATCGAGAGAATCAACAAATGTTGCTGTCCATTCAATATAACAACCTGATTCGGTTGAAATAATATACGGAGAGACGCTTTCGTTTGTAATTGTTGTATCAATAAGGTTTGAGTTCAAAGAATAACGTGTTCTTGATGAATCCGTACGGGTGTTAACCGGACTGATTGCATTTGAATATGTAGAGAACTTAATAGAACTATTCATGTTAGCATAGTTCTTTGTTGAAGTACTCTCTGATGTAGACGTATACGCCTGCATCTCCTTGAAATCCGAATTAAGATACTTAAAAGTAATAGATACACTACTTGCATTTCTATAATAGAAGTAGAGATTACCGGATGTTTTTTCACCGGTATTGAGTTTTGAAATTTCATGAGTGTTCTTGTCAATTTCAGCATCAACAAACCACTGGAAATTTGCCCTTTCCTGATTTTTATGTGCGTTCAGCGAGGGTTTAAGATAAACCTGCTCCGGTACATAGAAATATACCTTGTCGCCTGAACCGCTATCGGTGACAGTGATTGGATCTTTAGCTGCAAAAGCCATAGTTGCACCGATATCAAAAAAAACAAGAGTTGTCATCAAAAGGGCAATTGTCATCAATAATGATAATGCTCGTTTTGAAACAAGTTTTGCTTTTTTCATGCTGAATTCCTCCTTCAAATAATTGTAATCCGACTATGGATGGTATCATATTAACATAAATTTAATTTTTTTGTCAACAAAGCAATAATCTTTGATGCTTATTTCGTAATTGTTTACAAACAGAAACTATGCTTTTAGTTTACAACTGACAATTAATTCATAAAAAATCCTTTTAAAAGTTTTTCTCTGTTTCTGTAATCAGGCAAAACACTTTCTATAAAACCGTAAAAATCCTTGCTGTGGTTATGAAAACGTATGTGTGCCAATTCATGCACAACAACATAATCTATTGCTTCCTGAGGATAAAGCATTAAAATATATGAAAAACAAATCGAGTTCTTTGTGCTGCAACTTCCGAAACGCTTTTGTGCTGAGGTGATTTTAATCCCGGTAGGTTCAACGCCCATAATCTTTGAATAATAATTAACACGCTCCGGTAACAAAATCTTTGCCGACCTTTTCAACTCAGCTATTCTTTTATCATCAAGCTGAACTTTATTTTCACTTATTTTCTTTTGTCGTTCAAGAGCTGATTTAAGCCAATCGTTTTTTTCGTTTACAAAAGCGTCAATTGTTTTACCTGAGCACCAGAACGGTGCCCTTAAAACGACCTCGCCGTTTTCTTTAACCTCCAGCGAAAGAGTTTTTCTTTTGCTTCTTATAATTTTAATTTCTGTCATAACATCACCGGAATAATTTTATCACAAAAAACACACATATAAAAGTATTATTTAAATTGATTTTTACACTTTAATGTGTTATAATATTACGAATTTTGTAAAATCTTCGTTCAAATACAAGGAGGAACTTATGAAACACTTAATGTCAGGTAACGAGGCAGCTGCCCGCGGTGCATACGAAGCAGGTGTAAAAGTCTGCTCTGCATATCCCGGCACACCGAGTACCGAAATTTTCGAAAACTTACCGCAGTACAAAGACAGTCTCTACTGTGAATGGGCACCGAACGAAAAGGTTGCCGCTGAAGTCGCATATGGTGCATCAATTGCAGGTGTTCGTGCACTTTGTTCAATGAAGCACGTCGGACTCAATGTAGCAGCTGACCCGATTTTCACAGCTACATATAACGGAGTCGGCAAAGGTTTTGTCATTGTAAGTGCAGATGACCCGGACATGCACTCGTCACAGAACGAGCAGGATAACAGATATTATGCAAAAGCAGCTAAAATGGCAATGATTGAACCTTCAGACAGCCAGGAAAGCAAAGATTTTATGAAGGAAGCTTTTGCTATTTCAGAAAAGTTCGATATTCCCGTTCTTTTCAGAACAACAACAAGAGTTTGCCACTCAAAGAGTCTTGTTGAATTCGGCGATGTTGTTGAAACTGAACCCTACGAGTACAAAAGAAATGTTTTCAAATACGTAAGTGCACCTGCAAATGCAAAGGCACACCATCCTGTTCTTGAGCAGAAGCTCAGAGATATGGCTGAATATGCGTGCACCTCCCCTCTCAACAAGCTTGAGATGAACGGAAGCAAGATCGGTGTTGTTACAGCTTCAGTTGCATATCAGTACGCTAAAGAAGTTTTCCCGGAAGACACTTCATTCCTCAAACTCGGATTTACATATCCCCTTCCGATGAATCTCATTAAAGACTTCGCATCAAAAGTCGAAACTCTTTATGTAATCGAAGAGCTTGAACCGTTTATGGAAGAGCAGATCAAAGCTGCAGGAGTCAAATGCATCGGCAAAGAGCTTATCCCTAACATCTATGAGCTCAATCCCGAAATCGTTGCAAAATCAATTTTCGGTACCGAAGCTGAAACAAAGGAGCTTGCAGTTAAGGCTGTCGGACGTCCTCCGGTTCTTTGCCCCGGTTGTCCGCACAGAGGATTTTTCTACACCATGAGTAAAAACAAGAGCTTCGTAATATCAGGCGATATCGGTTGCTATACTCTCGGTAGTGCTAAGCCTTTGTGTGCAATGGACTCAGTTGTTTGTATGGGCGGCGGATTCTCCGTTGGTATGGGTATGTCAAAAGCATTTGATATGCTTGGCGATACAAGCAAGAAGGTTTTCGGTATTGTCGGCGACTCAACATTCTTCCACAGCGGTATGACAGGAGCTGCTGAAATCCTTTACAACAAAGGTAATATCATCCCCGTTGTTCTTGACAACAGTATTACAGGTATGACCGGTCAGCAGGAAAACCCCGGTAGCGGTGAAACGCTTATGGGCGAACCCGCACCGTCAATATCAATCGAAAAAGTTCTTGAAGCTTTCGGCTATCAGAATGTCATTATAGTTGACCCGCAGGATCTTACAGCAATGCAGAAAGCAGTTGATGATGCTCTCGCAAGCGAAGTGCCTGCAGCAATTATCACAAGACGTCCCTGCCTTCTTATCAAGCGAATCAAGCACGATATCGGCAAGTGCACAGTTGACTCAGAAAAATGCCGTTCTTGTAAGAAATGTCTTAAGGTAGGCTGTCCTGCAATCTTCATGAAGGACGGCAAAGCTACAATCGATACAACACTCTGTGTAGGCTGTACGGTCTGCAACCAGGTATGCCCGTTCGGTGCAATTGAAAAGGAGGGCAAATAAAATGAATAATGTTAAAAGTATTATCCTCGTAGGTGTCGGCGGTCAGGGTGCAATCCTTGTAAGTAAGGTTCTTACACGCGGACTCATAAAAGCAGGTTACGATGTTAAAATGAGTGAAGTTCACGGTATGTCACAGCGTGGCGGAAGTGTTTCAACTCAGGTTCGCTTCGGAGAAAAGGTTTACTCACCCATCATCGGTAAGGGTCAGGCAGATATACTCGTATCATTTGAAAAAATGGAAGCTGTAAGATATGCAGATTTCCTCAAGCCGGAAGGCACAGCTGTTATTAACGATTACGAAATCGTTCCGATGAATGTTGCCGCAGGTGAAGAAAAATACCCTGAAGGTATTATCGAAGAAATGTCAGCTAACTTCAAAACAGTTGTTCTTGACGCTGCAAAAATAGCTTTAGACCTTGGAAATGCAAAGTGTATGAATATTGTTCTCTTCGGTGCTATGGTTAAGGCATTGAATCTTGACAACATTGACTGGGAAGAAGCTCTCAAAGAAACGCTTCCTGCTAAAATACTTGATATTAACCTTAAAGCATTCAAGGCAGGATACGAAGCATAAGGAGGACCGAACGATGGTTTCAGAAAAAATGCTCGCTTTAGGCAGCAACCGTTCCACCATCCGTGAACTTTTTGAATACGGAAAAATGAGAGCTGCTGTTGTAGGAGCAGAAAACATTTACGACTACAGTCTCGGCAATCCGAGCGTACCCGCACCAAAAGAAGTTAACGAAGCCCTTGTTGATATCATCCTTAACGATGCTCCGATTGCAGTTCACGGCTACACAAGTGCTGTCGGTGATAACGACACAAGAGATGCAATCGCTGACAATCTTAACAAGCGTTATGGCACAGACTACACAAGAGATAATTTTTATCTCACATGCGGTGCTGCTGCTTCACTTCTCTGTGCATTCCGCACCGTTATTATCAACGAATCCAGCGAAGTTATAGGAATTGCCCCGTACTTTCCTGAGTACAAAGCTTTTGTTGAGTCAAACGGTGGTATTTTCAGAATGATACCTGCTGATGAAGAACATTTTCAGATTAATTTTGATGCTCTTTACAACACAATCAACGAAAACACACAGGCAATTATTATTAACACCCCAAACAATCCTTCCGGTGTAGTTTATTCAGAGGAAACTATAATCAGACTTGCTGAAATTCTTACACAGAAAAGCGAAGAATACGGTCATCCGATTTATCTTATCTCCGATGAACCTTACCGTGAGCTTGTTTACACAGAAAACGGTGTTCCGTTTACCGCAAAATATTATAAAAACACTATTGTTTGCTACTCTTACAGCAAATCTCTCTCTCTTCCCGGTGAAAGAATAGGTTATGTTCTTATCCCCTCTGAGGCTGATGATTTTACTGATCTTTACAATTCTATTGCCGGAGCAGGACGTTCCTGTGGCTATGTCTGTGCACCGTCACTTATGCAGAAAATGATAAAAAGATGTGCAGGTGTTATGCCTGATATCACTTCTTACAAAAAGAACCGTGATTATCTTTACGCAGCTCTTACGGAAATCGGTTATGAGTGTGCTGACCCATCAGGTGCCTTCTATCTTTTTGTAAAAGCTCCTAACGGAAACGCGGATGAATTCAGCGAGATTGCGAAGAAACACGACCTTCTTCTTGTATCAGGCTCTGCTTTCGGTTGCGATACGTATTTCCGTGCATCATATTGTGTAGACTATGATATGATTGTACGTTCAATCCCTGCTTTCAAAAAATCATTTGAGGATGCGACGAAGTAAATGCAAACTTTAAAATTATACGAGACAGATTCATATATTGCCGATTTCACAGCTGAAGTGCTCAGCTGCGAAAAAAACGGAAAAACATACGATGTTATTCTTGATAAAACTGCATTCTTCCCCGAAGGTGGCGGACAATCAGCCGACATCGGTTCTATCAACGGAGTCCCCGTAATTGACGTGCAGATAAATGACGGTGTAATTATTCACAAAACAAAATCTGCAGTTGATTCCGGAACAGCTTCTTGTAAACTTGATTGGAATATACGCTTCAGAAGGATGCAGAATCATACAGGTGAACATCTCCTATCAGGTATTGCTCACGAGATGTTCGGTTGCACCAATGTCGGTTTTCATATGGGTAACGAAATCACGGTTGATTTTGACGTTGAGCTTACCCAAGAACAGATTGATATTATCGAGCTTGAAGTAAACAAGGCAATCTACAAAAATGTTGCGGTAAGTGTAGATTTCCCTGCAGAGGATGTCCTTAACAGTCTTGATTACAGAAGCAAGCTTGAGCTTACAGAAGATGTCCGCATTGTTACGATTGAAGGTTATGATGTTTGTGCCTGCTGTGCACCTCATGTTAAATCTACGGGTGAAATCGGACTCGTAAAAGTTCTCAGCTCAATGCGACACCGTGGTGGAACAAGACTTCAGATTCTCTGCGGTCTTGATGCATTTGAAGATTACTGTACAAAAGCAAACAATCTTTATGAAATTGCCGTCAAGCTCTGTGCTAAACACAATCAGGAGCTTTCTGCTTTCAACAAGCTTTGCGAAGAAAACAATGAGCTTAAGCAAAAAAATGTTTCACTTGCTAATGAACTGATTTCTGTTAAAATTAAAGACCCGCAAAAAATCAACGGTATTTCAATATATTTCGAAAGCAGTACTGATATGCAGTTTGTAAGAAATCTTGTTCTTGAATCTGCTAAGCTTCACAAAGGCATTTCTGCAGTATTTTCAGGAAAGGACGAAAACTATAAATATGCCGTTGCTTCTGCTGACTCAAGCGTAAAGACTTTCGGTGACTTATTAAGAGCCGAGCTTTCAGCAAAGGGCGGCGGTTCTGACGAACTTATTCAGGGCAACATTTCCGCAAGTAAAGAAGATTTAATCAATTTTTTAAACAAGGTGGAAATATGAACATTTGCATTTACGGTGCTTCAAGCACTTTGATTGACGATTCTTATATCAAAGCCGGCGAAAAACTCGGCAGAGTTATGTCTGAACACAACCACAGCCTTGTTTTTGGCGGCGGTGCATCCGGTCTTATGGGTGCTGTTGCAAGAGGTATGACCGCAATCGGTAAAGGAAAAATTATCGGTATCGCTCCCTCTTTTATGAATGTAGACGGAATACTCTACGAAGGCTGTACAGACTTTATTTACTCGGAAACAATGAGAGAAAGAAAACAGCTGATGGATGAAAATTCTGATGCTTTTGTTGTCACTCCCGGCGGAATCGGCACTTTTGATGAATTTTTCGAAATACTCACTTTGAAACAGCTTGGCAGACATAATAAACCTATCGTAATTCTTAACACAAACGGTTATTACGAGCATCTGAAAAGCTTTTTACAGAATTGTATCGATGAAAAATTTATGAATCCTGCCTGTGCAGATTTAATTCATTTTGCAGATGAGCCTGAAGACGTTATCAGTTATATCGAAAACTACATTCCTAAAGAAAATACAGTATCTGTATTCAAACCAATAAAATAACCAAAAAGCCTGTGTAAGTTAAATCATACTTACACAGGCTTTAAACCTTACTGCAATCTGTTCGGATTGTCTATTCTGTAAATCTCTTTGTTTTCAATATCCATATTAGGAAGGATAATCGGCGGAATACCGGCATTTGCGGTTATTGTAGTAATAATCGTTCTTGCATAAGGAAAAAGTTCTTTGTATGTCTGCACATGAATAACTTCACGCTGCATTTCCGGGTCATACGAGAATATACCGCAAAGAACAAGTTTTACAGAAAAATTATCGGGATTTTCTTTATCATTAATATTTATTGTGAACTTGCCTTCACATATATTCTGATTTGTGTATCTTACATTATATGAGTAACTATTTTTAATTTCTATCTTCGTAGTTGTTTTAATTTTATTAACAAACTGAATTTCTTCTATTTTATATGCTTTGAAATTTAATTTTCCCATATTATTACCTCACCCATTTTTTATTATTCTAACATAAACTTAATTAAAATACAATAATAAGACTTCACTTAATTAAGGATAAAAGGTTGCATCTGTTTACCTTTTATTGCCAACCTTGCCGCTTCAGGGATCTTATTAAAATCAGAAATTAAAGAGTTTTCTTTGTTTATGCAATCATCCTGCCTGAAAGGCACAAAAAATATGTTTTTATAGTTCATCAGCTGACCTATATTTTTTCCCGCTCCTCCAAGACCGTCGTTTGTCGAAACAGCAATGAGAACAGGTCTTTTATTTCTCAGGTGTGATTTAGCTGCCATTGTAACCGCCGTATCAGCAATTCCCGATGCAAGCTTAGCAAGCGTATTTCCTGTACACGGTGCAATAATCAAAAGATCAAGCAGTCCTTTCGGACCGATTGGTTCTGCACCGACAACTGAATGTATAATTGATTTTGAGCAAACATCCTCAATCTCTCTGATATACTCTTCAGCTTTTCCGAATCTTGTATCTGTACAATAAACAATTTCCGACATAATCGGAACAATACTGTAGTTCAGCTTTTTCAGTTCATGTATCTGCTCAACAGCAGTTTTAAGCGTACAAAACGATCCGCACATGGCGAAACCGATAGTTTTATCCATATACCTCCTCCTTCAGAATTTTCAGAACTGTGTCAGCAATATTTTTCCCCGCACTTTCCGGTGTAAATCTACCCGGTAAACTTTCAGCAAGAATATATCTGAAATTGTATACATCAGTCTGGGTAATATTAAACCCGTAAGGCTTTGATGCAACTTCAATGTAAATAGTTTTACTTTTAAACCTCGAAATATATTCAGTTGAAATAATATTTACCGGCACAGTATTAATTACAATATCTGTATTATCAACAAATTCTTCAATCTGATTAATCGGAACTGCTTTTACACCGTCGTTATAAGCCTCGATAATAGTTTCTTTTCTTCGTGAAGCTGACATAACTTTAAATCCGCAGTTTTTTAACAAATGGCAAATCGATTTGCCACATCTTCCGTATCCGATAACGACAGCATTCAGCTCAATCATATCACAATCAACTGTATCAAGAATTAAACGCAGAACACCTTGTGCTGTCAGACGAGAATTGTTGTTCAAAAAAGACTCATCACAGTAATAACTGTAATAATTTTCAAAAGGTGTAACGTCAATATTACCGCAGAAAACTTTTTGTACGCAACTTAAGCTTCCTGAAAACTCGTCAAAAGTTATGTCTGTACCTTTTATCTTTGTGTTCGCAATTGTAAGAAGCGGTAAAATAATATTGTCATAGTCTGTAAAATTTTTGTCATTATCATACATTACTGCCGTGTAACCGACATCCTTTAACCTGTTGCAACAAGCAAACATTTTCTTATCATTACCTAAAATCAAAAATTTTTCACCCGTCATTTTCATACCTCCACAGTATAATATGATATTTTAAGAGTAATGATAATATTTATTTTAAATAACTATTTATTTTTAAGAAAATTTGTTTTATAATATTATGAAAGTAAAAGGAGTTGAACTTATGTTTGAAATAGATAAATTGCTTAAAGAAGTCAAACGAGTACACTTTATCGGAATCGGTGGATCCGGAATGTGTCCGCTTGCTGAAATTCTTCATAATGAAGGTTACCATCTTTCAGGTTCTGATAACAACGAGACGGACACACTTGCAAGAATCAGAGATATGGGTATCCCCGTTACGCTCGGACAGAAAGCTGAAAACATTGACGGTGCAGAGATGATTGTTTACACCGCTGCACTTCTCCCTGATAACCCTGAGCTTGTAGCAGCTAAATCCTCGGGAATCCCCACATTTGAAAGAGCTGAGCTTTTAGGTGCGGTCACACGTATGTATGACGATTGCTACTGTGTCTGCGGAACTCACGGCAAAACAACGGTTTCTTCAATGCTCACTCAGATTATGATTCAGTGCGGTAAAGATCCTTCAGCTGTTATCGGTGGCAAGCTTCCTCTTACTCAGTCAAACGGAAGAGTCGGAAAAACACAGAATATGGTTTGTGAGGCATGTGAATTTAAAGATACTTTTCTTCGCCTTTCGCCTGACGTTGCAATCATCCTTAATGTTGATGCCGACCACCTTGAATACTTCAAAACACTCGACAACATCATTCTTTCTTTCAATAAGTTTTCAAAACTGACAACAAAAGCTCTTATTGTAAACGGTGATGATGCAAATTCACTTAAAGCTATCGCAGATGTCAACGACAAAAAGATTATCACTTTCGGAATCGATAAGAAAAACGATTTTTACGCAGAAAACATCGTAGTAGATCACGCTTTTGCAGGTTATGATATTTTCAAAAACGGTGAAAAACTCGGCCACATCAAGCTTAAGGTTCCGGGCGAACACAATGTTTACAATTCGCTTGCAGCACTTGCAGCTGCAGACTATGCAGAAATTGAAATGGCAGATGCAATCAAGTCACTCGAACAGTTCGGCGGTGCTTGCAGAAGATTTGAGGTTCTTGCAGAAATCGACGGTATTACAATCGCGGACGACTATGCACACCACCCTGCAGAGCTTAAGGTAACCCTTGATGCTGCAATGCAGATGGAATTCAATACAGTCTGGGCAGTTTTCCAGCCGTTTACTTATTCAAGAACAAAAGAACATATGGAAGATTTTGCTAAAGTTCTTCAAATTCCCGATAAATGTGTTATGACCGAAATTATGGGTTCAAGAGAGGTAAATACAGACGGTGTATACACCTCACAGCTTGCAGAAAAAATTCCCGGCAGCGTATGGTTCAACACTTTCGAAGAAGTCGCAGAACACGTTCTTGCAAACGTAAAATCCGGTGATCTTGTAATAACTCTCGGTTGCGGAGATATCTACAAAGCTGCAAAAATCATGATAAATAAATTAAACAGCAAATAACAAAACAGCGTGTCAGTTTCAATAACTGATACGCTGTTTTGTTGAATTAATGCTTTCAAAATGTTTTTTACAGGATTAACAAAAGAATCCGATACTCATGTTGAAAAATTCAAGAAAATATGTTAAATTATATCATAACTCTGAACAGTGGAGGATATTATGGAAGAAATCAAAGAACTCGATCTTATCGTAATTACTGATGCACATTACTATTCAAAAAAACTTGGTGTTGACACCGAGTCATATAAAAAATACGATGCAGGTAACCAGAAGATGGTTAAAGACAGCGAAGAAGTGCTCAAAGCAGCATTTGCTCAGATTGCCAGAAGCAGCTGTCAGAATGTAATTTTCTGCGGAGATTCCACCTGCGACGGAGATCCCGACAGCCATGCAGAGTTTATCTCTTTACTTTATGCGCTGAAAAAATGCGGTAAACGTGTTCTTGCAATTACCTCAACGCACGACTTTCAGGACAACGGATTCACTCACAAGTATACCGGACCCGTGAGAGAAGAAATTCCATCTGTAAAACGCGAAGATATACCGCAAATGTATAAAAGTTTCGGTCCTGATGAAGCTGTTTCTGTTTTTAAAGACGGTCTTTCATATTTCGTGGACCTTGACGAAACTTATTCAATTTTCGGATTGAATTCTGACCGCGACGGTATGGGTAGAAGCGGTTACAGCGAAGAAATGCGTCAATGGATCATATCAACAGCCAAAGAAGCTCGTGCAAAGGAAAGAAAACTACTTGCCTTTACCCACCATCCGCTTGTTTCGCCCTCCCCTTTTTATTCGCTTATCGGTAAAAATGATATGATGGGCGGTCACAAGGAAATCCGTGAAATTCTTGCTGATAACGGAATCAGTCTTGTGTTTACAGGACACTCACATGTTCACGATATTTCCTATATGTTTTCTGAAAAAGGAAATATCCTCTATGATGTTTCAACTTCTGCACTCGCAGGCTATCCCGGATACTTCCGAAATGTAAAAATAGTTAACAATACTGCAATTATCACAAGCGAACATATCACCGAGCCTGTAGACATTAAATTTAACGGCAAAGATTTGCAGGAACATCTTTATAATAAATTCTTCGGTACTATCCGTCTAACGCTCAACGCTGCAGCAAAAGATATCCCTACATTCGCCGACTGTGCAGCAGGAATCAGTATACCGAAACGTACATCGTATAAATTCGGTTGGATTATTAAACCTGTAGGAAAAATCCTTAACAAATTAACTGTAGGTAATGTTGCCTCCTGGACAAAGAAAGAAACAGGCCTCAGCAAAGAAGATTACGCACACATAAAAGATAATAAAGTTGTTGATTTCATTGTTGATCTTGTTATGCGACTTTATGAAGGTGACGGACCGTATAACCCAGAAACAGCAGAATATAAAATCACCGTCGGACTTATGAACATTATTGACAGTATTCTTAACACAATTCATCTTCCTTTTTCAAAAATTTTAAAGGGTTACAACAGCCCGTCTGAGCTTGTTATACCGCTTTTACATAACAGCGGTATATGCGATGAAAAAGCTGCATTACCGCTTGAAATCACACCCGAAGGCATTGAAAAAATATGTAACAATAAATATAAAGATACTGTAAAGAAAAGCAAAAAAGGACCCGGAATTGTTGCAACTTTAATTATATTAATTTTAGTGTTAATCCCCTTCCTCCCGCTTGTAGCTATTGTAATTCTTGCAGCTTATCTTATAAACCGAATCAAATACTCCAAAGAAATAAGAGGTCTTTAATATGAGCAATCCCTTAAAAGTTGTAATCGTCGGTGGCGGACACCGTTCCCTTATCTATGCAGAACTCAGTGAAATCAAACCCGATATGATGCAGATTGTCGGAATCGTTGATCCGAATGAATTCAGACGAAACAGCATCGCTGAAAGATTTTCCATCCCCGAAGAAAACAAATTTACAAGCGTCGAAGATTTTGTTGCTCGTGATAAATTTGCAGATGCGGTAATCAACGGTACGATGGACCACATCCACGTTGAAACATCACTTCCGATTTTAAAAGCAGGATACGATATTCTTCTTGAAAAACCGTTTGCAGTAAACGAAGCTGAAATGAGAGAACTTGTCAGCTGTGCAAATGAGTACAACAGAAAGATTATGGTCTGCTTTGTTCTTCGCTATGCTCCATTTTACAGAAGAATAAAGGAAACTCTTTTAACCGGGGTAATTGGTGATATAGTTAATATTCAGACTGTTGAACACGTAAGCTATCACCATATGTCTACAAGCCATATCCGCGGAAAATGGAGAAACGAAGAAGAATGTCACGCTTCAATGCTTCTTGCTAAATGCTGTCACGACATCGATATTATGATGTGGCTTATGGGAGATGATGCTCCTGCAAAAGTTTCAAGTTTCGGCGGACTTATGCAGTTCAGAAAAGAAAATGCTCCCGAAAATGCAGGTACACGTTGCCTTGTTGACTGTCCGCTTGTCGATACTTGCCTTTACTCAGCAAAAAGAATTTATCTTGACCACCCTGACCGCTGGTCTTTCTATGTTTGGGACAAGCTTGAAGATAAAACAAACACAACGCTCGCAGATAAACGAGAATTTTTAAAAACAAGTCCCTACGGCTTCTGTGCTTACAAATGCGACAATAACGTTGTTGACCACCAGAGCCTTAATGTGCAGTTCCGAAGCGGAGCGACAGGCACACACAACATGATAGGCGGAACAGCAATACCGCAAAGAAAAATACACATTATCGGTACAAAAGGCGAAATATTTGGCACACTTGAAAGCGGTATTTTTACAGTTTCTCTCATTGATCCCCGTCCCGGTTGTGAGCATAAGGATACTGAAGTTAATGTAAAGGTTACTGATGATTCGCACGGTGGCGGCGACCTTCTTCTTACAGAAGATTTCGTTAATTATGTCAGAGATGATATTCTTTCGGTTTCCTGTACATCTATCAACGAATCTGTTAAAGGACATCTTACAGTATTCAAAGCCGACGAAAGTATGAAAAACGACGGCAAGGTAATGGAAATAATTTTATAAGAATAAAAACCACATCTTTGAGTATAAATATACTGAAGGGTGTGGTTTTTTGACAGTTACATCAAATATTAAATGGAAATCACTATTAATTAACATTGCTATCCCGTTAGCAATCGGAGGAATTTCATCATTAATTGTTAATAACGGTTTTGATAATTATTCTGCCGTAACAAAACCTTCGTTATCTCCTCCGCCATGGATTTTCCCTGTCGTCTGGACAATTCTGTATATCCTTATGGGGGTATCAACATACCTCATTTATGAAAAGGATAAAAATCTGAACCGAAATGCTTTTACAATATACGCTGTTCAGCTTGCCTTAAACTTCATATGGCCAATTTTCTTTTTCGGCTTTGATGCTTATCTACTTTCGTTTATAATCCTCGTTTTACTCTTAGTTTTTGTTGTAGCAATGATAATTAATTTTCACAGAGAAAACAAACTTGCCGGTCTTTTACAGATCCCATATTTAATATGGTTATTGTTTGCTGCATACTTAAATTTTTCAGTCTTTTTACTGAATTAAAAACGCTCCGTAACTTAAACGGTTACGGAGCTGATTTTTTATATATCTGATTTCATATAGGTTGTTTTGATGTTTTCTGCACCTATCTGTGTTAAAGTAAGTAAATCCTCTTCAATTGTTACATAATATGAATTTGAGATATTCATACCTGCAATACTGACGTAATTCACTTTAAGAACGCAGGCGTTAGTTGTAGAGTCTACGCTGATAGAATAAGTTCCTTCCGAGCCAACGCCTATTGTTTTGATATAAACAGTTGAATCTTCACGGAATTCATAACCCGAATTTTTTGAAACAGATGAAACCCATTTACCAATGAGTTCTTTTTGGTACACTTCTATGCCCGGATTATAAACAGTCTGCTCTTCTTTACCGTCAGATTCACTATCAGCTTCATCGGCTCTTGTGTACCACATTGTAACAGATTCAAACTGAGAATCAACCAACATCAGTTTATCACCGTCAATGCGAGCTGTGAAGTATCTTTCGACCGCCAATCCCAAAGAAGTATTATAGCGAAGTGACAATGTGTGCCTTTGTGTTTCTAAATTATAACTATCGGTATAAACTGCATCAAGTTCAACGCCAAGAAGCGTTACAGTTGCTTTACCGTCAGCGTTGAAGGTAATTCTTGACAAAGCGTTCTGACCTGTCCAGGTACCTAATATGCTTTCAGTAAAATCTTCGGCAGTTTTCCCCGCTTTATCACCGATTTTTCCTGTGTTGTAAGCATCAAGTACAAACACCGCAGTAAAGGCCAATAAACCTAAAACCAAAACACCGATAATAATCTTTTTTACAAACTTCAAAAAACCACCTCTTAAAACTCAGTGATCTCGATTTTTTCAATAACAACATCTTCAAACGGCTTATCAAGCATATCTACGCGTGAATCTGCAATAGCATCAACAACATCCATTCCTTCGAAGACCTGACCAAAAACAGAATGCTTGAAATCAAGCCACGGTGTACCACCGACCTTCTTGTAATCTTCAATTGTTTCAGCAGGGAACATTTTTTCACCGATAGCTTCCATCTGTCCCATAAGGCCGGCATCAACCGAGCCTGCCTGAACAATGAAGAACTGGCTACCGTTTGTGTTCGGACCTGCATTTGCCATTGAAAGAGCTCCGCGGAGGTTGTGAAGATTAATATCAAACTCATCAGGGAAGTTTCTGCCCCAGATGCTCTCACCGCCTCTACCTGTTCCTGTCGGATCGCCGCCCTGAATCATAAAGTCCTTGATAACACGGTGAAAAATTATACCCTCATAATATCCGTTAGCAGCGTGTGTTGTAAAATTTTCTACAGTTTTAGGACATTCTTTTTCAAACAATTTAAACTTGATAACACCATTATTGGTTGTCATAATTGCAATTTTGTCACCTTTTACAGGCATTGAAAGCTGTGAAGCCATTTTTAATCTCTCCTTTTTAAATCTTTCCTGAATTATAACATTTTAACAGCTAAATATCAAGTCAAATTAAACTTCGGAAAATATTTTTAGGATTGTACAAATTATTTTTTCGTGTTATAATTACTATAATTAATATTTAAATCATCAAGTGTTGCAAAAACATAACCGTTTTTCAATGCGTAATCTATAATTTTACTCATTGCATCTGCATTATCCCTTGAAACGGAATGAAGAAGAATTATTGCTCCGGGATGCAATCTGCTTGTTACTTTCTCAAATGCATAATCAGCACCCTTTTGATTATCAGTATCCCAATCAGCATAAGCAAGCGACCAGAAAACGCTCGTCATTCCGAGTGAACCGACAAGGTCAAGTGCACACTCCGAATAGTTACCCATCGGAAAGCGGAAATATTTTGAAGAATAACCAAAGTTTTCTCTGAGATAATTTTCACAGGTTTCAATTTCCTGTGCCATTTCCGTTCGGCTGAGTTTATCAAAAGACGGATGTGTTGTTGAATGGTTACCTACAATATGCCCCTCATTTATCATCCGTGCTATAAGCTCAGGTTCTGATTTAATATTATCAAGAGTGCAGAAAAATGCCGCTTTAACATTTTTCTCTTTCAACACGTCAAGTATTTTCGTGGTATTACCATTTTCATATCCGCAGTCAAAAGTAAGATAAATTTTATTATCAGTTAAATCGCCAAGCGTAACCGCACAATACTTTTTACTTTCAAAAAAGCTTTGCGACTCAAACGAAATTCTATGAGCTTTTCCGTCTTTTGCCACTCCGTAAGAATGTTCAATAAGTTTAGTTGAAATTCCACGGTTGTTTTCGGAATCCTTAACCTGAAATTGAATTTTCTCAAGCGGTTTTCTTCCCGTTTGTGTGTTATATTTATTTTTTTCTGTTGTTGCCGCTGCATTGTCTGCCGGTTCTTCATAATCAGCCTTTCGGGAAGTGCACGAAGCAAACGATAACAAAACGCTGAAAACTAAAAATAATGATACTAATCTTTTCAAAATTATCACCCGATATTATTTTACCCAAGGAAGTGTTAATATGAAAATTAAAAATATATTTAATATTATTCTCTGTTGCGTTTTAATTGTAACAAGTCTTCCTGTGAGCATTTCAGCAGAAGAGCTGACCGTGATTGAAACTCCGCTTCAGACTGCTGCCGAGTATGTTCCGGGCGAAATAGTTATCTCTACCGAAGACGAGCTTATCGACTCTTCTTCAACGTTTGTTACATTCGGTGATGCTGACCATACCTTTATCAACTTTGAAGAAGAAAAAATTACAGATTCAGAAGAGCTGAATACATACTCTACAGATGAAAAGACTTATGTTCTTGAAGTTGAAGGCGATGTTTTAGAAAAATGCAAAGAGCTTGAAAAACTTCCAGGCATTAAATATGCAGAACCTAACATTGTTTTTAATACTATGGGATTTACTATGCCACGAGAAATCACAAGCAGCAGTCTTTATTTAACCCATATGAAATGGTACTTCGACCTTATGAAAATTCCCGAAACATGGCAGGATTTCGAATCTACCGGAGAAGGAATTGTTGTAGCTGTCATTGATAACGGTTTTAAAATCAACGCTACAGATTTCCCGAAAAATCTTTGGACGGACGCTAACGGTAATCACGGTTGGAACACATACAAAAACTCTTCTGATATTTCCCCTATTTATAAAAAAGACGGCACCGCATTTGACAACAGCGACCACGGCACACACGTTGCCGGTGTTATCGGTGCAAACGCGAACGGAAGCAACATAATCGGAGCAGCATACAATGCAGAACTTATGCTTATTAATGCAGCACATTATAACAGTGAAACTACCGCACCAAATTTCAGCCTCGACGATCTCGTTGAAGCGATTGATTATGCAAGAATAAACGGAGCTGATGTTATTAATTTATCCGTTGGTGCTCATGCCGTTGCTAATTCACTTGAAGATTCAGTCAACAGAGCATACGAGGCAGGGATAGCAGTTATCGCTGCTGCCGGAAACGAAGCAACATCAACTACTGTATCAAAAGTAATCCCCGCATCATACGAAAATGCAATCGGTGTTATGGCCAGCGATAAAACAGATGTAAATCAACTGGCATCTTTTTCAAACTATGATCCCAGCGGGCTCTATTATGATGTTGTTGCTCCGGGCTATCAGATTCTTAGTTGCAGTATCGAATCAGGCAAAGTAGCTTACGGTAGCGGAACGTCGCAGGCGTGTCCACTGGTTGCTGCCTGTGCAGCTATTTATCTTTCAGAATATCCCGATGCAACAGTATCTGATTTATATACAGACATAAGAAACTCTCCGACTTCTTTAATCAAGGCTAATTCAAGCACAGCACCAAACGACACAACAAAATATAAATTGTTATCAGCATATAATCTTCTTCTGAACGGTAAAATCGAACCGCAGATTAAATTAAACCTTAACACCGATGTAACCTGTGATCCTACACTAAATTATATCTGGGGTCTCGATGAAGGGTTTACGGATATCGGTAAGTATATCACGATTACCGAAGGAACCGGAACCATTGAATATATTCCGTCAGAATGCGGAATCGGCACAGGATCAACCCTGAACATCTACAATATATACGGTGAGCTATATGAATCCTATGAAATAATTGTTTTTGGCGATATTAACGGAGATGCAACCGTTGACGGTCAGGATGCAGTTATAGTTTCATGTATAATGAATTTCCCTGACAAATTTACCGAACCTCAAAAATTTGCATCTGACGTCGATTTCGACGGAATTGTAACCGACAACGATTACAACATCACAGCTAACGCCGCACTGCTTTTGGATTTCGTATTTCAGAATAAATAGTTTTAAGGACTGCAATGCAGTCCTTTTTTCTTTGGATAAAAAATTTTTCCACGCATAGAATATATTTATAAAATCAAAGGTGGTAGCTTTATGTGTGGAATTATGGGTTATATAGGTGAGGAAAATGCAACTGAAATAATTATTTCAGGACTTGAAGCATTGGAATACCGCGGATATGATTCAGCCGGAATCGCTGTTTATTCATACGAAGATATCATATGCAAAAAGTGTATCGGGAGCCCTGCAGAACTGAAAGAAAAAACATCAGAACTTTATTCAAATATAGGTATAGGGCATAACCGCTGGGCAACCCACGGTCGTGCAGATGAAATTAATGCTCACCCTCATCTGAGTCAAAACGGTATTTTCGCAGTTGTTCACAACGGAATTATCGAAAATTACGAAAAGCTCAAAACAGAGTTGATGGATAAGGGCTATAATTTCGTCTCAGAGACCGATACAGAGGTAATTGCACATTTAATTGAGGAAAACTACAAGGGGGATCTAAAGGGTGCGGTAAGTGCTACATTACCATTATTGGAAGGCTCATATGCTTTGGCAATACTTTGTAAAGATTATCCCGACACAATAGTATGTGCAAAGCGGTCAAGTCCCCTCTTTGTCGGCACAGATTCAAACAGTGCCTATATTGCAAGCGACATATCAGCACTAACACAAAAAAGCAAACGAATCTTTAGACTTAATGACGGAGAGATCGGTCTGCTTACAAAAGACAGTTTTAAAGTTTATGATACTGACGGTTGCAGAATTAAAAAAAGTGAAATTAAAATTAAAAACATCGAAAATAACATTAATAAAGACGGATACGAACACTTTATGCTTAAAGAAATAATGGAACAGCCTGCTTCGATCCGAAAAACTTTAAGTGAAATTTTTGACGGGCGAAAAATCAGATTTAAAGGTCTTAAATGGTCCGCTAACGACATTAAACAAATTAACAATGTGCATTTTGTTGCCTGCGGTTCTGCATACCATGCAGGTATGGTAGGAGCATATGTCTGCACCGAACTTTTCAAAAGAAACAGTACAGCAGAAATTGCATCAGAATTCAGGTACAGCAACCCTTGCATTGATAAGAACACATTGATTGTAATAATAAGCCAAAGCGGAGAAACAGCCGATACATTAGCTGCTTTGCGCATAGCAAACGAAAAAAATGCAAAAGTAATTTCAATCGTCAATGTAGAAAACAGTACAATTTCGTTAGAAAGTAAAAACACCATTTTCACTAAAGCAGGTCCTGAAATAGCAGTTGCAACAACTAAGGCTTATTCAGCTCAGTTAGCCGCTATTTATTCACTGGTCTTATATCTGGCTGTAATAAGCGGAGAACTCAAAAAAATCGAAGCAGTAAAATATATTGACGAATTAAAACGTATTCCCGAAAAAATTGAAACAATCCTCAATCAGAATATCGACTATAAAACACTATCCGAGAAAATACTGAATTCTGAATATATCTGTTTCATCGGACGTAATTATGAATACTGCACCGTTATGGAAGCTTCACTGAAACTTAAAGAAATTTCATATATTCCGTGCGAAGCATATGCCGCAGGTGAACTTAAACACGGAACAATTTCTCTGATTGACAAAAACAGTCTTGTAATAGCACTTTGTTGTTCAGACAGACTGAGTTCAAAAACGTTAAGTAACGTGAATGAAACTAAAGCAAGAGGTGCAGAAGTATTAACCGTAGTAACCAAAAAAATTTCAGGCGATATCATAATACCTGAAACAATTGAGATTTATTATCCGCTTTTGGAAATCATACCATTACAGCTTTTGGCATACAATACAGCTCTTATTAAAGGCTGTGAAATTGACAAACCAAAAAACCTTGCTAAAAGTGTTACAGTGGAATAAAAAAAGAGGAGGTTTAACCTCCTCTTAATCATTTATTCTCTTCTCAAAGCTTCAATAGGTGTAAGCTGTGCAGCACGTTTTGCAGGATAAATTCCGAAGAAAATACCGATTGCACTTGAGAAACCAACCGCTATAGCAACAGTAGAAGCCTTAACAGCAATAGGAATATCTAATATTCCCGCTACCCCAAGAGCTACCGAAACACCAAGAACCAAGCCGATAAATCCGCCAATCAGACATAATATGACAGATTCGGTAAGAAACTGGAACATAATTGTCGATGTCCTTGCACCGAGAGCTTTACGTATACCGATTTCACGTGTTCGTTCAGTTACGGAAACGAGCATAATATTCATAACACCTATACCACCGACTATAAGTGAAATCGCACTTACTGCCGCAATAAATGTTGTAAATATGTTTATTACAGAATCAAGCAAATCAATATACATAGCCATAATGCTCAATGTGTAAATAGAATCATCAAAACTACCGTGTCGTGTTTTAATAACATTCAAAGCAGATTCACCGACATTCTGTAAATCGGCACCATCCTCTGTTATAAAAAAGATCTGTGAGTACTGATCAACCCTGTTGTTAAGCTGTGCATTAAGACTTGCAGGAATGCCTATCATTCCCATACTGACTCCGCCCATCATCTGTGTCATATCCATCGACGAAGCCTGATCTTCAGAAAGCTGCATCATATCAGCCATATCCACGATACCGATAACTTTCAAAGGTATCGTTTTTTCATTTACGGTATAGTTGATTGTTTCACCAACGCAATTTTCTCTGCCAAATGCATCCTTAGCTGTAAGTGTGCTAAGAACGCAAACGAACTTTCCTTCTTCATACTCTGTTTTTGTCCAAGCACGACCATACTTTGTTGCAATTTCATTAATTCGGAAAACGTCTTCATTTCCGGCAATCGTAAATGCAAAACTGTTATAGTCTTTAGTGTCAACCTGCCCGAAGGAATATTCGTACGGCGAACAGTATTTGACGTTATCAAGTCTGCGTACTGCATTAACATCAGCTTCTGTAAGGTAATGCGAAGACTCAGCTTTAGTAGCATTAACCACAATCTGAATCGCATTTGAGCCCATATCCTCAATCATACCGACAATATAGTCACGTCCTCCGTCACCGACGGTAATGATTGCAATAACAGAAGCAACACCGATTATTATGCCTAACATTGTAAGCAGAGAGCGCATCATATTAGTCTTGATACTGAAAACAGCTATTCGTATGTTTTCTCTGATATCCACAATATTTACCTCCGCTTATCAGCTTTCAACGCTGACTCCTTCTTCAAGGCCAAAAGTGTTCTTAATAAGAATATCATCATTAGTTATACCGGAAAGTATCTGATAATGAGTATCACTTGAAATACCGAGTTCAACGTCTCGTTTTACTGCTTTACCGTCCTCAAGCACGTAAACAAACACTTCTTCACCGTCAATGCAGATTACTTCAACAGGCACAACAACAGCGTTTTCGATTGTCTGAGTGACAATTGACACCTGAACATCAACACCTACGATAACCGATCTGTCCGCATTTTCAATTGTAACCTGAGCAGGAATAGTACTTGATGCTGAAGCACTGCCCATAATTGCACCGATATCAAGTCCGTTTGAAGAAGTTGCAACAGCACTGATATAAGAGACCTTACCCTTTAATTCGTTACCGCTTGCAGGCTTAATAATTACATCCTGATTAAGTGAAACGTCAAGAACATCATACTTACTCAAAGAAACATCTGCAACGAGCGGATAATATAAAACTCTTACAGCAACCTGACCCTGACCGAGGAAAGACGAAAGCATAGATGTTACATCAGCACCTGAAGTTACAGCACTAAGAACCGCACTTATATCAACAGAGCTGTTCATCGAGTTGTTATTCGACACACCGTTTTCGCTGATATTGACTTCAGCAACAATACCTTTATCTTTAGCAATCCAACCGTTTCTCATCGAATCAATCTGTGTTTTTGCCAGAAGATATGCTTCCTTTGTCTTGTCAGCAACTGTTTTGAATGTTGCAACATAAGACTCATCCGACTGTAATTCAAGCGTAGCAAGCTGAGCTTTGAGCTGAATAAGACTCATTTCTGCTGACATTAATTCAGAAGATTCAGTCATCCCGCTTAAAGAAGAAAAATCAAACGAACCGTTATTTGCACCGATTATACCGAGATTATCAAGGAAAGAAGAAACTTCGTTCGTGCTGCTTCCCGAACCAATAAAACCTGAAAGAATTTCTTTAGCTTCGTCCTTACTGTAGTCAGCACCAAAAAGCTTGGCAACCTTAATAAAGCGTTCGGTCATTGAATCGGACACAGCAGAAGTGTTTGCAGACGGTTTGTTTTTATCCGAATTAGTTTCTGCTTTGTTGCTAAGACGCTCAACTTCACTTTCAAGCTCCGCAATCTGTTTTTTAACCTCTGAAACTTTCGATTTAGACTGAACTGCAGTCTGCTGTGCAGTTTTATATGCTGATTCAGCCTTATTATAAGCACTTTTTTTATCTTTAAGTGACTCGTCAAGAGATGTCAAGTCAAAGGTTGCAATGATGTCGCCCGCCTCAACCATATCGCCCTCTTTGACGTTAAGCTGTTCAATCTTAACACCCGAAGGCAAGCTGAAAGCATCCTGTGAAACAGTCGAAACTGTTCCGGAAGTGTCAAGTGTTTCACTTATAGTCTGAACTGAAGCATTAACGGTTTCAACCTTTAACTTTTCTTCAGGTTTAAAAACCACCGCACATACACCTGCAACAATTGCGACTACAAGCACAAGTGAAACTATTATTTTTTTAGTTTTTTTGCTAAGCTTTTTCTTTTCCATAATGCAACCTCTTCCGTGATAAAATTTATTATTATGAATATATATTAAAAATCGGTGGTGATAATATGTTTAAAAAATTAATAGCTGCACTTGCAACAATTACTATTGTGATATCATTAACAGCCTGTCAATCACATTCAGAAAAAAATATTCATGAAATTATTAAAGCTCTTAATTCTTCATATCAATATAATCTCAATATAAGTGATTTTATAATCGAGAAAAGTGAGAATATAATCTACCACAAAATAACAGACGATAAAAACATACTGTCCTTTTATTGTAACAAAAACGGAGAAATAATTCAATGTACACTTTCGTCTTTTGATATAAATAATCCGGAAAATTGCAGAATTTTTTCTGCAATCAGTTCGACAATTGTCGGAGAAAAAGCAGAAAACATTGAATCGTTATTGAAAGAATCCACTAACAGTTTTAATAAAAACAGTTGGAAAATATACTCAGTACATAACTCGTTAGGGATTACTTATATTATTAAACAAGAAAATTCAGAATCCGTTCATAAACCGACTTTGAAAAGTGAAATCGATTAAATCAGCTCTGACGAGTATAGTATCACATTAACTTGCAGAAATTGTTAAATATTCATTAACTTTTGGAAAAAATAAAGGTGACGAAACCGTCACCTTTAGAATAAAAAATCATTTCAATTAACCATCATTATGATAGCGCCAGTTAACAGTAACTGTTCTGTCATCAACATAATATCTTTCAACATCTTTATATGACGATGTGCTTGCTTCTTGAAAACCTTTTTCATCAAGAGCAAACGTAAAAAGATCAAGCATATCAAGAGTCGGAAATTCTATTTTAGCACTCATAACAATTGTAGATCTGTATTTTACGTTTTCAAGAACGCCCTCTTTAAAACCATAATTTCTCTGACAAACCTTCATAGCTGTTGAAGCAATAGAAATCGGTTCCGGATCTGTTGATTTAACATACTGCCATAACTGTACTGAGCAATTAAGTCGGTCGCTATGGCCGGCAGCATTGAAAACTTTTGCTTCACCTATGCTTGCATGCAAATAATCTGTTCCCGTTGAAGACGGAGTGCTGTTAGTATAGATACCTACTTCTCCGCCAACGTGCGCTTTTCCGTACTCGCCTTTCCAGAACTCAATCAGCCAATCCTTGTTATTGTATGTAAAATAAACTCTGAGCGTATCAAGATAACTGTCAGGAATTGCCGCACTTGATGCTGTTGCTTTATTATAACCTACACTTCGCTTACTGCTAATCAGGTTAAAAATGCTCGTTGTTGATTCTGTGCTTGACGGTAGCGTCGGAACAGTAGGTTTTGTTGTTGAAGATGTTGATTCTTCGGGTACACCCGGTGTATTAGAAGGCGGAGTATTTGGCTGAGGCGTTACAGGATTTTGGTAATAGTGATTATAAACAATTGAATTACCTTCACTGTCCACAAGATACGACTGTCCGTCATCGCCAATAACAATCTGCGAATCCGGAGGAATTGTCGGATCACCTTCACCAATATTTATTACATCTTTTTTCTCTGTAGTTTTTTCGGGGCTTTCAATGTCTTTGCCATTTGAACATCCCGATAACACCAATGAAAAAACAAAAATCAAAGCAGATATAAGAGCTGTTATTCTTGTTTTAGTAAAATTTTTCTTCATTTGATATTTCTCCATATATTATTAACTTCTCTGCTGATTATATCACAGAGTAACATTTATTACAATAATCCGTTAATGTTAAAGATTTCCAGCTTTTTCAAGCATTTCTCGTGCACTCTGCAGCTGAAGATCTGTAATTTCGATGCCACCCATAATTCTTGCAATCTCGTACACTCTTTTTTCATCAAGTAATACAGACACCTCGGTATATGTCTTTGAATCTCTGACTGATTTATTGATAAACAAGTGTACATCTCCTTGCGATGCGATCTGTGCAAGATGTGTAACACAGATAACCTGTCTGCCTTCCGAAACCTGGCGAAGCTTCATTGCAATTTTTTGTGCCGCTCTTCCACTGACACCTGTATCAATTTCGTCAAAAATCATCGTTCCGATATTGTCGGCATCCGCAAGAACATTCTTAATAGCAAGCATAATTCTTGAAAGTTCGCCACCTGATGCAATTTTAACAAGAGGTTTAAGCGTTTCGCCCGCATTAGCTGAAATAAGGAACTCAATTTCATCTGCCCCGTTTTCTGAAAGCTCAGTTGCAGCCCTTGAAACCACAAAAGCAACATTGGGCATATCAAGAAATTCAAGCTCTTCCGAAATAAGCTTGCTGAGTTTGTTTCCGGCCTCAACTCTTTCCTGAGTAAGCTTTTCAGCAAGCCCGGTTGTTACGCTGTTGAGCTCTTTTTCTTTTTCTGTAAGCAATTGTATTCTTTCTTCAGAAAAAGTAATTTCATCAAGCTCTTTTCTTGCATTTTCAAGGTAATTCAGTATATCTTCTTCTGTTTCACCATATTTTCTTGAAAAACGATACAACAAATCAAGCCTCGATTCGATTTCATCAAGCTCATACTCATCGTAATCAAGCTCAGAAAGTCTGTCGCGTATTTCCTCCGCAACATCTTCTAAATCATATTTAATATTGTTTATTTTTTCAAGTACCGGAGAAAGTGATGTGAAACATTCTTCTGCCTTCTCAATCTCATAAGCTGAATCAGAAATACAATCAACACCGCAACCGTCGCCTTTAAGCAAATCATATGCAGAATTAAGCGATTTGATTATTTTCTGAGAATTATTGATAAGATTCTTTCTTTCAATGAGTTCATCACGCTCACCGACAGTTATATTTGCCATTTCAATCTCATTAATCTGATATTGAAGCAAATCTATTCTTTGTGCCTTCGTGCTTTCATCAGTTTTTAAAGAATTCAGTTTTTTACGGACATCGCAAAGCGCGTAATAAGAATCTCTGTATGTATTAATAAGCTCATCACAACCTGCAAAGCTGTCGATAAAACCACAGTGTCTGTCCGGATTGAGCAACGCCTGATTATCGTGCTGACCGTGAATGTCAATAAGCTCTCTCGTAACAGCCTTGAGCATATTAACAGTTACAGGAACACCATTGATTCTGCAGGAATTTTTTTCGTCACGGTTGATTACCCTGTTTACAATAAGAACATCATCTTCACAATCAATTCCGTTTTCAGAAAGAACATCACGTGCCGTTTCGGAAACATCTTCAAAAACTGCATAAACCTTTGCACTGTCCTCACCTGTTCTGATAATATCCTTTGAAGTTCTCTCACCAAGAACAGCGTTAATTGAGTCAATAATTATGGATTTACCTGCACCCGTTTCACCTGTCAGAACATTAAGTCCGCAGCCGAATTCTATCGCAGCACTTTCAATTATTGCAACATTTTCAATTTTCAGGCTTGTAAGCATAACACCACGTCCGTAATTACTTTACTAATCGTTCAATAGAATTCTTAAGCTCTTTTGCGAGCTGTTCTGTTCTGCAAAGAGCAAAAATAGTATCGTCACCTGCAATTGTTCCGACAAGACCTTCCCACTGCATATTGTCAAACGTTGCACAGGCAGCCTGAGCCATACCTGTATAACACTTTATAACAACAGTATTAAGTGCATAATCGCAGGAAATAACCGAATGAGAAAAAATTGCGTTAAACTTAGAAAGATATTCGTCAGTTTCACTTTTACCCTCAACATATCTGTATGAGCCTTTTTTGTCCATTTGCTTAACAAGACGAAGTTCTTTGATATCGCGTGAAACAGTTGCCTGAGTTGCATCAAATCCGTTCTCACGCAATTTTTCCATAAGCTCTTCCTGAGTACCTATTTCGTATTTACTGATTAATTTCAGAATCATACTGTGTCTTTTTTTCTTCATACTACCCTCTCCTTACAGTCTGCGTTGAGCAAGTTTACTGTTCAAAATTTCAAGGAATGTTTCGTTTTTAATTCTTATAAATTCACCGTATATTTCAGCCTTGCGTACAAGTACATAATGACCTTTAGGAACAGTCACCGTTTCGTCACCGTCACAGGAAAGTCCGAGTTCAATAAGGTTCGGTGAATAGAGTTTAAATACCGAATCAGGTTTAAAAATCAACGCTCTTGAAAAAAGTGAATGCGTGCAGATCGGTGTAAGCAATATACTTTCAATCTGCGGATCAACAACAGGACCGCCCGCAGACAGGCTGTACGCTGTAGAACCCGTCGGAGTAGAAATTATAATACCGTCTGCCGTGTAGTTATTGATTAATTTCCCGTTGTGTTCAACAGAAATATCTTCCATTTTGATCTGTGTACCCCGTGCAATCACCACGTCATTAATACAATAACATGTTTTTATGACAGTTCCGTCTGCATTGCATACATCAGCCTTGAGCATCATACGTCGGTCATTTTCATAATTGCCGTCAATAAGGTTTTTCAGCATATCAAGTTCAGTAGGCTCAAGTCCTGCCATAAATGCAATTCTTCCTGCATTTATACCGAGAATCGGCTTGCCTGCTTTTGCGGCATGGATAATTGTTCCGTCACCGCCGACTGCAATAATTACATCGCACTCTTCAATCATTTCTTCTTTTGACAAAAAGCGTGCACTTGTATTTAGAAAATATTCTTTTTGTTCTGTACTGACTATGTAATCTGCATTAAGTTTATCAAGCTGAGCACATACCTCAAGTGATACACACAATGCATTTTTCCTTGTCAGGTTAGGCATTAATGCGATTTTCATATTATCACACCTGTCATTTATCCAGAGTACTGTGAGAACGTGTAACAAGCTCCGCAGGCTTGACATCACAGACTACTTCAGGATTATCATTCTTGATTATATGCATAAGGTATTCAATGTTACCTTCAGGCCCTTTTATCGGTGAAAAATCAAGATTTTTGATAGTGAATCCCGTTTCAACAGCAAACTGAGTTATATTTTCAACAACCTCTGTATGAACTGACGGGTCACGAACAACACCTTTTTTACCGATTTTTTCTTTCCCTGCCTCAAACTGTGGTTTAATAAGACAAACAGCTTCACCTTCATTTTTAAGGAGCTCACGAAGAACCGGAAGAATAATCTTAAGCGAAATAAAAGAAACGTCTACACTTGCGAAATCAATTTCTTCAGGTATCTGTTCGTGAGTAACATATCTGAAATTTGTTCGTTCCATATTTACAACACGTTCATCTGTTCTGAGCTTCCATGCAAGCTGTCCGTAACCGACATCAATTGCATAAACCTTCTTGGCACCGTAAGTAAGCATACAGTCAGTAAATCCGCCTGTTGAAGCTCCGATATCCATACAGATACAATCATTGAGGTTTATGTCAAATTCCTTTGCAGCTTTCTGCAGTTTAAGTCCGCCACGGCTTACAAAAGGATTTTGACTGCCTCTGACTTCAATCAGGTCGGTTTCCTTTACGTTTGCACCGGCCTTAAGTTCCTTCTGACCGTTGACATATACCTGCCCTGCCATAATAAGTGCCTTTGCTTTTTCACGTGAAGGAACAAGACCTCTTGCCGTTACAGCTATATCAAGTCTTTGTTTATCAGCCACAATTTCACCTCAATTTTCACCGCTGAGTTTTTCAACAATACTGTCACAATCAAATTTGTATTCTTTCAACAAATCAGGAATCTTTGCCTGTTTTACAAAGCAATCGTCAATTGCAGTAATATCGTAAGTGCCCTTATATCCTTTCTGAAGAAGAAGTGCAGCAAACTTTTCACCTATTCCACCGCTTCTCACACCTTCTTCGTAGAAAATAATATGCTTAGAGTCAATTACAGCATCAACTGCATCCATATCAATAGGCTTGATTCTGTTAAGCTTAAGAATTTTTACCTTTTTACCTTTTTTGAGAAGGATATTCGCAGCCTTTGCAGCTTCGCTGAATAATCTGCCGTAGGTTACAATTACAGTGTCAGCCCACATATGACCGTACAGATCATATGTTCCGAAAGAAGGCTCATAATCCTCAGGAAGTTCCGGTTCAGAACCTCTCGGATATCTAACTGCAACAACATCGGTATCTTTATAAAAAGCATTACCGAAGGCAACCTTCATTTCATCATAGGTTGTCGGAGAATAAACAGTAACCTTCGGAATACTCTGCAAGAACGCAACATCATAAAGACCGTTATGTGTTTCTCCGTCATCACCGACAAAGCCTGCACGGTCAATTGCAAGAACCATTTTCTGATCCTGAAGAGCACCGTCATGTATAATTTCATCATAGCAACGCTGTAAGAATGTTGAATAAACTGCAAAAACAGGAAGCATACCGCCTTTTGAAAGTCCCGAAGCAAATGTTACAGCGTGTTCTTCCGCAATACCAACATCAAAGAATCGGTCAGCATGCTTTTCAGAAAACTCTGAAAGACCTGTACCAAGACTCATTGCCGCAGTGATAACAGAAATTCGCTTATCCTTTTCGGCCATTGTGCACATGAGCTTTCCGAATTCATTTCCGAAAGTTGTATTGCCTGAAACCCATTCACCTGTATTAATATCAAAATTAGAAATACCGTGGAAGGAGCTGGGATCTTTTTCAGCAAAGTCATATCCCTTTCCTTTGACAGTATTAACATGCAACACTACAGGACCGCCGATTTCTTTAGCTGTATTAAGAGCTTCCGTAACAAGAGATATATCGTGTCCGTCAACCGGTCCCATGTATCTGAAACCGAGCTTTTCAAATATTGTGCTTTCATAAAGAAAATTCTTTACCGAAGTTTTTATCTTGTAGACACCGTCAGCAATTTTAGTGCCGACAAACGGAATCTTACAAAGAATATTCTCGAGTGAAGCTTTCATGCTTACATAACGTTTCTTCGATCTTATTTTTGCAAGATGCTTTGCAAACGAGCCGACATTGGGAGAAATTGACATCTCGTTATCGTTAAGAATTACAATAAGGTTTGTCTTAGAACGGCCTGCATTGTTAAGTGCTTCATAAACAAGACCGCCGGTAAATGAGCCGTCACCGATCACAGCAACGGTAAAAGAATCGTCATTATTAATCTTTTTAGCCTGCGCAATTCCGAATGCAGACGAAACAGAAGTTCCGCTGTGTCCGCTGTAAAACACGTCGTGTTCACTTTCGTTCGGATGGCAAAAGCCGGAAATTCCGTCCTTCTGACGGATTGTATCAAATACATCGTATCTACCTGTAATGAGTTTGTGAGTATAAGCCTGATGACCTACGTCCCAGACTATTTTATCTTTCGGTGAATCAAAAACCTTATGAATAGCAAGAGTAAGTTCAACAACACCAAGATTTGATGCAAGATGTCCGCCGTTTTTTGAAACTGTCTGAATAAGCTTCTGTCTTATTTCTGCTGCAAGTTCATTCAGCTCATTTTCGTCAAGCTTTTTTACATCATCGGGAGATTTTATGCTACTAAGATATTTGAAATCATTTTCCATTTAATCACTTCCAAAGATATCGAATTCTTAATTCTTTCTGTTTTCCATTTTATCCGCAAACTTTTTAAGTGCAGTTGTATCAGCATTAAAATTATCAAGGACAGCCTTAGCCTCCTCGGTGAGCACAGAAACAACACGCTTGGATTCCTCAAGTCCCTTAAGCGATACATACGTACATTTTTCGTTTTCTTCATCACTGCCGACAGGCTTTCCGAGAGTTTGTGAATCACTTGTAACATCAAGTATATCATCAACAATCTGGAACGAAAGTCCTATATTATGTGCATATACAGTTGCATAAGGTATCTTGGACAAAGCACCTGCTGAGATACAACCGATAACACAAGCAGCACGTATAAGTTCGCCGGTTTTAAGGTTGTACATTTTAACGACATCTTCAACCTGAACCTTTTTTCCTTCATTCTGAAGATCTATAACCTGACCTCCGACCATTCCTGCCCATCCCGAAGCAACTGCAAGCTCTTTTGTTGCCTTAACAAGAAGGTCTGCAGGAAGCTCTGCTTTCAAAGCTGTTTCAAACGCAAGTGTCAACAATGCATCACCTGCAAGCAAAGCATACTCATAACCATATTTTATATGACAAGATGGCTTACCGCGTCTGAAATCATCATTATCCATGCAAGGTAAATCATCATGTATGAGCGAGTATGTGTGAATCATTTCGAGTGCACATGCAAGAGGCATTGCTTTATTTATATCGCCCGAGCACAATTCACAGAAAGCAAGTAAAAGTGCAGGACGCACTCTTTTGCCACCGTTTTCAACGCTGTACCTCATCGCCTGAGAAACAATATCATCCGAATCAGGAAGATATGAATCAAGAGCCCTATTTATTAAATCAATATATTTATCCATACAAAACTTCCTTTACTCAGCTTTTGAAAGTTCTGTAACTTTAAGCTTTGCTTTTTCAAGGCAATCGTTACAAAACACTGCCAATTTTGTACTCTCTTCAAAAATCTTGATTGATTCATCAAGAGAAAGACTTCCGTCATTGAGTTTTTCAACATTTTCTTCAAGGCGTACAATTGCCTCTTCATAGGTCATTTTTGTTGCCACTCAAAGCACCTCACATTCTTTTTCGCCGTCTGAAAACTTAACGGATATTCTGTCTCCGCAAGTAACATCATTTATACTTTTTATTATTTTGTTCTCTTTCATCGTAATGGAGTATCCCCTGCTGAGAACCTTTATCGGATTAAGGGAATCGATTTTTGCACAAGCAACCGCAAAGCGATTTCCTTCACAATTCAACTTATCATTTATTCTGTTGAGTGCATCATTATATAAAAGAGAAACAGTATTCATTCTTTCATCAATAAGGTTTGTAGGACTCAATAAATTAAGTTTATCTTTAAGAAGACAAAGCTTATCGAGTTCACTTTTAATACGTTTATCAATTGCACTTTCCATCAACGAAAATGCACCGTTAACAAATGCAATATCGTCACGAATATCAGGTACTGCAAGCTCGGCAGCCGCTGAAGGCGTCGGAGCTCTGAGATCAGCAACGAAATCGCAGATTGTAAAATCAGTTTCATGTCCGACAGCAGAAATAACGGGTATTTTGCTTCTGAACACCGCACGAGCTACAATTTCTTCATTGAATGCCCATAAATCCTCAAGTGAGCCACCGCCTCTGCCTACAATGAGCACATCGGCATAGTCACCCGAATTTAAATCGTCAATTGCTGCTGCAATCTGAGGTGCAGCATTTACACCCTGAACCTCAACAGGAGCAAGTATAATTTCAGCCAACGGATATCTTCTTGAAACAACATTTTTAATATCCTGGATTACGGCACCCGTAGCAGATGTTACAACACCGATTTTCCTTACTCTTGAAGGAATAGGCTTTTTTAAACTTTCATCAAAAAGTCCTTCTGCAGCAAGTTTGTTTTTCAACTGTTCAAAAGCAAGATTCAAAGCACCTATTCCGTCGGGTTGCATATCTTCAATATATAGCTGATACTGACCGTCTCGGTCATAAAGAGACACTCTTCCGCGGACTATTACGCCCATTCCGCTTTCTGGCATAAAACGAAGTCTTTGGTTAGCAGACCTGAACATTACAGCTTTTATACAGGAAATTTCATCCTTAAGCGTCATATAATAATGTCCTGTACGGTAATGGTTGGTAAAGTTAGAAATTTCACCAACAACAAAGACATTACGGAGAAGCAAATCACCTTCAAGAATGGATTTAACGTAAGTATTAAGTTGTGTCACACTTAAAACAGTTGATTCCAACATTAATTATTTCCTCATAGAAGCAAGAATTGCTATACCTGCGGCATTATCTGATGAAAATTCAGGTTCAGCAAAATACGCTCCATATTTTTCAGTAAAATATTTCTTAATTATACTGTTCGACATAACACCGCCGGAAAACACAACAGGCATATCACCGTATTCAGCAAGTGCATAAAGCATCATTTTTTCCAATGCAGTCATTATGTAATCTATACAGTAACGGCATATATCCTCTTTTTTCTCACCGTTTCTGAACATTTCTTTACATTTATTTTCAACACCCGAAAGGTTACAGTTTCCGTTGTTGAGTTTAAGATTGATTTTATATTTCTTTTCACTTTTTGATGCAAGCTCGTCAACGTATCTGCCTGCAGGAAACTGAAAACCAAGCATAACACCCACACGGTCAACAGCCTGACCCGCTTTAAGATCAAGAGACGCAGCAATAAGAGTTGCTTCAAGATCACCTTTTACTTTCAAAAGCTGAGTTGTGCCGCCCGAGACGTGAAAAGCAAGAAACTCTTTACCGTAAAGTTCACGTTTTCCTGCTGAATATAAGGCAGCCATAAGATGTCCCTGCTGATGTGAATATTTATACAAGTCAATTTTATTTACACTGGCTACCGCAGTTGCTGCACTTACACCCGGAAGAAAACAAGGCATATACGACCCTTCCTGTCTTACAGGTACTTCCGAAACACCGACAGCGTTGATATCACTGTTAAAATCAGAAAACAGTTCCTTAATCAAATCAGGAAGCTGTACAGTATGATGAAACACAGCATCACTCTGCCTGAGTCCCAGTTCGCCCTGCTTTACAGGCAAAAGCTTTTTCTTCTGCACAACCGTATCGCTAACATCGTCATAAACCGCACACGAAGTTGTGTAGTTGCTTGTGTCGATCCCTAAATAATAAGCCATTTTACGCCTCTATGCCTCTTGCAACCGAGCCGAGAACTCCGTTGACAAAAGATTTATCTTCATCAGAACCGTAAATTTTACAAATTTCAACAGCTTCGTTGATAGAAACACCAACCGGCACATCATCTATATACTTCATTTCAGCGATAGCCATTCTCAGAAGTGCAAGACTGACCTTTGAAATTCTTGATTTACTCCAGCCTTTAAGATTTTTTTCTATTTCAGCATCTATATCCACAAGGTTTTCCTCGGCATATTTAAGAATGCTGTTCATAAATTTATCTTTTTCGATTACTTCCGATTCGATTGCAATCTCTACAATCTCATCAAAAGACTGCTCCTCGTTAAACGACTTTTCAAAAAGAACGATGAAAGACTGTTCTCTTGACTTACGTCTTTTTTCGGATATTGTACTCATTTTTATCATCCTTTCAAAAAAATAAACCCTCCGTATGAATACAGAGGGCACTTATCAACAGGTATATTCTCCGCAACTATCTGCAGATTTTTAAGGTGCACTAACTGTATATATTCATACTTTAATGCATATTATACCACATTTTTTGAATACATCAACCTTTTAATTCAATAATTGTTATATTTTTTGAAGGAATTTTTGTCTGTTTTACCACAAGTTCCTTAATCTGAAGCGATACATTCTGCGAAAGTGTTCCTTTGCCGACTATCACCTGACAAACCTCAGCATCAATTATAACAACACATTCACAAGATGTCTTAGCGAAAATAAGATTTTCAAGATCAGCTTCATCCTTTATATCGTCAGCAATTATCGCCAAAGACTCCGTAGCCTGAGCAATTGCATCAGGTGATGATTTTGAATCCTTAATTACAGAATTCAAAGTTTCCTTAGCTTCATCACGTGCCGAGTCTCTTTTCATTTTGAAATCAGCAAGAGTTTCTGCAGTCTGCTTCCCGGTTGTCGCAGAAACATACTGTGCATCACCGAGATTTTCACTTTCAGCAGGCTGTGTTGTGTTTTCATTATTCAGAGTCTGCTGCGGCTGCGGTCCTGTATAGTACCAATTTACAAACACAGCTGCACCCAGTGCAAGAGCAAGCGTTGCCGTAACTATCTGCTTCTTTTTTATAACCATAAAATCATCCTCCGTTACTGTTTTTCATTTTTGAAACATTCACACGATTACTGCTTATCCCCAGTACAGATGTAACCGCACCAACAACCGCATTTCTTACTGTCGGCGAATCCGCACCCTGACACACTATCGCTACACCTCGTATTTCAGGCTGTGCTATTTTCAGAAGCAGTCCGCTATCACTGCCCTCGATATCCACAAGCACATAACTCTTTTCTTCATTGTTCTCTGTTTTTTTACTTTCAGTTGCATAAACCTTCTCGTCACCGCTTTCAATCGTAACCATAACCTGAACCTTTCCTGCTCCGTCAATGGATTCGATCAGATTTTTTAATCTTTCTTCAATATCTTTTTCATATGACGTGAAACTCATTTCATCATCATTTTCTGTTATTTCAACATCCTCTTCACTTTCAGGAATAAATTCAGACACAACCAAAAGCAACACTCCGACTATACCTGCAACAATAATAAACAGTCTTTTCTTGTCACACGTAAATTTTTCAATCAGATTTTTGAAAGAATCCTTCAATAAATCACCTCGACTTCTGCAATAATTCCATATTCTTTTTCAATCAAGTGTTTAACGGTTGATATTTTATTTTTATCAACAATAAAAACGACAACCCTGTCAACACTGATTTCTTTTACATCATTGATTGAAACATCAATTTCCGTTTTAATCACATTAATTCCTTTATCGTCAATTAATTCAACAATATCATCGTTCAGCTTATCTTTAAAAGCAGTAATAAAATATTCATCAGCGTTGTACGATGTGCTTTCTGTAAAAAACTCATATTTTTTAAAATTCTTTCCGTTTATATCAGACAGTCCGACTAACGGTTTGACAAACATAATCAAAAGAACCAGCGAAACAGCAAGTCTTACCTGTTTTTCCATTGAGCCTGAAGGTGCTACAACAAGAATTACCGTACCGATTACCGAAGTAAGAACCATCCCCAATGCCCATTGTTTTATGTATTCCATAATCATCCTGCTTTCAGAACCAGTATCAACGACGTTGAAATTATAAACAGAACTGCAACAAAAACAACCGTAACATTGAGCAGCACAAGAGAAGACGAAACCGCTTTAAGCAAATCGCTTATCTGTCTTTGTAAAAACATACCTGCGATTCCCGAAGAAATTTTCAACGCAAGAATCCATACAAGAAGCTGAATGCATGACGGTAAAGTTACAAGAGCAATTGCACCTATACCGAACACTCCGATTGTACTTTTGACAAGCATCATACTGCCGACCACGCCTGAGTATGCTTCACTCAATGCACCGCCTATAACAGGAACAGCCGAGCTGATAACAAGCTTCATGCCTTTACCCATAAGCGTGTCCGCTGTGTTCGCCATACCTGCTTTAAGTCCGAGAAACGAAACAAAAACAGTAGCACCAAAAGAAAGGACTGTTGTTATGCTCTTTTTTATTGCATCTGTAAACGAAGAAAGGCTGAACCCCGGAATTAGCGATCCAACAATATCCAATGACAAAATAACACCAACAACAGGTACAATAACCTGCGTTGCAAATAAGGCAATCAGCTGAGCTGCCACAAATGCGATCGACTGAAACGAAACAGCCAATGTAGGATTTCCCGAAGCTGAAACAACACCCGTAAGAACAGGAATCAATACCAACATAAATTTCCCTGAAACAGAAATCGACGAAACAGATGACGTAACTGCAAAAGCAAGCGGTTTTATGATACTCAACACACAGAACAACGCTCCCGCTAAATTCATAACATCTTTAATTTTCGAATCATCAGGTAAAAAACATTCAAATACAGCAATGATTATTACCGCAGCAATCAGTCTTACAACCGAAATCAACGGAGATTCAACTGCACCTGTAACAAGTTTTTTAATCAATTCAAGTATATCAGAACCGCTTACATTGAATACTGAATCAAAATCAAGCGAATCAACTCCGATATCTTCATATAAATCCAGCACTTCATCAGGTAAACTTCCGAAAACCTCTTTTACGAATAACGCTTCGTCTGCGTAACATTGGACACCCGTCATTAACAAAAGAGCAAGCATTATAAGGAAAACAGAACAAATTTTAACCAATATTTTCATATCACTTCAACATACCGACAGCAAGCTCAACAACCGTACTCAGCAAAGGAAAGCACATTATAAGTATTACAGCTTTACCCGCTAAGGACACCGCTGTACCTAAAGCGGAATTTCCCGAATCATTACATATGTCTATCGCAAATTTTGTTATTAAAGCAACACAAAGAACTTTCAGAAGCAATAGTACATACTCTTCCTGCACAGCACCGCTGACACCTGCAAGATCCGACATAGATATCAGAAGATTTCTGACACCGTTTACACAAAACGTAAAAATTATAATTAAAGAACTGATCTGCAGAAAAGGCACAAACTCGGGTTTGATTTGTTTCACCAAAATACATATTACTGAACAAACAACCGCAATTGACACAAGATTTAGAATATCCATACTAAAAATCCATTAAAAACGAGAAAGATTCTAACAATCCCGAAGCCTCACGCACTAACAGCGTTATCACAGCAATTATTCCGGCAAGAACCGTCAGAAGAGCGTATTCATCACGACCTGAACGTGAAAGTGTCTGCTGTAAAACCGCAACAATTATTCCGATTCCTGCAATTTTCAATACCAAATCCATACTTACCTCTAAATAAAAACAATCAGAACTCCCAAACCTACAAGAAAACCGATCGCCGTTGTCAGACCCGAATAACGTTCTTTATCTTTTAAAGCTTCGTTATAGTTAATCTTCAACAAACCCAGATAAACATTACAGTTTGAAAGTTGTCCCGCACTGTCAGTAATCCCTAGATTTTCGCCAAAAGATTTTAGTAAATCAACATCTTTCTTCTTTAAAAAAGCAATATTTTTTCTGTCTTCAAGCGAATTGTTCCAGGCATGCGGAAAATCCAAACCCGAAGATAAAAAACGATAACATTCTTCAATAAAAGCAAGCTGTTTCAACGATTCTTTTTGAGAAATCAAGTGAATCATTTCATTGATCGGTAAGGCACAAAAATCTATTTCATCACGAATTAATGTAATCATCGCTTCGGTTTTCTCAAGCATCGACACCCGTTTTTTATATGAATCCGCAATATTACGACCCATAAGTGCAAAGCAAACCGCTATTATCATTAATGACAATGTCCTCATTATAAAAAACCTCAGCTGAAACAATTCGAGAAACTTCCGCCTTATCCTTCAGAAAAACAAAATAATCAATAAATTCAAATTCAGTCAACTTTTTTATCTGTTTTTTTTTTTGAGTTCAATCATATTATCACAATGAATACTCATAACAAAGCTTACACCGCTGTTCATACCGTCAAGAACCGCTTCAGCTTCCTCTGAAGTTCCTAACTCATCAAACACGATTATATCCGGTGAAAGTGTACGAACACTTAACATAATACCAAACGGTTTCGGGTATCCTGTCAGAACATCGGTATTAAATCCGGAATAATAATTTTCAAATTCAGCTCTTTCATCAATCAATGATATTTTATAGTTACACCTGTCTGAAAGATTTCTGCACAAGTCTTTTATCAACGTTGTCTTACCGCTTGAAGGCGGTCCGCAGATAAGTATATTGGGTTTTGAATTTTCAAAAAGTTTACAGACATCAGCTGAAATATCAACAAAATCTCCTGCTAAACGGATATTAAGTCCTTTTACGTTCCTTACTGAAGTAACCCTGCCTTCTTCAACAACAGCAGTTCCGTAAACGCCTACACGGCAACCGTTCTCAAGCGTAACAAAACCGTTACAGATATTTTCTGTCATTGAGTAAACGGAATAGCTGCACATACTTCGAAAAATCTGCTTCAATTCATAGTCACTCAAACTTAAAACATTGCTGTTAAAAAATCGTGTAAGTCTTCCTGAATCTGTCAGAAAATACTTTTCAGCAGAAAAAACAAGAATTACCGGCTGTTCTGATTTTAATCTTATTTCATATAGCTGGTCTGCTTTCTGTTCGTTCAAACCACTTAACGCTGACTTCAGCTTTTCAGGAAAAATTTTTATAATTTCTGAAAGATTTTGAGCTTTTCTGTTCATTATTTATATCACCAATACTTTTTATGAATACTTGTCCTCTTTTAGAACAAAATTTTATTAAAATAGTATTAACTTTAACCACAAGATATTGAAAGAAAGATAAATTTATGGTAATATATTGTAAGAGTATACTCTGAAAGGATGACTGCGATGAGTTCAGGAGTAAAAACAGTAAAAAAACGTAACGGACGGCTTTCAAGGTTCGTTGATAATAATATATATGTAGGTCTTGCATTTATATGCTCAACAGTATTGATGCTGCTTGTTTATTATTGCTACGAAATTATTCCGTTCGGAGGAAGAACCGTTTTAAGAATGGATCTGTTCCACCAGTACGGCCCGCTTTTTGCGGAGCTTTTTGACAGAATAAAAGAAGGAAAAAGCCTCCTTTATTCATGGACAACCGGCGGTGGCGGAAGCTTTTTAGGTAACTACTTCAATTATCTTTCGAGCCCGATCGGTGCAATCATAACACTTATTGCAGGCCACGAAAACGTCCCCGAGGCGGTAGGTGCAATGGTGCTTATTAAAAATGCACTTGCTGCATCTGCATTTGCGTTTTACCTTAAGAAATCAACCGGCAAGAATGATTTTACTGTTTCAGCCTTTGGTATCCTGTATGCTTTCTGCGGATTCTTTATTGCATACTACTGGAACATTATGTGGATTGATGCAATGTATCTTCTTCCGCTTATCATCCTTGGAATCGAAAATATTATAAGCAACAGAAAATGCACACTTTACGTTGTTTCTCTTGCTGTTTCATTCTACGCATCCTACTATATGACATATATGATCTGTATCTTCTCAGTCATATATTTCCTCGTTTATTTCATCAGTAAGAACACTCTTAAGGACACATATGACAATATTACCTTTACTGTCAACTCCGAAGGCAAGCAAGAATCGTCATTGCTCAGCAAGATTTTATATAACAGATTTTTAAGAAGCGGTGTGCTTTTTGCAGGCAGTTCAGTTATAGCGGCCATGCTTACCGCAGTCGCACTTATACCGACATATTTCTGCCTTAAATCGTGTTCCGCAACATCAGGTACCTTCCCTGAAGAAGCAACATACTACAACACAATCTTCGACTTTATTGCAAATCATCTTGCAGCACTTGAACCGACAATCAGAAGCAGCGGTGACACGGTGATTCCTAATGTTTACAGCGGAATCCTCGCAGTCATCCTTCTTCCGTTATATGCATTCTGTGATAAAATCAAAGCAAAAGAAAAGGTTGCACACATCGTTCTTCTCGCAATATTCTTTGTCGGCTTCAACCTTAACTTTGCCAACTATATTCTTCACGCATTACATTTCCCGAATGACCTTCCCTTCAGATTTTCATTCATATACTCATTCTTCCTTCTGAAGATAGCTTACCAGGTAATTGTTCATATCAAGAGCATAAACCCAAAAGGAATCATCGGCTCTGGACTTGCAGTTCTTATCTTCACAATTCTCGTTCAGGAAATCGGTATGGGTAACGTTGATAACGATACTGTTTATATCACAGTAGGTTTCACAGTAGCTTATACTCTCATTCTCAGCCTTATGAAGAAAAAAGATATCGCTCAGTCTGCAGTCGCACTTCTTCTTATGTGCTGTGTGTTTGCTGAGGTAGCAATCGCAGATATCGACCATATCAAAATTACTCAGGAAAAAGTTAATTTTGTTAACGACTACGAAGATTTCAGAACTCTCAAGAAAACACTCGATAAAATAGAAGAATCTGACGATTACCGTATGGAGCTCACTTGGAGCAACACAATAATGGATCCTTCGTGGTTCAACTACAACGGTATTTCAGTTTTCTCCTCTATGGCATATGAAAAATCAGCAAATCTTCAGGACAAGCTCGGTATGGACAGTAACTATATCAACAGTTACATTTATTATTCACAGACACCCGTTTACAACGCGATGATGGGGCTTAAATACCTTGTAAAAAACGACGAGCGTGAAATCAATACAGACCTTTATGATTTTGTAGCAACCTGCGGTAAATATACAGCGTACAAAAACAAGTATTATATGCCGTTAGCATTCACCGTTAACGAAAAAATGGTTGATTTCACAGCTGAATATTCGAACCCGTTTGATATTCACAATGATTTTTGGTATTATTCAACCGGCATTTACGGAGCACTGAAAAAAATCGATGTACAAAGCTATACAACCGATAACATTACTGACGACGGCAACGAATTTTACTCTGACACATTCACCTATTTTAAAGAACAGACCAACGCTGACGGAAAAATCACTTTAAAATATTATATTCCCGAAAGTCAGAACGTATATCTTTATTTCAAAGGCAGTACAATCGAAAATATTGAAGTTTTCACCGAACAATCAGACTTCCGTGTAACACAGAATCTTAACGAGCCTTATATTCTTGACTGTGGAAAATGTGCTCCCGGTGAAATTCTTACCGTAGAAGTACCTGTACCCGCAGATAAAGATTCGGGTTATATTGAATGTTATGCTGCAGGACTTGATATTGATATCTTTGATGCCGGCTATGAAGTACTCAAGCAAGGCGGAATGACTATCGATGAATTTGATGACACATATATCAAGGGCCACGTCAACGCAGGTGAAAACAAAATACTCTACACTTCAATCAACTACGATGAAGGTTGGACGGTAAAAATTGACGGTAAAGAAGCTAAGAAAATCAAAATCGGAGATGCTCTTATCGGTGTAAAAATTGAGCCCGGTATGCATGATATTGAATTCAGCTATGAACCGCAGGGTCTTAAAATCGGTGCTGTTATTTCAGCAACAACACTTTTCTTGCTTATAATTTTCTTTGTTCTCAGATTCCTTTACAAGAACAAAAAGAAGGCAACTGCAGTTAACAAAGCATCTGATGTTGAAAACTTTACTGAATCAGCTGAAGATAAAGGTCCAACAGGAATTGATAAAATGATGGCAGAAGATCTCGGTCAGGATGCTACAATTGAGGATATAGAAGCTTTGCTTGAGCCAAAGGACGAGTTTGAACATCAGCTTGAAAACAATGCACCTACCCTTTCAAGAGCAGATGAGCTTCTTAACTCACAGAAGCTTGACCTCAATGCAATTCTTAACGGACTTCAGGAAAACGAAACAAACGACGAGGAGTAATTAATATGAACAGAACAATCATAACAGTAATCGGTAAGGACAGAGTGGGAATCATTGCACGTGTTTGCACTTTTCTTGCTGAAAACAATATAAACATCCTTGATATCAACCAGTCAATTGTTCAGGGATTTTTCAACATGATGATGATCGTTGACGCACAGCAGACAACAAAGGATTTCTCCGTGTTAGTAGAAGAGATTGAAAAGGTCGGCGATGAACTCGGTGTTAAAATCAAGATGCAGCATGAAGATATCTTTAATATCATGCACAGAATCTGAGGTGACACTATGACCAATATTTTTGAAGTACGTGAAACCAATAAAATGATCGAGGAAAACAACCTCGATGTCAGAACAATCACGATGGGTATCAGCTTACTTGACTGTTGCTCAGACTCTGTTGAAAAAACTTGCGAAAACATTTACAACAAAATTACAACAAAAGCGAAAGATCTTGTTAAAGTCGGTAAAGAAATCGAGCTTGATTTCGGTATTCCAATTGTTAATAAGCGTGTTTCTGTTACACCTATAGCACTTGTCGGTGCATCATGCTGTAAAGAAATCGATGACTATGTTGAAATAGCAAAAGCTCTTGACCGTGCAGCTGACACAATCGGAGTAAACTTCATCGGTGGCTTTTCAGCTCTTGTTTCAAAAGGTATGACACCTTCTGACGAGCTTCTTATTGAATCAATTCCAAAGGCTCTTGCATCAACAAACAGAGTCTGCAGTTCGGTAAACGTAGGTTCCACTAAAACCGGTATCGATATGGATGCCGTTAAGCTTATCGGTGAAAAAATCATTGAAACAGCAGAACTTACAAAGGACAGCGGATCAATCGGATGTGCAAAATTCGTTGTATTCTGTAACGCTCCCGATGACAATCCGTTTATGGCAGGTGCATTCCACGGTGTTACAGAAGCCGATACAATTATCAATGTCGGCGTAAGCGGACCGGGTGTTGTTAAACGAGCAATCACAGAAGTTAAAGGAGAAAGTTTCGGCACACTCTGCGAAACAATAAAGAAAACCGCATTCAAGGTTACAAGAGTGGGTCAGCTTGTTGCTCAGGAGGCTTCACGAAGACTCGATGTTCCGTTCGGAATAATTGACCTTTCACTTGCTCCTACACCCGCTATCGGTGACAGCGTTGCTGAAATCCTTGAAGAAATGGGTCTTGAAAAAGTCGGAGCACCGGGTACAACAGCAGCCCTTGCTCTGCTTAATGATCAGGTCAAAAAAGGCGGTATTATGGCTTCATCATACGTCGGCGGTCTTTCGGGTGCATTCATCCCCGTTTCTGAAGATCAGGGAATGATTGATGCGGTTAATGCAGGTGCACTTACACTCGAAAAGCTTGAGGCTATGACTTGTGTCTGCTCAGTCGGCCTTGATATGATCGCTATACCCGGCAGCACAAAAGCCTCAACCATTTCAGGCATAATTGCAGATGAAATGGCGATAGGTATGATAAACCAGAAAACAACAGCTGTACGAATCATCCCTGTATTCGGCAAAGAAATCGGTGAAACTGTTGAATTCGGCGGTCTTCTCGGATACGCTCCGATTATGAAGGTCAACGAATTTGATTGCAGTAAATTCATCTCACGCGGCGGTCGAATCCCCGCTCCGATTCACAGCTTTAAGAACTGACGATATGAAAAGTTTTGAAATTAAATCCAACGATGCGAATCAGCGTCTTGACAAGTTTATAAGAAAAAGTCTTCCGAATCTGCCCCAGACGCTTATGTACAAATACATACGTATAAAGCGAATCAAGGTTAACAAAAAGCGTGCCGAAATATCCACAATGCTCAAAGTCGGTGATATTGTTGATATGTATATTAACGATGAGTTTTTTGTAAAACCCGAAACAAGGTATGATTTTACGGGAGCATCAAAGAATCTTGACATTATTTACGAGGATGACAACATTGTTCTTCTCAACAAGAAAACAGGACTTCTTTGCCATCCCGACGACAGAGAGTACATAGACACACTCATAACCCGTTTAAAGAAATATCTTTATGACAAGGGTGAATACCGTCCCGATGACGAAAATTCCTTTACGCCTGCTCTGGTTAACCGTATTGACAGAAACACGGGTGGTATTGTAATCGCAGCAAAAAATGCTGAGAGTCTGCGTATTATGAACGCGCAGATGAAAAGAAGGAATCTTCGCAAGTTCTATCTTTGTGTTGTACACGGGATTCTTGAGAGGGACAGCGGTCTGCTTGAAGGCTATCTTACCAAGGACGAAAAGAAAAACATCGTCAAGGTAACAAAAAAGCCTACCGACGGTTCAAAGGAGATAAAAACCAAGTACAAAGCACTGAGCAAAGATTTAAAGAAAGATCTAAGTCTTGTTGAGGTAGAACTCCTTACCGGTCGAACTCACCAGATTCGTGCTCATTTTGCTTCAATCGGACACCCTCTCCTCGGCGACGGAAAATACGGTACTAACAAGCTCAACAAAGACTTCGGATATAAAAAGCAGTTTCTGTATTCTTACAAACTTATTTTTAATTTTGATGAAGAAGCAGGTCAGCTTGAGTATCTTAACGGCAGATGCTTTGAGGTAAAGGACGTCTGGTTTGTCCGTGAATTCAAAAATCAAACATTATAACAAAAACTGCACTGATTCATTTCAGTGCAGTTTCTTTTAGCTTAATATACCGAGACTTACCGATAACGCTTTGTTTACCCTTGCCATATCAGGTTCATGTAGATTACCCATTTTTTCTTTCAGGCGTCTTTTATCAATAGTTCGTACCTGCTCCAATAAAACAATTGAATCTTTGGAAAGGCCGCAATCTTCTGCATCAACCTGAATATGTGTAGGAAGGTTTGTTTTATAACGTTGGCTCGTTATTGCTGCAGCGATAACCGTAGGGCTGTATTTGTTTCCGACATCATTCTGAACAATAAGTACGGGGCGTACACCGCCTTGTTCAGAGCCGACGACAGGACTTAAATCCGCATAATAGATATCTCCCCGTTTTATCGTCATTTGAATCACTCCTGAAATTTTTTGTCAATATTATATTTGCCAATTCTCAGGCGGAATAATCATCTTTAATCACGGGGAGAAAAATAAAGCTGACATTATAATATATTCATTTTAATTCGTAGTGAAACAAATCAGGTTGTAAATTTAAAAACTAATTTTTTATATTCCACCTCAAGAATTCTTTTGCTTTGTTTGTTTAAAATCAAGTTACACTCGTTACCGTTCACATCAAAGTAAGCAACAAGCTTTCCGTTATTATCTTTAAACTCAGGTTTTAAAGTATTAAGTTGTATTAAAATATCGTATATTTGTGTAATCGGAAAAAGTTCTTCAGTTTTATTCTTATCATATTTTAATTTCAAAGAACTGTTGACAACAGATATCTCTGTCGGAGTGACTGTGATTTCAAATCCTTTCAGTGCATCCGGTTGCACTATTTTTAAATCAAGCATATCATTTTCAAAATAAATATCCGCCTTGTAAACTGTTTCACTGTAAAGCACCTCCACCTGACCCTCAGGACAAAGAGGAAAATCGGGTTGAAAATCAACCCGATTACATGAAGAAAGTATAAAAACTGACAAAAAAGCACAAAGAAGTTTTTTCATTAATCTCACAAGCCTATTCTTCAAAATTTGAAAGAACTTCAGCTAATTCGTCAATCATCCTTGTCGGTGTTACACCGAGCATTGAATATTTTTCTCTTACAACGTCGCCACAGAGTCCGTGTATGTAAACACCAGCAATTGTTGCAGAGTGCAATCCCATTGACTGACACACAAACGAAGCAATAATTCCTGCAAGAACATCGCCTGAACCGCCCGTTGCCATTCCTGCATTACCGGTATTGTTTATGTAAACAGTTCCCTTTGGTGCTGCAACAACAGTGTTTGCACCCTTAAGTACAAGAATACAGTTATATTCAGAAGCAAAATCCTTTGCAACCTTCACCCTGTTTTTCTCGATTTCTTCGATACTCAGACCTGTAAGCCGCGACATTTCACCGATATGCGGTGTAAGAATAAGCGGAGCCTTAGTTTCTTTCAATATATTTGTATTTAAGCTAACCGCATTTATTCCGTCAGCATCGAGAATTATCGGTTTATCGGTATTCATAATTATCGTTTCAACAAGCTTTATCGTATCTTCACAGAAACCAAGACCGCATCCGAGAAGAATTGCGGTTGAATCGTTAGCAAGATTAATTATTCTTTCAGCATTCCTGAAGCTGAGATTTCCCGAAGGAGTTGAAAGCATCGCCATAGTAAGCGGTTCAGTAAGCTTTGACGCAATCGGTGCATATGAAGCATCCGGGAAAACTGCCCTTACAAGACCAACACCACTGTTAACAGCAGCACTTGCAGCCATTACCGCCGCACCCTGCATATCTCTTGAACCTGCAACAGAAAGAAGCTTTCCGAAATCACCCTTATGTGAATCAAAGCGTCTTAAACTGAAAAACCTTTTAATTTCTTTGTTGTCAGCAGATATAAGGATCTCTGATCCGACAGCCTCATACGACTCTTTCGCAATTCCGATATCAATAAGCTTTACGATACCGCATTTTTCGCATGCTGGTTTAAGAATATGAACAGGTTTATAACAAGTAATGGCAAGCGTATAATCAGTTTTAAAAAACTCAGAGTTGATTTCGCCGTTATTTCCCTCAAGACCGCTTGGAATATCAACCGAGAACTTTTTAGCTTTGGACTTTGCAATATCCCTAAAAAATCCCGCAATCAGCTCATTAAGCTGACCGTGAAAACCAATTCCGTAAACACAATCGACAATTGCATTTGAAGCGAGGCAGGCAGATACACACGCCTGATAATTTTCCGACAAATCCGTGACAAGAACAGGCTTATCCTCAAGATAAGAATACATCATTTTAGACTCATAAGCCGTAGGGAAACCGTCAGCAAGAATAATCTGAACAGAATATCCTCTTTCACACAAGTTCCGTGCAATGACGTAACCGTCGCCACCATTTCGTCCTGAACCGCAGATAATTACCGCACTCTTAGCAACACCGCCGAGACCGCAGATAACAGAATGGATTTTATCCGCACATCCGTTACCCGCATTTTCCATCATCTGTACATAAGAAAGACCGTTGACGTCAGCATTCTCTTCAATTACGCGCATCTGTTCACAAGTATAAACAAGCATAAATACACCTCAAGTTTTTATCTGAGTAAATGATACCATAAAAACAATAATTATGCAATAAATTATGTTTTTGTTGAAAAGAATAAAAAAATGTGATAATATGAATTAAATCAAACAGGAGAAATGACCATGAACAAAGAATTCATCATAAAAAAGAATATCTTCGGTGGATTTGACAGACGTCAGGTCATTGACTACCTTGCACATTTACAGTCAAAGTGCGGTGATTCAACAACACACGAAGAAATAGAATCAACCAAAGAAAAAATCAAGGTTCTGATTGAAAAAATTGAAGAAAAAGACCGCAAAATAAAAAACCTTAACGATGAGCTAAAAGAGCTTAACTCTCTTAAGTTACAATCAGAACAAAATGACGGTTTTGAAAGTCTGAGCGAAGCTGACAAAATCATTAATAACGCAAAAACTGAAGCTCAGAAATACATTCAGGAAACCAAACAAACTGTTATAAGTCATAATGAGCAGTTTGAAAAGATAATGACGAAAATTTCTTCATTAAATAAAGAAATAGAACTTATCGGCACAAATGCCGTCAAAATTTCTTCCGAAATTGAAAATATAACGGTTGCAGAAGATGAATATGTCAACATTGAGCCAGAGATAACAGAAAACATTCCTGAAACCTCCGATAATAATATCGAAGAATATGAGTCAGAAGAAATAATAGATTTTATTCTTCCCGAAACTACTGAAGTTGAAACAGAAAATTCCGATGCATTTAATTATATCGACAACTTCTTCTCTGAGCTTGAAAAGATTACCGGAAGTGCCGATTATTACGAAGGTCAGGATATAACCACCTGCTATGACAGACCGAACAAAACACAATCTGACACTAAAAGTGACGAAGCATTTGACGAACATTTAAAGAATATAATAAAAGGAACGCCACAGACTTAAAAATCTGCGGCGTTATTTTTATAGTACTTTATTAAGATATTCACCTGTATAAGAGCCCTTGACTTTTGCAACTTCTTCAGGAGTACCTGTTGCTACAATCTCTCCGCCCTTATCTCCCCCGTCAGGTCCGAGATCGATAATATGATCGGCTGTTTTGATTACATCAAGGTTGTGCTCGATAACAAGCACTGTATTACCCTTATCAACAAGACGCTGAAGAACATCAATAAGTCTGTGTACATCTGCTGTATGAAGTCCTGTTGTCGGCTCATCAAGGATATAGATTGTTTTGCCTGTCGATGTTTTCGCAAGCTCGGTCGCAAGCTTAACTCGCTGTGCCTCACCGCCCGAAAGAGTCGTTGCAGACTGTCCGAGCTTAACATAACCAAGACCTACCTCATAAAGAGTATTGAGCTTCTTTCTGATTTTGGGGACGGCAGAGAAGAAATCAACAGCTTCTTCAACCGTCATTTCAAGCACATCGTAAATGTTCTTGCCCTTATACCTGACTTCAAGAGTTTCTCTGTTATATCTGTTTCCGTGACAGACATCACACGGAACATAAATGTCGGGCAGGAAATGCATTTCGATCTTCACAATACCGTCACCCTGACAAGCTTCACATCGGCCGCCCTTAACATTGAAGGAGAATCGGTTAGCTTTATAGCCCTTTGCCTTGGATTCAGTCGTTAACGCGAAAAGATCGCGGATATCATTGAAAACGCCCGTGTATGTTGCCGGGTTTGAACGCGGAGTTCTGCCGATCGGTGCCTGATCGATATCAATAACCTTATCGAGATTATCAATACCCAGCATATCCTCATGCTTACCAGGGAACTTCTTGGCACCGTTGAGTTCATTTGCAAGTCGCTTATATATAATTTCATTAACAAGAGAAGATTTACCTGAACCTGATACGCCTGTTACACAGATAAACTTACCCAACGGCAATTTCACATCAACATTTTTAAGGTTATTTTCCTCTGCATTTATAATTTCAATGTATTTTCCGTTACCTTCACGTCTTTTTTCGGGAACGGGAATTTTTTTCTTTCCGCTGAGATACTGTCCTGTTATTGACTTATCACATTCTTTTATGTCGTCAACAGTACCTGCACAGACAATTTCACCACCGTGAATACCTGCACCCGGACCGATATCAACAATATAATCCGCTGACTCCATAGTTTCTTCGTCATGCTCAACAACAATGAGTGTATTACCGATGTCACGAAGATGCTTCAGCGTTTCAAGAAGCTTTGCATTGTCCTTCTGATGCAATCCTATACTCGGCTCGTCAAGGATATAAAGTACACCCATCAAGGATGAGCCGATCTGAGTTGCAAGACGGATACGCTGACTTTCACCGCCCGACAAAGTCCCTGAAGAACGTGTCAGAGTAAGATACTCAAGTCCGACACTTGCAAGGAAGCTCATACGGCTTTTAATTTCCTTAAGAATCGGTTCAGCAATCATAAGGTCGCGCTCATTAAGCTTCATAGAATCAAGAAAAGCTATTGCATCCTTGATTGATTTTCTCGAAAACTCGTGGATATTTATTCCGGAAACTGTAACGTACAGGCTTTCTTTTTTCAGTCGTGTACCGCCACACTCAGGACAATCTTCAACAGTCATCAGCTGTTCGATTTCGCCCCTTGAATATTCGCTTGTGGATTCATTATAACGTCTTTCGAGGTTGTTTACCACACCTTCAAAATCTGTCATATATGAACCTTCACCGTAAACTGTCTTGCGGTAAAGCTTGATTTTTTTGCCGTTTGTTCCGTACATAAGAACTTTTTTTGCTTCCTTCGGCAATTCCTTATACGGCACATCAAGAGAAAACCCGTAATGCTCGGCAAGTCCTTCAAAATACATCTGTGCAATTGAACCGCCGTTTTCTGAAACATTCCAACCCGAAGCCTTAATTGCACCCTCACGTACTGAAAGCTTTTTATCAGGTACAATAAGATCTTCATTGATTTTCATAAACACGCCGAGGCCTGCACATTTCTGACAAGCACCGTACGGGTTATTGAAACTGAACATTCTCGGAGAAAGCTCTTCAATGCTCACTCCGTGCTCGGGACACGCATAATTCTGCGAATAAAGCTGTTCTTCTCCACCGATAACATCAACAATAAGAAGTCCGTTTGAAAGATTTGTCGCAGTTTCTACAGAATCTGTAAGACGCGATTTAATCTCTTCTTTAATCACAAGTCTGTCAACGATAATCTCAATATTATGTTTTTTATTTTTTTCCATTGGGATTTTTTCTGAAAGGTCATAAGTTATACCGTCAACACGAGCTCTTACAAAACCGCTTTTCCGTGCACTTTCAAGCTCCTTGACATACTCACCTTTTCTTCCCATAACAATCGGTGACATTATCTGAATCCTTGTACCTTCTTCAAGAGTAAGGATTCTGTCAACAATTGTATCCACGCTCTGTCGGCTGATTTCCCTTCCGCAGACAGGACAGTGCGGTATGCCAACCCTTGCATAAAGCAGACGCAGATAATCATAAATTTCCGTAACCGTACCCACCGTTGAACGCGGGTTTTTTGATGTAGTTTTCTGGTCAATTGAAATTGCAGGTGAAAGTCCCTCAATGTAATCAACGCGCGGTTTCTCCATCTGTCCGAGGAACTGCCTTGCATAGGACGAAAGCGACTCAACATAACGTCGCTGACCTTCAGCATATATGGTATCAAAAGCAAGCGAAGACTTGCCTGAGCCTGACAAACCCGTGAAAACGATAAATTTATCTCTCGGCACAGACACATCAACATTTTTAAGATTATGTTCTCTTGCTCCTTTGACAACAATGTTTTTCTGTTGCATTATTTGCCCTCTCTTAACTTTTCTATCTTATCTCTCAGATATGCTGCGTGTTCAAACTCAAGAATCTTTGCCGCAGCCTTCATTTCAGCAGTAAGCTGTTTAATAAGAATTTCTCGCTCAGCACGTGACATCTGCTTTCTTGATTTCTGTTCGGATTTCGAAGAAATCTCAAGCACATCGCGGACATCCTTTCGTATAGTTTCAGGAATAATTCCGTGCTTAATGTTATACGCTTCCTGCTTCTCTCGGCGTCGCTGAGTTTCCTTTATCGCCCTTTCCATTGAAGGAGTAACCGAATCGGCATACATAATAACCGTGCCGTTTGCGTTTCGTGCGGCTCGTCCGATAGTCTGAATAAGCGAAGTTTCACTTCTGAGGAAGCCTTCCTTATCAGCATCCAGAATTGCAACGAGCGACACTTCGGGAATGTCAAGACCTTCACGAAGAAGGTTGATACCGACAAGCACATCAAACTCACCAAGACGAAGATCACGGATGATTTTCATTCTTTCAATGGTATCAACGTCATAGTGCATATATCTCACACCGATGCCGAGATTTTCAATATATTCTGTAAGGTCCTCTGCCATCTTCTTTGTAAGAGTTGTAACGAGCACCTTTTCTTTTCGCTCAATACGAAGATTGATTTCAGAAATCAGGTCATCAATCTGTCCGTCAGTCGGTCGGACACTTATCTGCGGATCGAGCAAGCCTGTCGGTCGGATAACCTGCTCTGCAATTCGCGCACTCTTAGTCTTTTCAAGCTCACCCGGAGTTGCACTGACGAAAACCTTCTGACCTATTTTACTATAAAACTCATCAAACGTAAGCGGTCTGTTATCAAATGCTGACGGCAGTCTGAATCCGAAGTTGATAAGACTTTCTTTACGTGAACGGTCACCGCCGTACATTCCTCTTACCTGAGGCAAGGTTACATGCGATTCGTCAACAAACAGAAGAAAATCATCAGGGAAATAATCAAGAAGTGTGAACGGAGGTTCACCCGGTTTTCTGTCTGACATAATTGCAGAATAATTCTCAATGCCCTTGCAGAAACCCGTTTCCCTGAGCATTTCAATATCATTATTCGTTCTTTCCATAATACGCTGTGCCTCAAGCAATTTGCCTTCCGATTGGAAGTAATTGACCCTGTCAAGCATCTCTTCGTATATGGTTTTTATGCATCTTTCCATTTTATCGGGTGAAACAACATAATGTGATGCAGGATAAATCGCTACGTGTGAAATTACATTTTTCACTTCGCCCGTAAGAGCGTTAATTTCACTGATTCTGTCTATCTCATCGCCGAAGAATTCGATTCGTATCGCGTTTTCATTCGAGTAAACAGGAAAAACCTCAACAACGTCTCCCCTTACTCTGAACTTGTTTCGGGCAAAACCGATATCGTTTCTCTCGTACTGTATTTCAACAAGCTTTCTGATAAGTTCATCACGGTTTTTCTCCATACCCGTACGTAAGGAAATAACCATATTTCGATAGTCTATAGGGTCGCCAAGGCTGTATATACATGAAACGCTCGCAACAATAATTACATCGCGTCTTTCAGACAATGCAGAGGTTGCAGAATGACGTAATTTATCTATCTCATCATTGATAGCAGAGTCCTTCTCAATGTACGTATCTGTTGTCGGAATATAAGCCTCAGGCTGATAGTAGTCATAGTATGAAACAAAATACTCGACTGCATTATCAGGGAAAAATTCCTTGAATTCACTGCAAAGCTGTGCAGCAAGTGTTTTGTTGTGAGCAAGAACAAGCGTCGGCCTGTTAACGCGTTCAATTATATTAGCCATTGTGAAGGTTTTACCTGAGCCGGTTACACCGAGCAAAGTCTGTTCATCGTAGCCTTTGTTGATTCCGTCAACAAGAGCATCGATAGCTTCGGGCTGGTCGCCCATCGGCTTATATGAAGATACCAATCTGAACTTTTCCAAAGCAAAACCTCCTTTTTTAGTCTTAAATTATTTTCAGATTACGTTAATCTGACACATTTTCATAGTTGTAAGTGCGCTGTTATGTGTTTCGGGAGTTACACCTGCACAGCACGAAGAATCAACTGTTATTGAAACTTCGGGATAACTTGCTTTAAGAATCAATGCATTTGAAACCACACAGATATCGGTACACAAGCCGATAAGTTCAACCGAAAACTCTTCACCTTTTGTTATTTCACCAACAATAGCGGGCAATTCAACCGATCCGAAGGTAAGTTTTTCAACCGTACGGTATTTTCTGTTTTCAAATGCAGACTGTACATCCGAATCAAGATTCCAGCCTGGTGTACCCTTGATGCAATGCTCAACAGGTAATTTTTCACCCTCTGATGTATTAAGATAATTCTCAAAATGAGTATCGTATGTCACGATGATTTCGCCGTCAAAGCTGTTGATTTTTTGAACAACATTTCCGACAATTTGAACTGCCTCATCCGTTCCGAGAGCACCGTCGACAAAATCCTTCTGCATATCCACTACAACAAGAATCTTTTTCATAATATCACCTCGCACATAGATATGATTATTATAACTCAAAAAATTTTAAATGTAAACAGTTTTGAAAGATTTTTCGAACAAATGTTTGTGTCGCTTGCAAACTCTATATATAGTTATCTAAACGAAAAGAAAGCACCCTCCCGGGTGCTTTCGGTTTGGATGATATTTGATTTTAGTTTATCTATGGGGAGTGGATACCCCAAGGGATTTAGTTTTTACAGAACACAGAGAACCGTCCCCTGTGCTAAACCTGCTGTTCTTATGCCGTCGCATATGGCCACAGAATAATTAAAATCACAACACTAATAACAATTATTGCTAAAAGTGGAGTAAGAGTTCGTTTAAGTTTATCAAGTGCTTCTGGAGTAAAATAATTACGCTTAATCAACAAATAATATACAAATACAATACTTAAAATGAACAAACTAGCCGCCACAATCATGGATATATTTATGATTTTTGTCCACACTACACCAAGATTGTTTTCTTGAGCAAATCGAAAAAGAATAGATACTATACCACCAACACTAGCCGTAGCAATGATATATTTTACCGGATGGTTAGGATATTTTTTCTTTGTTTTTGTGTTATACTCATAGATAGCTATCGGAATAAGTACCAATACCACCAAAGTATAGAATCCTAAAGGAACTCTGTTATAGAAAAACATAAAAAACCTCCTTACAACTGCTCTTTAATGTAATCTTGTGCCATACCGACAACGGTATCCCAAACTACACCACCTAGTGCACAAGGGACGGTTCTGTGTGTTAGCTAAATGTAAATACAAATTTCAGCTAAGCCTTTACCCGTCCCCCGTTTTTAGATTATTCTAATGCTTCAATCTCTTCAGCCTGAGCCTTGAGTGTCTTATCCTTAATAAATCTGCCCTTGAATCCGTTCTTATGACAGCCTGCATAATAGATTGACTTGATTGTATTGAATCCCTGCTTTTTAGAAAGAAGGTCCGCTATAAGTTCTTTCTTATCAGGATTCTTCAATACTGAAACATTTTCAAGAACTGCTTCAACCTTATCCTTCGGTTTAATTCCGTCAACGATAACTGTAAGTGTACCGTTCTCCACAGTTGCAACAAACTTCTTTTCCTTTGAATTTACCGTAACCTTAATTGCAGATGCATCAACTACATCCTTAAAAGAAAGTTTGTATGTACGCTTCTGCGGAACAACTGCGGTATCACCCTGAACAGCTGAAATGTTGAAGACAATATTGCCGTCAGCTTCGTTGACAGTATATGTTGTTTCAGCGAAGCAACCGTCTTTATATGCGTTTGTTTCACCGTCGTCTTCATAGAGGCTGTAGCTGCCGTTTCCTCGGTAAATAAGAACCTCAAGCTTTTCGGGATTCTTCCAATTGTTGCTCTCGTAATCATCTGCAAGAGGAATAATTGCACCTGCTTTTGCAAGAACAGGAATCGAACTCATATCTCTTGACATCGGGACAACTTTACCACCATTGTAAATTCTGCCATTGAAGATATCGGTATATCTTCCCTCAGGCAACCAAACATATGCAGTTGCTGTGTTGGTCTTTTCAGAGGTCTTTTCAGTAATCGGAGCAACGATGAGCTCTGAACCGAACATGTATTCATTTTTTGCCTCGTAAGCGTCAGCATTATGCGGATAATCGTAATACATCGGCTTCATAAGAGGAATACCCTTTGTATGTGTAAGGTGGTTTGCCGTGTATATATAAGGAATAAGCTTATGTCTGAGTCTTAAGAATTCCTTGGTAAGAATTTCTGTTGATTTGCTGAACTTCCACGGCTCTTTTCCAAGATATTCGTTCTGTGTTGAATGAAGTCTGAGAATCGGGCTGAAAACACCGAACTGTACCCAACGGAGATAAAGTTCATCGTCACGAACACCTGAAAGATGTCCGCCGATATCGTGGCTCCACCATGAATAACCGATATTTGAAGCTGTAGCCGTAAAGTAAGGCTGGAACTTAAGTGCAGACCAGAGAACAGCTGTATCACCCGAGAAACCGAGAGGATATCTGTGTGAACCGTAACCTGCATATCTTGAAAGAATGAGCGGACGCTTTCCGTCACGTGCAAGGTCAAGACTGTGGTAATGGTTAAGTGCCCAGAGAGGATCAAGTCCTTCAACCTTTGTCTTATTTCCCTGCTGCCAATCCATCCACCAGAAGTCAACGCCTTCTTCTTCATACTTGTGGTGAAGGAATCTGAAATAACCTTCGATGAACTTCTTATCGGTCATATCAAATTCAATTCGCTGCTTTGTTGCGGGGTCGATACCCATATACTCAGCAAATTCTTCATACATATCTTCAAAGTGTGCAACACCTGCCGCAGGATGAAGATTGAGAGTTACCTTAAGATTCATATCCTGAAGTTCCTTGAGAAACTGCTTGTAGTCAGGGAAAAGATCTGTATTCCAGCTGTAGCCCGTCCAACCGGGAATCATATAGCTTCCGCGGACATAACGTACAGGATTCTTCGGCTTTTCAAAAACTGTTGTTTCCTTACCGAATTTTTCGCCGATCTTAACCCAGTGCCAGTCCATATCGACAGTAGCAACTGTGATAGGAATCTTTTCCGCCTCAAAGCGCTTCATAAGTGTGAGGTATTCATCCTGAGTATATGCCTTATATCTGCTCCACCAGTTACCGAGTACGAAACGCGGAATAAGAGGAGTCATACCTGTAAGTCTGTAGTAATCAGCAACAGCTTTGTTATAGTCATAACCGTAAGCAAAGCAGTACTCATCTTTTCCGTTTTTATCTCTGCCGAGGATTTCCTTACGCGGTTTAACAGTACCGTCAGCAAGAAGCAGGAGCGTTTCGCTGTCATCAATAAGAGCGACACCGTCTTTTGATACAACACCGTCACCGATTTTAACCTGAGTTGCGGTAAGGTCAAGCGTACGTCTTGTACCCTTAAGATTTCCCGATACAAAATCGGTAATTACTCTGCCGTCATCAAGGACAACCTTAAGCAGTTTACCTGAGGGATATCCAATGACAAAGCGAGTTTTTGCAGTTTCAACAACAATTGAATCCGCACGCTTGTATGCGGTAAAATCCACCTTATCAAGCTTTCTGTTAAGAACAGTCTGAGTCGCATAGTCACAGAATTTTTTATCCTTCTGAACCTCAATACGAATAAGGTAATCCGTAAGAGCACTGATTCTTACAGTTCCAAAGGTTACCGAACACTTTTCAAAACATCCGGCATTTTCTTCAATACCGAACACTTTCTGAAAATCATACATAAATATCGCTCCTTTTTTGACTTATGGCTATATTATATATTAGTTTCAATTAGTAGTCAAATATATTTACAATAAAAAATTATACATAACATATGATTAATCCGATTGACAAAAACAGACTAATAATGTTAAAATACTCGCAACTCATTTAAGGAGATGTATTAACAATGGTAGAATTTTTCACACAGTTAGGCTACAAAATGCTCGCAGCATTCATTAGCCTCGTATTCGCTTTCACACCCTATGTTGCTCCGGCAACCAACGATCCCATTGAAGGAAACGCTGAAAACGGTGCAAATATGACAGTTGTTGCATGGGCTGACCCGCAGTTTTCAAATTATATGGCTAAGAGATTCCAGCCGTTTAACGCAGCTTGCGAAGACCTTTCAAATGCAGGTAAAGGCGTGGATGCACTTCTTATTGCCGGAGATATTGCTGAAAACGGACTTGCTTGTGAGTATGAATATATTTCAGAAAAGCTTGCAACCGCTAATGTCGGCGGTTATATGATGGCTGTCGGAAACCACGATGTAAGACTTCGCAGCTACAAACAGGTTGTTAACCGTTTCACTGCTTTTGCAAACGAACTTAATGCCGGCAAAGACAACGATTTCACAATGAACGCACTTCATTACACTTACAATGTAAACGGTTACACTTTCTTTGTTCTTGGTACCGATACAGCTGAATTTGAAGAATCATATTTCAACGAGGCTCAGCTCAGCTGGCTTGACAGCGAGCTTGCAAAGGCTACTGCAAAGGGTAAACCCGCTTTTGTTGTATGCCATCAGTCACTCAAACTCACACACGGTCTTCCTGACACTTGGAACAGCCCGAGCGAAACAGCAGGTTCAGTCGGTGCTCAGTCTGACGAGCTTAAGGCGATTATGAACAAGTACAAAAACGTTATTATGATTTCAGGTCACCTTCATACAGGTCTTGGTCAGTATACATATCAGAAGATTGACAACTTCCATTCAATCAATCTTCCGTCAACTGCAATCGTTAACAAAGACGGTGATTACAATAATGCAGGTATCGGATTTATGATTGAAGCTTATAACAACCACGTTCTTTTCAGAGCACGTGATTTCGCTCAGGGTAAATACATTCCCGAATACGATATCGACATTAAGCTTTCAAAATAAATACAGCACAGAAAAAGCGGTGAACTCTGGTTGAGCTCACCGCTTGAATTTTATTATATTGTCAGGCAACTCTTCTTCTTTCAGCTGCAGGAGCCTGTCTTCTGACGGGTGTTTCATACTGCGGACGTACGTAACCGGAAGAAACTCTCCCCTGCTGACGTCTTTTTTCAAGAGCCTTGCGACGCTTGTGAAGATAAATCTTTTTCTTGATAAGTCTTATAACTGCATCTTCAAAAGCAACAACCTTGTCCTCGTGAAGCAAGCCGTATGATACAAACAAAACTGCGATAACTGAAAGAATAACTTTAATTGCAAATAATAATGTCATAATAATTACCTCCGAATTCTAACCGAACATTTTGTGAACATTTGTTCTTTACGAGTTCTATTATAGCAGATAATTTAAATTTGTCAACACAAATGTTCGTTATTTTTCGGATTTTTAGTCCCTTATTCGGTACTCTACCCCTGTTTTTTTAACTTTTCAGCGATTTATATTGAATTTTGTTCGGTAAAGAGCCTTCCATAAAGAATTCGCTGATATTTTCAAGAGTTGTAGATGCAATATTCGTAAGAGCTTCACGGGTAAGAAAGCCCTGATGTGAAGTTACTATTACATTCGGAAGACCGATAAGACGCGAAAGAATTTCATCCTTTATAATTGTTTCAGAATTATCTTCGTAAAACAAGTTTACTTCTTCTTCGTAAACATCAAGGCAGGCACCGCCTACCCTTTCGTCCAGAAGTGCTTCAAGCAGATCTTCGCTGTTTATCAGAGCACCGCGTGAAGTGTTTACTATGAAAACATTCTTCTTCATTTTTGAAATACTGTTTTCATCAATCATATGGTAGGTACCGGGGTTTAACGGACAGTGCAGAGAAATTATATCCGAATTTCTGAAAAGTGTATCAAGCCCAACATACTCAACTTCATCCATAGTCCTGTTAACATCGTATGCAATAACCTTCATTCCGAAGCCTTTGCAGATATCAACAAAAACACTTCCGATATTTCCTGTACCGATTATACCTACTGTTTTAGAATGAAGATCAAAGCCTGTAAGTCCGTTAAGGCTGAAGTTGAAATCACGTGTTCTCAAAAAAGCTTTATGAGTCCTTCTGTTAAGAGTAAGCAACATTGCCATTGCATGCTCGGCAACGGCATACGGTGAGTAAGCAGGTACTCTTACAACCGGAATTTTATTTTCAGCATATTTCACATCAACATTGTTATAACCTGCACACCGCATCGCAATCAGTTTAACTCCGACAGAACAGAGTCTGTCTATTACTACTGCTGATACATCATCACTGACAAAAGCACAGACAGCATCACAGTCACAAGAAAGCATAGCCGTATTTTCATTGAGCCTTGCTTCAATATACTTAATTTTAAAGCCATACTGTTCGTTAATTAAATTGAAATACTCAATATCGTATGGTTTTGCATCGTAAAAACCTATAGTTATCATAATCAAACCTCCGCTACTGATTATGATAAGCAAAACGATGTTTTTTATACAAAAAAGAACAGTGCCGAAGCACCGTTCATTATTCATCTTCAGATTCTATTTTTCGCATAAGCTCTGCTTTTTTCTCTTTTTTCATAAGACGCAACTTAAGAATAAGCATTCTTTCTTCCTTTGTAAGCTGTGAAAAATACTGAAAAGCAGACTCTTCCTCAGGCACCTTATCTTCTGTCCCTGAGTTGAATATCATTTTTGATGAAGATTCATCGTGAATAAGATATTCTATCGGAACGTTGTAAATTGCCGAAAGCTTACGCAACACAGAAAGCGGAGGATTTGCCGCTCCGTTTTCATATTTAGAAAAAGTTGTACGGCTCATATCAAGAAGCTCAGCGATATCATCCTGAGTCATACAAAAATTTTTTCTTAACTCCTTAAGCTTGTCCGCTAAAGGCATCTTCTTTTTTTCCACCATAGCAATTACCTCACTTTTTAGTATTTTATCACATAATGAAAAAAAAGTAAATAAAAATAATATTTTGTCAAATTCTGTAATCAGGTTGAAAAAACAACAGCAATATGATAAAATAAGCCAATAATAAAAGTCAGTTCGTAACCATCCTGACTATAAACAAAACTAAGGAGAATTATTATGAAAACTAAAAACAACCGCACTTACTACCTTGTCCAGAGTGCACTGATTGCCGGCATCTACGTTGCCGTCACTTTTATCTGTGCACCAATTTCTTTCGGTTCCGTTCAATTCAGAATTGCCGAAGCACTTACTGTATTACCGGTTCTTACACCGGCGGCAATCCCAGGTCTCACTGTCGGGTGCATAATCGCTAATCTGAACAGCCCGTTCGGACTTATAGATATTATCTGCGGGTCACTCACAACCTTACTTGCTGCAATCTGTTCAAGATTAACACGAAAAATCTGTTTCAGAAACCTTCCGTTACTTTCACTTATCTTTCCCGTTTTATTCAACGGAGTGATAGTCGGACTCGAAATAGCGTTTTTCCTTCCCGAAGGATTCAGTATGTTAGGTTTTCTTTCTGCCGGTGCAAGTGTTGCATTCGGTGAAATTGTTGTCTGCTACCTTGCGGGACTTCCTTTATACAGCGGTCTTAACAAAACCGGAATATTTAAAAATGAGGAAATGATATGAAAATAGGCTTCCTTATAAACGACCTGAATGCAGGCGGTGCTGAAAGAGCAACGGTTTCGCTTGCGAACTATTTTTCAAAAAAAGGTATACACACGGAAATAATCACGTTCAAAGATGTTGACAGCTTTTATTCTTTGGATGATAATGTCAGTCACCTTCGTCTCGGTTTCGACGAAATAGCTCTTTCTCTTTCAGCCAAAAGATTACTCGGTGCTTTTAAAAGAATGCTGAAGATCCGTTCTTTTATAAAACAAAGAGAGCTTGATGTACTTATCGGAATGAGCTTTTCGATGACGTGGTATACCGTTATTGCTACAGCCTTCACCAAAACGAAATCGGTCGGCACGGAAAGAAATAATCCTTATAAATACAAGGCTACAAAAATTAATTCTTTTCTCAGAAAGTTTTTCTACAAGCTTTGTAACGGATATATATTTCAGACAAAAAAATCTTCACTTTTCTTCACAGATAAGTTGAGAAAAACCGATATTATTATCCCGAATGCAATTTTCAACGAAACGGTTTATGAGCTTACACCACCCGACGAACGAGAAAAGCTGATCTGTGCTGTCGGTCGACTTAACAAGCAGAAGCGCTTTGATATTCTTATTGATGCCTTTGCTTCAATAAGTGAAAAAATACCCGAGCATAAGATGATTATTTTCGGCGAAGGAGAGCTTCGAAAAGAACTTGAAGAACAAATCTCTTCGCTCGGAATTGAAGAAAGAATTTTTCTTCCCGGCACCGACCCGAAATCCGTTAAAGTTGTTAATAAAGCTGATGTTTTTGTTCTTTCTTCTGACCTTGAGGGTATGCCGAATGTGCTTATGGAAGCTATGGCAATGGGTGTCCCCTGTGTTTCAACACGATGCGACATGGGGCCTGAAGAGCTGATTGAAAACGGCAAAAACGGAATTCTTGTTGATGTCGGAAGCACACAGCAGATTGCAGATTCAATTCTTGAAATTCTAAATAATCCCGAGCTTGCAGCTAAACTTTCAGTTAATGCAAGGGAGCTTCTAAAAACTCATTCAATTGAAGCAATAAGTCAAAAATGGCTTGGATTTCTTAATAAGATATAAAATTTACTCCGCACAACATCTGCTGTGCGGAGCATTATTTTAGTCTGCTTTTGTGAGCCATTCATGCTCTTTTGCGTAATAGCGTGTAGTCTTATACCACGGATCGCCGTCGAAATGTCTAATCATCCAGACATAGTACATTGTATAACCCGGTGCTACAACCTGCTGATGATCCTTTCCGTCCTCGATTGTGCAGAATGAACCGTCAACACTCTTGAATACGTCATCACCGTTAAAGCAAGCGCCGAAGCCCTGCTGAGGGTCAAACTGATAGTAATATACTTCGGGATGCGGATGATGGTGCGGCGGATAGCTTGACCATCTGCCCGGCTGATTGAAAACCTCACCCATAACCATATTTGAATACGGTGCATTATCATAGTCAAACATTGTTGAAACGATTCGTGAGCCTGTACCTTCCCACTGATCCTTTCCGAAATGCTGATAAAGACAATCCTCGGGTTTATAGAAAACAGGTTCGAACTCTCTGTCATTATCTGTCTGCTGAACGATAAACTCGCTCTCTTCATTAGCAGTAACAGTTACTTTGATACCCTTGCATACGTGAAGACAGTACGGTGTTTTCTCAAACGGATTCTTACGCACCATATTTTCCGTTCTGCCGTTCCAGCTTATATCAAGGTTGCCCTTAAGAATAAGAAAAGCTGTTTCATTATTCTCGTCAAACACATCAAAGGTTTCTCCTTTAAACAGCTTCTTAACTTTTATAGTCATAAGCATTTCAGCATTTTTACCGCCCATTTCACAAAGGACTCTTTCGTTGTTCTGGTCAAAATCAAAATATTCAAGCATAGTGTTTCTCCTATTCTATAATAATCTTTTCAATTGTTTCGTAATCGGCACAATATTCCGAGAGAAGCCTCTCTGTTTCGTTCATCCAGTATTCAAGGCCATCTTTACCGTCAAAGGCATAAAAGACGAATATAACCTCTCTGACACCGTTTTTAAGCATTGTTCGCTGACTGTCGCTTGAAGGATTACCGAAACAGCCTGCATCGTCAAAGAAAGCAGGCAGAAACTCTACGTTATATTCATAGTCGTCCTTACCGATTCCTTTATAGTGCGTTCCCTCAGGTGCTCTGCAAAGAACAGCATCACCCACAATTGCAGAAACATCGTAAGAACCGATTGAATAACCCGAGGTAACGGAAATTATGTTATTTATATCAACAGCATTGTTGACGTGATAAAGTCCCTTTTTAAGAATAACTCTTCGAAGCATCTGCTCAGCAGCACCTCGGTAGGAATGAGGATCCTTGCCGAGAGCCTTGTATGCAGCTCTTGTCGGGCGTATATGAGGCTTTTCTGCAATATCCTTTGTGATATATTTTGAACCGATGCCGTCCATTATACCATCAAAATATTCCGTCAGTTCTTTACTGCTCTTTTCGATCAAAGCCTTGTATCTTACAACGCCCAGAACACACGACGGAACAAGATTTTTCACTTCATCGCTTATTTTAATCTGCATTTTCATCACCCTGAAAAATAGATTTGATTTATTATAACACACAAATCCATTACTTTCTACAAAAATTTCAAGAATACTTTTTGACAAAACGGGAAGTTTATTGTATTATCATACTTGTTTGGAGGAATAGATTATGAAATATGACAGCATAGGATTTGACCTTGACGGTACACTCTGGAATCCGCTTGAAGCAATTACAGAAGCCTGGATTATTACAGCAGATAAACACAACCTGCCGAGAATCACAAAGGAAGATATGGCAGGTGCACTCGGACTTAATAAAATTGACCTGATGAATAAACTCTACCCCGGGCTTGATTCCGAAGCACAGATGAAGTTTTTTGAGGACGGAATTGTTGCCTGTGATGAGATACTTTCACAAAAAGGCGGAATGCTTTTTGACGGACTTGAGGAAACGCTTGCTGAGCTAAAAAAACATTTTAAGCTTTATATCGTCAGCAACTGTCAGGACGGCTACATTGAAACCTTCCTTCGTTTTCACAAGCTTGAAGATTACTTCTGCGACTCAGAGCACCCTGATGCAAGATGCCTTCCGAAAGGCGAGAATTTGAAAATCCTTCTTGAAAGAAATGGTTTTAAAAACTCAATATTTGTCGGCGACACCCAGGGCGATGCGGACGCTGCAAAATTTGCAGGACTCCCCTTCATCTTTGCTTCTTTCGGTTTCGGAAAAGTTAATTCACCCGACTATACAATCAATGAATTCCCTGAAATATTAAATATTGTTATGTAAAAAAGTGACCTCACAAGAGGTCACTTAATTTTTATAATGCTTCAATCAATCTCTTTGCAATATTGGGAACATCGGTAATAACACCGTCAACACCCATTTTTACAAGCTTGATGATATCTTTTTCTTTGTTTACTGTCCAGGGATTAACCATAATTCCGTTTTCATGTGCAGAATCAACAAGCTCCTGATTAACAAACATCTGATGCGGATGAAGTGCATCGGCATCGATGCTTTTTGCAAAACCGATTTCATTGCCAAGCACCTGCTTATAGGTAATCGGCTTGTCCGGAGAATAAAGGAAACCTGTTTTGCAGTTTTCATCATAGTCCTTTATATAAACCAACAAATCGGGGTCAAAGCTTGAAATAAGAAGCTTATCAAAAAGATTGTGAGCCTTGACAGCTTCAATTACTTTGTCAACAATTGTGTAATCCTTACTGCGAGGACTTTTAATTTCGATATTAAGCACTTTAAGATTTGCTTTCTCTGAAAGATTAAGGAACTCCTCAAGTGTAGGAATCTCTGTACCTTTGAATGTATGATGGAAATATGAACCGAAGTCAAAACCCTTAAGATAATCAAGAGTATTTTTCGCAATTGCTCCCTTACCGTCAGAAGTTTTATCTATTGTATAGTTGTGACATATTACAGGTACACCGTCACTTGTAAGATGAACGTCAGTTTCAAAACCGTCCGCTCTGAACTGAATAGCCTTCTTAAACGCTTCAATAGTATTCTGGGGTGTAACTCTATTTGCTCCTCTGTGAGAAATTACATTACAAACAGCCATAATTTTTAACCTCCTTAGTTTTCTGAGCACATAACTTTTATATTATATCACTAATTTTACAATAAATCAATTTATTTGAAGTAATATTTGACTTTTTTTATTTACAGCACTATAATAAATTCCGTTCGTTTAACAAAAGTGAAAGGAAATTTCAAATGACTGTAAAAAACAAACTTTTAGGTCCGATTCTGCTCATAATCGCAGCAATGATATGGGGTCTTTCCTTTGTTGCACAGAATGAAGGAATGAATCACGTTGAGGGATTTACATTCAACGGAATCAGAATGCTTATAGGCTCTGCCGTGCTTTTTCCGTTTATACTGATTCAGAAAAAGAAAAATCCGCAAAAACTCAGCAAAGAAGAGAAAAAAGACCTCCTTAAATCAAACATCCTTGCTATAATACCAATCGGTCTGTGCTTATTTGTTGCAAGTTCTTTTCAGCAGTTTGCATTCAACTACACCGAAACAGGCAAAATCGGATTTTTAACCGCATTATATATGATATTTGTTCCGATTCTCGGACTGTTCCTTAAAAAGAAAATTCCGTTCACAGTATGGATCGGTGTTGTTCTCGGGCTTATCGGAATGTATCTTTTGTGTATGGGAACATCAAAGAGTTTTACCATAGGCAAAGGTGAGCTTCTCGGAATAGGTTGTGCTTTAGTCTATTCCGTCCATTTCATCATCATTGACAAATTTGCAAAAAAAGTTGACGCAATCGTTCTTTCCTGCGGTCAGTTCTTTATAACAGGTATTATATCTTGCATACTGATGTTTATTTTTGAAAACCCGTCAATCGATAAAATTATGGCTGCTGCAATCCCTATTCTTTATTCAGGTGTACTCAGCAGCGGTGTCGGCTTTACTTTCCAGATCATAGGGCAGAAATATACCGAACCGACAATTGCAGCTATGCTCTGCTGTCTTGAATCGTTTTTTGCCGTTTTATTCGCTTTCATTCTTCCACCGCATGAAATGCTTCAGGCTGTCGAATATATCGGCTGTGTTGTCATCTTCGTAGCAATCATCATTGCTCAGATTAACCCGAAGCAGAAGCTCCGCTAACTTTTTGTTGTAACCTGCGTTGCTGTTTCTTCCGGTAAATCAAAGCCCTGCATAAATCCTTCGGGTTCAAGAGAAGAAATATCCCCACCGATTACAATGCCTTCAAAAACAAGAAGTGTCGCTCTTATGCAACCGCTTTCCTCCGCATATCCAGGATAATTCTTTACTTCATAAACCCATTTTTTGACTCTCTTTCCTTTGTAGGGTTCAAGGTCCATTGACTGGTTTTTCTGTATTTCATTATACTTTGAATATGTATCGTTAAATTCGGACGGAATTATCACTTCAGTAACTTCAACAGGATCTTCGTTGATTTTCCATCCGAACTGTGAAAGAAAGGCAATCCTTTCTTCAGCGGTTGTTGCTTTGGAATTGATTTCCGTTCCCTTTGTAACGGGACTGTTTTTACCGTCAATAAAAAACGATATAATTACAAGAACTACCAGCAAAACAGAAAGTGCAGCAATCAGCTTAGGCTTGTTCGCCCTGACAGAAAATACAAACATAAAATTAACCTCCGTAATTCAGCTATTTTAAACTATGCTGAAATACGGGGGTTTATTACTGTCATTTTAATTTTAAAAGAATAGGCATAATTCCTTTCGGTGTTATATCAATCACTGCATACTCACCCATTCTTATACTGCCGGGGTTTACAAGCCAGATTCCGTCGTCATAAGTTGTGTCAGCAACGTGTGTATGACCATATAATGCAATAGTGGCTTTATTGTCAGCGGCATACTGCCTTAAAAGAGTTTTACCGTATTTTACTCTTTCAACATAACCGTGTGTTGCATAAATCCTTACACCGTCGACTTCATCAACAACATAACTCGGGAGTGTACTGCCGTAATCACAGTTGCCCTTGACCTTATGAATATAAATATTCTGTCTTCCTTCAATCAGTGAAAGGTCATGTTCACCGTCACCGAGGTAAAAAAGAATTTTTGCTGTAGGCTGTTCATCAACAGCTTGCTTCACGGCGTAAGGATCACCGTGAGAGTCAGAAATAACCAAAATACGCAAACATAAACCCCCTAAATATTAATATATATTAAATATACTATATACATTATATATCATCGGAGTGTGGTTGTAAATGAGAAACAACAAACAATTTGATTTATCAGCTTTTATGAATCTTATGAAAAACGCAGATAATACCGAGAAGAAACAGACAGCAGATAAAATCAGATCAGGCCTTAATAACAATGAACAAGCCGAGCTTGATAAAATACTTGCCGACAGAAGTAAAATTGATGCAATTCTTAATTCAAGTGCCGCACGTCAGATTATTGAAAAGATAAACGGTAAAAATGATGGAAAACTTAAATGATATTATTGCATCTCTTACACCCGACGATATTCAGTCGCTGAAAGAAACAGCACAGGCAATTTTCGGCAACGACTTTAACAACGAAAAAAATACTGATAATTCACATAAAGATACAAATCCTATTTTCGGCACAAATAACTTTTCATCTTTTAATCCCGATATGATTTCTAATATAGGCCGAATAATGTCGCTTATGAATTCAGATTCAGGAAAAAGATGCAGACTGATTGAAGCGTTGAAACCTAATCTCAGCCGAGAAAGGCAGAAAAAAGCTGATGAAGCAATGCAGATTTTAAAATTACTTGAGATTATGCCGATGATTGCAGAACTGAAAGATAAGTTTTAAGGGTGTGATTGAGTGCAACAGCAGGAGTTTGACAAGGCAACAGAATATCTCCGTGAAATGAAGCGAATGGCAGAAATTTCTGATATTAACCATATTTATAAAAATGATTATAATTCCGATAACTGTGCCAATAATAAGCGTAGCACTTACAACCGTAACCAAGGTATAAAAAGCATATTCGCTTCCGATTCATCAAGCAACAAAAGTAACGATTTTTCGCTGATACTTGCACTTATTCTTCTGCTTTCAAAAGACGGCGGCGACAAAATACTTATTTTTGCTTTGCTTTATATTATGACTTGACAAACACTTGTAATTACATTAAGATATTCAAGGAAATAACAGAAACAGGAGGTTTTAATATGACATATACTTACAGAACAAGAGGCACTTGTGCAAGTCAGATTACATTTGATATTAACGACAATATAGTTTCAAACGTAAGCTTTTACGGCGGTTGTAACGGTAACCTTAAAGGTATTGCAAAGCTCGTAGACGGAATGACAGTTGAAGAGGTTATAGAAAAGCTTTCAGGTATTACCTGCGGTTTCAAAAGCACATCCTGTCCCGATCAGCTCGCTCAGGCAATCGCACAGGCAGCAAACAAATAATTTACAATTTACATCAAGGCGGTGCAGTTTTCTGTGCCGCCTTGAATATTTCTGTGCTGAAAGGCCAATCATTCCCTTGGTGATATTATGCTTTTTAATGAAATACAAAAAACTGCTTTAACTAACAACAAAAATAAATATATTAAATCAATATTGATTCCTTTTTCTGCTCTTTTAATTACTGTTATTATAACTGTGATAACCTATCTGTTTAAAGAAGTTACCGGAGCTTATATCAACGACAATTTATCCGGTAATTATTTGTTGGCTCTTCGTGGCGGAAGATGCCTGTATTTCATTTCTGCAGGTATTCTTGCCTATGTGTTTTTCTGTGCGGTAACAACGGGAGAAGAAGCTCTATACAGTGGCAGAGCAGAAAGAAAAAAATACTGTTTCAGACGTTTTATGTACTGGATGAAGCCGACACTTTCCTTAAAGGCTGCAGGACTTCATTTTATATTGTTCACATTAAAGACTTTTTGGACAATTATATTTTTTATACCTGTTATTGCGGTGGTTTTTGTTATTATTGCAACAGCTTTCAGCGGAGGTATTGAGTTATACCTGTTTATTTCGCTTTGTATCGGAGCTTTGATACTGTCCGTTATCGGATTTACATTCCGTTTTATCATAATTCAGCGTTATTTTCTTGCAAATTATCTTCTGGTATCAAATCCTGATATCGGGATTGTTCAATGTATTAAACAAAGTATAAATCTGCTTGAGGGACACATTTTTACAGTAGTAAAATTCAAACTTAGTTTTTTACCGCATATCCTCGCCTGTTTACTTATTTTACCTGTATTTTTCGTTTATCCTCACTATAAACAAAGCAGAACAATTATTGCAAAGCAACTTATTGTATGATATAATTACGTGAAAACAAAAACGGAGATGAAAAAATGAAGGACACTCATAAATGGACCTCCGGCAAAATTGCATTTCTTGTTGTGAACTGCATTCTTTGCCTTGCAATAGTGCTCAGCTCAATGATAATAATCATTGACAATTCACGGATGAATAACGGCTCGGTTTTCAGTAACAGTATTGTTGACGGAAAAGATGAACAAGATTCTGACGGTTCAGCACAGAATAACGGAAAACAGACAGCGCGCCTTATGTGTGCCGGTGACAACCTTATTCACCGCAGCATTTACAAACAGGCAAATGAAAGAGCTGACGGTAACGGATATGATTTCAGTTATTCCTACAATGAAATCCGCGATATTATTGCATTATCTGACCTTGCATTTATTAATCAGGAAACAATCATTGACCCTGAAAGCGAACCGTCGTCATATCCGCTTTTCAATTCACCTGAGCAGTTACTTGACGAAATGATCGATGTCGGCTTTGATGTTTTCAACCAGTCAACAAATCATACAATGGACAAGAAGGTTTCAGGTGCTCTTAACGATATTGAGCTTTTTAAATCAAAGGAAAACATTCTTCTTACAGGTCTTTACGAAACACGGGAGGAAATGCTTAAACCTCAGATAAGAGAAGTTAACGGCATCAAGCTCTCGTTTGTCGGCTTCACGGAATTCCTTAACGGTCTTGTTGTGCCTAAGGATTCTGACCTTGGGCTTGTATATCTTACTGATACAAGGTATTCGCAGGAAGAAATTTATGCAACAATGAAGCAGATGATTGACAATGCCAAAGCTGTTTCCGATGTTGTATGTGTTTCAATGCATTGGCAGACTGAGGACATAACAACTCCCGACAAATCACAGAAGGAAATCACCGCGAAGCTCCTTGAATTTGGTGCTGATGTAATTATCGGAACTGGACCTCACGTACTTCAGCCGATTGAATTTATGCCCAACGGTGACGGTGAAGATGCACTTGTTATATGGTCGCTCGGCAATATAATCTCCTGCCAGAATAAGAAAAACAATATGCTTGCAGGAATTGCTGATATTACTTTTGAGAAAGACTTTTCAACAGGTAAAACAGCAGTATCATCTGTACATCTTATCCCTACATTAACCCATTATAACAGCGGATTTAAAAACGTCAGAATCATTCCTTTGGCTGAATATAACGAGGAGCTTGCCTCTCAACACGGTGTTGAAAGCACTTCATTCACCTTCAGCTATATCAATGAATTCTATACGAATATGTTCGGAGATAAGCTTAAAACAAATTACAGTAACTAAAAAATGCTTGTACATCATAAACGATGTACAAGCATTTTATTTATGATATTTTCCGCCGTTTGCAATCTGATATGCTCTGTAAATCTGTTCAAGAAGCATAACCCTTGCAAGCTGATGCGGGAAGGTCATTTCAGACATTGAAAGCTTGAAATCCGCTCTTTTTTTAACAGAATCGCTGAGTCCGTGCGAACCGCCGATTATAAAAACAATGTTGTTAAAGCCCTGAACTGCACAGGATGAAATCTCCTTGGCAAGCTTTTCCGACGGCATCTGTTTACCTTCAATGCACATTGCATAAACCTTTGCCGTATTGGGAATTTTTGAAAGAATTTCTTTTGCCTCAGCTTCAAGTACCGCATCAATTTCCCCTGCAGAGGGATTTTCAGAAATTCTGTGTGGATTAAGTTCAATAACGTTAAGCTTACAATATGCCGATAATCTTTTTGAGTATTCAGCGCAAGCATCACGAAGATACTTTTCCTTCAGCTTGCCTTCACAGATTATTGTAACCGTCTGCATTACAACACCACCGTTTCTATTTCGCTGTCACCTGCGACCGATAATATGTAATCCCTGAACTGTACAGCCCCTGCACAGTCAAGAGCAGATTTTGAAGTCTGAAAAGCCAATTCAGGTATATTATTCTCTTTACTGAGATGACCGAGAACAATCCTGGTCGTACCGTTTTTAACAAGATCAGTAACAAAATTACTACAATCGATATTGGATAAATGTCCGACATCGGAAAGGATACGCCTTTTAAGCATGTAAGGATAAATACCGTTTCTGACCATACCTATATCGTGATTTGACTCAGCAAGAATAAGGTCGCAGCCTTTAACAGCTGCCTTTGTTTCTTCCGTTACATAACCTGTATCTGTTGCAACTGCAATCTTACGGTCATCTGTAGTTGAAACAACAAAACCGCAACTCTGTGCAGAGTCGTGAGATGTCCTGAACGGAACAATAAACTGTCCGTTAACCTCAATACCCTCACAGTCGACAGGATTGATTTCAAAGCTACCGTTCGCTACTCCTGAGCTGATCAGAGCATCAACCGTACCCTGAGTTGCATAAACAGGAATTTTATGTTTGGAAGCAAAAACACGCAAACCGCGTACATGATCTGAATGTTCGTGAGTAACAAAAATTGCACCGATGTCAACGGGGTTGACACCAATGCAATCAAGTTTCAGATTGATTTGTTTGGCGCTTGCTCCCGCATCAATAAGTATTCCGCCCTTCGCGGAACCGATGTAAGAACAGTTTCCGCTGCTGGATGAAAAAAGTGAAGAAAAACGCGCCATTTTGCACCTCAGTAAATTTTATACTGCCTCAGAATCGTCAAGAGCTTTCGGCGAATCTACATCATTTACACGCCAGATATCAGCTCCGAGTGACTGGAATTTTCCGACAACATTATCATAACCACGATCGATATAAACGATATTTTCGATAGATGTTGTACCCTTTGCAACAAGACCTGCGATAAGCATTGCAGCACCTGCACGAAGGTCATCAGCCTTAACAGGAGAACCGTTAAGAGTTTCGACACCCTCAATTGTTGCAGCCTTACCGTTAACGGAAATATTTGCACCCATTCTTGAAAGCTGTTCAACATACTGGAATCTGCTGTCCCATACACCTTCAGAAACAATGCTTGTACCGTCGGCAATTGCAAGCATTGTTGCAATCTGCGGCTGCATATCCGTCGGGAAACCGGGATGAGGCATTGTCTTTACATTGCACTTGCCCGGACGTCCGTTACCTTTGACAAAAACCGAATCGTCATATTCTTCAACTGTTGCACCGCTCTGAAGAAGCTTTGCAGTAATTGATTCAAGATGCTTCGGAATAACATTCTTGATAAGAACCTCGCCTTTTGTTGCAACAGCTGCAACCATAAATGTACCTGCTTCAATCTGGTCAGGAATAATTGAATATGTGCATCCGTGCATCTGCTCAACGCCACGGATTTTGATAACATCAGTACCTGCACCTCTTACGTCAGCACCCATTGAGTTAAGGAAGTTTGCAAGGTCAACAATATGCGGTTCTTTTGCAGCGTTTTCGATAATTGTAAGACCCTTAGCCTTAACTGCAGCAAGCATAAGGTTGATTGTAGCACCAACAGAAACAACATCAAAGTAAACAAGTCCGCCTGTAAGCTCGGGAGCTTCAACATCAATCATAGCATTTTCTTTGAAGCTTACTTCAGAACCGAGAAGCTGGAAGCCCTTGATATGCTGGTCAATAGGTCTTACGCCAAAGTTGCATCCGCCGGGCATTGCAACCTTTGCTCTGCCAAACCTTGCAAGAAGTGCACCGATAAGGTAGTAAGACGCTCTGAGATGCTTTGTCATATCGTGAGTTACAACATAAGAGTTGATTGTTGAAGAATCAATCTCATAAGTAGTGTCGTCAATCTTTTTTGTTTTTGCACCAAGCTGATGAAGAATTCTTATCATCATATCAACATCGCTGATTGCAGGAATATTTTCAACTCGGCACACATCCTGTGCGAGAATGATTGCAGGAAGAATAGCGACAGCGGCATTTTTTGCACCGCTTATCGTGACTTCGCCACGGAGAGGATTTCCGCCATTAATGAAAATCTTATCCATTAAGTACACTCCCAATTCTGATAAACTCTGATATATAAACAATAAAGAAATTTACACTTTTACCTGAAAACACCAGGTTAAATTACACCTTTGAAATTATACCATTTTTCATCCTCAAGTGCAACATATTTTTTGTTTTGTAAGAAATATAATTTTACACACCGAAAGCACAATATATTGTATATCATATATCAATCAACAACCGTATATCGTATAAATAGCTACAGAGGTATATTTTTTTGCTAAAAATTCAGCATATTGTACAAAAAAACTTATAATAAATCAATAAACACAATATATTGACAGCATATACATTAAGAAAGCAGGCACACTAATAGTATTATAACAACATTCAATTAATTCATTCTGATAAACAGATTTTATAAACAAAAAGAAAAGAAGATGTCATAGCATCTTCTTTATTCTTTGTCGTAAATAATTCTGTCAACTACCCTTTTTGAGGCATTGCCGTCCTGTTCTCCGAAATTATAGAATTTAAAATCATACATTCTTCGCTGATAAGACTGAGCAACATTATTGTTAAGAAGATTAAGCAAAGTCTGGAAATCCCTTGCAACAGGTCCCGGAACATAAGACTCGTAATCCTCATAAAATGACCTGTCAGACACATACTTTTCAAGGTCAAAAGCGTAGAAATAAATCGGCTTCTCAAGAAAAGCAAAATCCATGCAGATTGACGAATAATCCGTTATCATCACATCAGCAAGTCGAATAAGATTATTAAGCTTCTTATAATCACCAACGTCGGTTGCACCTGAAAGGTCCGCCTCCCCTGTTCTGACCTGTGGATGAAGTCTTACAAGCAAACGGTATTCGTCGCCGAAGCGTTCGTTGAATGCAGAGATATCCAACGTGTCAAGAAGATGTTTGTCATCCTCTCTGTCGTCACGGAATGTCGGTGCATACAGCACAAGCTTCTTTCCTTTGCACTCAGGAAACTCCTTGTCAAAATCAGAACGGAGTCTTTCAATGTTCACTTTTTTAAAAAAATCATCAATTCTCGGGGCACCGAGCGGGAGCACCTTGTAGCGTGGAACACCGAAGGCCTCCGAGTAAATATCGGCAACTCCCTGAGAAGAACATACAACATATGAAAGCTTGTTGTTACCCTGAATTTCAAGATTGCGGATTTCTTCAGGCTGTTCAATATGCATACCAAAACGTTTGAACGCACCTTCCGCATGCCAGAGCTGAGTTATTACAGTCTCTCTTTTAAAATTAAGCTTAGCCATCGGCATAAAGTTGTCATTCATAAAGACAAAGTGTGAAGTTGCAAGATGATAGGCTTTGACCGTAAAGAATCGTACAGCCTTAAGAGCGCTTATAATAAGACTTCTTACCGAAGATTTATCAATCTGAAGATCCTTGCACGAAATCTTGCATATTCTGAATTCATCACGCATTATGACTTCATTAAGCACAGCACCAAGGCTGTCGTTAAAACTTTCGTTATGCGGAGACAAAAAAGAAACCTTGTTCTTTTTCATCGGCAAGAAACAAAAGATATTAAACATAAAAGCATATATGCCGTAAAAAAGATTTTTCATATTAACACGTCCGAAATAAAAGCTCCGTTTTGACCAGAATATCAGAACCGGAGCTTTCATAAATTACTTTTTATTAACAAGTTCGTCGTACTTTGCACAAACTTCATTTACATCGCCTGAAGCGATAATCTCACCTTTTTTGAGGATGATAGCTTTGTTACAAAGACGTCTTACCTGATCTGTACTGTGAGAAACGAAAAGCACGGTCACACCCTTGTCAAACATTGACCTGACCTTCTCCTCGCTCTTTTTACGGAACTTAGCATCACCGACAGAAAGAACTTCATCAAGGATGAGCACATCGGGCTCAACTGCAGTTGCAATCGAGAAGCCGAGACGCGCACGCATACCTGAAGAATAGTTCTTGATCGGCACATTGATAAAGTCGCCAAGCTCAGAAAACTCAACAATTTCATCATACTTGCTTTCAATGAATTTACGTGAGTAACCCATCGTTGCACCGTAAAGGAAAATGTTTTCCTTACCTGAATAGTTCATATCAAAGCCTGCACCAAGCTCAAGCAATGGTGCAATAACACCGCTTACGGAAACAGTGCCCTTAGTCGGCTTAAGAACACCTGCAACAGTTTTAAGAAGTGTACTCTTACCTGCACCGTTAAAGCCGAGAATACCGATTCTTTCGCCTTTTTCCACCGTAAATGAAACATCCTTAAGAGCCCAGAATTCAGTATAATGAAGCTTTTTAGTTATAAGCTTTATAAAGTATTCTTTAATATTATCAATTTTTTCACTGTTAAGATTAAACAATATGCTGACGTGGTCAACAACAACAGCCGGTTTTGCCATATTAACACCTCATCAGATATGAAGAATAAATTTGTCCTGCTTTTTATAGAAGAAGTAACCTCCGACTACAATTGAGCCGATTGAAAAAACAAGAACATATGCGAATCCTGTCCAGTTCCAGTCAAAGCCGTTTACAAGAACACAGCTTCTGAACAAATCCACAATCCAATACAACGGATTGAGCTTAAGGATATATCCGAACCATGCTTTTCCGCCAAGGTTAAGGTTGCTAACCTTGTAGAAAACAGGAGTGATATAAAACAGAAGCATACAGAAAACTTCATAAATATATTCAATATCCTTAAAGAAAACATTAAGAACGCTGAGAATCATACCGCAGCCAAGGCTGAGAAGGAACAAAAGTGCAATCGGTACAATTATCAGAAGGAATCTCCACGAAAGCACAAGATCAGGGTAAACATCGCCCTGGAAGATAAAGAAAAATGCAAATACAACAACCAGAACAGTAAGAGAAATAAGGAATGTTACGAAATTAGCAAGTACGTTTGATAACGGATAGACATATTTCGGCACATATACCTTTTTGATTATTGATGCACTGTTACGGATTGAACGCATTGCTCTTTTCGTCGACTGAGAGAAGCATTCGTAAATAAGACGTCCGCAAAGAACATAAACCGGATAGCATACAACGCCCGAACTTGAGCTGCCGAAAACATTGCTGAATATAAGTACCAGCACGATCATAGTGAAAAGCGGCTGAAGGAAGGTCCAGAACATACCAAGGAAAGAGTTTCTGTACTGCAGTTTTATGTTCTTTCTGACGATTTCCTGCACAAGATATCTGTACTTATATGCATTTTTAAGATAGTTCTTCATCGGAATTTTTTTAGCTTTTGCCGTTTTTTCATTCATATCGCTCACCTCAGATCGTTTTCCACTTCAAATAATACTTAAGCATTGAGTGAATGTGAATAGCCAGAAGTTTGTAATTATGCTTACTGTCTCTGTTCCAGACGTGTGAAACGACAGCATCCGGATAGTAAACTACTCGCGAAAGCTTTTTTGCTTCGCGGGTAATATCGGCATCCTCAAAATACATAAAATAACGTTCATCAAAACCGCCGATTTTCTTAAGCACAGATGTTCTGAACATCATAAAACAGCCTGTTGCATTTTCAATTTCTGTCGGTTTTGTAAGATCGTGGTCAAGCATTGCATATTCTTTGAGGAGCTTTCCCGGTTCCTCGCCACGCAGTCTGCTTGCAAAGATATATTTTAAATGCGGAACCTTTTTACCTAAAATCTGCTCTTTACCATTCGGAAAGCAAATCTTCGGAGAAAGAAGTCCGATATCTTTATTACTCTCAAGATATTCAACCATCTTTTTGATTGAATTTTCAATAAGAATAATATCAGGATTGATTACGGCATGATAGTCCGAATCAATAACCTTGATTGCCTCATTATGACCTGCACCGAAGCCTACATTCTTGTCCAGTGCAATCATTTCAACCTGAGGATAATTTGTTTTTATATGTTCAACAGTTCCGTCTGTCGAATTGTTATCGACAACGTACAGTTTAAAATCAATATCCTTTGTAAACTCAAAAAGAGTTTTCAAAGTTGCATCTATGGTTGACATATTGTTATAAGTAACAACACTGCCCGAAACCATACATCCCATAAGAAACCCTACTTTCTTAACATGCACCCGATAATATCAATTCTCCACTTGATTTTCTGCAACAATGAGCTTCCGCCTCCGGAAACATTTTCAGAATGTCTTCTGTAAAGAATATACGGGTGGTCTATAAGGTGAACATTACCGTATTTTTCTCCTCTGAGACCTATCCACTGGTCGTGCATCGGAATTTTATCAGGGAAAGGAAGGATATACTCTTTCATTTCTTTTCTGAATGCCATACAGCTTCCCTGATAAGAATTTTTAAGAATGTTTTTGAAAATACCCTTCCCTGCTGAATTAAGAGCAAACGCCCTTTCTCCTGTAGGATTGAGCTCGCCGTCAGTTATAAGTGCATCATGCAACACAACGTCGGCACCATTTTCAAATTCATTCATAACGGCTTCAACCTTTCCTTCAAGCCATACATCGTCCTGGTCAGAAAGAAAAATAAAGTCACCTTTTGCGTTATTTATAGCGTGTTCAAAATTTTTAATTAATCCGAGACTTCTGCCGTGAATATAACGTACACGGGAGTCATTTTCGATAATACCGTTCAAAGCAGACCTTGTTTCACCCTGCGGATAATCGTCCGAAACAATCAGCTCGTCGCTATCGCCAAGCTGCGAAAGGATTGAACAGACCTGCTCTGCGATATATTTTTCGCCTTTATAAGCGGCAAGAACAACTGAAATCATAATCAGTCAAGAGTCTTCATTGTCGGGAAGAGAAGCACATCCCTGATAGCTGAAGAATCTGTAAGAAGCATACACATTCTGTCAATACCGAAACCGATACCGCCTGTCGGAGGCATACCGTACTCAAGAGCAGTGAGGAAATCCTCGTCTGTTGTGTTTGCTTCGTCATCGCCCTGTGCAAGAAGAGCTTCCTGAGCCTTGAAACGTTCTCTCTGATCGATAGGATCGTTAAGCTCAGAGTAAGCATTTGCCATTTCCCAGCCGTTCATAAAGAATTCAAAACGCTCAACATAGTTGGGATCGCTCGGCTTTTTCTTTGTAAGCGGAGAAATTTCGATCGGATGGTCAATAACAAATGTCGGCTGAATAAGATGATCCTCCGCATACTCTTCAAAGAAGAGAGCAAGAATATCACCCTTACCGTGACGCTTTTCGTATTCAATATGATGCTTGTCCGCAAGCGCACGTGCATCATCAAGTGTTTCAACTTCGTTCCAGTCAACGCCTGCATACTTCTTAACAGCGTCAACCATTGTAATACGCTCGAAAGGCTTACCGAGATCCATCTCGATACCGTTGTAAACAACCTTTGTTGTGCCGAGAACCTTCTGAGCAACATAACGGTAAAGATTCTCTGTAAGGTCCATCATACCGTTATAGTCAGTATATGCCTGATAGAGCTCCATAAGTGTAAACTCGGGATTGTGTCTTGTGTCACAGCCTTCGTTACGGAAAACTCTGCCGATCTCGTAAACTCTTTCCATACCGCCTACGATAAGACGCTTGAGGTAAAGCTCAAGTGAAATACGAAGCTTGAAATCCTCGTTAAGAGCATTGTGATGTGTAAGGAACGGTCTTGCTGCTGCACCGCCTGCATTGCTTACGAGAATCGGAGTTTCAACCTCGATGAAGTTTTCACCGTCAAGATATTCACGGATTGCACGAAGAATTGCAGAACGCTTGAAGAATGTATCCTTAACTTCAGGGTTAACAATAAGGTCAAGATAACGCTGACGGTATCTTGTGTCTGTATTTGTAAGACCGTGGAACTTTTCAGGAAGAGGAAGAAGTGACTTTGTAAGAAGTCTGATTTCCTCAGCGTGAACTGAAATCTGTCCTCTGCGTGTGCGGAAAACATAGCCCTTAACTTCTACGATGTCGCCGATATCCCATTTTTTAAACTCAGCAAAAGCTTCCTCGCCGATATCATTCATACGAACGTAAACCTGCATTCTGCCTGAACGGTCTGTAACATCGATAAAGTTAGCCTTACCCATATCTCTCCAGGTCATAATACGGCCGCAGATGCATACATTTTCAACCTTAACCATTTCAGGTTTTTCTTCATCGGGAAGAAGAGCAACTTCGCTTTCAAGCTGTTCAAAGCGAGCTGTTACTTCAGCGTTCAAAGAATTCTGGTCAGCAAGAGTAATCTGGAACGGATCCTTGCCTGCCTGCTGAAGAGCATTGAGCTTATCAACTCTTATCTGTCTTAATTCGTTGGTGTCTTCAACCTTTTCGTTAACTGTTTCGTTTATAATTTCTGCCATTTTTTATTCTCCTATCAATAAAAACGCTTATGGATTCAAGTTTTAAAAAAGTACAAAACGGGCGTAAGACCACCGTCTTCGCCCGGAATGTATTATTTAGAAATTTCGAGAACTTCGAAGGAAATGATATTACCGTTAGGCAATGTCACCTTCACGATGTCTCCCACTTTCTTTTCGAGCAAAGCCTTGCCTACTGCTGACTGATCAGAAATAATTCCTTCATCGGGATTAGCCTGAGATTCACCAAGAATCTTATACTCCTCAATTTCGTCAAAATCGATATCGCGGATTTTAACCTTTGAGCCAACATGGATAGCATCGGTTGTAATTGAGCTTTCGTCAAGAATCTTGGCTTTTTTAAGCTCGTTTTCAAGCTGACTTATCTTAGCTTCCATCTTTGCCTGATCGTTAAGAGCTTCATCGTATTCACTGTTTTCTGATAAATCGCCAAAGGATCTTGCTTCCTTAATTCTTTCGGCAATCTCATCTCTGCCGGTGGTTTTAAGCTGCTCAAGCTCATCAAATTTTTTCTTATAAGCTTCCGCAGTCAACAAGATTTCCTGTGCCATAATTTTCATCCTTTCAATGCTTGTATTATGGTAAAAACACAAATTTCTACCAATGCACAGCAATGTCAACATTATAATGGATAACATCCAAAAAGTCAAGACATTTATTCATATCCGAAATTTGCTTGTTTTATAATATGCATTATCATCAGAAACATTCACAAACACGAATTATTTCAGAAAATATAGTTCGTTTCAAGCCTCTGCAATAAGTGCAACCTCGGCTTCATTAAGCCTTCTGCACTCACCTTCTGCTAAATTTTCATCAAGGCTGAGATTACCCATTTTTGTGCGTTTAAGTTCTATAACTCCGTTACCTGCAGCTGCAAACATCCGTTTAATCTGGTGGTATTTACCCTCGCAGATTTTGATTTCAACAAGCGGATTGTCGCCACCCTCAAGAATCTTAAACTTTGCCGGCAGACACTCTGTTCCGTCCTTGAGAACAATACCGTCAGCTACCATTCTGAGCTGTTCTTCGGTAACGCTCTCAGCCAGACGAGCCTCGTAGGTTTTCTCAATATGGTTTTTCGGTGAAAGTATTCTGTGGGCAAAATCACCGTCATCCGTGATAAGAACAAAGCCCGTCGTTGTCATATCAAGTCTGCCCGCAGGAAAAAGATTTCTCTTTTTAAGCTCATCAGGTACAAGGTCAACAACCGTTTTCTGACTCCTGTCGTTTGTTGCACTGACAACACCCTTCGGCTTATTGAGCATAAGATAAACAAACTTTTCAACAGCAAACTCTTTTCCGTCAAGGATTACCGAGTTAACCTCAGGGTCAATATGAAAACCTCTGTCGCGTACCGTTATACCGTCAACCTTGACAAGACCGTCTTTTATAAGCTGTTGTGCCTGTTTGCGGGTATAACTTCCCTGTGAGGATATAAGTTTATCAAGTCTTTGTTGCATAGTTTCCTCTTTGATAGTTTACTATTTAATATTTTTCTGTATATTTAAGATTTAACCAACCTTCAATTACATTTTCCGAATCTTTTCTGATTGTAATCTTACCCCAGCCATTCTCAACTTTGCTTACATAAATAACATCATCTTTGTAAACTGTATATACAAGTTCATTGTCAGCACCCGGACCTTTTCTGAGATTAAGAGCATCAACCGCAACCTTATAGTTACCGCTTGTGTACACAATTTTTGTTGTGCTTGTTATTGACTCGGAAGTTGATTCACTTGTTTTTGAAGTTGAAGGTTCAGTTGTTGATTCAGAAGTTGATGTGCTTGTTGAGGTTGAAGAGCTTGTGGTTGTGGTAGTAGTTGTCGTCGACGATGCTTCTGTATTGGAATCTGTGTTGCCCGGTGTAACAAAGCCGTCAGTTTCATATACCTTAAGCACACCCCATTTGCCCTGGGTTTTCACAAAAGCTTTACCGTCTACAACAGGTGTTGCATTATCAAACATAAGCGGAACAAGAACATCGCCCGTTGAAGAAAGAACACCGAACTTTTTGTTCTTTGTAACGGTTACACAATCCTCAAAGCTCTCGTAAGGAGTATCCTTACCGCCCATTGCACTGTAACCCCAGACCGCATCATATTCAAACGGAATAATTGTACGTCCGTTAGAGTCAAGATAGCCCCACTTGTTGTTTGACTCAAAAGCAATAAGTCCGTCACAGTAATAGCCTGCACCCGTATAAATCATACCTGTAAGGTTTACCTGATTTACAAACAGACCGTACTTACCTGTAGCCTCAAATGCACCGCCCTGCTTTTTAACGCCTTTGACAGCTTCAGGCAACAACGGAGCGAATGTTTCTTCTGTTATTTTTCCGCTCTGATTGCATACAAACAACGGCGAGTTACCATTCCAATAATACTCATACTTTTTTGTATTATACTGCTTATAAGCAGAAACTGTTTTAAATGTGTCGCTGTGGATATAAGTCTGCTTTACGGAATCTTCATCCTCAATAATTGCAAGATAATCGTCACCGTCGCGGATAGCGAAAATATCGTCATATTTCGGCTCTACAAGGAACTTACCTTTAAAATCGATAAGACCGAGCTTTCCGTCAACCATTATCTTAAAACAGTCCGCGTAGCTTATATCATAATGATTCGTATTCTCATTATATATAGGACAGACAAGCGGCTGAATAAGCTGAGCTGATATCGTCGGTTCAACCGTCCATTCGGGAGTGTAATTATTACTCTCGTCCGTTACAACAGGAGCTTTTTCTTTCTCCTTTGAACATGCTGCAAAAGAGGACAAAATCAAAATCACGCCCATGACAGCAGCAAGAACTCTTACTGTAAGTTTAGTTTTCATCGGATCACCTCGCTATATTTACTCTATTTTACAATTTTCGACGAATAAAGTCAACTATATCCCACAAAAGAAAAAAGCACGGGCAAAAACCCGTGCTTAAATGTTGAATTAAACTTATGCAAGCTCTGCGAAGTACTTGATTGTACGAACCATCTGGCTTGTGTATGAGTTCTCGTTGTCATACCATGAAACAACCTGAACCTGATATGTGTCGTCATCGATCTTTGCAACCATTGTCTGTGTTGCATCGAAGAGTGAGCCGTAACGCATACCGATAACGTCTGAAGAAACGATCTGCTCCTCGTTGTAACCGAATGAATCGTTAGCAGCAGCCTTCATAGCAGCGTTGATGCC